>NZ_JBVMVV010000002.1:0-15258 GCF_055632435.1 Haloarcula sp. MBLA0163
CCCCCTTGTCGCTCCGCGTGAGAGATCGCACCCTCTCCGCATCACGTGTGTTGCCCGTACTCGAATGCGCCGGAGGTTATCGAAGGAGATGGGGTCGCCGATACGAGGTTTGAACGTCCACAGGATCCACAAGAGGAGTTCCTTCAGCCCAACACCGAGCAGAGATTCCTGAAGGGACGTGGAGTGCTGATCATCAGTGACGACGATTCGGTTTCGTGCGAGGGCGGTTCTGTCGAGTTGACCGTAGTCGTCCAAACCCGCACGGTGATGTTGAACAGCCGATTCGCGCTGATCTAACCGGCGGCTACCACATCGATGACCAGGCCGCCGTCCAGCATCCCTGCAAGAACATCGACATCGAACTACTACCTGGTGGTGGTGACGATGCGTAGGGTTCGTCGACGAGTGGTCTCGGCTGTCGCGGGTCTCGTCGGATTACTTGTTCTCGGACCAGCTCCAGTGGCTGCACAAAGCGACGGAGGCGGCGACGGTGGTGCCCTCGGTGATATCATCATCGGGGCGATTCAGGAACTACTCCGGATTCTGTTCAGCCCTATTCGGACGGTTATCGAGAATCACGGCGATGCTGTTCTGCGAACTGTCGTGGGAACCCCACATCCCGATTCTGTCTTCAGTGCTCCCTCGAACGGTGCCTGGCCTCGAATCTACGACTTCTATTGGGAGACGATGATCCCGCTGACCCTCACGCTGTATGGACTCTCTATTGGAATTGTGATTTTCCTCGAGTCGACGAGCCACCTGTTCAACGGCTACCATCGTTCGAAGCTGAAGAAACGCGCCTTCTCGGGGCTGCTCGGCATCCTGTCGTGGTGGTGGATCGCAGCACTCTCGCTCAGGTTTATGGACGCTTTGGCGGGGTTCCTTGTGCCCTCCGTCTCCGATATTACCCTCTTCCAGACCCTGTCGTTCTCGACGATGGGAGTCCTCGGCACAGTCGTCGCCCTGTCGACGAACTTCATCCTGTTCGTTCTCATCGGTCTGATCTATTTGGCTCGTCACCTCGCGCTCTACCTGTTCGTCTTCCTGATGCCGTTGCTCATCGTCTTCTGGATTCCGGGAGTCGGTCCCTTCGCCTTGGCTTCGAAGTTCATGAAGAAGCTCGCGGGATTCTACGTGCCGTTCCTGTTTATGACGGTTCCAGTCGCTCTTCTGTTCCGGCTTGGCGATATCCTCGGGACCAGCATCGGCCCTTCCGCCGGCGAGTTCGGAGCGTGGCTGACGGCGCTCATCATCCCACTGGTTGCCGTGGCGTCGCCTTTCATCCTCTTTGGCAGGCGGGGCTCTGTTCTTCATCGCCGATCGGGCTGCTCGGCACGTCTCGGCGCAGAAGGCTCGTGGGCGGCTGTCGAGAGGCCGGGAACGGCTCCAGTCGGCGAAACAGGGCGGAAAGAACTTCGTCCGGGGAGTGCGCGACGAGCCGGCGGTCAAGAGCGGTGGGCAGTACGTCCTGAACTCCGGTGACTCCAGAGCGCACGCGACCGGCCAGCGCCTCAACACGACCGGCTCCCGTCTTCGCGAGGCGATTTCGGACGGCGGCGGCGGAGACGGCGGGCAAGGCGGCTCCGGTGGCAGCGGTGGTGGCTCGACCGCCAGTAAGGGCTCTGGCGGGGATGGTGGTGGCAACGACGGGAGCGGAGAGTTCGAGCGGGACGAGGCTCTCCGCGACCCGCAGCCGCGGAACCGGAATCGCGAGTCGAGAGACGACCCGCCCCGATACATCCAGTAACCCATGAGCTCCGCAACTGACCCCGCGAAACGAATTCCGAAGTCGCTCGGTACCGACACCCAATTCCTCGGGAAGTACTCCCTGACGGACCTCGCCGTTGCGGGCCTTCCCGGTGTCCTGGTAGTCCTGGTGACGCAGGTCGTTATCCCACCGTCGCTCACGGTCCGCGGCATCCCGGTGTCTGCCCTCACAATCCCCCTCGCAGCGATTGCGATCGCCTTCGGTGGGCTGTTCGTCTACCTCACGCCAGGCTACACAAACAGTCTCGACTGGCTCGGCCTGTTCGTGAACTTCCACCGCAGCGAGACGGAGATCGCCCACGAGGAGGCGAAGGAGTACACACACGTCGAGCGCGTCTACCCGCGACACGACGCCATCGAGCGGACGGACCGGGCCCTCGTCGGCGCGGTGCAGGTGTCGCCACCGACGATGGCGCTCGCGACCGACGAGGAGTGGGCCCAGAAGGCAGAGGCCTTCCAGGACTTCGTCAATACGACCGTCGAGTTCCCGATCCAGATTTACTCGACGACGCAGGCGTTCCCCGCCGACGAGTATGTCGGCCGCTACGAAGACCGGTTGAGCGACCCCGACGTCAAATCTAACGAGAAACTCCAGGCGCTCATCGAGCACTACGTCGACTGGTACGACCGAGAGCTGGCGCAGCGCCAGATGACCATCCGCGACCACTACGTCCTGATCCCGGTGCGGCCCGAGGAGGTCCGGTACGAACGGGCCAGCCTCCTCGAAAAGCTCGCTGGGATCCCCGTGCTGGGCATCCTCGTCCAGATTGTCACGGCGCCACCGGAGGAAGAGGAGCGAGCCGCGATGCTCGAGGAACTGGACGAGCGGCGCCGGCGGGTCGAGCGCGGTTTGCGGGGCATCGAGGGGTGTGACACGCGCCCCGTCGAAGCGGCCGAACTCACCCGCCTTATCGCGGAATACTGGAGCGGTACGGAAATCGAGTACGGCGACCCCGAACAGGTGCTCCGCACGTCCCCCGTCATCAACAAACCATGATTGGAAACCTGCTGCCCTTCACCAGCTCGGATAGTTCAGAAACTGACGCCGAGGCCACCGCAGACAAGGCCACCGATGAAGAGGAGGAAGATGATGCTGAATCACGGCTCACCGTGGACTACGAGGCCGACGGGGAGGCGGTCGACGGCATCCCTGAAATCCATCAGACCGTCGTCTCGCCGTCGAGTATCGAGCGAACGCCCAGCGCTCTCAGGACCGACACCCAGTGGGCACAGAGCCTGTGGGTCGGCGAGTACCCCGATGCGCCGATGGACGGCTTCCTCGAAAAGCTGTACGCAGCCGCCGAGACCCAGCAGACGGATGTCAGCATCCACATCGACCCTCGCGACACGCGAGAGACGCTGGATTCGCTGGAGAACAAGATCGAGGACCTCGAAGCCGACTATGAGTACCTGACCGAGAAACACCGTGCGAGCGCCCGGGGGGTCGAAAAAGACCTCGAGGACCATCAGGAGATGTACGACGTCCTCCGGAACACAACGATGCAGGCGTTCGACGTCTCAATGTATCTCACGGTCCGGGGCGACGACCGCGAGAATATCGACGCCGAGTCGGTGTCAACGACAGCCCGACAGGCCCCCGCGAATCTGACGCCGGTGACGCCACGGTGGTCACAGCTGAAGACCTTCACGTCGGCGAGCCCCATCGCTCTCGATCAGTTCAACGAGACGCTCGACAGCAAGACGCCGATGCTCGGTGGAGCTGTCGGCGCGATGTTCCCCTTCGTTTCCGGTGCGTTTGCGGAACCCGGCATCGAGTACGGAACGTACGCGCTGAATTCGAGTCCCCTCATCCTCGACCGCTTCAAGCGGCAAACCGGCTACTGTATGATGGTTATCGGCCGGCTCGGCGCGGGCAAATCCTTCGCGACGAAGCTTCGGTTGGTGCGGCGGGCGATGTTCGACGAGGATACGGTCGTCATTATGCTCGACCCGATGCGGGGGTTCGCCGGCGTCAACGAGGCGCTCGATGGCGAGCGCATCACGGTCGGTGGCCGGCGAGGGCTGAACCCACTGGAGATCAAGCCGACACCCGACCACGTCCTGCAGGAGGTCGACGACATCGACCCGTGGGGCGAGCAGATCAACTGGGTGATGACCTTCTTCGCGACGTTCTTCGAGCACGTCGCGGATCACCCGCTCGGCGAGCGCAACCAGACGCTCCGGCGGGCCGTCCAGGAAGCCTACGAGAAGCGCGGGATCACCCGCGACCCGGAGACGCATACCCGGGACTCGCCCACCATCCACGACGTCATCACGGTCCTCGAGGAGATAGTTGAAGACCCCGAGGAGTACGGGTACGTCACTGAAGGCGAGCAAGAAGCCGTCCAGTCGGATGCCCAGTCGCTCCTCAAGGACCTCCGGCCCTCATTCCGTGAGGGCGGTGAACTCGAGAACCTTGCTCGTCCCTCCGAGTTCGACCTCGATTCGAAGGTCATCTACCTCGATCTCCACCAGGAGGAGGGCACCCGTGGCCGGGCGGAGACCAGCCTGATGATGCAGGTGCTGTTCAACAGCGTCTACGAGCGGGTCAAGCAGACTGACAAGCGCGTCGTCTTCTGCATCGACGAGGCGCACTACCTGATGAACGACGCCGTCTCGCTGGACTTCCTAGAGACGGCCGTCCGGCACAGCCGGCATTTCGATCTGAGCCTCGAATTCATCACGCAAACGGGGGGTGAATTCGCGCTGACGCCGGAGGCACGCACCATCGCGAACCTCTGTTCGCTGACTGTCCTCCACCGCGTCAACGAGGAGAAAGAGAAGATCGCCAAGTGGTTCGACCTCAGCGAGCGGCAGGTGAACTGGGTCACCTCCGCGAAGGCTGGTGAGGACGAGGACGGCTACTCGGAGGCGCTCGTCGGTATCGACCAGGAGGGCTGGTTCCCGCTCCGGATTCGGGCGAGTGACTACGAGGCCCACGTCATCGACGGCGGCGCTGCTGACGTGGCCGAGCTCGAGCCCGAGTCGAGTGCGAGCGTAACGAGCCCGGACAGTCGCCCCGCCGGCGCTCGGGCCGACGGCGGTGACCCAACCAGCACTGCCTCTCAGGAGGATGACTGAGCAGCGTCCGTCAGACCCCACGGCTGCGAACAGCGGTGACGAGTACATCCGGATTACGCCGTCCCGAAGTGATCTCGCACCGGAGACTGTGGTTCGCCAGCTCGCCGGCCTCCACGGCCTTGATGCCGGCAACGATGGACTTCTCAAGGGTATCGGGCCCTTCGGCGATACGCCGCCGGTGTTCGAATTCCTCGCAGTGAGCGAGGGCGCAGACGAGCCGGTCGAGTTCTACTACGGCGCCGACCGGCGGATGGATGCCTTCGAGGAGCGCCTCCGGACGCTGTATCCACCGACTGTGACGTTCGAGCGGGTTACCCTTGACCTGGAAGCGAAACTGCTCCCGTCGACAGCAGATCCAGCTCACGATAGCGGTGCTGGGGACGATGACCGTCCCGAGAAGAATACTGAGACATCTGAGGATGCCTTCGATGACCCGCACTCCGATGCGGACCCCGCGCCGCTCTTCGATGCTACACGCCAAGAGCCAGTCGGCGACGGTGGGAGCGTGGTTTCTGAGAGCACTACATCGGCAGACGACGACGCTGAGTTATTGTTCGGGACCGAGTCGAGTGACGATCTGAGGACGAGCCCACCGTCCGATTCCGAGCCCGAGGTCCGGCAGCAACCAGATCACACGCCCCCGAGCGTCGAGGAGACGACACCGCTGGGAATCACCTGGTGTGGGAAGGCGGCCCGACGCGAAGACTGGATGACGACGCTGCCGCAGTTCACGGAGACTGAAGGCGAGGACGATGACAACGCACGGGCACCGCTCGCATCACTCATCGACCAGCTGACCCGCGCCGAACACCCGATCGCGTTTCAGGTGCTCTTCCAGCGGAAGCCGGACTGGACGCACGAGGCACGGGAACGCCAGCGGAAACTCCGCGAGGGCGAGGACCGGATCGTCGACTGGTTCCTCGGGGAGCTCCTCGGAAACACGGAGAACGAACCACAGAGTCCCTCGAACACCGGCCGCCAGCGCCGATACCTCGACATTGGCGGTCGGGAGCGCGTCGAGGCCATCGACGAGAAAGAGCCACAGCATACGTTCACGGTGAATATGCGGGCGCTCTCGCTCGTGGCCACCGACCAACAGCGCGAGCGCGTCGACCACCGCCTCGACGATATCGGGTCCGTGTTTGACCACCTGAACGGGCCCCACTATCGGCTCCGACCGAAGCGCGTCCGCCGCGGGCTCCGAAAGGGTCGGCGGGCTAAGAAACACGCCGACCGCGTCTTCAATGCCAGCCTGACGACCAAGGGAAGCTGGCGGAAAACCCGCCCCGATCTCGTCTTGGGGCCGGGTGAGTTGGCGAACTTCGTGGTCGTCCCGCCGGCGACCGAGCTCACGACCGAGGGCGGGCGGGGATCCGACGCCGAACCCGAGAGCCGGACGCCCCTGCCACTCCCGGCGCAGGACCACATGGATGCGTTCACGGACGCTGGGATGGCAATCGGCCGCGGTCTCGGAGAGGACGGCACACCGACGCCGGAGCCGATGCGGATTCCCCCGCATCTACTCCCGTTCCACGTCGGCCGGTTCGCGAAGAGCGGCGCCGGCAAATCAGTCGCGTTGATCAACGACGCGCTCTCCCTGTACGAGCAGACCACGGGCCCCGTGTTCTTGATCGACTCCAAGGGCGGGAACCTCCCCGAGAACTATATGCGGGCTCACGCGAAGCGCTTCGGCACCGACGACCTCGAGGAGAACGTCCTACACTTCTCGGTGCCCGATATCCTGCCCGGATTCGCGTTCTTCGACATCACGCCGGCGCTGGAGGATGGGGTCCGTCGCGTCGACGCGATCCAGGACAAGGCCGACCACTACGAGGAGCTCATCAAACTCGTGATGGGGCCGGAGCGCTACGAGGACGCCATCGCCTCGCCGACGCTCATCAAGTACCTCATCAAGGCGATGTACGACGAGGAGTACGGCCTCGAAAACGGGCACTTCCGGCAGGACGTGGACTACTTCACTCACGACCAGCTCGAACACGCAGTCACGCAGTTCCACGCCGCCGGCCCTCCGGACCCGACGCCGGAGGACGCGCCACGGGCGAGTGACCCGCAAGTCGCGGAGAAACTGGAGCGACACCTGCGCTCGAACCCGGCGACGTTCTCGAACGTCGTGAGCGGCATCAGTAATCGGATGGACTACATCACGCAGGACGCTCACCTCCGGCGAATCTTCAACAACACCGAGTCACAGTTCGACTTCCGCGACCTCCTCGACGAAGACAAGGTGGTCATCTTCGATCTGGGCGATCTCCGCGACGAGGCCGCCCGGGTGATGACCGGCGTCATCCTGACGCAACTCTACGACGCCGTCAAGCGTCGCGACGGCGACGAGCTGGCCCGCAAGCCGGACGACTACGTGGCGAACCTGCTCATCGACGAAGCGTCATCGGTCGTCGTCTCGGACACGCTGACGACGCTGCTCGAAAAGGGGCGGGAGTTCCGGCTATCCATCGAACTCGTGACGCAGTTCCCCGAGCAGATGAAGGAGGCTGGTAACCGCGAGGTCTACCTGAACGTCCTGAACAACATCGGCAGTCCGCTCGTCGGGAAGATCGCCGTCGACGCCGACATCGCCGAGGCACTCTCACACGAGGCGATGGATCCCGTCGAGTTCAAGAATCGGATCAGTTCACTCCCGCGTGGCGAGTGGATCGCCCAGCTCCCGAGTCCTGAGTTCGGCGAAACCGGCCCCGACCCGTTCAGTATCGAACCCCTCCCGATTCCGCCCGGGCATCCCGATAGCGAGCAGCCTATGACCGGGGCGCAGGAAGAGCGGTTCCAAGACGCTCTGGAGGCCGTCCACGAGCATACCCGCGAGGAGTACGGGGTTGCCGGCGGGACGACCGTGGAGAGCCGCGACGCGGCGACTGACGTCGCTCTGGAGAACACCGACGACCTGCCGTTGGAGGTCGCGATGGCTCGGGCGATCCGCGCTGTCCAACTGTCGAACGACGTCCGCGAGACGAACGGCTGGGTGTCCGTCGAGGACGTCGACGAGGAACTGCTCTCGCGCATCGAGGAAGGCACTATCGAGGCGCAGGGCTACGAGACACTACCAGAAGTGCGGGAGGCGTCCTCGCTCATCCAGGTCGATCTCCCGGACGGGGCAACGTCGGTGCAGTGTCGACTCACAGACGAGGGTGAGCAGGCAGCCACACCCGATACGTCGACATCACCGACCGGCGGGGGCGAGCACCACGATGCAGTGCTCGAGACGGTCGAGCGGGCGCTCGCAGCGGCGGAGTTCTCCGTGGAGGTCCTCGATCAGAACGGTGAGTCCCGCCCTGACGCCATCGCGACGCATTCGGACCTCGACTGGGAGCTCCAGGTCGAAGTCGAAACCACCACCCACGTCCGGCCGGCGAAGGTCCTCTCGAACCTCCGAAAAGCCCAGGAACAGGACCGAATCCCGCTGTTCGTCGTCGCAGACCACGACGATCAACCAGCTGACGAGATTGCCGACCGGCTCGCGAAGATTCTCGATGAGCCACGAAATCAGCTCTCCTCCGGTGAGACGCGGCTGTATACGATGAACCACAACGTCATATTCAACGGCGGTGCGCGAGCCGCGGATGGGGTGACGGCCGTCCGACCGGCCACCGGTGGTAGTCGTCACACCCGCTGGTTCGAGCGGGACGGTGCGTTCGTCTTGGAGGATAGTGCCGGGGACCAACACGCCCGGATCGACTCCTTCGACGCCGTGTCGAAAGACCAGTTCCCGGCGACGTACAGCTACGATGCCGAGAGCGAGACTTACACCGTCTTCAGGCCGGGGGAACTGCCCGAGTCCTACGAGTCACGTGAGGCGTTCGAATCGGACTGGGTGCCCGTCAAGCGCCCGTTCGTGCCCAGTACCGACCTGCCCGTTCCGGACTATACGGAGCGCTCGTATGCGATTGCGACTGTCGGGGACGACCAGACGCTCGACATCCACACGCCAGGCACAGAGACATTCACCGGGATTTCGGCCCTCGTGGACGCAATCCAGGACGGGACGCTCCATCCGGCAGGGGAATCCCCGGATGACTCGACCGATTCCGACGCGCAAGAAGACGACGAGGCGGACCCGTACGGCATTCAGGCATTCGTCAGGGACCGCCTCACCGAATCCAACGACGGGGTCGTCGCGGTCGCTGAGGTGTACGATGCGTACGAGCAGTATGCGGCGGCCGGGGAGTACGAGGTGAAGCCGAAAAATCGGTTCACACGGACTCTTCGCGACCACGCTCAGTTCGAGCGTGACAAGAAGTGGTTGGACGGCCAGACGCGGCGCTGTTACGTCGGAATCGAGCTGGCCGACGCCGGCGACCAGGAGGAATCGAGCGATGCTAGTGCGTAGTTGCTTCGCTCCCGCTCAGGAGGTGCAGGAGCACACGAGATGACGCTCTCCGAAGCAGCCATCCGCGAGCACTACCGTCGTGCCAAACCCGTCTACGAGGCGCTGGCGACCGTCAAGGACTACCCGACTATCGGGCTGAACGACTTCGTCGGGTGGTACATCAAACGTGACCACGACGACGTCGAGGCCATCAAGGCCGGGTATCCCCGGCGCGGGCGGGTTGCCCGTCTCGATCGTGACTACGACGAGATCCACGACCGCCTCGACCGGACACTCTACGCCGTCACCACCTACAAGACGCCGTCGGCCTTCCAGCAGTGGGAACCCTGTCGCTACGACGAGTCTGAGGGGACGACCGTCTGGCAGGATGAGCCTCCGACCCCTGGATATGCCGACCTCCGGGCGGTTCCCGCCTGGGGTGATATCGACCTCGCCGACGACATCAAGCCGCAGCGTGGTGACCTCGATGCCGACACGCGTGCCCTCGTCGAGCGAACGCTTGAGGCCTACATCGAGGAGTACGCGACGCTTTACGGGTCTCGGGACGCGGTGTATGCGCTGGACTCCGTCGGGGGAGCGTACGTCTTCGGAGCCCCGGAGGCCACGCTCCCGATTGCGGACCATTTCAGCGACGATCCGGATGCGCTCGAACGGGTATTCGATGCGTTCCTCGACCGCTCGAACGCGTGGCTCCAGGAGGCAGAGGCCCGCGTGAACGAACGGATCGACGGCGCCGGCGACGTCATCCAGCCCGACTGGGTGAACAACAAGAATCGGCAGTACAAGCCGCCGCTGTCGGTGCATGCTGATCACGATGCCGTCGTCACGCCCATCGCAACCGACGACGTCCGCTACGAGCTCCGTCCGTTCGAGACCGTCGACAACGTCCTCATCGAGCAGGCGGTCAACTGGGCCGACGACTTCACACGGGTCGAGCACACGGACTGTGTCGACTCGCTGGTCGCGGCGCTCTGGACGGATCTCTACGAGGACCACGACGGGTGGCGGACAACGCTGGAGGCCTGGGTCGAAGCGGAGCGCGAGCGGGAACGGGAGCGACAGCGCCAGCGTGAGGCGGCACTCCAGCGACGTGAGGAGCGGCTGGAAGAACTCGATGGCACCCTCGAAGGCCGCCCCATTACGCCCTTCAAAGAAGACGTCTACAAGACCGTCGAGAACATCGACATCGGCGAGATCGCCCGCCACTACGCGAGCGATGCCTACGATACGGATCCCAACCAGCCGCGGCCACAGTTCGACCCGTGCTGGCGCCACAGCGAAAGCGGGCAGTCCTGTTTCGTCGACGAACAGGCCAACACCTTCGGCGATTCGAAGGTGAACGCCGGCGGCGGGCCGGCGAAACTGATGGCGCTTGCGACGGGGATTCTCTCCGACGCCGACGCGGCCCTCGACGGGGAGGACTACTGGGCTGCCGTCGACGAACTGCGGAGTGCCGGCTACGACATTCCGGTGTGGATCCCGGAGGCCGGGTCAGACCGCGTCGACGGCGGAACCTACGACCAGATGCCTTTCTGGGCCGTTCGGAAGGCGGCTGTCGCGCTCAAGGTCTGTCCCAAGGACGCATTTGTCGATCGCGAGGGAGAGGATGGAACCTACGAGGGGTTCCCAGGGTACGAAACATACAATGAGACACTGAAAGCCATCGAAGACGCTGGCCTGAACCACGGTCGAGACCCAGTCACGCCCGATGAGGACGGAGCTGACGGTGAATCGGAGTCATCCGTCGAGTCTCCTACGAGCGATGAGCCAGCGGGCGACCTGGACCGGGCTCATCTTCGCGAAAAGAACCGGCTGTTGACAGCGAAGGTGGAACGTCTCGAGTCTGAACTGGAGGAGAAATCGGAGCGAATCGAGGATCTGGAAGCGGAGGTTGACCAGCTCCAATCGGAGCTCGCAACCGTCCGCTCCGAACGTGATCGACTAGAGGCTGCTCTCGAAGAACGCCAGTTCGAGCAAGAGTCGAATCAAGAGGATCGGGACGAGGCGCAATCCTCACTTGAAAGGGCAAAACAGTTCGTTTCGTTCGGTGAGTAGACGCCTTATGACTCGGTTGAAATCCGAAGTTGCTGATAGGTTGTTGAAGCCGCGCTGTATACAGCGCGCGAGTCATTCACAGATGGGACTATCACGGGGTCGTAAGGGTGAGTTGGAATGTCAGATGAGGTCGGAATCCGTGGTCATATCTTGGAGACGGCTTGGAGCGATCCAGCGATCACTAAGAGACACGAAAACCGCACATTAGGTTTCAGACGCAGGAGTACGGGGCTGTCGAGGCGGCGCTAAAATCGATGCTGTTGGGACGCCTTTTGCGACCGATATCGCATATTGCCAGGTCGTATCCATCGACTGAGAACTGGGACAGGAACTGAGAGACCCCAAAGGACTAATCCCACTCTCCCAACGAGGTTTATAGAATGTCAGCAGGTGGGAGAAAGACCGATTCGGATGCTGCGGCCACCAAGAAGGAATTACGTGAAACTATCGAAGAGTCGTGTTATGAAAATCTCTCACACGCACTTCTAAATGAGGAGAGCTGGAGTAACCAGACAGAGTTGGCGACCGGTTCCCGGATGACTGCGGAGGCCCACCAGAACCGTACCGTTTTAGAACTCGTACAGAATGCTCGTGACGCCATACGAAAAGGACGTAGTGACGATAATGGTCAACGTGAGGGCTCAGTTGCGGTGGTCGTTGGTCCAGAAACGCTGTACGTCGCCAATACCGGTCAACGGTTCCGTCTCGATGAGGAGGAGATTCTCAATCGTGTGAGACGTCTCGGTAAGGGGAAAGCTGATAATGAGACAATCGGTGAGAAAGGCGTCGGTATGCGGTCGATTATGGCTCTTGGAAATCGATTCGGCATCCACTCAGCTGTCTCGGAAGAGGCCACCGAGGAGCATCTCTCCGTAGACTTTACTGCTGCTCACGCGTGGGCAATGCTGGCGCGTCGATATCTGGAGGTCATACAGGCTGACTCGACAGACCTCCAAGAAAGAATCGCGGAAGAACTGGGAGAGGACGAGACCTTTGAGGGGTATGTCCGGTACCTCGAGGCGATGGTCGACAGAATCGATTCCGAGGGAGCGGACCACCCGCTACTTAGGGATAGCAAGGGGTGGCCCGACGCCGGCGACATTGTCGGAGAGAGCCCGAGTAACAGGCCCCCGAGCCCTCGTAAGGTTCTTACCGACCTCCCAGAACTATCGCCGTTCCGCTACCCAGTAGTCAGAGATGAGACGGAAGACGACGCAATTCTGAATACCCTTCTCGGACGGGAGGGTTCGAACATCTCGACGAGCGAAGAGCTTACCGACCACGTCTCTGAAGAGCGGTATACCACCGTTGTCACGGTCGATTACACTGACGAAGCTTGGAATTCTCTTCTTGAAGACGCCATCGGTGTAGAAGCCGATGGGGATTCAGATATCGAACTGCCGGTCGAAGAATGGCGAAAAAAACGCACGTCTGAGATCGGTGATGAGCAGCGGAACGAGGCGATCTGGGAGGAATGTGAGGAGACCATCACCGCAGAGGTACTGATTCTGCTGGAAGAGGTCGAAAATGTCGACCTCGTTCGTATCACCGATGAGGAAAGCGTTCCCTGCGAGAGCTACCACTACGAGATATCGAACGGAGAATGTTCGACCGTAGCCGGAAGCGACTTGATGAAGTCACAGCAGGTAACAGTCCATCCAGAGACGAGAACCGAATCAGAGCCCGATCCGGAATCCGAGTCCGAATCAGAGTTCGAGTTGTACACGAAAGCGTGGAGCAACTCCTCGACTGAAGAGGATGAAGAGAATCTTCTGAAGGTTCTCTATGAACGGCCGCAACCAAATAAAGGGATGTCTCTGGACCCACAACCTCTCCACCTTTATTATCCGATCGAGGACGAGAACACCCCCTTCCCGTTCATCGTACACGCTCCGTTCGAGGTACAGATGGACAGGCAGAACTTGGACTCTGATCATCAGAGGAACAAAGAGTTGCTGATGGACGGTATCCTCCAAGAGTTCGTGCTCGAGACGGTGAAGGATATTCTGGATGGAGAATCTGAACTCAGGGATTGGCTACCTTGGCTCGTTATGCCACTGCGAGCGACAGAATCGAGCGGTACAGAGACGAGTCGAAGGCGGCAGGACGCCGTCTCAACGTTCGTCGAGGAACTGTGCGATGAGCTCGAAGCCGCTCCATGTGTTCCCACGTTCGGGGGCGCCGAAGCGGAACCCGGACAGGTGCTGCTTGAGGTCGCCGACTCCAACCTCGGGGCATTCGATTCAGAATTCCGTCTAGAAGCGTTCGAGCCAGTGCGTGAATACCTCAAAAAGAATGGAGAGTGGTCCCACGACCGGTTACCAAAGAAAGCCGTCGTCGAGAACGGCCGAGTATGGCTGTCTGCGGCCAGAAAACAGGGAAGACTACCAGGAGATCAGTTGCGAACAGCTGCGGCTCGCATCGGCGTGTCAACACTACTGGACAAGAATCCCGGCGACGATGCTAGTGGAGGGGGTGACGACAACCTCGTCTCGGTGTTGGACCAAATCTGGGGAACCGGTGCCGATACAGGAGGAAACGAGGAGGTCGCGGTGGAGATCGATGACCCGGAACCGGCATGCAAGTACTTCGAAACACTAACCCAACGGTTGACGGGCGATGAATCGACTGCGGCAATAGAGCTGGGTAAGCGTCAGATCCCGGTTATTCCAGCACTGGATTATAGTGGACAGGAGTCAGATTCGAGCAAAGAGATTACCGAAGGATCAGGCATAGAGGAAATCGGCCATCTGGTCCGGGCGAAGAACAGGAATAGCGACTCAGGCATCAACAGAACGGTCTTCTATGAGGACTCATCCGAAACGGACCGACGAATCGGCCCACCCCCCTCGACATTCGACGTCTTCCTCGTTCCCTACGTGGAGTCCTGGTATGGTGCTCTTGACGACAACGCGGAGGAATGGGATACGACCAAGTTCGATGGTGACACGGATATCTACCGTCGGGTTGCCTCCGAACTCGGTGGGTATCCGAACAGAGAGGAGCAGCGGCCCAAAAACGAAGATGAGGCTCTCGAGTATCTGTACAAGGGATACGTTGAGACCGCCCGCAGGGAAGAGACGAGCGCAGAGCTGTTCAACCCACTTCCATACCAGGGATTACACTACCACACGGATTTCTCTGTATCTGTCGACACGAATGGAATCGGTGACCTGCTGGAAGGAAGAAATTCAACGCAATCGAGGATGAGAACTTCCTGCGGGAGAGGTATATTGACTACATACGACTCCCGACGGCGGGATCGGAATCGAAACCTGCGGCCGAGATATCGTTCGGCCAAGACTGGGTCGAAGAGTTCCAGCTAGTCGCCGAAGCACTCGAAGATGAGCGAGTCGATGATACTTTCGAGGAAAATCGGTTATCGGATGCTGCTCGAGCGGATGACTTTCGACGATGGGCGATGGCGGTAGACTTGGCCGAGGAGTTCCGTGCAGAAGAAGCACCTACGCTCGCCTCACCGGAGAAGATTCGCTCCAAGCTGGGTCCCCATCCGACGACCGAGAGAGAGGGTCCCGAGACTCCGCCAGATGAATACTGGTTGCTGAACTTCCTCCTCCACCTAGGCGTGCAGGTCGGACCGCGGATAGAATGGGCTTGGCTCGATCCAGCCAACAGGAGACAACAGGGACGACGCCCGCGAACGCTGTTATATGAGGAAGCCAAGAGCCTCTCGGACGGCGACTTTCCAAACACCGATGAAGCCGAACTGCCATTCACCCCTGAAGGCCAATTACTGGGACGGTACGCCGATGTCTGCCGACGAGCACGTAATCATCCCGCTTTCGCTGTAGGGCATGCTGACGACTGTGGAGGAAATGCCGAACAACGGACCGAAGAGTGGTCGGTGTACGAAGGCGCACATAATAATACATCTCGACTCGCGATCCCGATGTGGTGGCGGTTCGTTGATGTCCCGTCGGAAGCCGATCTGGAGACAGCTCGCGCCTTCCGGAACGCTATTCTCCTCATATGGC
>NZ_JBVMVV010000003.1:0-205199 GCF_055632435.1 Haloarcula sp. MBLA0163
CGCTCGCCGCTGCCGCCCTTCGCGTCGCTCGCGACCGACCATTCCGGGCGGTCTGCCTGCAGTAGCGGGCGGACTGCCGGGCTAAAATGAATCTGGTCTCGACGCCAGCGGGTAAGCGCGAGGGGTTGCGCGGCGTGGCTGCTCACCCCCCACGCTTACTCCGCTGGCCGCTCGCTCCGGGCGGGTCGGCGCGCGGTGCTGGTTGGGGTCGCCGCGCTCGGGCGCGCTCTCGCTCGCGCCCGGTAGGGCGCTCGCGAAGGCGCGAGCGAGAGCGCGCAGTCGGTGCTATCGGACGTCGACATCGTCGGAAGACCGCGATGTTTGGGGCATCGCGGTGGCGGCGCGCGAGCGCCTTCGGAGCACTGAGACTCCAATGTCCAGTAACAGCTCGAGTCGCAAGGTCGTTACGGTCGATGAACAGGCATTCGAACGAACCGAAGACGCCGGCGTCGATGAGGACGGCTTCGAGGTCGTTGACGATCAGCCGGAGTTCCGGGCGACGGTCCAGCAGGAGAAGCAAGCGAAGGTGGATTCCAACCACCCAGACGGCATCGTCCAGGACTTCTCGCACCTGCCCCTCGCGCAGGAAGAGAAGATTCGCGCCCGGGAAGCCGAACTGGAACACATCAGCGCCCAGGCGGAACTCGGCACCCAAGATGGGCGGGCGAAGCGAACTCGCGAGGTCGTCACCGAACGGCGGCAGCGCAAGCGGGAGGAACGCACCCCCGAGCGGACGGATCCGCGCGAGCGCCTCTCCCGGATGGAGCTGGCGAAGGTAAACCAGGAAGCAGACCGGATGGCACAGCGGCTTCGCACCGGTCACAGTCGAGCAGCCGTTTCGCGGGCACTCGCAAAGCGGGTCGCCAAGGGGCAGGACATCACCAGAGCAGTGTTCGACACGATGGACGCGCTCAAGGCGGCCCCCGGCGCCATCTGCCCGATCGAGGACGTCCCGGACGTGCAGACGGATGAGGTGAGCATCGAAGGAGAAGTCATCCAGCTCTGGGATGCTTCCAGTCCGAAGATCGCTCAAGTGGGCCTGATCACGGATGATACCGAGAAAATCAAGTTCACCTCGTGGCGCAAGTCAGAGCCGGCCTACGTCCAAGAAGGTGACACCGTCCGGATGCGGGCGGTCAAGAAGAACTGGTACGAGGGGCGGTGCTCACTCGCCGTGACCTACGACAGTATGATCGTCTTCCCAGAGCGCGACCGTCGCTGGTGGGAAGAGTAGGGGGCTGAGCGCCCTCTTTTTTGTGTGTGCCGGACCGACCCAAGCCCCGCCGCCCCACCCACCGCTCCGTGCTCGCTCCCTGCGGTCGCTGCGCGCGCAGCCACAACCTCGGGTACGGATCCAACTTTTTATTGGTAAAAATGTCAGAGGAGATGGCCTCGAAGCGATCCAGAATCTCGCTACGGTGTCTTACCAGACGTAGCTATTTCTGATGTTTCGGATGGAGAGAAATCTCACTCTGAAGTACCAACAGCTGACAAGATGACTATAACGAGATCCCTATTTGTAGTATCGAGGAAGACATTTTCCTATACTCTGCCCCCTCCAGATTGGTTTAATCGTTTCTCCCTCAGCCGTAGTCACATATAGTAGAAATATTGTGCGCTAGCTTCTTTGGGGTCGGCGTATTCTTCAGAAAGCACATCACTGACCTTCCGTGAAACTTTGAGCGTCACAGGCACCTTCACAGCGAAATCAGATGTATTCCAGTCCAGCTTTGTAAGAAACAGAATCTCTTTGCAAATCTTTTCACTGTTGCTTTGGCACTGCTTGTCAGGACGGATCTCTATCGGCTCGGGAATATTGCTTCCCTCATAGGTCGCCATTTCAGGAGTGTAACCGGTGGTATAGAGGAAATGCCGGTCTTCAGCCGGGATGCTGAACAGAGTTCCTCGAAGCGGCGGGAACTTACCGTCGGGAAAAAGCCGAATACCGGTGTTCCGAGTCTTGATGTGGATGAAATCCTTCAACCCGACGTCGCCTGCACCCTCCATGAATCCGCTTCTTTCATCTTCCCAGTACGGCGAAGTCTTGTGCAATACAATCCGTTCTGGCTTCCGTCCCCGGTTCCGCTTCTTGTAGTATTCAACAATCCGTTCAACAACCTGCTTCGCACCTTCCTCAGACAAATGAGGCTGGCCGTTCCTATCCTCTTTTAAATCCTCCATCGGCTCGCTCTGAATGATATTATAATCCTTCCTTGCGAAGACGTGAGCCAGAGCTGCCCGCACCTCGTTTTCGTCATCGTCGCCACGGGCCTTGTAGAACGAAATACCAGCGTAGCAAGCACCTTCTTCCAAATGCTTAGTCTTCCACGGATGACCGCGCTGGGATTTGTACAGCATACCGACCGTCAAGTTCCATGCTCGAGATGCCCGTTGTTGCTCTGAACTAATTTCAAGAGTAGAGGGCTTGATAAGCTGGGTTGGGATATCGTTCTCCATTCCGATAAGCTTGATCCGGTTACGGAGGTCACTGCCATCAGCACTGACATTGGCGTGATCCTGATCATCCGGCGTACACTCATCCATCACTTTCGACGGGATACAGATAACGAGAACATCAGGCTCAGGATCGTCGTCAGATAAGAAGCTGATATCTTCTTCTAGATCATCCAGAAACTGCTCCATCTTACCGCGGACAGTATTCTTTGCCTCCAGACTCATAAACACGTCTTCGCCGAGAGGTGCTTTCCACCGATCATGAAGTCGTATAGAGATATTAAGCGGAGAGTCCGGATTGGCACCAGGATATGGGATTTTCCACGGACTGATACTTATTCCATCTTCATCGTCCTCCTCGCCGCCTGTAGTCTCCTCTATATCAGGATGAATGATACCCTCCATCCGGGTGAAGAGATCATTTAACAACCGGATGGAGTCTCTGTCTCCGATGATACCCACATTGATTGTGTGATGACCGGCGTTCTTGAGACGTGGGCCGTATCTGAACAAGCCGCGCTTAGGAGACGTTGAGGATCCCTCCGAGAACTGGATTTCTGGCTCCTCAAATCGTGTAACACGGAACTCCTGGTTACTCATCGTTCACCCTCCTGAACTATCATATTGTACCAGTCGCGGCCTCCCTCCGATCCAGACTCCTTCTTGAGCTTTTCCTCAATCAGTTTATCGCGCTCTGCGGGCGTTTCCGGCGGTCGAACACCGGATATAGTAAGGTTCTGAACGCGCTCCCACCGAATCTCTCTAAGCGGCTTGGGCTGCTGCATCCGAAGCAACGACTGCTGCGGGTTCAATATATCCTCCCAGATATCCACAGTCTGCATTTTGCGTTGATTCTGCGGGTATGCTGAAGGTGAGAAATCAGCTGAAAGCTGCTTCTTCCGCTCGCCAGACACCGGTATCCGCCCATCTCTAGTAAACTCCTGGCGAGGACTGAACGCGTAGTAGTACACACCATCGAACTGTTTCACGTGGATGCTGATAGTGCGGTGACGTATCTCAGGATGTTCGTCCAGTTCTTGGGTAATCCACTTGTTGTCGTGTTCAAGATCGGTTTCACCGTGTATCTTGTAAACCCGGACATCGCCTCGTTTCCGGGTTACATACGCGTTGTTTTCGATCGCTGCAATAGTAAGCAAACCTCGAAGCAACGCTTTCGCGGTATCAACCTGGGACGGGTCAGCGTCTTTGTTTGCCCACGAACGGAAATCCAGCTTGTCTACCTCGCTGGTTTTGCAGAAGTCTAGGGTATCGTCCGTTAATTCGTCGGGCGACAGCAGTGAGTACACGAATCCGTCGTGATAGTCGACCGGATTGTTCTTGTTGTCCCGATGTCGGTAGAAGGACTTAGTATCGGTTCCTTCCACCGCTGGGATTCGATACAAGGTCTCCGGCAAAGAGGTTATACGCAGAAGATTTGATGTTAAATCACCAGACTCCGGCTCCGCTTCGTAGGCTTTGAGATACGGTTCGTAGTCTCCTTCATCAGACGCTTGTTCCCGATGAGCGATCTGAATTAAATCACCGGGTTCGTAGCCAGCCCAGACCACCGTGTTCTGTGCGAATTGTGCGAACATAGAAGGACCATGTCTCTTCAAAAAGTCAGCCAATTCGCCGTCGGCCTCGTCGCGCATTTTCGAGTAAAACGACTCAATGGCATCCTCTTTGATATGGTAGAACAGATCCTTCCACAGAGACTCATTCGAAACGTTAGAGACGAAGATGTGGAACTTGTAGTCCTGATACGCACCGCCCTCCCACTGCCGAAACCGTTCAGCAAAGCCTTCCTTGTAATCGTTCGGACTGAACTTGGAATCCTCACTACGGTACTTGGCTTCAGCAACGACGGACGCCTTATTACCTAGTTTCGGGTCGAAGATGAGGTCTTCTTCCTCTCCTGTGTTTTCCGCTCGGCTCCGCCGTTCGAACCCTCGAGAGTTCATAAATTCCTCGACGGCATCGGCGTAGTCCGTTCCTATTTGAGGGAGGGCTTCCCGCTTCTTAGAACGGTAAGGCACGTATCAACGTATTTTCTCTTGCTATAAATCAGTTCCCGCGCATCGACTCAATGTTTCAAAAATCCACCCCGAAAACTCATATTCTCGGAGTTGGAATAGAGTCGACATGTCAAACCCGGCTTTAGACGCCGTGGTGAACTTGATCCGGGAGGAAAACAAGTACGACGACCTCCCGGCCAAGGCCGTGAACAAGCTTCTCTACCTGATTCACAAGGAAGCCAACCGTCGCGAACTAGATATTACTGTGCCCTATTTCTGGTATATGTTCGGAGCTGTTGCGTCAGATGCAGCTGACAGCTCAGGACCCGGACCAGAAGTCCAACCATCCATTGACGACCACACTGACGACATCGAAAAGCTTCGAACTGTCGTCGCAGACGTCCTTGACATGTACTACGAAAACTCGCTGGAGTACATTACCGACCTGAACTACCAAGATGCACCGTATAGCGTGCAGCCAAAATGGAGAAAACTGGATAAGCAGTTGGCAACACGCCACGAAGACTACAACGATTTCCTCGAAGAGAACCCCCGTATCGAAGATATCCGCGAATCAATCGGCGCCGTCTACGATGCTTTCCCGGTCAGCCGCCACCCCAGTCACCAGTCAGATCTTCTCGACTGGTACTCGATAATGACGAGGGAGATCCACATGCCGGAACTCAATATTGACCGGATGATGAACGCGAATCTCTCCTTCTGGCGTACTTTTTCGCTCACCATAGCAGAGAACCACCGCCATGAAATGACTAAGGAAGACGTCTTAGAGGCTCTCGATATCGAGTCATTCGATGCTGCACGTGAAACCAGCCGAAACGATCTCCGCCGAATCGAAGAGGAAGCACTGGAAGCGAGATTTGACGAAAAAACCGCTTCAAATGTTGAGCTTGAAGCTGCGGACGCACTGGCCGAGACAGCATTAGCTAACCGACTTACTGGGACGGAATGACCAAACACTATTTTCTGGACTCGAGCGCACTGCTTGGTCTTACCTTCTTTAGCGATCGCTGGTTCCAAGAAGCATATCCCTTGTACAACGATCGACGAAAAGTCCACATATCAGAGCTTGTTCTCCGTGAATACTGTAACTACGAGAAAAATTCGGACGAGGTCAAAGCACCCGAAGATGCATCCCAAATAGACCCAGATTGGAAAACAGAGGCAGGAAAGTTCGGAGACCTCAAAGACGATCTAAAGGAACCGTTATCAGAGTATACCCGCCAAATCCGCCGATTGGATCGCTCTGGCATGGTTCTAGAAGACGCCATCGAGACCTTCATTGACCATTTCGAGATCCGAGAGGAGGCTGAACCACAAATCCGAGCCTATTTTGAAGACAAGTTTGAGGAGCGGGTTGTCAACGCTCACTACGTCAACAGGTACTCGCAGGAACTTATTGACCGAGTTCTGTATACTGCGAAGAAAAACCGGGCAAGGCTGGCGCAGGAAGTTACGGTTCACGAGTCCCGGTATGATGCTGCGGATGGAATCAAAACGAAATGGGATGAATTACCAGATGCATCTGTCCATGATCCTGATCTGTCGATTTTGGTTGATGCTACGGTAGTTGCGAATAGGCGGAAAATCGATTACTTCGTTTCAGGTGATTCGGACCATTTAGCTGTCCAAGAGATCGGAAATGACTATTTTGATCTTTCTATTATCTCTATTTCTGACACGTTCCATCCCACGTCTGGTCTTCCTCAGGCAAAGAAACAGAAGTCCCCTCAAAAGGAGACCAGCTGATCAACCGAGGTGAAAGGCGATCTTGTTGTATCTAAAAAGAGGTGTGTATTTCTAATTAAACGTATGAAACCTAAGTGATAGACAAGAGAGTGAGTGTCACAGGGTGATTGGGAATGATAGCCGCCGAGATTGCGTTTCAGACGGCCCTAACGGGGTTTAAGAATACAACTGGGCGGTGAGAGAGCTGGGAATTCTAATCTGAGACGATCTATCGTCAGTTGTACTACTGATAATTTCTATTGACCCCACGATGGGTGAGGGGCTCGCTGTACTGGCGAGTTCCTGAATACGGTGAGAACAATGGCAACGAGAGATATCTACGAAACTGGCTTCGACGAAGATGTCCAAACGGAGTCGAGCGCGAACCAGTGTCCCGAGTGTGACGGACGCGTCACTACGAACGTCCAGGAAACAGTTTGCGAGGACTGTGGACTCGTAATCGATGAACAACGTATCGATCACGGACCCGAGTGGCGAGCGTACGATGCGGACGAGCGCGAGCGAACAGGCGCACCGCTGACTGCGGCCCGCCACGATCGAGGCCTCTCGACAGAGATCGGGCACGGAGCCGATGCACACGGGAACGAGCTCTCAGGGCAGAAGCGCCGGCGGCTGGCCCGGATGCGGCGTGAGCAGACCCGTGGTCGCTGGCGATCCAAAGCAGAACGGAATCTCGCACACGGGTTGGGCGAGGTGCGCCGGCTGGCAAGTGCGCTCGAGCTTTCCGAGTCGATTCGTGACCAGGCGTGCCAGCTCTTCCGGAGCGCTCAGAGCGAGGATCTGCTTCGTGGCAGATCCATCGAAGCCATCGGCGCAGCGAGTATCTACGGCACCTGCCGATGTAATCAACACCCGCTCCTCCTCGAGGATGTCGTCGACGCCGCCAGAGTCGAGTCCACTCGTGTCACCAACGCCTACCGAACATTGAATCGTGAATTAGAGCTCCCAGCACCACCAATGCGCCCGACGTCGTTCGTTCCGCGGCTGATCACGGAGCTGGAGTTAGGCCACGACATTCGCCGACGCGCGAACGAACTCGCAGAACGCGCCGAGGGGACAGCCCTCACGAACGGCTGTCAGCCATCGGGCGTCGCGGCCGCCTGCGTCTATCTGGCCGCTCAAGAACAGGGCGCGTTGATTACCCAATCCACCGTCGCGTCGGCAGCAGAGGTGTCAGTCGTGACGCTCCGAAGCCGGCGAGACGAACTCCAAGCGATCTGAGACGCCTCCAGTAGAGGAATACCTACATACAGGCAGAGAGTCTACCAGGGGGTATGGATCTGGAAGAGACTGTCGAGTATCTGTCGACAGAACTCGATATCGAGCGGAGTGAGCACGTTCGCGAGGTCGGTCGAGCGGTCGCTGAGCTCCGTGACTGACTCCGTCGCAGGCAACCGGATTTATTTCGTCGTCGACGAATCCGTCCCCGCGTTTTCTCACCCTTGAGTTTAAATACCAAACCGGGGGAAACGCGGACCGAATCGATGACTGACCACAACTCAGACCGAGAGGCGTTCCAACCTGTCGGGGAAGGCGCTCTGGTGCCGGACCCAGCGCTGGATCAGCCAGCAGACGGCCAGCCAACCCGCCAGCGTGAAGCCTCGCATTCGGGCGGATATCCGGACGGAACAACCGACACAGACCGAGCCTGTGTCTCCTGTGGCGCATCGATCCCGGCGTCGCAACGAAAATGCCGGTTCTGTCTCGAACACGAACTCGACGCCGCCTCAGCGTCGGATGCTGCGAGTTCCGAGCAATCACTCCGTGGTGTGATCCACTTCCTCGTCGAATCCAGGACGTTCTATGGTGCTGTCGCGAAAGGGGCAGCTGCAGCGACACTTCTCACGTCAGGTCACGACGAGCCCATTAACGACTGTACGCTCATCTACGATCTCGACGAGGAGCCCGCACCCCAGCTAACCGAGCGCTGGCCTACGCTCCCCGCTGCTGCCGAGGTGACCGTAGCGGCCGGTGAGGCGTTGCTAACGGCGACCCGTGAGCGGACAGCGTGGGACGAGACGAGCGATCGTTCTCAGACGGAGATTCCACGCGTCTATGATGAGCGTGGCCAGGGAATCCGTGCTGAGTCGTCACTCGAGCACACGCTCGCCGACGGCGACCAGCTGTGGATCGTCCCAGCAATCGCTGTTGAAACAGTACCCCACGAAACGGAATCCACCAGTACCGGAGCTGAAATTCCGACCGTGACAGCCCTCGAGTGCCAGCACTGTACGAGAGAAACAGAACATCGGTTCAGGACACGCGAGTCGCTCTCTGACGAGACCTGGACGGGCCAACCAATCTGGGAGTGCCAGGTGTGCGCCACGGGTCGCTACGGACCTGCTCCCAAATAGGGCAGGAGGAATCTCGCCGATTAACCAACAGTCGCCAATAGAGATGGCTTTTGTTGGTTAATACGGTGAGTACCCGCAAGTCCGACGGCAGTCACGGCGGGCGTTCATCAGGCTGAGTTCGCAGCGGCTTGCCTCCACAAATCGCGGCGGGAACAGGGGTAGTGGGTAACGCACCGTGACATCGACCAGTCCGGAACGTCACGCCGACCACGACACGGACGTATCACCAGACGCTCGATGAACTCGCTGTCTAGACGGGCCAGGTAGGGAGCGAGGGCGCTCCATTCTTCCAGTGAATCGCATCTAGCGCGGCCGGGAACTGCTGTAGTCGGTCATCGAGGATGGTGAGTGGGTGCGCATCGAGAAACGTCGCCTCGTGCCGATCAACCGGCGTGTCTTCGTGATTGAGTTGGATGTGGCAGGGTCCAAGGTCTGGATGGTCGGCATCCTGGTGGAAGCCGAGCATCAGATTTCGGTCCGGTTCGACCCAGTTGATGCGGTAGTATTCGTGGTCGACGCCGGCGGGGTACCAGAAGCGAATCTCCAGTCGTGCTGTCGCCGCGTCGTAAGAGTCACTCAGGAACGTCATCGGATCGACATCCGCGATGACGTAGCGGGGTCGGCGTCGAGACGGACGATAGCGGACCTCTTCACACCCCGGCTGGTTCGTCAATCGGTCGTGAACGTCGCGGAGGAGTGTCCGCTGTGTATAGCGGTCGCGACCGGCAAGAAAGATCATTCTATGAGAGATGAGGATTAGCTCGTGGCGCGGTCAGCAACGTCGATCATCTGTTCGCGGGCAGCTTCGACGTCGGAGTAGAGTTCCAGTGCGTGCTTGATGAGGCGGCGATCCTCCTCGTTCTCACGCCAGAACGCGATGACGTCGCGGCGCTCACGGAGCTCCGCACTTGCGAGGTCGCCGTCGGCGAGCGACTGTTCGAGCTCCTCCCACGTCTCGACGTCGTAGGTCGCCTGCCACTCCTCGATCTCCTCGGTAATCGCAGCCAATTCGCTCCGCAGCTCCTCGCGGGTGTTTTCCTCGATGAGCGTGCGGATCTCCTCGAAGAGCAGTCGCGTGTAGTCCGGCTGGTAGCGCGTGGTCTCGCCGGCCTCGACGCGACGCAACTGGCCCTGGTCGACGAGATCCTGCAGTTCCTCGTTGGTCGTGCTCCAGGCGGCGTCGGCCTGCTCGCTGATCCAGTTAACTGAGCGGGGTTCGCGAAGTGACTCGGCAACCGCCCGAATACGGTCGCGGGCGCTCATCGACTCAGTCCACGATTGGACCCCATCTCGCGGGGATTCGGTCATGGTTGGCACCTCTTGAGACAGTGTTCGCGCCCTACTCTCATATATGTTTGTGATGTCTCGCATAATCAAGAGTGTCTTGCGAGTGAAGCCGTCCGGACGTTGAAATTCGATACCGACAGAAGTTGTGAATCAACCGATGTACGACCGACATTCTGACTTTGTAGAACTACGGCCGACCGGCGAGGCATCCCACAGCCCGGACACAATGTTGGACGACGGGTGTGAGAGTGACCTCCTGGCGGCAACGCGTCGCGACGAGCACTGGTGGCGACTCTGATGCGACGACGACAGTCATTTGGAGTGTCTATCCGCGCCGGCGAGTGGTGAGGCGCTACCGATGAATCAGCAAGTCGAACAGGGCTACCGGATGCATCGTGTACTCAGCAATCTCAGCCGCCTCGACGTCGAGCGGTTGGACGACGCGGATCGAGAGCGAGTCGAGACTGCAAGAGACCTCCTGGAAGAAGTGAGCCTACTCACGGGACCAGAGGACGGGAGCGGACCAGACGCCCCAACAGACGACTGATCGTCATCGCCGTCGACGCCAGGGGCACTTCCAGTGTCGGTTTATCCCCCCCAAGAGGGGTGCGGGGCTTCCCGCGAGTCCAGACATGGCGACACTACAAGCTGCGACGACGTCAACCGGCGCGATCGTATCGGATCCACAGGCTGTCCGCGAACTCTGTGAGAGCTACTGCTTCGGGACGCTCGACTGGGAGGTCACCGACAAGGGCGAACTCACCATCTGGGGGTACGATGACTTCGAAGTGTACGAGGCGCGGGAGAACGGCCTCCCGGACTACGAGGGCGGCATCGTGACCCACGAATTCTTGCGAGAACTCGCCGACCACCTCGAAGCCGACGAGAAACTCGATATCCAGACGGCGGGGTTCACGAAGTGCCGCTTCCCCGTGCTGGCCAAGCGGTACGTCGTTCGCGACGGCGAAGTCCTCTACGCGGATCTCAGTTCCCCCGAACCGATCGAGGAGTAGCGTTGTTCATCCCCCGGGAAGGGTGCGGGGCGATCCAGTCGCGGTCGCCCCGTGAGGTGATTACTCGATGGGTCACCGCGCACTTGTTGCGTACGAACGGACAGACGGACAGTACACGCTCCACTACAGCCATTGGGGCGCAGCAAACCTCAAGCTCAAGCACAGAATTTCGGCTGAATCGCCGTTCGGTGGCGAAGACACCGAATCCAAGTGGGCGAAACAGCTGCTGGCGGAACTGGCCGATGGCCTCGAGGCAGATGCGGTCGACGGCTACCTCGCTGACGAGGATCGACCGTCGACGGTCGTCGAGCCGAAGCCCCGCGCCACCGGGCTCACCCTCGACGAGATCATCGCTGACCATCTCGACTACCTCCACCACGAGGCATTCTACGTGGTGTCACCGACCTTCGAGGTGACCGCCTACCGGACGCTGTGGTTCGGCCTGCAGTACGATTCAGAGACAATCGACAACGGTGAGACGGTCGGGAACGGGGCGCTCGCGACCGTTCGGTGGCACGACGGCGAGCCGGTCGGCGACGGCCATCTGAAGGGGCAGTTCCGGGCGCTGAAGGACGTCGTCGGCGATATGGTCGACAAGGGGGTGTTCACCCAGTCGACTGCTCGCCAGTACCTCAAGCAGAAACTCGGCGAGTGGGTCGGGGAGCGCCGGGAGTTGCGCATCCCGAGCGGTGAAGCACCGTCTCCGGACGCGACACTCAGCCGCTCGTAGACCGATCTGCGTCGAAGCAGATGGTGGTTTTCTGGGGCAGAAAGGACTGAGCCCCACCGTAGGCTCGTGATTGGATGCCCGAGAAACCAGACGACGACCCATTCCACGATTGCGAACTAGGTCCCGACGCAGTCCTCGGGACGCGCACCTTCCACGATGTCCTGTTCACCGACGATACCGAGACACCGGTGAACGTGCTCACCGGCGAGACGCCCGCACATTCGCAGGCCACCGTCGAGGAAGCGAAGGCGTTCGCCGCGAGTATCGACACGGGCACACCACAAATCGCGCTCCCGGCCTCTGTCGAGACGCAGGTCGAAACCCAGAGCAAGCCCTACACCTCGGCTGCGTTCTTCCACTTCAAGGCGACCGGGTCGCTCGAACTGCACCGTGCCTACCACGCCGCCTACGACTCCGACGCGTTCAGCGTCGACTTCGAGGCCGACTACGAGTCGGGCGACCTGACGATCACCGTCGAGCGGACAGGCGATTCCTGAACGCGATCTCGCGAAGCAAGTTTTTCGAGCGCCGGCGATGGGTGCCGGCGCACCGAGCAGGCAGAGTCGAGCCCGGTGAGTCGGCGCTCCGAGGTGATCAAAGATGCATATGGTCATCTACGCGTTGGTCGAGGCACCGACACAGCACGACGCCCTGGTCGAAGGGAAAGCAGTCTTCGACCGTCTCGTCGGGGCGAACCCCCACGGCTGCGCCGTGTTTGACTACTACTGCACCTTCGACGAAGAAGATACGACGGTCGCCGGGAAGGCTCGCTGGGGAGACCTACCGACGGCAGCACCCATCAATTCAGACGAGGGCGGTGAACTGCTTGACCGAGCCTGGAACGCCACAAAGGAAGAGTTCCAGCGGAATCTCGACCGCGTGAAAGAG
The DNA here is from genome assembly GCF_055632435.1 of Haloarcula sp. MBLA0163. Taxonomy (NCBI): domain Archaea; kingdom Methanobacteriati; phylum Methanobacteriota; class Halobacteria; order Halobacteriales; family Haloarculaceae; genus Haloarcula; species Haloarcula sp. MBLA0163. The sequence goes on from NZ_JBVMVV010000003.1 coordinate 12,509, forward strand.
GCGCTCGACGAGCTCAGCGACGAGGAGATTATGCGTGATGAAGATCTCGCCCGACACGCGTTCCATCAGGTCGGCGCCTACGAGGGACCATCAGTCCCGATGTACGACCAGCACGCGATGGGGATTCGCCATCGCGATCAGCTCGATCGTGTCCTCGAGGAAGAGGAAGAGGAAGACAGCCAGACACTCTGGATTGTCCCCGCAGACGTCCACTTCTAACCGACGATGCCACGAATCACCAACTGGTCACGAGAGAGTCGCTCACCAACCCTCGCGTATCGGAACACCGAGACCGGAGCACGCGCCGTCCTACACCGGGCGCCGGACTCATACCGGTACAAGTGGCGCGGGGCGATCCTCGTCGACAGCTACCCGATCTGGTCGCGAGGCTTCGAGACGAAGGAGGCGACAACGTTCCGGGATGCGCTTCGGGAGCGGCCAGCGCCCGAACTGAACTGTCCGGAGTGTCCAAACGACGACGTCCTCGTCGGTGAGAAGACAGCTGATGGAGCGAAGGTACAGCGCTGGTACGACTGTCCGGACTGTGGGTACGAAGCCCCCTCGCGCATCGTCTACGGCCCTGAACGCTGAGAACGTACACACGCAGGGTGTTTTTCGGCCGGGGCGGAGAGAGTGACCCGGTCGAACCGGGTCGGCCCAACAATGAGTCTTGAAGTACTCGACCGACACAGCGAGGCACTGTTCGAGTTCCTCTGGTGCCCCGTCTGCGGGCAGGAAGTGTTCACCCACATTCCCTTCGAGGGAGTGTTCTGCAAGAACTGTAACACGCAGGTCGTCCTCCGAGAGTCCCGAGAAAGCCGTGGCTACGAGGAGGCTGTGCTCGCGTGCTTCGACACCGACTCGACGTGGAACCTTCACGTCGACGAGAAGCTCCGTCGCGACCTGCCTGACGGCTCGGCACGGGTGAAAATCCTCGGCGCACCGGGAGCCTACAAAGTCGACTGGTGGAGTCCAGCACTGGGAGAAGACTGGGAGCCGGTCGAGCGTGGTGAATTCGACGACGTGGAGGAACCAGACGAGGTGTCACATCTCGCGTAGCGGATTGCAATCCCGCTACGACTGTGTGGTGTTGTTTCGGCGCCGGCGATGGGTGCCGGCGCACACGCGCCGGCGAGTACCGATGTCGACACGGAGCCAACTCCGATTCGTCCAACGAGTCGAACAGACCGATGAGACAGATGGCAGCGCCGACCGCGTCGCGCAGGTGTACCGGCATTCGGACGGCTACCCGGGGAGCGTCCTCCGAGATCTCGCACAGCTGAAAGAGCTGCTCGATGCGACCCGCGCAGAGCGGGGACCGGGCTACACGGCGGCGACGTTCGTGTTCCTCGACAAGCTCTCGACGGTCGACCTCTATCTGGATGGCGACCCAGAGCGAACGATCGACGCGGCTCAGCCAGCGGATCTCCTTGAGCCATCCAATATGGAGCATCTCGACCAGCCGCTGTTCCTGCTGGGCCACGGCGTCGAGAATCCGGCCGACGGCATCCACGGCGACGAGGAGTACCTCTACGTCGTCGAACTCCCGACGGAGAACCCGTTCGACGAGCCGACCGAGTGGACCGTCAAAGTGAGCGGTCACTCCGCGTTCCCCCGCTGGGACGGCCCGACCGACGAGGCCTTCGAGCAGGCGAGCTGGCAGTTCCACGGGTCGCTCGAGGACGCGCTCGCAGAACTGGTTCGGGACGAAGCTATCGTCAAGTAAAATCCCAAATCATATTTATATATTTAGGATTTAGAAAGACCCAGATGATTTCGAAGGCCGGACTCGCTGTGCTTGACGCGCTGAGTACCGGCCGTGAAGCAACACCGGAGGAACTCGCGACCGAAACCGGATATTCACGAGAACATCTGTACGACGTACTCGACGAATTGCTCGCAGGGGGAATGCTCACAGAAACCCGTGGGTCCAGCAATCAGCGTCGTGTCCGCATCGCGGAACATCCCGTCGCCGAAGCGTATCGAACGCTGCAGTCGGAGTTCAGCCACGTGGACTGGACGGAACTGCTCTCCCCAGCCACACTCCGCGTGTGTTGGTATCTCGATAGACCACGTTACATCGCTGATATCGCAGACCGGCTCGGAATTACTCGACAAGGTGTCCACAGCGCGTTATCGCCGCTCAAGCACCGAGCACTACTCTCCAGATCCGATTCGAAGTACGCCCTTCATGACGAGATCTCGCCGCTGTTGGCGTTCGCTCAGGCCGCCGTAGAACACGAACATCGAGCACGAGTCCGGGAAATCGCCCCCAGTGCCACGATCGCGTGGTGCGATCCGAAGCGAGCACTCGTTCGCCTGCAGACCGACGAGGATACGGACGCACTCCAAGCAGCTCCGGACTGGGAGATGACCGGACTGGGCCGGTTTGCAGCGTATGGTCTACAGTTTTTCCTCGCCGGCGAGCCTCCGTTCTGGTATGCTCCGGACGAGGAGCTAACGGCTGCTGAAGTCGTATGCCATACGCTCCTTCTGGATAGCGGATCCCGGCGCGTCAGCTATTCGATGCTACTGATCGAGGCGGAGGACATCGATCAGGAGACACTCGTCGAGACCGCACGGTGGTACGACCTGGAATCCACTATGAAAGCGTTGTATCGGCCACTTCGGGGCGACTTCGACAGGACAGATGATCTGCCAGTCATCCTCCCAAAGAAGGACGAATATCTGGCCCTCAAAGAGCAGTACGGTGTCTCGTAACCCTAACCCCGCAGCCTGGCGGAAAATTGCGACTGGTTAGATGATGCCGCCGATCACGAGTAGTCCGACGACGAGCAGCAGCGTCGCAACCACGCTCCCGCCAGCCAGTAGCCTGTTCTCCATCGCCTTCTCGTGGATCGGCATCTCGGCGTACTCCTTGCGGAACGCGTCGAGATTCTGTTCGTCGTAGAAGTACTTCGTCTTCAGCGCGAACCGTTCGGTCACCGCACAGCCGGTACAGACCGGCTCCCCTTCGAGCCGTTCGGTCTTGATGTGGGTGTCGCAGGCGATCGCCCCGCAGTTCGGACAGTAGGTGTACGTCTCGTCGACGCCGCTCGTTTCGCAGTGGACGCAGCGACGAATCCCGTCCTCCAGAGTGACCCGTGAGGGGCCAGCAGCATAGTATTCGTACGGATACGAGTACTCCAGTATCTCTGCCGTCTGCCGAACCTCAGGTAGATACACCGGCTCAATCGATTGCACTGAGATGTCCGAGAGATTCGGCTCACACATCTTGTTGTACGTGACGTTATTGTCGCCGGTGTAGGTCACCGCCGTCGTGTGGTAATCCTGGAGGCGGTCAACAGCCCACTCCTTGTACTCCGTTTGGGTCTGGCCGAACCGTCGTTCGTCGACGTCGTCGAATACCTTGGTAAACTGCCCGGTATCGAGGGGAACCGTCGCGTGGAAATTCTCGGTAACCAGCGTCGCGACTTCGTCGTCGGCCACCTTCGGATGGCCGCGCTCAGCGTGGACAACGAACTGTGTGCGGTCGTTGATCCGGTGGATGACACCGACTGAGGTCTCGAAGACAGCGTTCGTGTCGGCGGTGATCGCAACCACCGGTCGGAACGTCACTTGCGAGTGCGGCACCGGCAGATCCGCGGCCTCAATGTTCTCGATGTCGCGGAACGCCTCCTGGACAGGTGCGTCGACATCCGCCGCCGGATCGTACGGTCGGAGCGTCTCGTCACAGAGGATCTCGATGCGCCCGTTGTAGAGATCGAGACCGATTTCGTCGGCGATCTCCCGAAGGTCCTCGCCGTCGATCAGCTCGATGGGATAGGGATCGTCGTTCCGCTGGAGCCGATCTGCGTACTCCTCGGCAGGGTTCGTAAATCGACCTGTGGTGGCGACCATCCCGCGTTTCGGGCCGTCGAAGTCGAACGTCGCGATGGCCGAGTGCAGCTTCTGGACGACCGGCCGGCCGACCGTCCCCGTGTGCTTGCACTCGACGATGATCGCCCGTCGCGTGCCGTCGACGACCTCCTCCATGATGACGTCGCGCCCCTCGTCGGCCGTCCGCTCTGCCTGGCGGACGTTTTCGTAGCCGAGGTTGCGGAAGACGTCCTCCATCAAGTCCTCGAACTCGAATCCCGAGAGGTCGTCCAGTACAGCCATCCGAATGTGATTGGACAGTATCTTGCTATGACTATATACGTTGCCGACGGTGGCGACGAAGTCGCGACGACGTGAGCGCTGTTGTTGTTCGTCCCGCAAGGGGTGCGGGACGACACATCCGTCCCGGGTAACCGATGAGTTCTGAGAGCAACAGCGAGAGCGCCCCCGACAACTGGTGGTTGTATCGACGAACAGACGACGATCATTTCGTGTTCGCTTACGAGTTCTCGAAATCCGTCCTTTGCCACGTCCAGCAATCCTCGGAATGGCTGGTCCGGGTCGATCGAGCCGATGGGACGATCCTCTTCAGCCAGCACGACCTCCAGTCGCGAGCAGCAGCGTTCGACCTTGCCGAGAGCGTTATGGGGCTCTGTACGATGCTCCATCGCGAGGTCGTCACGGAGCGAAGTCAAGCGCGAAAGCCGATGTACGTCGGTCCCCGACCAACCGGGGCCACGAGTGCGAGCAATCAGGGAGCCGGACGCGGTCCAGATACCGCCCGTCGGCCGTCGGATTCCTTCCCCCGCCAGCCCCCGGAACGACCACGAGGTATGGGCCACTGGGAGGGTGAGTTCCGATGACCGGCGGCCGAGCGTACCGCGGTGAACGCTGTATGGGTGGACGGCTGGTGTACACGCCCGATGGAGACGTACTGGACAAGCACCTCCACGTCTTGCGCCGCGCCCCTGGTGGATTCGACTGGGGACCGGAGGCCGACGAGGCTCGCATTGATCAGCTCGCCATCGCGCTGCTGGCCGATTCATCGACGAAGAACATCGCGCTCGACCACTACAAGGAATTCGCGCGGTACCTGCGTGAAGAGCTCGAGGGCGACGAGTGGCGACTCCCAACCAGCGACATTTCAGCTGATACCTGGTCGCGAGACATCGACGTCGCTGATGAGACGCCCTCACCGGAAGACGTCGACATCACGGCAGTCGATTTCGACGAGATGACCTTCTCGGTCGAGCGAGCGCTCTGCGAGAAACACGACATCAGCGTCCACCAGAGCGTCGACGATCGCCGCGAGGAACTGGAGGAGACCCGCCGGACATTCCAATCAGAAACTACCGACTCGGAGGAGTCACAGACCGACACCGGCGGGTTCGAGTTCCCCGCAGCTAGCCAGTAGGGACGATGAGGGCGTTTCCGGCTCTGTTTGTAGAACCCCCGAGAGGGGTGCGGGGGTCACCACCCCCCGCGACGTACCGATGAACGGGAACGCACGACGTCCCACGTCAAGTGGAATCCAGACAGAACCGCTCGCTAACCGTCGCGACGACCCCGTCGAATACGTCGGTTTTCGCGTCGACGGCCAAGCCGTCGTTCTGAATCTCTCCGAACACCAGCGTCTCACTCCGGATCGAAGTCTCGGTCTGGTCAACCACAGCCCAACGGGCTTCGAGTGGGGGTACAGTGGTAGCGGGCCCGCACAGCTCGCCTGTGCGCTCCTCCTCGACTACTACGACGATGAGCAGTTCGCCCGAGAACACTACATCGCGTTCCGGAACCGCGTGATCAGCCAGCTCGAGTGTGACGGCCCGGCGGCATGCTGGCACCTTACCGGCGAAGAGATCGACGCCGCGATGGCGACGATCACCGACGACGTCGTCGCCCTTCCCGACGGCGGGGGCCGTCACCGACGCTCCCCGAGAACTGGCGAACGGTCACTCGCCCCGACCGGCGAGTCTTCCAGCGGGCTGATCGCGACCACTACATCGTGCTCGGGGAGGGAACCGACGGCTGGCTAGCCGTCCTCTGCAGTCAGGGCGATCGCGCCTATCCGGCACCCCTGGCGAGCCGGACGGTTTCGGACGATCCCGATGTCGAGCAGGCTATCCGCGCCCTCGCCGACGAGAGCAACGACCTCATAGAGCCACCGGAGGGGGAGTGCTGATGGAGACGCTTCGGCTGTCGCGAGCCATCCACCAGCTGCTCGAACGCGGGGTCGAGGCACTCGAGAAAATCGGTCGCGAACTGGAACGGTACAACGACCGGCAAGAGCAGACTGACGGTACCGACTCGTGACGCAGACACGTTCTCCCGGCCAGCGGGCGAGTACCGGCTTCCAGTACACGCGCACTCCCGAGGGATGCTCCTGTCCCATTCATCGCGACGGCCAGCCGGTCACGGCGCCGCTCGGCCTGCGGTTCGCAGAGCGCGTCCATATCGAATCGATCCCGCGGCACGTCGCCAGCGCGATCTACGAAGCCCATCATTCCTATATGGACGATGTCCCGCAGACAAATCTCGCTCATCACGCCGTCGTCTACCAAGACCAAATTATGGGTGCCGTTACGTGGCGCTATCCACTGATTCGCTCCTTAGAGTACGACGGAACGCGATACGAGGGTGACGAGATCGTCGAGGCAGCACGGATCTGTATCGGCGTCGACTTCCCGAATCTCGCCTCCGCCGCACTCGCTCGGTCGATGGAACGGTTCGTGCGTCGGCACGGCCGGCGGCGAGGCGTTCGCCTTCTGCTGACGTTCGTGCGAGCTGACTTCGACGGCTCGATGATCAAAGCGCTCAGAGACAAGGGCTGGCACTGTGCCGGGAAAACGGAACCCGGACAGGCAGGTAATCGACCCGACAAGCAAATCCGAGAGCGACCAAAGTGGCGGTTCCTCTGTGAAGTTCCTGCCGAGTCCGAGCGGGAACAGACCTCACTCGGACGGTGGACCCCGTGACCTCGAACGCTCGTCTCGATGAGTTCACAGCAGAGGAAAACTCGGACAACCAGCCGGAGCGCGATCCATCTGTAGTCGAGCGACTGTTGGACCCGATATCACCGGCCCAGGGGCTGCGACTCATCCCCGGCCAGGGTGACCCGGTGTACCTCCAAAACAGGGGAACTGAACGCTACCTGTTCCGGGATGCCCACGAGCGGTGGTTCATCCTCCAACCCTCGGCCAAGGAGTCGGTCGACGACTTCGTTCGCTGGGTGTATCTCCCCGACGGCAAACCCGCCGAGATCGCCCAGACTGCGATCCGTCAACGGACGGTTCGCGGCTACCGATACGTTCAGCGAAGCGGAGCTCCCGAGCCCGTTGGGACGACGGTGACAGCGATGTACCTCAGTGAGCCCTGGCCCGACGATGTCTACGAGTGTGGATCCTGCGGAGCCGAGTTCGAGTCGCCCCGTGCTCACGCCCTTCACTGCTGGGAGGACCATCCCTGGGTTCCGAACCCCGAGCAGGTTCGGCTACGCCGCTCCAGCACCGAGTAACGACAGTGCGACAGCTTCCCGACGGTGGGTCGATTAACCAACAAACAGCCCCTTCCTAGGTCAGTGTTGGTTAACGTGGTGTTGTTGTTGCGCCCGGCAGAGGGGCGCAGGGCGCGAGACAATGCAGGCAGCCGTCGATGAGCGTTCCTGCGTCGAGGTGACTACGATGAAAGACCCAGAGTCGAGAACCATCTTCGCTGGCGTCGATGGACGTACCGACACCGAACTACCCGAGTGGTATCGTCAGCGTCACGGCGGTAAAGACACCGTGAGCTTCGCTGAGGCGATCCGCGACCTCCCGCAGGCCGTCGAGTCGACCGTGGCCTACAAGAATCCGTACACCGACGAGTGGGTCGAGACGGAGCGGTTCAACGCGCTCGTCGAGCCGAGTCGCGCTCGAGAGCAGGCCCGTGAGGAGGACGCCGAGACAGATTCCTTGTTCCATATTCCGACCGACTCGTACTCGATCATCAACCCGGTCGACGTCTACGGCCCTCTGGAGGAGGTCCTTCGGGAGGAGACCATCGACGGAACGCCGCTGGGTGACGTGATGTTCGGCGAGATTCGTCGCTACCGGGGCGGCGGCGAGGTCCATATGGACATCATGTTCGACGGCCTCGAGGTGCGCCTCCCCGGCCGGTCGGACCCGATCACGATGGGCGTCACGTCGGGCTACGACTTCTTCGGCGAGCACGCCGTCTACGTGGAGGGATTCGCCCAGGACGGGTACTGTTCGAATACAATGCGCTCGCTCACCGACAAGGAGGTCATCAAGCACGTCGGCGACGTGCGGAATTTCCGAACCTGGTGGGAAGAGATTCTCGCACAGGTCGAACTCGTGGCTGACGACCTCTTCGAGTTCATCCGTGACGCCCAGGACATCGAACTCGACTTCTCCGATCTCCCGTTCACCGTCACGGAGTTCTACAGTCTGTTGGGCTTCCCGGACTACCTGGCCGAGCGCGCTGCGAGCGATGCCGAGGCCAATGCGGCGTCCCCCTTCGAGATCGATATGTGGACGCTGCATTCCGGCGCGACGTACGCCCTCACCCACTTCTTCCAGGGGAAAGAGGGCACGTCCCTCGACCAGTACGTCCGCGTTGCGAACGACATCCTGTTCAACCCGGAGGGCACCATCGAGCGCGCCGAACAAGCCTACGAGGAGCAGCTGGAGGCGGACGGCGACGGCGGGTCGCAGGCATCGCTCGCCGGCGAGCGGGCGCTCGCGAGTATCGAGCGCGTCAGCGACGATCTGCAGGAGAAGGTCGACCAGTTCGAGGAGCGTGAGGACGCGATCCGTGAGCGGTTCCAGGACGCGATGGGGTAACCCTACGAGGAATCGACGAGCGAGCCGAAGAGTTCCTCAGCGTCCCCTGGGACGTCGAAGTCATGGAAGTGTTCTCCTTTCTCTTTTGTGAGGATGTTGAGTGCGGCAGCGGCGCCGTCTCCAGCTGAAATGACGGCCTGCCACTCCTCGGCTCGAACCATTGCTCCGGTCGCGTAGGCGTTTTCGACAGAGGTCTCCATCGTTACGTCCACATCGACGATTCCCTCATCGGTGAGCGCACAACCAAGGCCTTCAGCGAGGTCCCGATTCGCACCCGTCGCGAGCACGACGTACGACGACGCATACTCGCCGTCGTCGGTCGTGACGGTGAAGCCGCCATCAGTCGATTCGACAGCAGTGACTTTGGTTCCCTGATGTCGGTCGACCCCGAAATCGTCGACCTGGTCGCGGAGCGTCTCGATATAATTCGAGCCATCTACCGACCCGATTCCGGGGTAATTGAACAGATGGGCCTTGTGCAGCCACGTCTTGTCCGTGTCGAAGACGGTTGTTTCGAGACCATTCTTGGCTGTGAACAGTGCAGCACTGAGACCGGCGGGACCGCCGCCGACAATTAGTACGTCCGACATACAGAGACAAACAATCACAGAGGGATAAGCGTGGAGGAAGACCCGATAACAGATGTGATACTTCTCTGGGGAACTCAGCTCCATCTCTAGACCGACGATGACCTTTTCGGAGGCGACACCGTATGGATCATATGCCCGTCGAGACCGATGCAGACGTCCGGAGAATACTGGATTATAGTACAGTCGTCGTCGGGTGCTCGTCAACGCCCGGGAAGGACGCCCACGAAATTCCAAAATATCTCCAAGCACAGGGCTACGAGGTCATTCCGGTCAATCCCACTGTGGATGAGGTTCTGGCACGACCCGCCTACGATTCGCTCTCCGACGTCGAGGAGGAAATCGATATCGTGGACGTGTTTCGACCGAGCCCCGAAGTGTCTGGCATCGTCGACGAGGCTCTCGCCCGCGACGACGTCAAGGTGATCTGGCTCCAGCTTGGCATTCACGACGACGATGCCGTTTCCCGGGCAGAAGCAGCCGGCCTGCGCGTCGTCCAGAACCGATGTATGAAACCAGAACATCAACGGCTGGTCGCATCATCGTAAATCCTCGAAAGACGGGGTTCTCCACATCCGGTACTCCGACGACCGTCCATACCGAGCGACTTCGTGAAGTATCCTCAGCTTCGCTCACAGAGGGACAGGTTGAGTCGAGTTATTTGTGAGGTACCCCACGTTGATTCTCGATGATTCGTTCTTGCATTTCTTCGAGCTTGATGAAGTGACAGAGTGGGTTCCCGGGATACACGACCGGGTTTTCGAGTACCCCGACAAGCAATCCCGTAAATGGGGCCTCAACGGTCGTTTCATCCGATTTGAACGGATTCGTGATACGGCAGATGGTCTCCCTTTCGTGGACTAACTCCCCCCGTTTGTAGTTCATTTCGACGATCCCGCCCGCGTCAGCCCGGAGCCACGTCTTTTCACTCCACCCCTCGATCACAGTCCGCCATCCCGGCCACTGGACCGTTTCCTGTTGATATATCCCATACTCAGCGAACACGCTTCGGACGCCATCAAGGGCGTGATCGATCAGCTCCCGTTCGAACCGATGTGCCTCCCCCATCTCGAGCGTGATCGTCGGGATACCGCCGTCAGTCGCCTCACGACGCAGCATCCCCGAAGAGCCTTCACCGGCCATAATGAGATTCGTTCCGAAGGCACGAGCGAGCCGCGCAGCCCCCTCATCGTCCATGTCGGCACGGACGTGAAACATATTCGTCCGCCCCCGCGTCGAGGTGTGAAAATCAAGGCCGAAATCGCAGGGTTCGATGAAATTATGATAGATCTGGTAGGCGATCCGATTCGAACTCGTGCTGTCCTGTTTCCCTGGGAAGGCTCGATTCAGGTCTCTTTCATAGATCGGGAGATACCGTTCCTGTGCGACGAACCCCTGAACGTTCAAAACAGGGAGACAGACAAGCGTCCCACAGACATCTGAATGGTCCCACTCCTGGGCGACTTCTCGGACGACTTCGATCCCGTTGAGCTCGTCACCGTGGATCGCAGCCGAGAGGAATGCGGTTGGCCCGGGCCGGGGGCCATTGATAATCGTCACTGGAATCCGAACCGGATCACCCAGATAGGTCTCGCTCACTGGATACCGGAATTCCTCCGTTTCGCCGGGGTCCACACGGCCGCCATCGAATTTGAATGCTTCCGCCTGTTGTTCGCTCATCAGTCCCTACATGGTGGGTCCTAATGGGTTAAATCGAGAGAGGGGTTGTAACTGTGTTACACGTTCGCAGAACCCGTAATGACGGGTGTCTCCAATATAGACCAGAGCAACGCTAATGACTGCCTCTTCCAATTCCCCCGAACCGGAGGGTGCGACGGACTCGTCACGGTCTGCGAGCATCGATAGTGTGCAGACCGATGCTGGGACACAGCGAGTGGGCGTTTTGAGCACCCACAACAGCAAGGAGACGAAAGCGATCCTGAACGCGGTTCGGGTGTTGGGGCACGAACCCGTGTGGATCCGCGACGAGAACGTCACCTCGTGGATCGAGGACGGTGCCGTCCAACTCTCGCCACAGGTCGATGTCCTCGTAAACCGGATGCTCCTGACCAAGAGTGAACACCAGCTCGAAGATCTCCAGCTCGCTGCGCTCTACGAGGAAACGACGCCCGTCGTGAACGCACCGCAGGCCGTCGCGAACACGCTCCACAAGTATCGCGCTGGCGCGAAGCTCGCCGCGGCCGACTTGCCGGTGCCGGACGCCTTCTTCGGCCGCTCCCCGCGGACCTTCGAGGAGTGGCCGGAGTACCTGCCGGACGCCGCCGCCCACAAGCACACCATTGGAACGAACGGGCAGGATATGTCGGTCGTCTCGCCGAACGATCCCGTCGGTCCGATGATCAACGACGAACACGCGTTCGTTCAGGAGTTCCTGGAAGACTCCGATGACCGTCCCTCTGACGTGCGTGTCTACGTTGTCGGTGGAGAGATCGTCGGGGCGATGCGACGCCATGCACCGGACGGCGACTGGCGGACGAACGTCGCGCTCGGTGGTGAAGTGGAGGGCGTAACTGACGAACTCGGCCAGGAGCCTCGACGACTCGCAAAGGAGGCAGCGGCTGTCCTCGGATTGGATCTTGCCGGGGTCGATCTGATACCGATCAACGGCAAGTGGTACATCCTCGAGGTTAACGCTACTGCCGGATTCAAAGGCCTGTTTTCGGCGACGGATATCTCGGCAGCCCCACATATCGCACGTCTTGCTATCGAACGGGCGGGCGGCAGTGTCGACACATCACAAGTCGTCGACCTGGAATCGACATTGGACGACTCCGTCCCCGATTGCAAACCGCCGCTCGTTCAGGAACAGGGCGACGACGGGGTCCTCGGCTACACCTCGCGGATACGGGTCAACGGTCGTGATGGCGCGGAACAAGCGGTAGCGAAGTCGGACACGGGGGCAAAGCGAACGAGCATCGACACCAAATTCGCTGGTCGGATCGGTGCCGGCCCTCTTGTCGGTACGACTGACGTGCGGTCGGGAACAGGAAGTGACACCGAAACGCGACCTCTCGTTGACGTTGACCTCTGCTTGAACGGCCGCTGGCGGACGGTCACAGCCAGCATCACCGACCGGTCCGAGATGACGTATCCAGTTCTTCTCGGACGTGACGTACTCGAAGCATACACACTCGATATCAGCCAGACAGTCGAGGAGTAGTCACATGCAGAGCAGCCGACCCGTCGATAAAAATCGAAGCGATGAACCTCCTCCTGAGCGAACTCTCGTTCCCAACCCGCCACTTCCGGTACAGCCGGGCGTGTTGACCCGTGAGAGACACACAGACCCCCTTCAACCATGTCCGTGACGAGACGAGCCGTCCTGGAACAACTCGCCACAGCAAGCGACGCAGACCAGCGAGAGAAGACGACAACGGCGGCGATCGCAGCAGCGCTCGATACCAACGAAGGGACGATCGAATCCCATCTGAATGGACTCGCAGCGTGCGAACTAGTCCGAACGTACCCGGACGATCAAGTCAGGATAACGATCACCGGCGAAGAGCTACTGGCTCTTGATACCGATGAGATGGTGATCGTCGATTCGAATTAGGAGATTCGAGCAGATTGAGAGGCCAGTATTTATCGGCTCCCCACATAACAGTCGATATAAATGGAGGTACACGTTATCGATGTCTGATCGAAGTACAACCCAGTCCGACGACGAGAGTACCGAGGTCCAGTACGACCCGAATTCAGGTCGGTACGATATCTACGAATGCACCGTCTCTGATTGTGACAACGTCGTTCTCGTGGTTGGAAGCGACGATCCACCGATGTCCTGTCACGACGAACCTATGGAGCGGGTTACAGAGGTGGATATGAGTGTGAAACCCCCGGATGTGAGACAGGTTCTCCTCCAGGCGTTCGGTCTTCCGAAGGCCGGACTGGATATCTGTCTGTGCGTTATCGGTGAGGGTCCCCTCTCGGCGAACGAAGTCGCTGAGCAGCTCGGGTACGACCGAAGTACGGTCACGCGGTATCTCAACAAACTTGTCGAACTGGGATTGCTCAGACGGTCTGAACTCAATCGAGAGGGTGGCGGTGTCGTCAAAGTGTATCACTCGGTCGACCTCGAACGAATGCGCCGTGAGACGCTCATCGGGTTCTACGTCTGGGCTGGGGAGGCAGCCTCCCTCATCGAAGACGCGAACCTGACGAAACGGGACTACCTCGAAGAGAATCCCGATCAAGAGCTGCCAGACATCTTCTGGGAGTCATTCCCGGGTGACTAATTGTTCGAAGGGGACATCCCGGAACGTCTACACCGAAGCATGGAGAGCAGCGATGAATTCGCTACAGCCTCTGCAGGGGTCACATGTTGACCGATATAACCAGCGGCCCGGTAGTCACGTTGAGTTCCGAATCCGAGACACGCCCCGATCCTCGACACGCTTGATGAGCGGTCACGCATCGGGCTCCCATCGCTTGAACCTCACCGCGGAATGGATACGTTTACTCTCGTGTTGAACATTTACGACCAATGACCCGACGTCGGACGGTGCTGACAGCCAGTACTGGTGCCATGCTGTGGCTCGCGGGCTGTGGAGGTCGTGGGTCCGATCCGACTCCAACGGTCAAGTCGAACCCGGCGCCAGCTACCGACATCCCCTCTGGCCCATACTGGCACACCCATCCCCAGCCGACTGGCAATCGGTTCATCTCTGGGGCCGCGGATCTCCGGAACACCGAACCCGTTCGGTTCGCTGTCGACGGTCGGCCAGTGTGGCTGGTCGCCCATCCGGCACCGCGGGGGAGTTACTGGACCGTCGTCACGGCGGAGGGTACCGCTACCCGATTACAGGTCTACGACGGGGCGATATCTGATGAGACGCGCCTGCAGCAACAGGTTCCCGGACGCCCGCCGGTAGTAGCAGACGGCGACACCGAGCCGGAGCTTCTCGACCATCCGTCGATCATGAGTCAGAACGCGGGCCAGATGGTGACGTCTGGGGAGGGGATGTCTCGCCGGCTGTTCGTGGCAGCGAACGGTGACCTCGTCGTAGATGGCGACGACCGCTCTCGTATCCCCATCGACGCACCGCCCGATGTTCGACCGGCAGCAATCGGAGACGGGACGTACGTCGTCTACGGTGACATGACGGACCGCTACGGGCACGGCGCGCTCGGTGACACACTGGAACCATCGTCTCTCGTTGTGGTCGACCCGATGGGTCCGGAGGAGGTCGCTCGAACGGTGCTCGATGCTCCCCTTGTCTTCGAGGGGTTGCAACCACTCGTCGCAGATCTCGACGGCGATGGCGAACCGGAGATCGTCACCACGATTGCAGACTCCGAGAACGGGGCACGCATCGCTATTTACTCGCCGGCTGGTGAGCGCATCGCGACCGGCCCCGTATACGGCCCCGGCTGGCGTCACCAGCTCGCAGTCGCACCGTTCGGTCCCGATGGTGCCACGGCACTCGCCGCCGTTCTAAAACCGTACGTCACCCACACGCTGGAGTATTATCGGCTCGAAGACGGTGATCTGAGCGTTCGAGCCACCGTCGATGGGGTTTCGTCCCACACATACGGGTCCCGCAACCTCGACGGGGGCGTCGCAACCGATCTCGATAACGACGGTACTGTGGAACTCCTCGTCCCGACGACCGACCGTCACCGACTCGTGGCCGTTTCCCGCACGTCTACCGACGCGCGGATCCAGTGGGAATGGGAGTTAGGTGCCAAGCTGATGAGCAATCTCACTGGCGTGGGACTTGATGACGGTGGTGTCGCAGTAGGCGCCGCCACTGCCGAGGACGTATTCGTCTGGTCAGCCTAATCAACGCTATCCGGGACAATCACTAGCGTCGAACGATTGCCTCTCGGATCCTTGGTCTCTCAGCTGCGTTTCTCCCGACTCAAGATTGACCACTATCGCCAGCCCCCCGTACTCGTGTGTTTGGTCATGTCCACGGACAACGACACAGGTTACATCCTCAGGAATTTCGATCGTCTCGGACCGCGTAAATGGCTGCTGAGAGTGCGCGTGCAGAAGTTCGCGCCGACCAAGACGCGTCCCGTCTAGTCGTTCGACCTGCCATCAGTTTGCGTATCCTTCCTCACCGTCGTCATCGTGATGCAGAGTCACGTCGAACGTGTACATCCCGTTCTGCTCCTCAAAAGAGACGTCAACGACATTAGCCTCTCGTAAGTCAAGGTCGTCAGTTCCGGCGCTACCGGTGGTCGTTGCATCAGAAGTACTGTCGGTTCCTAAGTTGTTGCTTGTAGACGTGTCCGAGGTATCGCGCGTCCCCGTCGTTACCTCGTCGGTCCTGTCTTGATCATCTTCCCCGGGACGTGACTCTTGCCCGCTGTCTGCACAGCCAGCCAGTGTGGCGAGCGTAATCACGCTCCACCGGCTCAGAAGACGACGTCTACGTCGTCGGCGATTGTACGCCGGGCTACCATCAGATTCCAGTCGCACTCGGTCAGGGCGCAAAGGCCGGAATCGACGTCCACTTCCAGCTCCGAGACTTCCCACGGGATCCCGAGTTCCTCGAAGAGCAGGGACCGGTGCGTTCCGAAGAAGTCCCGGGGATCCCCGACGAACTGCTCGAGCAAGCTGTTGACTTCCACACCTACGGAGAGTGAAGGCGTTCCAGCGGATACAGAGCGGTTATACTGACTCTTCGGACTCGTCGATTGCACACTCGTCGTCCCGGCAGTTCGTCGCCCTCCGCAACGCGTCGAGATCGGGTTGTTCGTCAGGACTGCGAGCCGACCACGCGAACTGGACCACGCGATCTGCATCGACGACGAACGTAGCGCGGCGGGGGACGTCGCGATGGTTCTCGAATTCCTCCGTTAGTACCCCGTATGCCTGGCTCACCTGTCCATCAGTATCCGATAGAAGCGGGAATTGGATGTTGTGCTTGTCTGCATACTCACGATGGGCGTAGGCAGCGTCTGACCCCACACCGAGGACAACGACATCATCCAAGAGCGTGAGCCAATTGGCGTCGCGTAAGGAACACCACTGATCGGTACACGCTGGGTGAAAATCGAAGGGGTAGAAGACGAGAACGACCGCCCAGCCACGATCCGTGTATTCGGAAAGTCCGTGCGTTTCAATCGTCCCAGCGGCTGCTCCGGGGAGCATGAAATCCGGTGCCTCCTGTCCGATGCGAATCATGCTAATATGTAGCACAACTACAGACTTCAAGCAGTGGGGGGAGTGCAACGGAATCACACAGAAGCGAACGACGAACTATAGCTCGAGTCGGACCCAGTCGTCATCTCCGAATGGCGGTTCATATTCGATATCAAGTCGGTCATACACGGTTCGGGGAATACTGATATCCGCAAGATACAGCTTGCCTGTATGAGCATCGAGCCCCGTTTTCGGGAGGGCGAGGGTGATCGTACGATCCGGCGCTACCACCTCGCCTAGTGCCTCGCCGGTCGTGGCGTCGATGCCGGAGGGGACGTCAAGTGAGACTGTCGGTCCAGAAAGGTCACTCATCCTGCCGATGTACTTATCCGCCGGTGGCCGGAGATCACCACTAAGCCCGTAACCGATCAGCGCGTCGACGATGATCGTCCGTCTGTCGGCGTCGGCGAGTGATTCGACACCAGAGGTTACCGGGACGTTCATTTCGTCCAGAATATGACTCTGGTGAGCCGCCGCGCCACTCAGTTCCTCTGGTGGTCTGTCTAGGACCACCCGAACGGGAACATCTCGATTAGCGAGGTGTCGTGCACAGGTGAGCCCACCACCGCCGTTCCCACCGTTCCCAGCGACAACCACCACGTCGCTCTCTCGAACGTCACGTACGTGCCAGGCAAGTATACGACCCGCATTCTCCATCATCTGGAGTAACTGTAATCCGACATCCTCGACGGCGACACGGTCGACATCTCGCATCTCGTCGGCAGTCACTGCCGTGACGGACCGCCCAGTCGACGTGCGAAACGAGTTTCGAGACATGTCTCACCCATGGCGGAGCACGGACAAATATCTCGCCAGTGGCGTCCGAAGCGGTCGAAACGCGTCCTGCCTCCGATGCGGCTGTTCACAGTTGTTATTGATTGGCCTACCGTCCTTCGTGTATGCATATTCAGGACGTCCTCCCCCGGGACGCGATTCCAAGTATCGACGATCCTACCTTCGGCACGGAATACATCGGAGACGATGACGACGATATAATCGTCGTCGAAACCACGCCTGCGCGGGCGTATCCGGTACGGATTCTCAGCTATCACGAGATCGTCAACGACGTGCTCGGAGATATCGACCGTATAGAATCAGGGAGGCGCTCACCCGGTGACTCTACCGACGAGTCGCGCCCGGTCGCGGTCACGTGGTGTCCGATCTGTGCCAGTGCGGTCATTTATGATCGACGGGTCGACGGTCGTGTGTTGACGTTTGGAACCTCTGGAAAAATTGCTGACGACGCGCTGGTAATGTACGACCGCGAAACCGAATCGGAGTGGAAACAGCCGCTTGGAAAGGCGATCAATGGGCCGCTCGACGGGCACGAACTTTCCGTTGTGCCCGCGTCTGTCACATCGTGGGAGCAATTTCGCTCGGACTATCCCGACGGAATCGTCCTCCAGCCGGTTCACGGCGGTGACGGAGATCCGCGAGGAGAGTCACCGCGAACGGTGTACAAGATGACTCCGTACGAGCGATACGACGCAGCTGAAGGGTTCGGTCTCAGAGAAATGCGTGGTGAAGGGAGGGAACGGTCGTGGGACCGGGAGGACATCGACGCCAAGGCAGTGGTATTAGGTATCACACATGAGGGGGATGCCGTCGGGTATCCAGTCAAGCAGGTCCAGAACGCAGGTGGTGTCGTCTCGGATATCGTCGGTGATCTCGATGTGCTCGTCGTCAGTTCGGGGAATGATATTCACGCGTTCGAAGATCCCGGCTACGAGTTCGAATTGCGGGAGGGGATTCTGTACGGCGACGGGACCAAGTGGGACATCACGACAGGCCGAAGTGTCGACGGTCGTACGCTCCCACGAGTACCGAGTCGACGGCTCTACGCTTTCGCCTGGGAGGATGACCACGGCCCGAAGAGCTTCTACGGACTCTCGTGAGAAGCAGCCGACAGAAGGACTACCGAGTACAAACATCGACCATTCCCATTGGCGTTGTGGAACGAGATTGCAGATCCGGCCAATACTTATGTGTTTTTTCAACTGACTACTGAATGGGGCGTCCTGTCACACGCTCCCGCCCCTTTGATGATGAGTGACGATTCACGTCTCGGCGTGTGCCCACACTGCGGTCACGATATCCGGCCGATAGATGAGCTGATCACGTACGAACGGTCGGACAGTACTATCGGTGTCTTTGCCGAGTGCCCTGCCTGTGGAGAGATCATCGACCCCGAGTAAGTGGCCTTACCGGATCAATTGAATCCGACTACCAAATTATAACGTTCACGGGACCGTGTTACGCGCTAGCGACGAGAGAGACGTAGCTCACGCGTCCGGCTTCGACTGTAGTTTCGAGTGCCTCGATCGCGTCCAAGACACGGTGGCCGCGCTCGCCCAGCAGACCGAGTATCCCTTCGTAGTCGACGCGGTCGACCACTCGGTCACGCATCGCAAGGAGATCATCGTGGTGGTCGTACACCGTCTCCACGTCGAATCCCGCGTCCGTCACCTGCATCATCAGTCGATCACGATTTCGTGCGCCGTTAAGACAGAGCGCCTCAGCAATTTTATCTGGAACCACAGGCCCATCACCGTCAACAATCACATCCGAGAGTGCGAGCCGACCACCGCGATCCAGAACGCGGTGGGCTTCCCCGAGCGCGACGGGGAGGTCTGTGAGACAAAGAACACATTCCGCGAGCAGGACGTCTACAGTCCCGTTCTGTACGGGCAGCGCGGTCGCATCACCCCGGACCACTCGATCAGTGTTCGGTGACGGGTCAGGATCCACACCGAGGGCGTCGGCACCACGCTGGCGGGCTACCGTCAGCGCGTCTCCGGCACCACAGCCAACGTCCAGCAACCGTGTTCCGGAGCCGACATCAGCTCGGTCGAGCAGCTGAGCTGTCGCTTCAGTCCCGCCCGGGTGGAGCGGCCCGTCGAGTACTGTGTCGAGAGTCCCCCACGGGTTCGCGAGGGCAGCGCCGAGCAGTCCATTCATCAGTCGCACCCGTCTCCGCACTCGTCCGGAGTACATCCTCCATCGGTGGCTGTCCCGTCGCCCTGATAGCCGACAGTGGAGTCACTCGAGGGGCGCGGGTCCTCGACCGTACTCCGACCACCCCAGTCGTTGCCGTTCCGGAGAGCGTACTCGCCGTCCTCGGTCGTCATATTGTACCCACAAAACGGGACCAACTCGCCGTCCGTCGTCGGAACCGAAATACAGCAGTTGCTCAGTCGGTTCACGTCGGCCGCGTCGGCGTCCATGAACCCCGTGAACGACACCGGGACGACCTCGTCGAACAGTCCCTCGACGCCACCAGGAACGTCGATGCCACAGCAGCCGGCAGTCTTACAGGCCCACCCCTCCCCAGCGGCGGTGCCAGCCAGCAATTCCATATAGTCACCCTCGTCAACCATTCCGGAGAGAGTGTCCCAGAGCCGATCATCTATGTACTGTGTGAGCGGGACGAACGAGTCAGCGTCCACGCACTCGTCGCCACAGCCACACTCGTCCGAGCGGTCGATTCCGGAATCACCCGTGTCGGTCGGGTCCGTGTCGCGTGGAATGAAGGCAGTCCCGATCTGACAGTACGCCGAACAACATGGCGCCGGCAGCATATCTCGGGGGTCGAGCGTCTCGATTTGCTCGGCCAGCAGTCGCGTGGCGTCGTCGAGAGCAAACCGGCCATCGTTCGTTTCGTAGCGACCGAAGTGCGCCACCGGCTGGAAGTTGACCGAGCGGACTACGTCCCTGTTCTCAAGCGCGAATCGAACGATATCACCCATCTCGTGATTGTTGACCCCGGGCACGACTGTCGGAACCAAGACTACCGGCAGGTCCGCGGCCCGACAGGCCTCGATCGCCGCGTGCTTCTCCTCGACGAGGTCAACCTCGCGAATCTGTTCGTAGGTCTCGCTCGTCAGACCATCGAACTGCAGATATAGCGCGGTGACGCCTGCGTCGGCGAGCACCTCCGCGTAGCCGTCTTCCGTTGCCAATCGGATTCCGTTCGTGTTCACCTCGACGTGATCGATTCCCTTGCTCCGAGCACGCTCGACGAGGTCAGGCAGGTCGTCTCTAATCGTGGGTTCACCGCCGGAGAACTGTATCGGTCGACCGCCGGCGTCAGCAACGGTATCCAGCAACGCCCCGATTTCCTCGATCGAGCGATGTCCGCCGCCGGGACCGGAACTAGCGAAACAGTAGGAGCACGAGAGGTTACAACCCTCGGTGACCTCGACGACCGCCAGACAGACGTGATCGGGATCGACGGCTAAACCGCCGCCGTCGTACTCCGGGTTCGGACCGAAATCGGCAGCCCACTCCCAGTGGTCCAGCGACCCCCAGACCTGCCGACTGGCCGAGCCGTGGTGCGGGCAGTCTCGCGTGAGGAAGACGCCTCCATCGCGTTCTTCGTAACGGCCGGGAACCTCTTCGAGACAGTCCGGACAAAGACTCGTCGTCGTCGCGAGCGTGTCGCTACTTTTCATATTTAAAAGGTGGAGCACTCTCTGATAAACATACCGTGGGTGTGCAATAGTCGAGCGAAGGCGACTGTCGCCGCTGGACAAAGAAACTGCAATAGCGCAAAACCCTTTTTTATGTGGTGCCGGAGAGATCGTATGGCACGTTCGACAGAGCAGGCAACGTCGTCGACGCCGGAGGTCGACGGCATACCGACGACTCTCGCACAGGACCTGCTCGTCGCGTGCAAGCGCGGAGACTCGACCGAACGGTACAGGACCGCGCTCACCGAAGCCACAGACGCCGATCTCCGCCAGGTCCGTGAGGACCGAGAAACTGGACTGGCGTTCTGGCTCAACTGCTACAACGCGGGTACCCAGCTCCTTCTCGAGGAGCGGCCCGACCTCTACGAGAGCCCGCTCCGATTCGTTCGGTTCTTTCACGCACCGGCAGTGACGATCGGCGGCACCTCGCTGCCGCTGGACCGCATCGAGAACGGGCTTTTGCGTGGTGGTCGCTCGAAGTATGGACTGGGATATCTACCGAAAATACACTTCACGAACTTCGAGCGGCGCTACCGGCTCGACGATTGTGACCCACGAGTCCACTTTGCACTGAACTGCGGTGCCGAGAGCTGTCCAGCGATCCGCACGTACGAACCGGATCGCGTCGACGAGCAACTGGATCTGGCAACCCGTAGCTACCTCGACGCGACAGTAGAGTACGATGACGACGCCGGCACCGTTCTCGTGCCGCGCGTGTTCCTGTGGTTCCGCGGTGATTTCGGTGGAGGTTCAGGAATCCGTGAATTGTTGCGCTCGTACGACGCGATTCCGGATGACGCGACGCCGAAGATACGACACAACTCGTGGGATTGGACGAGAGCGGCTGGCAAGTTCGTGGAATAGCCATCCCCACCATTTTGACGACGGAAAAACACCTTACCACATGACCGAGCAAGTCCAAGATTTCTCGCTGCCGAACGTGGCTGTCGGACCTAATCCGTTCACCCTCTCTGAGCTTTCGGAAGACGTCTCGTTCGTCGTCCTCTTTTTCCAGTGTGACTATTATTGTACGAACTGCCGGAAACAAGTCCAGCAACTCGCAGATCGCATCGACGAATTCTGAGAGCGCAATGCCGAAGTCGTCTCGATCGTTCCGGAGCCGGTCGAACGCGTCGAACAGTGGCAAGGACGTACGATCTACCATACCCGTTGTTGGCGGATCCGAACACGGAAGCTGGAGATGCGTACGATCAGCCGGTTCGGTTCGGCCTACTCGGTCGGTTTTCTGATTTCTTCGGTCGGATGCCCGAAGTGGTTATCATCGATAGACATCGTACGGAGCCAAAAGTCGTCTATGTCCACCGAGGGTTGTCGACGTTCGATAGGCCCGAAATCGACGAAATTCTCGACGAGATCGACGAGTTCTCACAAGCCTAGCTCTCGACACGGATCAGAGTCTCGTTCAGTCCCTGAACTGCAGGACGCCGAGAACAGCAATCAGCGAGGTCAGGTACGGGTGGGGAACGACGAGACACGCCCGCGACCGATTATTATATTGTCTGGGATAAAGATGATCTCATGAACGAAGTCGATTTTCTGGTCATCGGTTCGGGCTCTGGACTCGACGTTGCGAACGCAGCAGCCAACCGAGGTCAGTCAGTTGCAGTCGTAGAGAAAGGACCGCTCGGGGGGACGTGTCTCAACCGCGGGTGCATCCCGTCCAAGATGCTACTCTACCACGCTGACGTATTCAAGACAATCGAAAGTGCCGGCGCGTTCCATATTGACGCAGAAATAACTGATGTGGACTTCGCGGAGATGGTTCACGAGGTCAACGAGGAAGTGAGTGCCGACGCTGACTCTATCCGGAAAGGCCTCCGTTCCTCCTCACAACACGATCTCTACGAGGGTGAAGGCCGATTCGTCGACGAACGAACGGTCGACGTCGTCAGTGGCGAGGACGAGGGGGCCCGAATTCGAGCAGAGACTGTACTGATTGCTGCCGGGACGCGGCCGTCAATCCCTGATATCGACGGCATCAACGACGTAGACTACCTCACTAGCACCGAAGCGTTGCAGCTCGAAACGCCACCGGATCACATCGTGATCGTCGGGGGCGGGTACATTGCCGCTGAACTCGGTCACTTCTTCGGCACGTTCGGGAGCGACGTGACGATTATCGGACGACGACCGAACCTCCTCCCGGAAGCCGACGAGGAGGTTGCCGAGGCGTTCACAGATCGGTACGCCGATCGATTCACCGTTCACACCGGCTATGCGGCGACGGCTGCCTCGGAGAGCGATGGTACTGTGACCGTCGAAGCTCACCCTTACGAGTACGGAGACGACGGCGGGATACGCGGCGACGAATCGGTGACCGTAACGGGGGACGCGCTACTCGTGGCCGCTGGCCGCACTCCGAACACCGATCTACTCAATCTCGACGCAGCAGGGGTCGAAACCGACAAGCGAGGCTTCGTCGAGACCGACGAATATCTCCGGACGACCGCTGAGGGAGTCTGGGCACTCGGAGATATCGTCGGCGAGTATCTTCTGAAGCACAGCGCGAACCACGAAGCCCAGGCCGTCGCTCGAAATCTCTTCGGCGACGACCTCCAACCGGTCGACTACACTGCGATGCCCTTCGCTGTGTTCGCGTCACCAGAAGTTGCAGGGGTAGGTGCAAACGAATCTGAACTTCAGGAAGCCGGCACGGAATATGCGACGCGGACCTATCGGTACGACCAGACAGCACGTGGAAGTGCAATGAAAGCCGACGGCTTCGTCAAGGTCATCATCGACTTAGAGGGCGAAATCCTCGGCTGTCATATCATCGGACCCGAAGCCTCCGATCTCATACAGGAGGTCATCGTCGCGATGAAAGCCGGGACGGGGACGGTCACGGATATTCGCGAATCCATCCACATCCATCCTGCGCTCTCGGAGGTTATTCAGCGAGCGTTCTCGGGGCAATTCTCCCGAGGCGGCCACTCGCACTGAGTTCACCGAGGTCCTCTATGGTCGTTCGCAAGGACGGATATGGCTACCCCGCGAGTAACCTAGCGAGATGCCCTGTGCAGGAGATATACTAAACCCTCCACAGGTGTGGGGGTTCGTTACACAGTTGGTGAATCTATAATGACCTGTCCGTCATCGATACAGCTGGCATGTTAGTAGTCCACGCAACGTTTCCGATCGCTGCGGAACATCACGAGAGAGCGACTGAATTAATCCGAGAACTGGCCGAGAATTCGCGGGAGGAGGAAGGAATCATCGACTACCGAGTCGCAATCGATGTAGACGACGAGAATCTCTTCCGGTTCTTCGAACAGTACGAGGACGAAGAAGCGTTCGGAGCTCACGCTGAGTCCGACCACTTCGAACGGTTCGAGGCCGAGCTACCGGAATTACTTGCGGGAGAGCCAGAGGTGACCCGCTTCGAAGTTGAGTCGGCGACAGACGTCGAACTCTGACCTGAGACACGCACTAGGAATCTCTCAGAGCACCACTCCTTCAGAGAGTATCTGCCACATGAGGTGGGTGATATCGCGGTTCTGCCTGCTGTCCCTGTGTTTATTTTTTGCACTACCAAGATAGCGCGATATCGGGGAGATTGCTCTACTGAGACATGCACACTGTCAGTGTTGAGAAGGTGATTTCAGTCCCCGCGGAAGACGCGTGGGCTGCACTCGATGAGTTCGGCCGTGTCTCAGAGTACAACCCACACGTTGCGACATCGAAGATCATCAACGGTCCGGAGACTGGTGTCGGCACGACTCGAGAGTGTGTATTCGAGGATGGTGGTCGTATCGAGGAGGAGATCGTCGAATACAATCTTGGATCGAACTATACGGAGAAGTTCATCGATGTCAGCAGTATGCCGCTGAAGCGGAATCGAGTCCAGATCAGTGTAGAGGAACGTGGTGATGCGGCGGCTGTCACAATGACCGCCACGTTCGAACCAAAGTACGGTTTCCTCGGAACGATAATGGCGAAATTGATGATGGAGTCCCGCTTCCAGAAAACGTTCGAGGAAGTCCTTGATGGCCTCGAAGCGTACGTCCTCGCTAACCCAGAGGGCATTACAGAGAGGGGCCGGGTACCTTCTGAGTGACCGGTATCTCCATCATCGAAAAAATCACAACCTGTGACGACTGCTCCAGACGGATTTTCGATACCGTGGGTCTCGTCAAGCGGCACGGAGGTATATAAATCACATTCGCAGGCGTATCATCGTTGCACGGCCGCAGACAGACTATATTCTCCGCGGCTATACTCACTGATGCAATGGCAAAAGCAGCAGTTGTGATCCTGGCTGGAACAGAAGGGCATGCGAACCTGGGCCGTATCGTTAACGGGCTCGAGACGGCGAAGGAGTTCGCCGAGACTGATGGGGACGAGGTCGAACTCATCTTCGATGGTGCCGGTACCCAGTGGATTCCCGAACTCGAAGATCCGGACAGTGACCCCCACGAACTCTATCAGGCTGTCAAGGATAACGCGTCCGCGTGTGATTACTGCTCCGGGGCGTTCGGTGTCGATGATGCAGTGAATGATTCCGGCGTGGTTCGACTCGACGACCATGACGGCCACCCCAGTATCCGTTCGCTCGTCGACGACGGCTACGAAGTCATCACGTTCTGACGATCGAGACAGCAGATTCCGTCTCGGGATCCGTAACCGAATAATCAGCCAATGAACCGACTTCTTCCCCCAACCTAATCTAGTGCTTCTCGGAGTTACTGCTTGTCATAGCCCTTATCAGCGGCGAGAGAGCGCCCGCGTTCCGACGGGCGATCTGCTCAGCGAGGTCTGCGCCGCTTCCTTCCCGAGTCGTTGAGCAGTGTACGTCCAGGATCGCTTGAGTCTCTGTATCGACGAGTTTCGCGACTTTTAGTTTCTGTACGCGGTAGCTTATCCGCTGGCAGTAGTGGCGGCTCGCTGCTGAGCGTTTGTAGAATGTGGCGTTGATGGCGGCGTGTTCGGACGGAGCGTGCAACTGCGCCGACTGGCCCAGTAGCACTCGGCACATACTTATACTGATCCGGTCGAAGGCCTTACACAACGTGGATGGAGATGGGAGATCCTTCAGCAGGCCAATCGTCATTCGGTAGGACGTATCAAGGTAAATCCACAGACAGTGGAGGGAAACGAGTTCGTAATCGGCGAATCCGCCGCCCCGGAAGGTGGCGGCGGATTCGTCTCCATCACCGGTAACAACTTGAGTAACCGGGGCAACTTCGCTAATGAAGCGGGAGATTTGAGTCATGATCAACTGGAGTCTCCCGCTTCAATTCCTTCGATTTAGCGAACTATCCCGACGCTGTCTAGTGATTCAACAGAGCCCTTCAGGGCGAGAACCCGGCGACAGTGCTCCGAAAGGAAGCTGCCGCGTCGCTGGCAGACTACTTCGAATCGGCTGGTGAGTACCTCAACGATGCGCCGTACGGTCCTCACGACGCACCACCAATCGTCTTGACGGGGAACTACTGAAACGAGGTCGCAACTACCGGCTACCGTTGGGTCACAAACTTACCGTGGGACTTTCGGTCCGATTCCATCCGGACCACTCTGCACTTTTCTCGCATCTATCCTCATTGTACACACATTGGGAAGAGATATCTGTATTCGAGACCATTTGGGAATATATGGCTATAAATAATAGCTCTGAATGATGTTTTGATGCTAAATATAGAGAAACAAATATATTCTCTCTTTTTTAAAAGATATGTGTACAAAATGTGCCGTATCCGTCACAATATGTCGATGGGAGTGGGGGGACGTTGTTCGCGACGACTCGGGTGCTGGTCAAAAGAAGGTGGTTAACGTATCTTACTCGAATTCTGGCAGTTCGTCTATCAGGACACTAGCCGTGCCGTAGATAGCAACGTCACCGGATGCTTTGCGTACCCGCACGGTCAGACAGAATTTATCTTCTTCGATGACTTCGACGACTTTGCAAGAGGCCTCGACAGTCTCACCGATCTCGACTGGGCGTTTGAACTCAAGGTCCTGTGAGAGAAAGATAGTCATTCCGGGAAGCGCGGCTAAAGCAGCACTGATGAGGCCGGATACGAGTGCCCCATGAGCGATTCGCTCCCCGAACCGGGTTCGTTCGGCGAACGCCTCGCTCAGGTGCAAGGCGTTCGAATCGCCAGTTATCTCTGCGAACTGCTGAACGTGATCCTCTGTGATTTTCCGAGTGTACGTCACTTCGTCCCCTGGAGTCAATTTACCTGGTTCACTGACAGACAGCTCGAACTGTTCTGTCTCATCTGCTGTCTGGATGCGTTGGGTCTGTACGTCGTCGATTTGGCTGAGTTGGATTGTTTGGTCGTCGGCTTCGACGTACTGTTCCGGATCCGACTCGAAGTGTTCTTTGCACCCTTCCGAACAGAAAACGTAGGTCCGTCCTTGATACGTCGCAGTCGCGCCGGGGTTGGTCGGATCCACTTCGACACCGCACGCTGGATCGATTGCCATACTCACTGACACCAATGAGGTGGCTGCATATCAACTCCCGGTAAAACACTGGTAACGAGGTGAGTTCAGTGCCGTCACCTTACAGCCCTCTCTGGGTCTGTTTGTCCCCGGCGTCAAGCGTCTGTACCAGGTCGTGGTCTGAAGCCTGTTTGAGCAACAGCGACGCCGAGACGACGGTCAGATGTCGTTAGCCGAATCATCGGTGTCCTGCGAAACCGTGTCTTCAACCGCATCGAGAAGCCTAACCAGTTCGTCTGTCGTCTCAATTGGCTGGAGTGGGCGAGAGTGGTCCGTCGACCGATGGTCGTCCTCATCAGCGACACGCGATGCAATCGGGTCAACAAGAATTGCATCCTCCATTCCGTCGCTATCGGGCGTTCCACTTTCAGACAGGTCTCGGAGTCGCTCGACAGCGTCACGGATACCCCTCATACCCCCGGCATCGATAAGAGGATCGATGTCCCGAACACATGCTGCTGGTTCATGGTCAGTCGTTCCGTTGAGTTCGATTAGTAATTTCGTCACCCGACTGACGGCCCACTGGATATCCGCTTCAGCTACGGTATTAGCAACCTCCCGAAGACCCGCCGCGACTGTGCGGTGACCCACGATGTTTTGCTCTTTCAATAGACACTCGCTATGCAACACACGGTACTCATGTTCGAAATGTAGATACATCGCCTGCCAGTTCGAGCGAGTCACTCTACCCCCGTGGTCTTCGATGAAGTTAGCCCATGCGTCGAAAAACTGTTCTAATGGTGTGGTCTCGCTACTGTCAGCGACCAGGAGGTCCTCTTTCCGTCTACTGACGAAGCGAGAGAGGTTGGCGAGATTCGTCACCGCTGTGCGGGCCACGTCGTATGCTTCGGCCTCAACAGCTAACGAAACGATGGTACCAAGCGCCACGTTGTACCGCGCTTCGTATCGGTTGTTCTCAATTGCAGCCGCAGAGAAGTGAAAGAGTGCGTTCGCGGCACCCGTGCCAGCAGCGTGGAGATCGAGCTCGATAGCTCTTTTTCCGATAGCCAGTTCAGCGTCTTTTATTGCATGGAGGATGTCGTCTACACCTCTGTCAATAGCCGAATCTGCCGTTTGATTCCAATAATCGAAGAGCTTGTGGACGCTGTCTGCAGTGGTGGCTTGTCGTTCGGCTGGGAGAGCAGCGTAGCCCGAGAGCACTTCCACAGTAGCGTCTTCGAGGGCAGTGACAGCCTGAAGTGCACTGTAGTTGTCGTTCTGTTCGAGAGAGGTCTGTGCGATTTGGAATATTTATAGAATGGGGTTCCGGGCGACCGGTCCCTCCTCCCGTCGACGCTCGGCGAACTCATGATACCGCTGGAAGGAGACATCCTCGATAAGGTTCTCTAGGACTGGCTCGGGATTAAAGAACACCAACAACCGATTCTCTATTTCGAGCAACGAGACGAATGCCCACGCAGCGACGCCGATAGTCAGTGCGACTGCAGCCACACGGATTGACGTACGAGCCACCAAAGCACTCGGAAGCGCGAACAGCAATAGGTCGAGAAGAATCGATACCCCGAATTTGGAAATGATAGCATTGAAACTGCTTTCGCGGTAGAGCTGTGAGAGCTGCGGCGCGTACTGGTTGGTCGATACCTGCATACTCATCATCGACACAGAGATGACAATCGCCAAGAGTGACGATTGGGCGATAGCGAGTGTCTGGAACAGCAACTGGGCGGGGAACGATTCGGGAATGGCGCTCGTACCACCAGCTACTACCGCCGCCATCAGCGGTACCAACACAGTTCTATCTCTGCCCATGCCCACAGTCAACGATTGTCGAACTAAAAGACGTTACGCGCAGAGCCCGAAGGCGGTTGTTTCGGTTCGATACACACCGACCGGACTGTAGTGGGAAATCGGGTTACCCGTCGATGTCTATCTTTCCGTCGTCGTAGTCGACCTCCACGTCGTCACCATCGACCTCGACGTCGTGGTCGTCGTGTTCGAATTCGATGTCGTCGCCCTCAGCCTCGAACTCGTCATCGCTCTCGTAATCGACGTGTGCGTCGTCGTCGATATCGAACTCGGTATCGTCGTGTTCGAAGTCGAGACCGTCGTCACCGAAAGCTTCGAAGCTCTCGTCTTCCTCGTACTCGACCTGGGCATCGTCGTCGACTTCGAAGTCCGTGTCGTCGCTATCCACGTCGACGTCCTCGCCGTCAACCTCCAGTTCGTCGTCCTCGTCGTACTCGAAGTCGTCGGCGTCGTTGACCTCGAAGTCCTTGTCGTCGCTCTCTACGTCGATATCGTCGTCGAAGTGGTCCGCACTCGCGACACCGACGGTGAGTCCACTCATCCCGACGACGAGCAAGAGACTCACGCCGACCGTCAACAGTGTACTGAACAGTTTCGGTCTCATGGTTAGTGGTCGGTAAGTGGGTAACAGAATGGTTACGTTACCTAATCTAGTTACATTCTGTTACCTAACATCAGCTACAGCGGGCACGGTATTCACGTTACGCACGCACCCATGCATCACGGTTCGAAACGTCGGTTGTCCCCACCCACACGAGTGACGTCTCGAACGGTGTTCCAGCGACACGGATGGAACCACTCAGGTCGGACTGACCGGTACGTCGATCGGTCCGAGAGAGTCTCTGTTCAAACGGAGACAGTACCGTCTACGATTTCTCACGAAATTTCAATCCTCCTATAAATAGCTATCTCAATTGAGAGAGGGTCTCACACAAACAGCGAGGTTTCATCGGACTGGTCAAGAGACCTCTCTCTATGACTCGGTATACCAGACGCGATGTCGTAAAGTACGGGAGTGCTGCTGCACTGGTCTCACTCGCTGGTTGTACGGGGACAGACGACGAGGAGGGCGGAACGCCCTCTCCCACGGACACAGAGGCAGCCGGTGATGGTACAGAGACCGAACAGGACACCGAGGGGGAGGACACGGGCGGAGAGGAGACGGCGGCGTACGACTGGACAGACGCGACGTGGGACTCCTACTGGTACTCGCTGTACAACATGAGTACCAACATCTCGATGAGCGGTAACGGTGTGCTGTTCCCGCACAACGAACAGCAACAACAGGCGTTCGATAAGCGGTTCCCTGCGATGCTCGAGGCCGCCGGACAGGAACGCCCGCCTGTACAGAACGCGAACCTGAACATGGCCGCGTTCACTAGTGGTGACCCGGCGTTTACTGAGCAACCGG
The DNA here is from genome assembly GCF_055632435.1 of Haloarcula sp. MBLA0163. Classification (NCBI taxonomy): domain Archaea; kingdom Methanobacteriati; phylum Methanobacteriota; class Halobacteria; order Halobacteriales; family Haloarculaceae; genus Haloarcula; species Haloarcula sp. MBLA0163. The sequence continues at coordinate 43,057 of NZ_JBVMVV010000003.1, forward strand.
TATTAGCGGGTGAGGGCGGCCGTCCTGACGCGTCGACGCTAGCGTGGGACGAATCGAAGGCGTCGGGCGTGGTCAGTCCGTCCTCGGCGGGATGGACGCACCTGAAGGGCGTCACATGGGCGAAGAACTTCGAGAACCACTTCGACCTCCTCCCCGACAGTCTAGCTGCGGAGTTCCGTTCGATGGTGTTGTCGACGCTCGCCCAAATAGGTATCAAAGCGACGCTGATAGCGGGCGGTCCCGAGGGCAACGGGGCCCTCACGAAGGGTGAGAGTATGGAACTCGTCTCCGGGTTCAACCCCGGTGCCGGCGAAGTCGTCGACGCGACGGCCCGTCCGAACCATCACTCGGCGTTCCTGTGGTTCATGTCGGACATGACCAGTCTCGCGAAGGGCGGCTGGTTCGGCTACGAAAACCCCGAGCCGTTGATTCCACCGAAAAAAATTCAGGCGCTCACGGACGGCTTGGCGAAGACGACGATGTCGTTGTTCTCGCCGCAGAACATCGTCGACATGGGGTCGACCAGAGACCTCGGTCAGATGCTCGGTGCCATCGGCTGGTACGGTACCCACGCCGAGTCACAGGACCTCACGTCACAGGCCGCCTCCTACGCCGAGGGCCTCGCAGGTGCCGTCGAAAACAACATGACGGGAGGCGGGCGAGTCCAGAACGGTGCGGCGAATCAGGCCGCCACGCAAGGCGTCGTGGGCCAGGGGCTCCTCTGGGCGTCCGAAATCGACGGCGTCGACTTCACGGGGACGGCCGAGTCGGTGCTCGGCTACCTCGTCGACGAACTCTGGGACGACGACGCCGGGACGTTCGCCTCCGGAACTGACGACTCAACGTACGCTATCACGGCACAAGATGCCGGTGACGTCACTGGGGGCATCAACGCGGCCGACGCTGTCCTCGGGATGGACGTCAAGGAGATATACGCCCGGTACTTCAACCAGACATTCAATCGCGGGCGTCTCCAGCGCGCGGAACGACCCCCGTCCCGTAGCGAGAACGCCGAGTATCCCCTCCCGCTCCCGGCGGACGCGGGCGGCGAGTTCGGACAGGCCGCCGTGTACAACGCGTCGGTCGAGTACGATACGGGGGCCGACGAGTGGGCTGTGACCGACCGGATGTTCGATACGGCAGGCGCACTGTACCTCGCGAACCAGGACATCTGGATCGGACAGTGGGGCGGCGAGTTCTACGAGGGACGTGGCCGACCCGGGGCGAACGACAGTCCGGCCTGACTACGCTATCGCCTCGGCTTCTGCTACTGAGAAATATGTGCGCAGAACGAGCGTGACGTATGGTTCCCGATGCGGCAGGATACTGGGACTGCCCCGAGTGTGACGCCCAGTTCGCGAACTGCCAAGGGCTGGTCAACTACCCCGCCCTACTCGCGCTACCGCGCTCGTTGAGGGCGGGCTTGCGTGCGGTTTTTCGGCATGGGACTCATGCCGAGGAAAGACGCTTGTAGCGCAGGGCCAGACGCCAGCGGCAATGTAATTAGACGTGACCTCTGCTCGACCCCGCGACCGGGGTCACGGGAGACGGAGAGGCACATGGCGTCACGTTCGCTTCGACGGTCCGTCTTTCGGGGCCGGTTGACTGCGACCCGTACATGCCGAGAAACGCACCGTGGCCTCGTTGGCACGCCAGCCCTCACGGACTGTCTGTGGCCCGTCATGGACAGTCAGAGCTGTGTCGCACTCGGTATTATCGTTTCGCACGCCCTCCTCCCCTCCCTACTCACTCACTCCGTTCGTTCGTTGAGGAAGAGGACTCCGCGCGACCGCCGAGTTCGAACGGTAGTCACAGCGGCTCGAACGTCAGGAGCCGAGTGTCGTCGTCCCACATTTCGACCGTCGGTTCGACGGTCAGTCCCCGTTCGACACTGTCTGGGTCAACATCGGGGAGTAGGCCTGTCAGTCGAACCGAGCCGAACGCGTCGATAGCCTCTATCGCTGCTTCCGCGAACAGGTCCCGACCGGTCCGTTCCGGGTGAACACCGAAGAGTGTCAGTCCGACGCCCGCGATTCGAACCGTTTGCACGACACACATGTCGGTTCTGGTGATATTAATACTCGGTCCGCATCACTCGTCTCGACACGCGTACTCGAACTCGCGTCGCTCTGCGTCCCAGTCGAAAGACAGGCGCTCGTCGCGGTACTCGAACTCGTCGTTCCTGACGTCGACGTCGACCGGCCTGTCGATGTCGAGTCGCTCCGGGGTCCACTCGACGTCGATGCCAGCCGACCGATACTCGATTTCCTCGTCGTCCCGTTCGAGCGATGCTGGGTTGCCTCTGCCTTCGAGGTCCGTCTCGTCCCCTGTCACGTCGAACTCAAGGGTCTCGTCGCCCGTCAGGATAGTCAAATCGATATCTGTCCCCCTAATCTCTAAGTCGACGAACGGCACCGCGTTTCTCGAGAGGGCCATGAAATCCTCGTCGAAGTCGAACTCGACTGGCCCTCGTTCGAAACTGATAGCACCGTCCTCGTCGCGTTCGAACGATGCCCGCTCACAGCTATTCTGTCTGTCCTCGTTCTGATTCTGAGACTGGGTAGGGCCTCCGTCGGTCGTTGCGTCCTCTCCTGTACTGGTGTCGTTCGACGACGTCTCGGCGTTCGTCTCGGCTTTCCCCCCTCGCTGGAGTCCTCGTGAGCCGAAACTGGACAAAATTGCTACGGTTCCGACGCCACCGGATACCAGGTACTCCCGCCGCGATAGGGGACCCATTGACACAATACGACTCGAGGTTTGGCCACCGAGTGCATAAGTACCGACAGATTACTCTCGACGGCCGATAGATATTGGCGTTTTAACCGCACCTATCGAAGCCCTGATACATTGTACCCGATTCATACGATGTCCGACGGTGGCTCTCTACTCGCCTCCAGATAATCTGTGCCCCAGTCGTCCATCTCGTCGATAATCGGTTCGAGGGACCGACCTTGTTCGGTCAGCGAGTAGCTGACTCGGAAGGGTTTCTCGTTGACGATTTCCCGCTCGACGAGGCCCTTATCCTCAAGGTCCTGCAAAGCGTCGGAGAGCACCTTCGAGGAGACGTCGGAGATGCGTTCTTGCAGCTCCGCGAAGCCGAGTTCATCCTGTACAAGGAGGCGAGAAACGATGACTGGGTGCCACTTCTTACTCAGGAGGCTCGCTGTCACGGTTATCGGACACCATTCCTCGCCACTACACCAGACTTTGTCTATCGAATCCATTACTATTGCTAGTATTTACTGGACATCCATAGTGTCACTCCGATAAGACGAGAGAAACACACAAACAGCACTGGCTAAGTTGCTTCTACTGGCACAACGTGGGTAAGTAATTCAGCCCACACCGGCCGGCCGCACCTACCGAGTGAGGAATATCCGCCGTCAGATAGCTATGGAGAGCTATCGCGTCTGGGCCACCAGATGGGAACGCGAAGACAGTGGGGTCTGCCAGCGTCCCGAACCGATGACGGGGGATTCAGTCAGCGCGCTCGACATCAACGCTGTCTCCGTTTCGCTCCACTTCGACAGTGTCAGTCTCTGCGTCGAGCGTCTCGTCGTCCTGTTCGATATCGGTGTCGGCCGTCTCGACATCAGTGGTCTCGTCGTCGGACTCGAAGTCGACGTCGTCGGTCGTTACCTCGAGACTGTCCCCGTTCTGTTCGAGGTCTTGACCGTTGACTTCGACGTCGACGTCGCCGTCGTCGGTCAGTTCTATGCTGACGTCGTCACCTTCGATCGTCTCGAACTCGAATCGGTCGTCACTCAGTTCGTAGTCGACGGTATCGGATTCGACATCGGTGTCGTCACCCGACTGCTCGATGTCGTACCCGGCAGCCTCCACGTCGGCGTCCTGCCCGTCGCTTTCGAACTCGATGGTGTCGTCTTCGACTTCGAACTCGTCACCGACTTGTTCTATCTCCTTGTCGCCGGCTTCGATGTCGACGCCGCCCTCGTCGATGTCGACCTCGATAGAGCCGTCGGCGGTGTCGAAGTCCAGCGTCCCGTTGTATTGCTGGTACTCGAACTCGTCAGTTTCGACGTCGGTGACATCGCCGTCCTGTTCGATGTCGGTGTCGACCGTCTCGAATTCGGTCCGGTCGCCGGTCCGTTCGTAATCGACGGTTTCGGTTTCTACTTCGGTCTGATCGTCGTCCTGTTCGACTTCTCCGTCACCGAACTCGACGTCGATGTCGTCGTTGGCGAGCGGATCTATCGTCGTCCCGTCTGTCGCCGCGGCGGCCGGCGTCGCCATCCCCGCCACCGCTACGACGAGTACGGTTAGTGTGAGTAGTTGTGCACCTCTCATTCTTCATTCACCAGCGTGGACACGACCGCGCCGTGTCCGGTCGAGTGGTATCTGAAAGTAGGGGCTACGCCCGGATAAATCCAATATAACTGATCAGTCATACGCTGTATGTATGGTAACGCTGTAACGCCACCGAGGGCGTGTTACGTCGCGGGCACCGCCCCACGATAGCGCAAGCCGAGTGGCTCTATCCAGCCGTGTACTCGGCGTCGAGGGTGCGGTCGTCCTGTTCGGCGGTCGCGCCATCGGTGCCCAGGTCCGTCCTGTCCCTGTCGATGTCGTCGTCCTTTTCGACATCGCTGCCTGCACCGTCGACTTCGACGCCGCTCTAGGTCGTACCGTTCTGTCCCCTGGTCGTGTTCGCTGTCTCAGCCTCGTTCGATACCGCTGGTGCAGTTATACTGACGAGCCCTGTGAGCGTTAACGCTCAGGGTGAACTGTGTCGTTCGAACCATCTGTATCCGTACCGGCACCGGACCGAATCAACACTCAAGATGGAGCCGCGACCGTGTGGTGGACTATACGACTGAGCGGAAACAAAAAGTACGAACGGTTACCCTGTCGCGGTACGGAAACCCGATTTCCGCACGGGTACTGCGTCGTGCGGCGTCCCTCAAATTTACCGTACCATCCCCATGGCGTCTTCTCGGGACAGGGTTGCGTCGTGGTGCTGCTCTGCGTGTTGCTGGACAACCGATACGAGTTCCTCCTCTGTGTCCGACCGCACTTCGAAGTCACAGTTCGGTGCGTCGCACGTGATTTGTTTGGTCATTGTACTATTGGACTCCCTCGCTCGGGATTACCTGTACATAGTGCCGATAGCGACTTAGTGATACGAGTTCCCGTTACACAGGAAGTTGCACGGCGGTAAGCCGATGCGAGTGACCACGGAAAGCGACGAGGACTACGGCTCGACTGTGTTCCGAAACGATTGTCGTGACGTGCTAAGGGATAGAGACTGCGACTGTCGTCACTTAACCGACATGTCAGGCGTCGTCTCGGCGCGCAGTTACACGTCAACGTGGTCGCGTAACAGCTGTCTGAGCAGTTCGAGCAGGTCGCGGGAACTACGTGGGGTACCATAGACCCTCACGGAATCGACGCCAGCGTACCCGTGTGTGCCTGACTCGTCGCGCTCCCAGTAGAGCCATGCGGTCTCTTCGCCGCCGTCGAGACCCGTTTCGTTCACCGGGAAGTCCAGTACGAGCGCCTCGTCTCCGTCGAGTTGCGTGACTGCTCCGTTGCCGACTGGACGTGCACCGTCGCCGTTTTGAACCGCGAAGCGTGACCCGAAGCGATAGCGGACGGGTCTCGCTGTGGGATCGAACGTCGTACGGTTTCCATCGCTGTTCAGGAACGTCGAGGTGTTCACGGCGACTGTCACTGTATCGTGTGCTTCTAGGTCGATGAAATTCGCGGCGTTCTCGGGTTGTATATCCACCTGCAACTCGATTGGGAAGTGTGCTGTCGCCACGCCGCTCAGGACAGGTATCGCAGTCGTCGAAGCCGCGACGCCGAGCACACCCCTGAGAAGCCGTCGACGTGTCGGTCCATCCGTCGACTCGTCGCTCGCCTGTCGCTGATGCAAGGCTCTCATACAGCTATAACTACAGTTTCGATTCTATTGACAGTTCCGCACGAAGAGCACACCGTTACAGGCTAGTGAACAATGCAGACTCACGCCGGGAAGACTTCTAAGCACGGGCGGTTACCTTGTCGGGTGATTTCGACGTCGATTCCCCGCAGTTTCGGCCTCGCCCTCGTCGGTTTCGACGCTACTGGTCTTCACCTCCACGGCAGCATCCCCTTCGACCTCGACGGTGTCGGTCTCGACTGTCCCATCGTCCTCGACCGCCAGACCCCTCCGTCTCGAAGCCGTCTTCGTCAATTTCCGTTCCGGCTACTCGAATACCGAGCAGTGACTGTTCGGTTATCGAAAATACTCTTAGTGCCGAAACCTCGCGGTGATGGGTGCACCGCTAAAAAAACGACCCGTGACCGATGAACTGCCTATCGGTCGTCAGCCGATATCGATTTCGACGTCACCGTCGTCGTCGTACTCGACTTCGGCGTCCTCACCGTCGACCTCAATGTCGCCGTCGTCAGTTTCGAGGTCGATGTCGTCCCCTTCGGCCTCCAGTTCGTCGTCCTCGTAATCGACGTCGGCGTCGTCGTCGATGTCCACCTCGACATCGTCACGTTCGAAGTCGAGGTCGTCGTCGCTCTCGGCGTCGAAGCTCTCGTCTTCCTCGTACTCGACTTCGGCGTCGTCGAGTTCGAAGTCGGTATCGTCGCTGTCGACCTCGATGTCTTCACCGTCTGCCTCCAATTCGTCGTCTTCCTCGTACTCGAAGTCGTCGGCGACGTCCACCTCGAAGTCCTTGTCTGGAGCGTCGATGTCGATGTCGGTGTCGTCGAAGTGGTCTGCGCTAGCTGTGCCGACGGCCAGCCCGCCGATGGCTGCGATGACCAGCAGGCCGACCGCGAAGGTCGATGCAGTCTTGAACAGGTTCTCTCGCATCGTATCTGAACAGAGGCACGACAGTCACATAAATCTAAGACAACTGACTGGTCACTCGTTGAATATAATGTTAGCGCCTAACACCGTGCTGGGGTGCTAACCGACCGCTCAGGTCCACCCGTGCAGGCGAGCGATCCGACCGTTTGATTGCATACAGCGTCTACGTCGACAGTGCGATGGCTGGAGAATGTGCGGAGCGCCGTCGGTCACTCCCGCTCAGGCGTATTTTACGTCCGCAGTTCGAGAGCCAAAAAATGATCGCGGAAGGTTACTCTCCGGGGTCGCGAGTGAGTGCGGCTCAGTCGCTCTCGACATCGACGGTGTCGCCGCTGCTCTCGATGTCGTGGTCGTCGTCTTCCACTTCGAGTTCGTCGTCGTCCTGTTCGACGTCGATTAACGCGGACTCGGCTTCGAGTTCACGCTCGTCGTTCTCGAAGTTAACGTCCTCCGTCGTCGCTTCGAGTTCGTCTTCGTCCAGTTCGACGTCGGCGTCGTTGGTCAGTACGTCGAGCCCGATGAAGTCGTTCTCGAAGTCGACGTCGCGGCTCTCGACCTCTAGCTCGTCGTCGTCCTGTTCGATGTCGGTATCTCGGGACTCGACCTCGACGCCGAACAGGTCGTTCTCGAAGTCGACATCGCGGCTCTTGACCTCTAGCTCGTCGTCGTCGACCTCGATGTCGTGGCCGTCGTCGGCCTCGAATTCGGTCTCGTCGTCGTCCTTCTCGAAGTCGAGGTCGTTCTCCTCGGCCTCGACATCGAGAGAGTCGCTGTCCTGTTCGATGTCGTGGTCGTCACTCTCGAATTCGAAGTCGTCACCGTCGAGGTCGATGTCGATGGAGCCGCTACCACTCGCCTCGATATCGACGCTCCCGTCGCTGTCGACCTCGTAATCGAGGGTATCGTCCTCGACTTCAACGTCCCCGTCTCTCTCTTCGATCTCGATCTCGTCGTGTTCGACGTCCACATCGTCACCGTCCTGTTCGAAATCGAGACCGTGGCCGTCAGCGTCGTCCTCGATGTCGATTTGGTCACCATCCTGTTCGATCTCGGTCTCACCGGCTTCGACGTCGACTCGGTCTCCACCGTCGGCGCTCTCGAAGTCAGTATCGCCGACCTCGACGTCTGCATCGTCGCCAGCTTGTTCTATTTCCGTCTCGTCCACCTCGAGGTCGACCGCGTCACCGTCGCCCTCGACCTCGAGGTCGGTCTCGTCGGCTTCTATCTCGGCGTCGTCACCGTTCTGTTCTATCTCTGTGTCGTCTACCTCTACGTCGACCGTGTCACGGCCGTCCTCACTCTCTAGATCGAAGTCGTCGGCTTCGACCTCGGCGTCGTCGCCGTCGTGTTCGACCTCCAAATCGTCGCTCTCGACGTCGACGTCTGCGGCGGCCGGCACGGCTGCGCCGACCAGCATCGTCAGCGTGAGGACCGCGACAAGTGCGGTCTGTATCGTTCGGTACATATGTCAGTGGTCGTCACAGCCCTCAGCCAGAAACGAGCCGCGAACTGCAACTGTTTCCGACTACGGAGCCGCCCGCTATAACGTTATTATTCCGCCCTAGTTATGGGATTTTATGCGCCATAGTACGTAACCGTACGGAGGGAAACTCACCCTCGGGTCACTCAGATTGTGCTAACGAACACACTGTTACACTCGGAATGCGGGGCGGCGCTGGTCGCCGACAAAAACGAAGGCTCGGTCGAAACCGGGTGGTTCGCCTGACGTCGACGCTGGCGGACGTACCCGCCAAGCGGCGAGTCGCGAACCGTGACTATCTAGCGGGCAGTGGCTCGTACACGATCAGGTCGTGGACTTCAGGCGTCGATCTCGATTCTGCCGTCGTCGTCGATTTCGACTTCCACGTCGTCACCGTCGACCTCGACGTCGAGGTCTCCGTATTCGATGTCGATATCGTCACCCTCCGCCTCGAGTCCGTTGTCGTCGTAGTCGACGTCCGCGTCATCGTCGATTTCGACGTCGAGGTCGTCACGTTCGAATTCGAGACCGTCGTCGCTCTCGGCTTCGAACTCCTCGTCCATCTCGTACTCGACCTCGGCGTCGCCGTCGAGTTCGAAGTCAGTGTCGTCGCTATCGACCTCGATGTCCTCACCCTCTATTTCTAGCTCGTCGTCTTCCTCGTACTCGAAGTCGTCGGCGTCGTCCACTTCGAAGTCTTTGTCGTCGCTCTCAACCTCGATGTCGTTGCCGTCGAAGTGGTCCGCACTCGCTGTGCCGACTGCGAGACCGCTCACCGCCGTAAATACGAGCAGAGCGACCGCAATCGTCGAACTGGCTTTGCGCAGGTGTTGTCTCATTGCAGTTGTATAGAGGTGCCGTCCCGTAATAACTATAATCTAACTGATTGGTCACGTAGCGGAAATAAGTAAGTACCTTACAACGAGCCGACTACGTTACTGCTCGCTGACTGACGACGCCGAGCGCTGCTGCTACCCGTTCGAAAAAATAAGAATCGGGTCGGTGCCGGTAGTTAGCGACCGTTGCTCTCGACTTCGACGGTGTCGCCGTTGCTCTCGATGTCGTGGTCGTCGTCTTCCACTTCGAGTTCGTCTTCGTCCTGCTCGATGTCCGCGTCGTCAGTCGTGAGTTCGGCTTCGTTGTCGTCGTTCTCGAAGTCCGCGTCGGCCGTCGTCGCTTCGAGTTCGTCTTCGTCCTGCTCGATGTCGGCGTCGGCCGTGGTCACGTCGGTGCCGGCGAAGTCGTTCTCGAAGTCGACATCAGCCGTCTCCGCTTCGAGTTCGTCTTCGTCGAGTTCGACGTCCGCGTCGTTCGATTCGGCCTCGATGCCGGTAGCATCGTTCTCGAAGTCGGCGCCGTTGGTCGTCGCTTCGACGTCGTCACCGTCGACTTCGATGTCGTGGTTGTCGTCGGCCTCGAAGTCGGTCCGACCGTTGTCCTTCTCGAAGTCGAGGTTGTTCTCGTCTGCCTCGACGTCTAAGTCGCCGTTGCTCTCTTCGATTTCACCCTCGTCGGTCTCGACCTCATAGTCTCCGTCGTCGAGGTCGATGTCCACGTCGCCGGCGTCCTCGGTCTCGATGTCGAGGTCGCCGTTGTCGTTCTCGTAATCAACGTTCCCGTTGAGTTCGATGTCCGAGTCGCCGCCGACCTGCTCGATTTCGGCCTCGTCGTGTTCGATGTCGACATCGTCACCGGACTGTTCGAAGTCGAGACCGTGACCGTCGGAGTCGTCCTCGATGTCGACCGTGTCACCGTCCTGCTCGATGTCGGAGTCTTCCGTCTCGAAGTCGACGAGGTCACCGCCAGCGTCAGCCTCGAAGTCGGTGTCGTCGGCCTCGACTTCGGCGGCGTCGTCGTCCTGTTCGACCTCGGTATCGTCGGCGTCGAGGTCGACTTCGTCACCGTCTTCCTCGCTCTCGAAGTCGGTGTCACCGGCTTCGACCTCGGCGGCGTCGTCGGACTGCTCTATCTCCGTGTCGTCAGCCTCGACGTCCACGTCGTCGCGGTCGTCTGCCGTCTCGAACTCGGTGTCCGATACTTCTACGTCAGCGTCGTCGCCGTTGTGTTCGACGTCGAGATCGTCGCCTTCGATATCCACGTCTTCGTTGTTATTCTGTGCCACTGTCGCGTCCCCGGTATGTCCGTGACTCGCCGCGGCCGGCATCGTCATGCCGAACGCGACAGTCACGGCCAGGAACATCGTCAGCGCGAACTTTAGCGTGCTATTCATAGGTTGGTCGTCACAGCAGGCGGGACAGGGAGGTTGTTGGTCCCGACTGTGACAGCATCAGAGAATACCGGCCAGACCACCATAAGGGTAAGACAACTGATTAGTCACAGTATACACACTCAGTTAGCGTCTAACCGCATCGAGCGCTTCTTTCAGTGGCGAAGGGAGAGAACCCACCAGAGACAAAATAGCCGATAGGTCACTGTGTTAATAGGAAGTAACGTGGTGAGCGGCGTGAAAGCAGGTTCGGAACCCCCCATCGCTTCTCTCGTTCGTTGGCCGACCGCACACTCGGTACGTTACAGGCGAGGGGAGGCCACCTCGGGATAGTCGAACCGGCGATGGACGGCGTCTACCAGTCCTGCCCGCCGGTCGAGAAGGCCACCGGTTCCGAGGTGACCGTCTCACCTTCGTCGGACCGCGCATAGGCGACGTACAGATACTCGGTGCCGCTCTGCAAGTCGATGACGTTTGTTTCGAAGGTGCCGGTGGCAGTCACGGACCCCGCCTCGACGTTTTTAGCGGACGACCCGCCCGCTCTGCGCTCCCAATAGCGGAACCCGGTCTCGACGGCGTCGAACGGACCCAGCGAGGTGACCTCGCCGCGCAACGTCGCCCCGAAGGGTCCGACATCGTCGGCAGCGTTCGCGACGACGGCGAGTCCGTCGGCCGTCGTGAACGTCATCTCGTCTCCGAACACCGCGTCCCCCTGAGCGAGTGCGGCCAGCGCACGCACGGTGTAAGTAGTTTCTGGGTTGAGACCGCCAATAGCCCGGCTGAACCGCCCCGTCCCCTGTAGTTTGACGGTCTCGGTCCGCTCTAGGGTCGCGTCGCGGTCACCGTCGACCCAGTACTCGAAGCCGACATCGACGGCATCCCGGCCGGCCAGCGACGTCAGGTCTCCCGTGACGCTCGCAGTCGTGGCACCGACGTCACTGACAGACTCTGTGGCGACCGTCACGCTGGGTGGGTCTTCCCCGGTCGTGAATCGGTGGGTCGACCCGGTTGCATTGACGGCACCGGTACAAACGGCCCGGTAGCGGTACTCCGTCTCCCGATCGAGGTTCGAGAGCGTCGCCTCGAACCGGCCAGTCTCGGACCGAGATCCGACCGTCTCGCGGGACGCAGCATCCGCAGACGCGTCACTGGGCCAGTACTCAACGCCGACCGTTACGCTGTCGGTTCCAAGTAACCGTGTGAGTTCTCCCGTGACTGTCGCCGACGTGTCCCCGACACTCTCGACGTACCCCGTCTCGACGGCCGCGGTTGGCTCCAGACTACCCTTCGCCGCCGCAGCACAGTCCACGAGGCCGGCACCCGATTCATCCTGTTCGAGCGCGATATCTTCGGCAGTTTCCAGTAGTCGCGTGCGCGCTTCTGCGGGCGTGTACCCGGCTTCGACGAGAAGCGCCGCGGCACCGACGACGTGGGGCGTTGCCATTGATGTCCCGGAGAATTCGCGGTACTCCCCGCCGACGATAGTCGAGAGAATCTCCGTCCCCGGTGCCGCGATCTCGACGGCGTCGCCAACCGAGGAATAGTCCGCGAGGTCGTCGTCGGGTCCTGTGGCCCCGACACACAGCGTCTCGGGATACGCACCGGGGTAGTGCAGGCAGTCGGAACAAGGTCCCTCGTTCCCGGCCGGAGCAACGACAAGCATGCCGTTGCGTTCCGCGTACTTGACCGCGTCGTGAACGACGTCTGAGGGCGACTCCGAACCCAGACTGATGTTGGCGACGTCATACCCCTGGTCTGTCGCCCACACGATGCCCTCCGCAACGTCACTACCCGCCCCGCTCCCAAGGGCAGTCATCACCTTGACAGCGTGCAGTGTCACACTGGGCGCGACGCCGAGAACGCCGCGAGCGTTGTCCTGTGCCCCCACGATGCCCGCACAGTGAGTGCCGTGCGAGTGGTCGTCGTCCCACTCATACCGGCACTCGTCGTCCCTGCAAGGCGTGACTGCGTACCCGTCCCCGAGGTTCGATCTGAGGTCCGGGTGGTCACTGTCGATACCGCTATCGATGACAGCGATGTCTATCCCTTTCCCGGTCAGTCCATCACTGTGGACCCCCGATGCTCCGATACGCTCGCACCCCCACGCCATCCGTTGGCCCAGCGGGCTGAAACCATCCTGCTGTTCGACCGTGCCGACATCCGGACTGGGAAACTCGACGTTGACATCCTCTTCGACGTATCTCACGCCCGCAGTTCCCTCGAGTGCAGAGGCAGTCGCAGAGTCGAAAAAACCGACGACAGCGTCTCCGATATCCCCGAGATCGACGGTTTTTTCCACCGCCGCGGACTGCTGTACCACGCTTTTTGTTTTAAATTGAGAGTCAGTCCCGACGACCCACCGATCCGTTGACGTCGAACGTTTCCCGGCGGATGCGACTCCGCTTCCAAATAGTCCGAGACCGATAGTCTTCGTGAACGCTCGACGAGTCACCGAACCTGATTCTCTGCGCTTGTTTGTGTCCGTCATAGGCTACCACATAGTTGGTTGGTAACAGTCAGGTAAGGTAATAGCCGTATAAAAAGATTGTTCAAGATTCGTTGAACGATCGTGTACTCATGGCGCACACGGTTCGACAGTTCGGACAATTTCGATTACTGAAACACGGTTAGTTCACTCGGACACCGACCCGAGCGGTGCCCTAGGAATTGAAACCGTCGGGTAGACGCTCGCTTTGTTCGAACGGGAGCGCGAGTCCCGTCCCGGTTACCGGCTTTCGGACCGGTAACGCCGTGAGCGGCACACGAGCGAGAGAATATACGCACGGAGCGAGCACTGACAAAATATGGATGGTCTGACCGGGTTCCAACGCGACATCCTCTACGTGCTCGTCGGACTGGAGTCGCCGAAGGGACTCGCAGTACAGGCAGAACTCGACGAATACTACAGCGAGTCCGTTACCCGAGGTCGCTTGTACGCGAACCTCGACGAACTGGTCGACCGTGGATTCGTCCACAAGGGGCGGCAGACTGACCGGGCGAACCAGTACACTCTGACCGAGCATGGGATCCAAGCCATCGTCGTCCACCGCCAGTGGACCGAGCAACAACTGCTGGACGCCCTCCGGCGTAGCGGGCAGTAACCGGCCACCGACGGCGACCCACGTAGACATAAAGTGATGCTCGGTAGCCCAACCACTCGACAGGCAGCGGTTGGCCGCTATCTTGCTCGCCGCCCGAGGAGAACCGAACCGACTAGCACCAGGAGGGTTACACCGAAGAGGAATAATCGATCAGCGCGACTGCGATGGAGTGTCGTTGGCGTTTCACCGGTTGGAACGGGATGGTTTACGTCGCTGTTTCGATTATTTTGGGCCACATGGACACCCGAAGTCCGTTGATCTGGGCCCGATGCCGGTGTTAGGGTCTCCACAGTCGGCGACTGGGTCGGTCGGTGACTGGACACGATGCTCGCAGAGTCGGACGTCTGCACCGTTGAGGCATTCTCTCGGTCGATGAATGCACTCGCGGCGACAACGTCACATGAACGACGGAAGGGAGTATCCACGGTCGCCCCATCGAATCGGGCGTCCCCGTTAGTGTCGGCGTACGGGACGGCGACGGCAGTAAACGACCCGTTCGGCCGTCGGTCCAGTGCTATCTGGACGTCACGGTGTACGCCGGCGGCAAGTCGCTCGCTCACGCCCACTAGGTCGAGCCCAGTCGCATCGTAGACCACGACGAATCCACTCGCCGGGAGGTGGACGGCGTCGACGTGAATACTGTTCTCTCCGACCGACTGATTGCGTAGCTGTACCGCTGCAGGTGATCGGTCGACGACCTGGACCATCTTAGTGGGGCCTCTTTCTTTGTGGGACGAAATAGAGAGGGTCGTGTTCGATTCCACGTCAGAGAGGTTGATTAGTGCCTCGAACCGTCCGGTAGACTTGATAGTCGTCTCGGGGAGTGCCACCGTCCGGCCGTCGTTCCCACGCACTCGGAGGTGGAACGACGTACCCGGTGCGAGGGTACTCTGTCCCGTGATTCGCTGACAGGGTGCGGGGCGGACGTGGCGCGGTCCATCCACCGTCACGCGACGCTCGACAACCTGCCAGTCGGCGACGGCGGTTCGCTGGCCCTCGACACCCCCGTTCGTCCGGGCGACAGTCAGGTTCGTCCGCAATTCGTCTGCGGATCCCAGCGTCCGCGTCTCACCGTTCGGCCTCTTGAGCACGGCTCGCGCTGTGTCGATGACGAGGAACACCGTTCCGTTTCCAGTTTCGGTAACGACCCTGAGCCCATCCGCAGCGGCCGTGGAGCGCAGATCGAGACGTGATGGCGGTTCGTTGGGTGCAGGGTCCCACTCGTGAACTCGGACCGAGAACGAATCCGAGGACGCGACACCGTCGACGAACGTGCTCGTCACGTCCGCGTCGTCAGGGTGGTTGGCCGCGATCCAGCCGACGAGCCCGGGCGCTCGGAGTTCGAGGACGGCGACGTCGCCGTGTGCAACGCTCGTATCGCTCGTGAGTGTTCCCTGGTCGCTGGCCGCCCTGATGTCCTTGACACTGTCTAACTCCACGTAGGCGACCGCGGGCGCGGTCAATGTTCGTGGTCGCTCAACCGAACGATTCTGGACCGCCACGAGCCCTGCGTGTTTCTCGTGCCCTCGGACGGACAGAGCGAGCGGATAGTTCGCGACGTCGAGTGGTGGACTCGCAATTGGGTCGGTGTGCAGTGTCACGTCCCGTACGCGCCCATCCGTCGCGGTGAATGCCCGTTCGTTGGCCGCCACCGAGCGTCCGGCGAGCCACGCGTTCATTGTTAGGACAACGAAGCTGTCATTGTCGGTATCCACTACCTCGGCCGTAGTGTGGTAGTTGACTGCCGGAGATCCGACGGAGACGGTGCCCCGGTCGGCGTTGCGTAACCGAATCGGGACCCGGACGACGCCGCCTTCGCCAGTCGTGTAAACCCTCGTCGTGAAAGCGGCCTCCACGTCCTGCTCACCGAATCGGACCACTGGCACGGACGCGTCGGCAGTGCCGTCGGTGACCGCGATGTTGAGGAGGTAACGGCCTCGTTCCACTCTCGAAAGGTTCAGACGGATCCGGTCCCTCTCGGGTGTGATCCTGACCGCGACGCCGTCTTCTCGTGCGACAGGCTTCGCATCGGTGAACAGTCGGCCGAGTTCTGCCGTCGATAGTCCGTCAGCTGTTACCACCACGGTGTACTGCGCCCGATTCGAATCGAACGTGAGTGTAGTGGGTCTCGTCGCTACTGACGCATTTTCGGTACCGACTGTCAGGTCTTGTGTGCTGACAGGCACGGCCGCCCGCCGAAGGGCCTCGTCATAACTCACCGGTGCCCGCTCGGCGACCCGACCCTCGTGGTCGAATCTGAGGACTCGCCCCGCTTCGGACACGACTATGTACCGGCCATCAAGTCGCCTCGTGTCGATGACGGCCTCGGCATTCTCGTCGAGTGTGACCGCCCCAAGACGAATCGGTCCGTCGTCGGAGAGTTCGTATAGCGTCCAGACCGCACCGGCATCAGCGGTGACTCTGTCGCTCTTCAGGAAACGCTGGCTCCCGCGCCAAACCCGCCGACTGGACTGCCAGTAGCCGTCGGCCCTCTCGGCCCTGACGGCGCTCGTGTTCGCGACGAGCAATCGAGTCTCGGCATTACCCCATTTTTTGAGGCGCGCGCCCTCGACCGGTTCGGCTGCGTGAGTCGCGTTCTCGGTCGCGTACACCGTCCAGACGCCGGCGGCGTTCGCCATCGAGCCTAGGTCGAACTCTGGAGACGGTCCAGTGGCCATCAGATCCGAAGATGCCTGATATCGATTGTCTCTGGAGACGACGACACGGACTTCTCGGTCGCCGCCTGACCGAACCACCGTCTCGAAGCGCGCGTCGTCGGCCACGACACTATCGTTGGCATCACCCGACGTCTCCGCTACCTCGACATCAGAGACTGTGGTCGGTTCCCGACCCGTCATTGCCGTCGTGTCCGCGTTACCAGCCTCTGCTGTTGCTACTCCGACGACTGCAGGACCTGCGCTGACCCCGACGAGGAGTATGGTGACGAGAACACAGCTACGGAGTCCCGGATGTACTGACATACTGATGGAGTCCTGCACTGTTGGGTTTCGGGCATACACGCATAGTCTCTAGCTTACCCGACTACTGGCCGATTTCGATGACGAAATGGACGCCACTCGTCAGCCGTCACCTGTTCGGTCGTTGGCTGATACGTTCCTGTAATGGTCTCACTGGACAGTAATCGAGTTTTTAAGACTCTAGCCTGTATACTCTCTAGTGGGACGAAACAAAACGGTGTCGAGACCACACCCAGCATGACTCAAAAACCACCACAGCCATCGGCACTCGCCGACGACGTTACGTCGATCTATGAGTCGCTACTGCAGGATGTCCGCGACCTAGATGACGGTCTGGGTTCGACCGCTCCCGACGGCATCTCCGTCTCGCCGGTGGCCGAAAACCTGCGACTGCCACTGGAGCTCTGGGTGTACGGAAAGAAGCCCACTCGGACGGTGCCCGCACTTGTTGCGTACGACGACCACGTCGAAACGGTTGACACGCAGCATCTGAAGCTCTTCGTGGGCCTCGACGTGTTGGTGACGATGCTCGACGAGTTCATTGACACGGCTAATGCAAATCCCCGGGATCGTCTGCAGGTAGCGGTTAACGTCGCGTTCGCGAGTCTGTTATCTTTCGCGAACGTCCCCAGCGCGAACGCCGAGGCGATAACCGAGATGATACGCGAGTACCTCGTCGATACCGCCCGTATTCCGTCGGTTGAGCGTGCAATACATAGGAAACTGGTCCAGGCGGACTCGGTCGACGATGCACTAGCACTGATGCAGTTCGCGTACGCGTATCGCGCCCGTGACATTACTGCATTCGGTCGGCTCCCGGGCCTTCTCTACGATATCGACGAGAAAACTGTCGACCGGACGGTACGTGATCTTGTAACCTACAGAGCGCACTCACTCGTATTCGACGACGTAAGAGACGTTCGAGAGGACGTCCACAACGGCGTCCAGACCCCGGTCGTCTGGCTACTGTGGACTCACGATGACGTCTCAACTGCCCAGGAGGTGCTCGTAGAGTTGTTCGCTCAGTTCGAGTACGCGGACACATCCTACCGAAATGCCCTCCGCGAACTGGAGCGCAAACCCGATGATTTGGAATCGGCGCTCGCAGCTGGGAAGAGCGCTCTTTCAGAGGAATCGGCATGTGTCGAATCGACCTCCGTGTCCGAAGACCGCAAATAGAGTAACAACCTCCCTGTGGTGAACTGTGACGACCAGCGTCAGGTGTTTTTTATTTTTCCTCCCATCGCTCCCGACAGCCCTCGCTACAGAACGTGCGTATCGTGATCATACCGTCCGTCGACGTCTCCGCCGTGACGATGTGCCACGTATCGGTCTCTATTTCTGCACCGCAGACCGCACATTCGTTGGTTGTCTCGCTCTGTAGCGTATCGTTGCCGTTGGATACCATGTGTTCCGGGCCTCGGGCCCATTTGTTGGTACGGGCTGTAGGTCAATTACTCTGCCGAGTCGTACGTGGGTACCGGCATAACCAGGTTCGAGTTTCCGAATCATGATTCGCGTCGCGAAACATCCACGTCACCTCAGTGAGCGCGTTGACGGCCGGTCTGTTCACGTCGACAGCCAGTTCTACCACAGCTTTTGCGCCCAGTTGCCTATTTTTCCGTATCCGAAACCGGCTGGGTCGCGGAGCTGAGGTACTCTTTCCATCGGTCGCGTCCCCACTCGTAAGCTCGGTCCGAGTCGTTGATCAAGACTCCCTCTATGTCTCCAGTACTGTCGTATACAATAATCGCGATGGCCTGTGTCGGCTCCTTGACGACTAATAATCCGTACGGGAGTTCGACGTCGGTCACCCAGCCACAGAGATCGTCCATCTCTAAGGCCGCGGTAAAATCTTCTTCGTAATCCGTGGTGAGATATTCGAAGACCGGGCGTTCCCATACCAGCTCGGCCTCCAGCTCTCCGGACATGACTTGCTGAGAGAACAGTTCGACGTAGCGTGGTAGCACGACCGGTGCAGTCCCTTTAACCGAGGACGCTGCCTCAACGAGGCGTTCGATTTCTCGGACTGGTTCGTTCGGTGCGTGCCGCTTCGAAAAGGATACATCGGCGTCTTCGACGACGGCGAACGGTATCTCGACGTCCGGCGGGAGGACGGCCAGTAGTCCTCCGGCACGGCACACGTCTTCGACTCTGTCGCGGAAGCGTCGATACTCATCGTAGAGAAGCCGCCCAAACACGGTCAGTTCGTGGCCGTCGTCACTCCGGCGAACTAGTTGTAACGTCTCCAGTTCCGACGTGGCCTTGTATGCTGTCGACCGGGAGACGTCGAGAGCGTCTCGGATATCTCGGTTGTACTTTGGGCCCTCAATCAGACAGTCGATGACTGCCGCGCGCCGCGAGACGATGTCTACTGCGTCATCAGTGTCCGTCCCTGTGTTTTTGACCATGCTGTTCCTCTATCAAAACAACGGTGTTCGGACGTTTAGCTGTTTGGTCCCCAGTTATCTGCTCTCGATATAGTTCTGAAACCGACTTACCGTGAAGATAGGGAATTAGAATTGGTAGTCAAACATTTAAGACACAGACTGGCGAACGTACACGCGTACTCGTAGGCGCGAACCCGTCGGATTTAGTTCAGTGATACTCTCACGTGGCTCGCATTCGAGCTATAACTGAGGGAGGCGCGACAATCACTGACCCTACCGGACGGTGTGTTCGCTGTATACGAGCGACCAGACTATGACGACAGACCATCCCGCACACGACAGGCCACGAAGAACTGACACGCTAGACCCGCTGCCGGCCCCGCTTGCGCGGGTCGAGTCGTACTGTTCTCGGTCTGCTCTCCCGCTGACCGATTGGTTGTATAGCCTGCACAACCGTCCTTTTGACGCTTGTCTCCAGTGTGAGATGGCAAACTCCACGCTATATCTCACGTGGAACGCCGACCGGCAACAATTGTACGAGACCGAGCGAACAGCGGACGGTGTGGTCGTTGGCCCCCAACCGGCAGGATCAGTCCGTACGGCTGCAGCTATCGGGACGGCGCGGGTGGTGACACTCGTACGCAGAACTGATACACCTCTGGAGTGGTCGTCGGGACAGTAGTATCTCGGCACAACGTGTACCGTGCCTTCTCACGTATCTAGCCTACCGCGACGTTACGCCCTGACCGTGTCGTGAGCGAGTTACCCTCACGTACGTAAAATATTATATTATTTTAATCAAAACAGCGTCATACCGGGCATCGAAAACTGAACTGATGTCTACCGGTCGCTCGTGGGTATCGCTTCCCGTCAGCGGCACGAACCCGTATCCGAGAGCTCGTGAACTTCGGATGCACGGTTCGCATCGCTGTTCATGAATGCTCCAGGGATGGATCGTGTGGGAGTGACCGCTGAGAAGAACCGTCGCTGAACACGTCCATCCGACCGACAAAAATGTCAGTCCCACCTCACAAATCCGACAACGAACACCGACTCTCGCGAGACCGAATCTTCCACATACTCAGCAACAAACGCCGCAGATTCATTCTGGAGTACCTACGGCGTGCAGACGAGCCAGTAAAACTAACCGACCTCGCCGAAATTGTGGCTGCTTGGGAGAACGACAAACCACGAGAAGAACTAATTGTAGACGAACGGCGCCGAATGTACGTCTCACTTTATCAATCACACGTGCCGAAGCTCTCTAGCGCAGGACTCGTCGACTACGACACAGACGAACAGACCGTCGCGACCGGTGACACCATCACTCAAATAGAACCGTATCTTGCCGGGCATCGGACTGGACCGGACTGGTATCTGTACTATTTATTGGTCGCAGTGTTCGACATCGGTCTGCTCTCAGCTAGCGTCACGCCGTTCCCTGGCCTCTGGCCACTTGAGAACGTACTGGCAGTCGTCGCTCTCTCGTTTTTATTGCTGGCCTCAGTCCACTTCATTGTTGAGCGTAATAAAAAAGAGCTGAAACCCAGATCAGTCAACGGACGAAGTGTATAGCTAATACCACTGGCCGACGTACACTGTACCAGCGTGTAGTACCAGGAGAAAAATAAAAGCCTCTATCATCGGGGGGGTTTCGAGCCCTGTCGCCAACAATGGTATATATAAAAAGGGGAGCGTGATGGCGAGCCAAAACCCTATTCGAGTCACTACCGCTCGGACGTAGTGCTCGACTCGATTGATAGTATTGGACGTGGGGCGGATCTGCTCCGGAACAACCGTCATCGTTCGTAACTGATGAAGTGTTGCGTGTGGGACAGCTGTCCATAGTTGGGTCTCGGCAGGGGTAGGCAATCAGGTGACATTGATCGTACCCTCCCGAACTTTGTCGATAACCGAATCGAGCGCGATTCCACGGTTGGTCAGGGAGTACTCCACACGGAATGGTCGCTCACTAACAATAGTACGTTCAACGAATCCAGCCTCCTCTAGGTCGTCGAGACTCTCCGAAAGGACTTTACTGGAGATATCGTCTATTTCGGTCAACAGGTCGCTGAACCCGAGCGGGCCGTCTCGTAGAAGTTCGTGGACGATGACGAGACTCCACTTCCGTCCGAGGACGTCTGAAAGCGATAACAACTCGTTGCGCGTGCGTACTGATTCTGGCTGTCTTGGTCTGTTCTGTATCTCACTGTGCTCGGCGGCAGCGCCGGTCGTTTTGCGGTCGGGACACATGGTATCCACACTAACCTTTAGACTGTGGTATCATATCCCTTGTACCGACCACTCTGGTACTCGCCCACCCAACATAGTTTGGGAGTTGCTGACATGGATACCAAAAGCCAAGACATCCGTACCAATGTAATCAATTATTCGATGAAGTACCGTCTCTAAAACCGCCACCCACATTCTGTCTGAGCTCTCTCGAACATCCACAGACGCTGCTCAGGAGGGTACAGTGGATGGCTTGTTTGGTATCCTATGCGGCGACCGAGCGGTTTGACTCGTTCGTCTCGGTCTGACGTATCCGGGTAGCCCATCGCATCAGAACGATTCCAGCGCTTCAGATCCCGTCAACGACAACGAATGGGCGTCTGTTGAGATTCGGTTGGCCAACCAACAATGGTCGGCCGGGTCAGTGTCCAGTAATCTAGAATGTGCGATTGCGGAACCCTCATCACGTACCAATTCCGCCAGCTTAGCACAGAGTCCGGAAGATTGCGCCACTAGCATATTCCTAACAAGCGTACTTGTGTTATCTACACCAGAGACCGACCAGTAAGCGGGAGAGGTATTTCTACGCGACAAGTCCAGATTGTGGTGAAGATATTGGACAAAGAATGTGTGGCGACCCGTTTCAGAGCGAGCGAACCTGTTGTACCGAACTGCTTACTACACAAAAGGATCGAATAATCAAAATAATGGACAGACCATAAGACAATTTGACCGACGGTGTTCAAGCAAAATAAGCGGTCGATACGGAAAGTATCCTGAAAAAACATCATAGTAAGTAAAATAATACTCAGAGGAACAGACTGTGACTCTATTCGCGTTTTGGAATCGGAAACGCACCCGTATAAATCCATGTCCGACGACTGTGCGAACGAGAAACATAAGGGGACGAACTATATATGTTGATAGAATTATTATTTGTTGTGGAACTTGGAGCGTCTGATCTCGAGCAGCCGCCGACAGATATCCGAACAGCCATGGGATGATGAGTGTATGTCACTAAATAATCAAACTCAGTCTGAATTCCTGACGCGGGTAGTCGACGATATGACTACGAGTATCCTCGTGGCCGACGAAACTGGTCAGGTAGTGTACGCGAACGAATCTGCCGGTGAGTTACTCGACGTCGATACTACCGCTATCGAAGGACAGTCGGTCGATAGTGTGCTCTCAAACGGCACGGATGGGCTATCGCTGGACGAACTGCGCGACCGACCTCTCACCCATGGGGAGTCACATCGCGAGACAGTTACGGTGCGTGGGCAAGATGGACCGCTGTCGGTGTCTCTCTCGGAGAGTGCGCAAAACGAACGGCGATTCTTCGCTCTCTCTATCGAACGTGGTGGCTGGGAACGGCCCTCTGGAGACGCGTTTCGGGAGGCGATTGGTGGGGAGGCATTCGAGACAGTCAACGACGCTATCCTCGTGTTCGACCCGGAAGACGGTACGTTCGTCGACTGCAACGTGCGCGCGTGTTCACTGCTCGGCTACGACCGAGAGGAACTCCTGTCGCTCACTCTCGAGGATGTCCACCCCGACGATATGGACCGGTTGAACTCGTTCGTCGACCGTATCATGCAAGCCGGGGAGGGATGGACAGACAATCTGAGCTGCCACACCTGTGAGGGCACTCGGATTCCGGCAGAGGTGTCTGCGACGAGAGTCGATACTGCGGGGAGTTCGTACGTTCTGGCCAGCGTCAGGGACATCTCGGAACAGACAGAGTACGAGGCTCGACTCGAAGCGCTGACGAAGACCACGAGTGAACTGATCACCGCCGAGTCGGTTACAGAAGTAGCTACGGTCGTTCTCAACATCGTCCAGCGTGTCCTCGACTGTCCAGCGGCAGCGCTCTGGGTACCTGACCCGGAGACAGACCGTCTGAAGCCGGTCGAGGTCAGCGACGAAATCGAGGCGATGGTCGCTGATGAACGCATCGGGACGCAGTTCGATATCGAACCGGAAACTGTCGAGATGGATGCGTTCCATACCGGTGAACAACAGTTCATCTCGGACTACGGGGCCATCGGGAACCCGGCGCACCCCGAGTTCTCGCTCGAGAGCCGGTTCCTGTTGCCGCTCGGTGAACACGGTCTCTTGGGGGTCGGCGCTACAGAGAGCGGGCAACTCACCTCTACCATTCGGAGCCTGCTTCGAATCGTCGCTGGTAACGCCGAGACAGCGCTCGACCGGCTCGCGAGCGAGCGGACCGAGCGCCGTCGGTCGGCCGCAGTGGAGGCCGCTAACGACGGCATCGCGATACTCGACGAGGACGCCGAATTCGTCTACGTGAACCCTGCCTACGCCGATATCTTCGGATACGAAGACCGTGAGTCACTTGTCCAGCGGGGGTGGCAGGAGCTCCTCGACGACGACAGCGTCGAACGGATGCGGACCGAGGTCATCCCATCAGTTACCGACGAGGGAGCTTGGCGGGGGGAGCTGACAGGTATCCGTCGCGACGACAGTACCGTGGACCTCGGCGTCGCACTGACGCGACTCGACGAGGGAGGGTACGTGAACGTTTGTTCTGACATCAGTGACCGAAAGGCACAGGAGCGACGTCTCAAGGCGCTGAACGAACTGAATCAAAAATTGATGCAGGCCGAAAGCTGGGACGAGATATCTCGACTCGGGACTGATATCGTCACGGACTGTCTCCCGTTCGATGTGGCTGCTATACGGCTGTTCGACCGGGAAGCGAACACGCTCGAACTCGATGCAATGACTGACAGTGCCGAGTCACTACTGGAGTCACGGCCCGCCTACGATCTCGACGCAACCTACGCGGGCACGGCGTACCGACGTGGTGAACCAGTTATCAAATCGGCCGACGAAAACGGACCGGCCGCTGAAGCGTCAGCGTACGCGAGCCTGCATGTACCACTGCGGGACTACGGATCCCTGTCCGTACTTATGGATGTCGGACAGACGCCCGACGATGACGTCGTAGAGTTCGTCAGACTGTTGGGAACTGCACTGGGAATCGCCCTCGAACGGCTGGAGCGCGAGCAGGAACTCCGCGACGGGCGAGACGAACTGACGTGGGTCAACCGGATAAACACCGTCGTGAGAGAGATTATCCAGTCGCTAGTCGACGCGGCGACCCGCGACGAGATAGAGACCGTTATTTGTGAGCGCCTCGTTGAGTCAGGCCTCTACGAGTACGCGTGGGTCGGTGAAGTCGACAGAGAGACGGAAGAAATTATTCCACGGGCCAGCGCAGGGACCGACGCCGAGACACTGCAGGCGACAGCGGGCATCGACCTGTTCAAGGCCGGTGCGGACACGGTCCTGAACGCAGTCCAGACCGGCGACGTCGAGACAGTCCGACAGTATCGCGTATCTGACGAGGAGATGGACGCGGCCTCGGATATCGTTCTCAGTGAGTTAGAGGGGTTCGAGACAGTCGCTGCCATCCCACTCTCGTACGGCACGCGCATCTACGGCGTTCTGATACTCAAAACCACTCGCTCCGAGACGTTCAAACGAAGCCCGAAAGAGGAGTTCGAACTGCTCGGTGAGACAGCAGGATTCGCCATCAACGCCGTCCAGAACCGACAGGTGTTGCTGTCGAATCGTATAACGGAGCTCAGGTTCGAGGTCCGGGACCCCAGTAGTCTCGTCGTCGCCGTATCCGACCGTCTTGACTGCAACTGTCGGCTCGAGATAGCCGAACCCTCGGACGGCGGGAGTGTCCGCTGTTACCTCCGGATAAAGGATACCGATTCGGAAGACCCGGCCGCGGTGGCGGAAGAACTCGACAGCGTCGAGCGTGCCGAACTGGTCAGCGAGAACGATGCGGAGTGCTTACTCGAGTTGATTCAGACGCGGGCGCTCGCACAGGAACTTGCGACCACTGGCGCCAGTATCCAGACCGCTATTGGCAGGCAAGGTGAGGGCGAAGTAGTCCTCGAAGTCCCTCAAAGCGCGGACACCCGTAACGTCGTCGACAGGTTCCAGCAGCTGTACCCCGACTCCGAACTCGTCGCAAAGCGTGAGCGCAAGCGCGGTGGAAAGAGTGTTGGCGAGTTCCGGGAGACTATCGAAGGTAAATTAACTGACCGCCAGCAGGCCGTTCTCGAGAACGCGTACGAGGCCGGCTACTTCGACTGGCCCCGCGAGAGTACGGCCGAGGAAGTCGCTGATCGGCTGGAAATCTCCTCGTCGACGCTCCACCAGCATCTCCGACTGGCCGAGTGGAAATTGCTGTCCACGCTGTTCGAATAGGTACCGGTCGGGAACGGACTCCCAATACTCGGGCCGACCGACGACATCACCATGCCTCGTGACAGGGCAAAAAGATGTCTACATGAACCGTCTCCAGAGACCGTCAGAGGTCCACAAACACCTGCGTAAAACAATTAGGCCCAAATTTGTTACTGTAACGACTATAACCAATCCACTATGTCCACGCCATCGTCGTACGAAGCTCCGTTTCTTCAGGGTGTGGTGACCCGAACTACGGAGTGTATCGTCACAGTAGACTCCCGGGGTGTAATTGTCTTTGCTAACGCGGCAGTCGAGGAAACGTTCGGCTACACGCCTGAGCGTTTGATCGACGCACCGCTCGACATACTGTTTCCAAACACACATACGAGCCCCATCGAGACTGTCCGCAGCGTGGCTGTTCAGAACACTGCCGAACCGGACTCACAGGCGCGGCGGGTAGATCTGATCGACAGCGACAGCCAACCGGTAGAGGCGTTCTTTTCCGCGACGACCGTCGAATACGACGGTCAGACATATATCACCGTCACGATACAGGAAACGTCGTTGGCGGCCGATCGGTCTGGCGACGCCGTGGAGTCTGAAAATCTACTCAGACGAGTGCTCGACCAGAGCCCGACCCCCGTGTTCGTTCTTGGTCCGGCTGGCGAGACGATCGACGACTGCAACCAGAGCGCAGTTGATCTCCTCGACGCCGGGGGCACGAATGCCGTCGTCGGCCGGTCCGTCTCGGCGCTGTTCGGAGACGGTGAAGACGAAGTTGAGGCACTGTTCGGGCGGCTACGGAGCGAGGAACAGAACGGTGAGTTGTGCGTTGAGAGGACCGATGGGCGCGCCATTCCCGTCGATGTCACTGCGTCCCCTATCGAAATTAACGGGCACCACCGAGTGCTAGTCCACGCCGAGCGTGACGCGACCGTAGACAGGCGTGGACAGGACCTCGCTGCAGCCGTCGAGGCGGCGACAGAGGGGATCGCCCTCCTCGACGACGAGGGGACGTTCAAGTTCGCCAACAAGGCACACGCAGACATCTACGGCTATGACGATCCGGCGGCCCTCATCGGTGAGAGTTGGCAGGAGCTATACAGTGACAGTGAAACGGACCGGTTCGAGACGACTATCCTCCCCGAGACTCGCCGAGAGGGTAGCTGGCGGGGCGAAGCGATCGGTGAGCGCGCCGACGGGACGACGTTCCCGCAAGAGGTCACGCTTCGGCGGCTCGATTCCGGAATATTCGTCTGCGTCGTCAAAGATGTCAGTGATCGTAAGGATTCGGGCGGCCTCGACCAACATCACCTACAACTGCTTAATCGGGCGAGTAGGGAATTGATACAATCGAAAGACTGCGAGACCATCGCCAATGTCGGCGTCGATACCGTCAAAGAACTCTTCGACTGCGACGTCGCCTGCGTCCGTCTGCTCGACAAAGAAACCGAGAACCTCAATGTGGTAGCAGCGACAGAGACAGCCGATGACCTGATGAACTCCCGGCCGGCCTGTGACCTCGAAGGTACATTCGCCGGGCAGGCGTACCGCCGCAAAGAGCTGGTCAAGCGGCCTGCCGACGTGTCCGAACAACTGGCTGGGACGCCCATCGCGGCCAGCGTCCATGTCCCGCTGGGTGAGTTTGGGACGCTCACTGTCGGAAGTACAGAGATGGCGTCGTTCTCGGACATCGACATCGAGGGAATAAAAATGCTGGCTGCGAACGTTGAGGCAGCACTTACGCGAGCGAAACACAAGAGCGAGCTCCGGAACCGGACCGAAGATCTCAGTCAGCGGCGTGACCAACTGGAGACGGTCAATCAAATAAACCAGCTGGTCCACGACCTCGTCAGCGATCTCTTCCAGGCTCGGTCTCGGGAGCGTATCGAGCGCGAGGTATGTGAGCGGCTCGCGGAGTCGACGCTGTACCGCAGCGCGTGGATCGGCGAATTGTCCGTAACCGGCGATGGATTGTCGACGACTGCTACGGCCGGCGTCGACGGCTGGAATTTCGACGCCGTCGAGGGCGTTCCGCTGGGCGTCATGAGTAGCGGTATCGTCGAGGAGGCGCTCGAGACCGGAGAGGTCGTCAGCGACCGGCGGTATCAGGTCCGCGATGGGACGGACGAGTCGCCCGATGCTGTCGAGGCTATGGCCGCCGTTCCGATCCGACACGACGATCGGATGTTTGGCATCCTAGTCGTCGACGCTACAGGTAAAAAAGCGTTCGAGACAATCGGGACGAGGAGTCTCGAAGTGCTCGGCGACATCATCGGCTTCGCGCTCAAAGCCGTCCAAAACCGTGAGTTGCTCCTCTCAGACGAGGCGGTCCAGCTCGAGTTCGAGGTGACGGATCGCTCCTGTCTCGCGGTGGCCGTCTCGGCGGAACTGGAATGCCACTGCCGCATCCAGCAGACTGTCAGAGCGAACGAAGAGGCGTACCTGAGTTATCTCCAGCTCTCCGGTGTGGACTCCGAGCGGGCTCGGGACGTGACGTCGGAACTCGAGTCCGTTATGAATTGCCGAATCGTCTCCGAGCACGACGAGGAGTGCGTGCTGGAAGTCAAACGAGAGACCTGCGGCGCGGAAGTGATGATGGAGTATGGCGCGACAACGGAGCAGGCCGAGGCCGACCGCGGCGTGGGCACGCTCATCGTGGAGGCCCCGCAGACGACAGAGATCCGTGACGTTGTCGAAGCTTACGCGGAGTACAACTCTGAATCTGAACTCGTCGCGAAGCGGGAGGTCGAGCGGCCTGTCAAGACCGCGGCGGATTTCACTGACCACGTCGAGTCACAACTCACCGACAAGCAACGGGCGGCCGTCGCCTCCGCGTACTTTTCCGGGTACTACGCGTGGCCGCGTGAGAGTACCGGCGAAGAGATAGCGTCGTCGATGGGTATCTCCTCGGCGACGCTCCACCAGCACCTCCGGTCCGCACACCGCCAGCTCATCGGCACAGTGCTGCACGACGATGCACGGGAGGACCGACTGCCGAGTGAGCAAACGTAACCGGAATATTATATGTTCTGCTGTCGATATCGAAATCGTCAATAGAACATCATATGGGGGAGTCGGTACGGCACGTCCTCGTTCAGAGAGTCCGACTGAGAGCGACGTGATCCCGGAGAAGACGTGGTAGAGGGACTGATTGTCCACTACAATCGCGGGGCAGCGACTAGGATATGCGTATGCGACCGCTCGCCTCGGCGAGCCTCGGGTTAATACTCGCCGCGGCTGTGGCCGGACTAGCGGTGACGCCGGCGGCAGGAGCAGGACAGAGCGGCGGCACCGCCGCAGGAGCTCGATTGGGGGATATAAACGTCTCGGTTGATGTGAGGACCGACGCCGACGTCGTCGCGACCTATCGCTTCGACCGGTTAGGAACTGACACCGGTGTCGGCCGGTCGTGGATCAACGGGACGATGTGGACGTTCGAGGGTGCGCCGGTCAATAACATCACCGTCTGGATCGACCGACGGCAAATAGACCCAGTGATCGAACCGGCGGCCAAACACCTGACCGTCAGCATTCCGATCTCGACCGGGAACAGTAGCGTTTCGCTGCGGCTGTCCTACACTGTCCCGGCGTCGACGGACCTCGTGGTCCCGCTGTGGGTCCCGAATCAGGGGGTGTCCGGCACTGACCGAACGGTCTCCATCCGGCTCTCCCTCGCCGAGGGAAACCGACTCACGCACGCTCGGTTCCCCACGGTCGACAGCCGTCGTGACAGTGGCCGAGTGTCGACGTTCCGGCTCAGGAAACCGCCCGGATTTCTGGCGGTCCGGTACGGTAGCGTGGGCTCCGCCAACGACGTTCGGACACTGACCGGCATCGCCGTGACCATCGGCATCGCTGGCATCTGGCTGGTCGTGGTCAGACGCGATACCGACGGAGGAGGGGAGTCGTGACGCTCGTCGAGCAACTCGCCGCGTTCCTCCTCGTCGCGTTGGCACACGTGGCGGTCGCGTTCCTGCTGGCTAGACGCGAGAACGCCCGCGGAGAGTGGGATGACACCAGCGAAAGTCCGACGAACACTCGCTATTCAGGCCCCGGGAGGGACACCAAGTGACCGTCCAGTCGACGCCGGGCACGCTGTTTTTCGTCGTCGTTGGCACCTACTTGCTCGCAATCACTCTTATTGGGTTCCGGAGCTACACCCGGACCGAGGACGAGGCGGATTTCTTAGTCGCCGGCCGCGAGGTGGGACCGCTCCTCGGCGGAGCGACGCTGTCGGCAACGCAGATGAGCGCGGGTACGTTCGTCGGCGCGTTCGGCATCCACTACCTGTTCGGAGTCGGGTTCATCTGGGTCTGGACGGGGCTGTGGCTCGGCTGGCTGACATCGCTGCTCTGGGTCGCTCCCCAGATGCGCCACCTCGGCCGGATGACCGTCCCGGACTACTTAGCCCAGCGGTACGCCGACGACGGGGCCGACGGGGACTACGCCCGCTTGCTCGGCGCGTTCTTCATCGTCGTCGTCTACACCGTGTTTCTGACGGCGCAGGTGACCGCCGGCGCGCTGGTGTTCAAAGCCGTCCTCGGCATTCCAGAAACCCTCGGCGTCGCGGCGATGGTCGTCCTCTCGGTCGCGTACACGATGTTCGGCGGGATGCGAGCCAGCGTCCTCACCGACCTCCTGCAGGTACTCGTGATGGTGGGTGGCTCACTCGCCGCACTTCCCATCGCACTGAACGTCGTCGGTGGGTTGTCAAACCTCGAGGCGATGCTCAGTTCGCTCGATCCGTCGCTTGTCGGTCAGTCCTTCGCAACCAACGATATCGCGGGCTTCATCGTGGCGTTCGCGCTCGTGCGGCTCTCCTCGCCGCGGGCAATCACCCGGTTCTACACCATGCGCGACGAGGCCACTGTCCGCCGGTCTATCGTCGTCACACTCGTGATCCAGACGATAGTCGCTGTCGGCATCGGTGTGTTGGGCCTCGCGACCAGAACCATGTTCCCGACACTCGGGACGCCGGACCTTGCCAGCGTCGTCATGGGGCTGAACTTGCTCGGCCCGGTACTGGGCGGACTGTTCGTGGCCGCCATCCTCTCGGCGACGCTCAGCACCATTGACTCCATCATGCTCGTCTCAGCGTCGGCACTCGCTCACGATATTTATGGGGAACTAGTCCATCAGTCCGCGACGGAACGCCAGAAGCTCATCGTGAACCGACTGGCCGTCCTTCTCACGGGCACAGCCCCGGCCGTACTCGTCTTGAACCGCGAACTCGTCGGTGGGCTCGTTCAGTTCATCGCCATCCTACAGGCCTCACTGATGGGCGGCACGTTCGCCGTCCCATTTCTCCTCGGACTGCACTGGAAGCTGGCGACCACGCAGGGTGGCATCGCGGGTATGACGGCGGGCTTCTCGACTGTCGTCGTCTGGCACGTCGGGACCGAGATCTACAGTTTCGTTCCTACGACAATGGATGCGCTAGTTGGTGACCCGGTAGTTCCCGGAGTCTTGGCCAGTCTCCTCGCCTTCGTCGCTGTCTCGTTCGTGACCTCTCCCCCTTCGATGCGGTCACTCTCGTCGTTTTTCGACGTCGGGGAGGATGCAACTGACCGCCGGTAAATCACCTGCCTGACGAGGGACGGCCTGTCGACTCCGCTTGCTCCGGGGCGGAGTCGTCTGCATGAGCTTGGAGTTTCTCTAGCCCAGTAACACAATCAGCGACGCTGTTCGTATTTCCGTCGCTCGTACACGGAAACACCGCAAGCAACTCGCCGTCACCACGAACTTCGATACACGTCACGGGGAGGGTGACCACTTCCTTCGTCTCGTCCGTGGCTAGCGACGTCGTCTTACACCACCGAAACGCGGGCTCTAGCTCGTGGCCCTCTGCGTCGGCCCAGTCCTGAAACTCCGCGAGTCTGTGCCGTATCTCCTCGTTAGACCCGTGCACTCGGTACTCCGGATCACATTCGATCTGTTTGCTCCAGTTGTTCACCGAAAGGTCCTGGATGACCCCATCACGTTCCAGTTCTCGGAGGCGGGTCAAAAGCTCTGACCGGTCGCTGGTAGTAGACCCTGCTTGGCGCAGCCAGACTGTCACGGACAGCGTGTCGTAGTCACCAAAGTCGACCATCGTTCAGGGTTATAATTCCAGCCTCTTTTTTTGATAGAGGCCTCCGGCCGTCGGACCGTGGGAGACATCGGGTCGCAGTTGTCGACCGGTCTTGTCGAATTCACCATTCAATTCGTGCCGCACAGCGTTAATCCGCATGTGCGTGATTTGTCTACTATCCATACGTAATCAACACGAATTGTTGATGGGGATTAATAAAAAGAGCGTACCTTAGCACATAGGGGTATCGAGCCCAAAGACTGTAGCCGCGAGTCCCAGTGGGGTCTCCCACCGAACCAGCGACCCCTCGTTATGACGTTCTGATCTATCGGTAACCCGATTACTCTTCGGTACAAAACAATAAAATATCCCACAGTCCAAGAAACAAATGGTACGCACGAACGTCTCAAATGTCGGATCCCCCTACCCTTGCCGACTGGCGTGCTCATAACGTCACTGTCATCCCTATCCCCCAACCACGCTCCGGCTAAAACGTGTGTGCCATCGCGGTTTTCTTTTGACGCGGAAGATGGTGATCGACGACATCTGAGTCATGGTCGCCTGTGATACTAACGCTGTGAAGTTGCTACCGTGACTGACTATCGAGATACCACGTTACCGGGCAGTTGTATTAGGTATTTGATACTGAGCACCCTTGTAGTACGTACGCACAATTCCAACCTATGATTCGAGACAGACATACTCGGATAGTCGTCCAATCGGCGGCGATCGCTGTCGCGTTACTGGTCGTAGGTGTCTCCATAATGGGTACGGTGAGTGCACGGTCGCTCGCGGTTCCGAGCGATGCACCGACCAACCCCGGAGACGCACTACAGTTTCAAAACGAATCGTCGACCGTTGAGCAGGAATCCGACGAGTTCGGTATATGTATGATCGGGACCGCTAGCCCGTGCAACGGCGATGAGTGGAAATACCGACCGACGATGGATAGCGACTCCAACGAGACTGTCGCGAGCGGTGAGCAGGTCGACCCGGACTTCGACGTCGAGTTCGACGAAGATATTGACTCCGACTTCCGGACCGAGTTCAACGAGACTGACCCCGAATTCCGAACGGACCCGGCAGAACGAGGCGAAAAGTCCTGAGGATTCGGTCGTCCGGCAATACTACTCTCGACCCGAGACGTCCTCGCTGACGGCTCCTGTCTGCTGGTCGTGATTTTTCGACACCAAACCCCGGTCAGTAGTCGGACAAGGGACGGTTAACCGGCAGGGGTTTGGGACGTGACTCGGACTCGGGTTCTCAAGGCCCGAACCCGTCGTCGAAGTCGC
Source organism: Haloarcula sp. MBLA0163 (assembly GCF_055632435.1). Classification (NCBI taxonomy): domain Archaea; kingdom Methanobacteriati; phylum Methanobacteriota; class Halobacteria; order Halobacteriales; family Haloarculaceae; genus Haloarcula; species Haloarcula sp. MBLA0163. Next base: position 75,886 of record NZ_JBVMVV010000003.1, read on the forward strand.
CCAGTAGCTCTTCGAGATGGTCGATCCGTTCGTTTAGCTGGTTCGCCACTCGCTCCATCGGTTCGACGAGACCGCCTCGGTTAGCCCCGAGTCGCTGCTCGGTCGTGTCGACGGCCTTCTGAACCTCTTCGAGCAGTGCGTGGGCCCGTTGACTCTCTTGTCGTACGATAGTGTGCTGGCTGGTCCTGATTTCGTCAAGGACAGTGGCTACCTCGGCGACCTCCTCGCGAACGTCGGCGAGGGCCGTCCGGGCTCGAATCCTTTCGATGGCCACCGTCTGCTCGTCGCTATGGCTCTGGCGACTGCCGGTGGCGTTCCCCGAGATGTCGCCTCCGACGCCGTCGGCGACAGCCTGTTCGCTGCTATTGGAAGCCCCATTTGCGGTGCCGTTGGTCGTCCCACCGCTGAGGTCTGCACCTGCAGTCGCGGCCGAATCGTTCGCCGTCTCAGTACGGGTTTCGCTCGCCTGTCCGAGGGGCACGCCGTTGACGATGACCCGACCGTCGAACTGGGAGAGCACCGACTCGTTGACCTGGTCCAGCGATTCCATCTGCCCGACCGGGACGCCGTTGATGACGAGGTCGTCGTCGACGTCGTCAAGACCCGGCGTGTCGTCTCCGCCGTCGAAGTCGGGAGACGGACTCTCGCCGTCGAAATCCGGTCCCTCAGAGAATCCGTCGAAATCAGGACTGCCGAGTTCGTCGTCGAAATCGGGTAGATCGCTCGGGTCAAAATCCCGTTCGACGTCGATTTCATCGAGTACGTTCACTGTGCTCTCTACCTCCGCTTCGAGGTCCACGAACGACTCGTAGAGTTCTTCGAGGGCATCGTGTACGTCGTCGGTCGAACGCCCCGCGCCGGTGCCGACACTCGCGATGCCTAGGACTGCCGCCCCGAATCGTCCGATTACCGTCCGTCGTGATAGTTTACGCATGGTTTCGAGCTCCTGGTGCTGTGGTCTCGGCTCTATCCTCGCGAGGCCACGATTACACTGTGTGCTACGGTTGCCGCTGTTCACAGTATTCTCCCGGTTAATATAACTATTTAGTAACTGTGTCGTAGCCGTATTTTCGATGGAAAAGACAGTTTTCTCATGGTAACTGACTGGCCAAGTGGTGACCGGTCCGGTAGCGGTGCCCACATCGTTCGAGACACAATCATCGCACAGATGCACTTTGTCCACTACCGGTACGTCTCAAGTTTTAGTGCTACCTGTGATTGAATCCACGCGTCGTCTGATTCGACGTCGTAAATGAGGAACTCGTCGTCGTCCGTAGTCACTGCCTTGTAGCGGTCGAACGTTCCGGTATCTGGACCTGCGGTCGGAAGTCGGTCAGCGGGGTCGCTAGTTTTCGTTGACATTGTTCTCAACCAATATTCTGGTGTAGCTGTAACTACGTACTTGATACATTTAACTGGTCCCGAACTTAGTGGTAATACCGTTACGTCGTCATCATATGCCCACATACATGGACTTTCGGACGCCGTAACGTGGTAATATAAATGTACGGTCAAAGAATAGTGGACAAATATATTCAGATATCGATAGAAACGGAATTACGGCCCGGAAACACTGCTACCTTCGGGTGAGTATTCCCTCTTCGAGAGTGACCTTACCTATCGACGGTCAGTCTCCCGTCGTCACTGGTTGAGCGAGGGTAGAGGACACGGTGCAGCGTAACCGTAGTCGGTTCCGATGCGTGGCCGGTGACTATCAGAACAGACCCTGTCGGATTCCGGCGAGTTTATTCAACGTAAGTCCATATCAATCGGGTAAGTAATCTATTTGAACGGGCTTGACTCTATCTCAACGTATCGACTGGTGCCTAAAATGGCTATATCTCCGGATAGTGTTCTAGAAGTGGTGTACAACGTGTACGAGAGTACCGGCCAGCCAGTCTCTACACACACCATCGCAGAGGCGGCCGAAACGACACCCGATCGCGTGATACCCGTTTTGAACACGCTCTGTCGGTCCGAGTTCGTTGAGCGGACGGGAGAAGGGGTCCGTCCCACAGAAACGGGGAGGGAGTTCCTCGAACTAGACGTCGAACTAAAAAACGTCGTTGTCGACGTCGTTGACGAGTGAGCTGACTAGAACTTTCATTACGTCAGTGGTAGAATGGTATGATACCATCCGGAAGAGGAACATCAAATTATGAGTGAAAACAAGACCCGGGATTGGGGTTCTGGCGACGACAACAGCCGACGGGAAGTAGATCTGATGGACCGCGAGTACGCTATCTACCGCTGTGTGGACTGCAACAACGTCGTTCTCACGATGCAGGATTGTGACGGCGGAATGACTTGCCACGGTGAAACGATGGAGCGAGTTATGGAGTCGCGTCTCGACATTCGCCCACCGGACGTTCGACAGGTGTTGCTCGACGCCTTCGGCCTTCCCAAACCGGGGCTGGATATCTGTTTGTGTGTCATTGGCGACGGACCTCTGTCACCGAGCGAGTTGGCCGACCGACTTGATTACGAGGAGGGGACTGTCAGAACGTATCTCAACGAACTCGTCGAGTTCGGCCTGCTTGAGAAGACACAACTTAACCGTGAATCCGGAGGATTCGTCAACGTTTATCATTCTATCGACCTCGAAAAGATGCGTGAAGATACACTCGTGGGATTTTATACATGGGCCGGCGAGGCTGCCAGCCTAATTGAAGAGGCCAATCTAACGAAATCGGATTATCAGAATGAGGACTACGACGAAGGGCTAGACGCCGTGTTCTGGGAACGGTTCTCAGACGTGGAGACCGGCGAATAGGTCGGGTGCTATTCTAATATAAATATCTGTCGGAGAACTGGGGCCTCGGTGTGCATCCGAGATGGGTTAAGAAGCGTTCCAATTCATTGTCCGGATACAGTATGAGTTCCGAATCGCCGACCGCCACGTGGAATCGAACCGAAACGACCGGAAGAGCGAATTTTTCCGATCCGGAGTCGGCATTTGGAGCCGCCCACGATATCCTCGGCCGTAAGTGGCACCTCCGAATCGTCTACTACCTCTTGCAGGACGGTCCGTTGGGATTCAGCGGGTTGAAAAACCGCCTCAATGGAGTCTCCTCGAAGATGCTCTCAGAGAGTCTCTCGTCGCTCGAAGACGAGGAGTTAGTCAGCCGAAACATCGTCAGCGACCAACCGGTTCGCGTCGAGTACTCGTTGACCGAGCGTGGAAGCGCTCTCGAGGAAGTCGTCGACGCAATCGTCCGCTGGGACGCCACCTACGGTCTGGCGGAGGGTGACCAATGACGAACCACTACGACGTGATTGTCATCGGCGGCGGAACTGGCAACAACGTCGCGGCGGCGGCCGCCGACGCGGGGCTGGAGACGGCACTAGTCGAGCCCGGTCCGCTCGGCGGGACCTGCCTGAATCGCGGGTGTAACCCGTCGAAGATGCTCATACAGGCGGCGACGGCCGCGAATCACGTTAGAGACGCGGAGAAATTCTTCGTCGACGCCTCGCTAGACGACATCGACTACGCGGCTATCATCGACGACATGGATGAGACGCTCTCCCCGCTGGCCGAGGGGATGGAAGACAGCTACCGTCAGAAAGAGCATCTGACGTTGTACAAGCACGAAGCGACCTTCGTCGACGAACGAACTGTCGCGATCGACGGCGAGCGCATAAGCGCCGACAAAGTCGTCGTCGCCGCCGGTAGCAGGCCGCTCGTTCCCCCTATCGACGGACTCGACGAGGTCGAGTACATGACCAGTCAGGACGCGCTCTACCGCCGGGACCAGCCAGAATCACTCGTTATTTTGGGCGGCGGATACATCGCGGTCGAACTTGGGTACTTTTTTGAGTCACTGGGTACCGACGTGACCATCGTAGAAATGATGGAGACGCTGGTCCCCCGAGAGGACCCGGACGTAGCCGAGACGTTCACAGACATCGCCAGTGAGCGCCACGAGGTCTACACCGGCCACCGCGCGACCAGCGTCGAGAGCAACGGTAACAGCGTGACGGTCCACGCCGAGACCGAGGACGGGGAGACTGTCGCTGTGTCCGGTGAAGATCTGTTGGTGGCGCTGGGCCGCCGTCCCAACACCGATACGCTGGGCGTGGAGGCCGCTGGCATCGAGACCGACGACAACGGATTCATCGTCACGAACGACAGACTAGAGACATCGGCTGATGGGGTTTGGGCGCAGGGCGACATCGCCGACAACGCGATGTTCAAACACTCCGGAGATTACGAGACGCAGGTCACCATCGAGAACGTGGTCCACGACGGTGACAGGGTGGCTGACTTCACGGCGATGCCCCACGCCATCTTCACCGAGCCACAGATGGCCGGGGTCGGCGAGACGGAGGCCGACCTAGCGGACGCCGACCGCGAGTACGTCGTCGGCCGCGCGGACCTGCCGGACACGCCCATGGGGCGGGCGAAGAAACTCGACGACGGGTTCGTGAAAGTGCTGGCCGCTCCCGACGGCGATATTCTTGGTGTCCACGCGCTTGGTTACGAGGCAACGACGATGATTCACGAGGCTGTCGTGGCGATGCGGGCCGGGTCCAGACACGTCTCGGACATCACCGACACTATCCACGCCCATCCGACGCTGAACAAGGTCGTCGAGTACGCGTTCGACGATGTTCCGCTCTAGAGCGACTGAACAAAGCGCGATTCGCGCTTGATAATCGCGTCCGTTTTTGTAACAACCAAGTCTTGAAGGACCAGCACGTCCAGTCCCATCCCAAAGAAGTCTTTCAACGCCTCGGTGGGGTTGTTGACAATCGGTTCGGCGTGGTCGTTGAACGAGGTGTTCAGCACGACCGGGACACCGGTGAGTTCCTCGAACTCGGAGATGAGGCGGTGATACCGTGGGTTCTGACGGGCATTGACAGTTTGGGGCCGCGTCGTGTCGTCAGCAGGGTGGAGGGCGCCCGGAATCTCGCCGCGCTTCTCAGGCCTGACGTCGAACGCCGAAATCATGAATGGGGCCCGTTCGCCGTCGACGAGGTATTCCTCGACCGCCCCTTCGAGCATCGAGGGCGCGAATGGCCGCCACTCCTCCCGGTGTTTGACGTACCGGTTTACTCTGTCTCGTGAGTCGATACTCCGTGGATCGGCCAGAATGCTCCGGTTGCCGAGCGCGCGCGGCCCGAGTTCGAGGCGTCCATTGAACCAGCCGACCAGCGCGCCGTCAGCGAGACGTTCGGCGATGTGGCGCTCCACGTTGTCAGGTTCGCTGTAGGCAATCTTGTTCGTCTCAAGGACGGTCCGGATGTCGTCCGCGTCGTACGACGGTCCGTAATAGACCGTCTCCATCGTCGGCACCTCTGACGGTCGCTGGTCGAGCAGTCCCGCACCGAGTGCCAGTCCGGCGTCGTGTGCGACCGGCTGGACGAACATTTCGTTGACGGTCGGCGACTCCCGGAGGCGCTTGTTTAATTTACAGTTCAGCGCGACGCCGCCAGCGAGGGCGAGGTTCGCGGTTCCGGTCGCCTCGGCCTGTCGCTCAACGATGTCCAGCACCGTCTCCTCGAGGAGTTTCTGTGCGGTGTGTGCGAGGTCTCGATCCCACTGCGTAAACTCTTCTGGAGTGTCTTTCCGGTCCCGACTGAAGGCGTCTTCGAGCCGTCTGATTCCGTATCCGGTGCCCCAGCGCCGGGTGAGTTCAGTCACGTCGTAGTCGACACCGGTGTCGACGAGCGAGCGGAGCGTGGCTTCGATGTCGGGGTTGTCCTCGCCATACGGTGCGAGTCCCATCACTTTCCCCTCGCCGTTGAACATACGGTAACCCAGATACTCTGTAATGGTGGCGAAGAAGAGCCCCAGGCTGTTGGGGTGCTCGTACGTCCGGACCCGTTCCAGCCCGTCCTCGTCACCGTGCCAGACGACCGTCGCGTCGTACTCGCCTTTGGCGTCAACGGTGAGTACGAGCGCGTCGTCGAACCCCGATGGGTGGAACGCGCTCGCGGCGTGAGACGCGTGATGCGAGCGGGTCTCTATCGGCGGTACCGGGGTTCCGATATCTGCCAGTCGCGACTCAATGCGCCGCGTCGGAGCGAAGCGACTCTCTAGTTGCGTCTTGACGACGTTCTCTATCGCGGTCAGCTTCCGCAATGGCCCGTCCACCCGAACCGCGTCGCGGACGTAGTGGGAGAGAATGTTCGACCGCAGCGACGGGTCGTACGGGAGTACCACGCGGTCTACCGCCGGCAAGTCGATGCCGGCGTAATCGAGCGCTGCCCGAATGGCACGCTCCGGGAAGGTGTCGACGGCGTGTTTCTCCCGCGAGAGTCGTTCCTCCTCGACGGCGAAAACGAGGTCTCCGTCCTCGAAGAGCGCTGCGCTTGGGTCGTGTTGACCGTACAGCCCGATTGCCGGTTTGAAGGCCAAAGTGTAGGTACTCATAGTCGTATCAGTGGTTGTCGGGTGCCCTCTCGGTGTGGACGTACACCCAGATGACATCGCCGTCCTGTAGTTCGTACGTCGTCGGATCAACCGCAGTTGCCCGCTGACGGACGAGTATCTCCGTCGCGTCAGCGGCGTCGTGATAGGTGCCGCCGTAGTCGCCGCCAACCCCGTATTCGAAGACGTGCTCGCCGGCGCCATCCTGTCTGTACTCCACGTTCGGTAGCGCTCCGAGCGCTTCGGCCACCGTCACTGGATCCCCGGTGTTGTACCACCGGTATTGCTCGCCGTCGTCTCGGAATTCGAACCTACCAGTGTCGACGCCACTGAAGATCTCGCCGCCCTCGTTCAGTCGACGGTTGTTCACGTCGACGACGAGCTGTCCGGACCGCTCGGAATCGTCTGTCGAACCGTCCGCTGTCCGGACGCTGACCCAGAAGTTGTCACCGTTTTTTACTTCGTAGGTCGTCGGGTCTATTCGTTCGGTGCCGCGGTGTATCGACACGTCCGTCCCGTCGTTGGTGCCGTCATAGGTCGACCCTTCATAACCGATGACGTGGTCACCGTCACGCTGGGTGTACTCGATGCCGGGCAAGAGGTTCAGTGCGCGACCGAACGTGACCACTTGCTTCTCGTTGCTCCACTCGTTCGGCGCGTGGGCGGATTCATGAAAGTGGAAGTACACCGTCTCCGGGCGTTCGTCCTCGATGTTGTCCAGGTAGTACTTCGGCTGGGCGAAATCGACGATGTCGCCGTCGATTTCAAAAAAGAGACGTCCGTGCCAGTGATCCTCGATGTATCCCGGGGCTTCCTCTTCCGTCGGCGTCGGGGATGCCGTCTCAGTCGGTGACGGGGTATCCGTGGCCTCCCGAGGAGTCGTCTCCGTCTCTGGCGTCGCCGACTCCTCAGTGCCGAGCCCGCTACAACCCGCCAATCCGACGAGCGTGCCCGCGCCCAATAGTACGCGTCTCCGAGTTGGATGCTTGTCGTTCATCGGTCCTCCGACGACGTGACGACTGGTTCAGCGTGCTGTTCGAGAATGACTGTTGGCGAGGTGTGCTGTATCTGCATGAGTGTATTTTATTACTCTTAGAGCGAGCCGGTTTGGCCGCGTCGGCGCTCACATTTAGGTGAAGAACGCTGTCGAAGATAAATCGGGGAGCGCGTTCGCAGCCGGTGCGAACGCGCCTCACCGGGGGAACTACTCACACCAGAACGGATGAATCGCTTTTTTATACAGGTATTAAGTAAGTCCACGGAGCCCTGAGTGGATTGCACTGTATGGCCGGAATAGAGGGGTCGAACGACCACATACTCGACCTACTCAGCGACGACGTCGTGAAACAGATTCTGATCGTAACCGACTGTGAGCCGACTTCGGCTCAGTCGTTGGAACCACACTGTGACGCATCGCTAGCGACTATTTATCGACGTATCGAGGACCTACTCGAGTTCGGTCTTCTTCGCGAGCGAACAGAACTGCAGTCCGATGGCAATCATTACAGACGGTTCGAGTCGAATCTGGATCGTCTCGAGGTCAGTCTCGACGACGGCGACCTAGCGATTGATATCGACAGGCGTGATGACGCACCGGACCGTCTGCGGACAATCTGGGACGCGATGCAGCCGGGGTTGGACTGATGTTCCTCGGGTTGCTTGCCGCGAAGGCCCTGATCGTCGTGCTCGGACTGGTAATCGCACTGCAAGGGTATCGGGCTGCCCGTCGTGAACGTAGCCAGCGGATGTTACTCGTTGCGGGCGGATTCACGCTTCTCAGCGTTGGATCGGTCCTCGAAGGCATTTGCTACGACGTGTTCCACTTTTCGACACTGCTCTCTGGCGCGATTCAGACAGGATTCGTGGGTCTGGGCATGTCGCTCATCGTCGTTTCATTATATGCACCCGGCACCGGTGGGCGACCGACAGAGACGGAGACGCCCGAAGTCAGGAACCGGGACTGACGACACAATCAGCAGTCGACCAGCGAGCAGTCGAACACGAACGACTCCTGTACCGACTCAACTTGGTCGATCAGTTCCGACACGGACGGTCTGTCGCCGACAGCGTCGCCACGATGGGTGAACACCACTTCGGGAGCCTCGCCCCGAAGGTCCAGGACGAGACTCTGTGGGAGACGACCAATGAGGTCGTGGAGCGAGCCAATGGGACCGTACTGGGTCGGCTGGTCGTACGCTTCGGCAACGCGTTTGTTACCGTCGGCCAGCAGTGGAAACGGGAATTCGGCCTCGAAGTTCTCCTTCCACGACCGGGCTCTCTCAACCGGTTCTGGCAGAATCGGTACGATTGCGGCGTTGAGTTCGTTGAATCGGCGCGCTTCCTCAACCATCGACTCGACCTGTGTCTTGCATTTGGGGCAGTGATAATCCCGTAGAAACAGCAGGACCGCGAAATCCGTGGCTGTGTCCACGTCGCTCAATGAGAGAGAGTCCGGACCAACACCGACGTTCGGGAGTTCAAAATCTGGTATTGCGGACGTATCAGGGGTCATAGGTACGGCTTACAGTTTGTGTTGGATGCGTATGAAAGACGGAGTAAGCCGGACGTAACGGAGCAAGGGTGACGTTATCAGGATTCCGCTATGTCTAGGTTTTTATTCAAATCATCTCTATTGTGTACACATGAGTGACGATCAGTCACGCTACGAGTACGACGTAGTGGTAGTCGGCGGTGGCCCCTCAGGGATGACTGCAGCATTGTACGCCACACGGCTCGGCCACCAGACAGCCGTAGTCAACCGTGGCGGCGGCCGCGCCGCGATGATGCAAGAGGTCCACAACCTGCTCGGGGTCACCGAGGAGACGAGCGGCATGGAGTTTCTCAACATTGGCCGTGAGCAACTCCAGGAGTACGGCTGTGACCTCCAGCAGGACATGGTCCAGTCGTGTGCACCCACCGAAGACGGCCACATCAGGCTGACGGGTAACAGCGCCGAGTACGACGCCGAGGCAGTCGTTCTCGCCACTGGGTTCAACGACATCCGGCCAGAGCCACCATTGCCCCGGACCGGTCGCGGGCTCCACTACTGCCTGCACTGTGACGCCCACATGTTCGTCGACGAATCGGTGTACGTGATGGGCCATGCCGAGAGCGCCGCCCACGTCGCCGGCATCATGCTGAACTTCACCGACGAAGTCGACCTGCTCACGCGTGGCCACGACCCCGAGTGGAGCGACGAGACGGACGGCATGCTCGACCGACACCCCATCGACGTCGTTCACGAGGACGTGACCGGCGTCCAGAACGGCGAGGACGGCTGGCTGAAGGCCCTCGAGTTCGAAGACGGAACGGTCCGAGAGTACAAGGGTGGGTTCGCGATGTACGGCGCCGAGTACAACAACGGTCTGGCCCGCGAACTCGGCTGTGACATCAACGACGACGGGACTGTCGCCGTCGACGATCACGGTGAAACCAGCGTCGAGAACGTCTACGCGGTCGGGGATATGACGCCGGGCCACAACCAACTCCCGGTCGCGCTGGGGCAAGGCGCGAAGGCCGGCATCGACATCCACTTCGAACTCCGTGACTTCCCACGAGACCCCGAACTGCTCGACGAACAGGGACCGGTGCGCTCCGAAGAAGTGCCGGGCATCCCGGACGAACTGCTCGAACAGGCCGTCGACTTCCACACCTACGGCGGGGACTGAGTCGCGTCCCGTCGGTCGAGGAACTCCTGAGCGCGCTTCCGACCCAACTCCTGGAGTTCGTCGAGGAACGCCGGGTCGCGGTCTACCTTGGTCGAACAGTGGAACCGTTTCCCCATCTCGATGCGGTGAATCTCGGTCTTTGTGAACTCGTCATCGGGGAGTTTCCCGTCCTCGACCCAGCCGTTGACTCGCTCGATGAATCCCAGTTCCTGATTGAGCGAGATGTTTCCCGATAGCTCGTTACGCCGGTCGGCGATGACCTCACTCGTCGTCGGTTCACCCTCGAACGTCTGTGGGTTCACTTGAATCACCCACAGCTCCTCGGGCTTGCGGCCGGGTGGCTGGTCCATCAGGTCGCTGACCGGTGGATTCTGCGAGAACAGCCCGTCCCAGTGGTAGTGGCCGTGTATTTCGACAGCCTCGAAAAGGTTCGGCACTGCCGCTGATGCCAAGACCGCGTCGACGGACACGTCCTCGTTCGTGAACGTCTCGAACACGCCGGCGTTGATATTGACTGTCCCGACGACGAGATCCGGCACGTCGCGCTGACAGAGCTCGGGAATGGTGTCGAAGTCGATGTAGCGCTCCAGTACGGTGCGGATGCGTTGCTTACCGAGTTCCGGCATCGGGAGCTGTGAGGGACTCACCGAGGGAATGGCGAAACCCGCACTCTCCATCCGAGAGAGACCAGTCACCCAGGTGTTGAGCCACTGATCGCTCGGCCCGTCGACGGCCATGTCTGACCAGATGCCCTCGAGGATATCCGCCGCGTCGTCGGCGTCGCCGGTCAGCAAGCCGTACCACATCGCGAGTGCGTTGAACGCCCCACCGGAACTGCCGCTGATGCCGACGAGGTCGTATCGGTCGTCGTCCCAGTGGGCCAGAATCTCTCGGAGGACGCCTGCCGTGAAGGCAGTGTGGCTCCCGCCACCCTGACACGCAATGGCGACTCGGGTCGGGTCACGCTCTTCACTCATAAGTGTGGACGTAACCACCATCGAATAATAAATCGCCACCGTTGAGGTGTTTCGCGTGGCTAGAAAAGCCGAACACAAAGAGGTTGGCCACCTCTGCTGGCGTCATCATTTCTTTGGTGCGGGCCTGTCCCAGCATCACCTCCTCAATCACCTCCTGCTTCGAGATCCCGCGCTCCGTAGCGGTATCCTCTATCTGATCGACCATCAGCGGCGTCAGCACGTATCCAACGCTCACAGAGAACCCGCGGAGGGTCCCGTCACCCTCGGCGGCGATAGCACGTGTCAGGCCGGTCAGACCATGTTTCGCAGCAATGTACGCCGGTTTGTCTTTCGTCGCGTAGTGGCCGTGGACCGAAGACATGTTCGCGATTGCGCCGACGCCGTCGTTCGTCGCCTCGATGTGGGGAATTGCTGCCTGCGCGGTTTTGAACGGCGATCGCAGCATGATGTCGAGCAAGAGGTCGTACTTTTCCATCGGGAACTCCGCGATGCTGGCGATATGCTGCATACCAGCGATGTTCGCGACGAACCGAAGATCACCTTCCTCGGCGGCTGCCTCGACCACCGCCTCTACGTCCTCGTCGTCCGTCAGGTCCGTTTCGATGCCGTGGAACGCGCCATCGGCGTCAAATTCGGAGACGACATCGCCAGTCCCGTCCAGTCCTTCGGCATCGATATCGGCACCGACGACCGTCAGCCCATTGCTCGCCAGTGCGACGGCGGTCGCACGGCCAATACCGGACGCGGCACCGGTCACCAGTGCGACGGAATCGGTGACGAAGTATGGGTCATCAATACGAAGCAGGTCGTCAGGAGTCAACTCCGGTGCAGATAAGTCCATCTCTTGGTCGGGCATCGTGTACTCGGATAGACAGAGACAGTTCGTGTTCATAACTGCATCTCACGTTGGAGTAACGCCGAATATCCGTCGTCGTCGGTTTCGTCACAGGAGCGAGGTGAGCTAGCAGTTAGCGAGATACTTTAGGTAAGTAGAGGGTGTCATAGAACGATTAGCACACCAAAGAGCAGGGTGAACGCTGAGGTGGATGAGTTCAGCGACCCTGCAAGATGATCCTTCGGTAGACTCGTTCTTCAATGTCGTGGAGACCGAAACGCTGGCGCTGTTCGAGCATCTCTCCTTCGAGTTTCTCGAAGAGTTCGACGTGTTCGCCCCGGCGAACACGGGGCGAACACGAGAGCACGAACCACCAGAGCTGATGCGTGGCTTTCTCCACTGCTACTACAAGGACATCTACGGCATTCGTCCCGTTGAACGAGAGCTTCGAAACACGGTTGTCTGGGTGAGCTGTGGATTCGATCGACCGGCGTCAAGAGACGCGGTCGATCGCTTTCTCACCGACCTCGAACACGTCGTTGATGATATCTTCACCCACCTCGTCGAGCAGGCCGCCCGCCGCGGCCTGCTCGACATGACCTACTGCATCAATTCAACCGACGTGAGGGCAATGCCTGACGACCAAGATGCGTCGAAATGCTACGATCCTACCGACGAAGAGTACTACTACGGCTACGGCTGCACAATCGTCTCCACCGCACAAAAGATTCCGATTGCAGCAGAGTTCACCGAGAGCAAACAAGCGCCAGAAGAGACGGCGATGCGCGTCACACGTGACGCACTCGCCGTCGCCACGCCGATCTGGATGGTCGGTGACAGCGCCTACGATACGCTCGACTGGCACGACCACCTGCTGGCCGCGGGGGTCGTGCCAGTCGCCCCGTACAACGCGCGAAACACCGACGACCCGAAAAACATCGAGTACAGGGTCGAAGACCGCATCGAGAAACACAGCAAGGACGTTCAGCTGAAGCAATCAACGCTAGACGAGACGTACAATCGCCGCACAGGAGTCGAACGTACCAACGAATCAGTGAAGGACTGCGGCCTCGGGCGAACGCACGCCCGAGGCCGCATCCACGCACGAGCGCAGGTTTTCCTCGCTCTGTGCCTTCGCCTCGTTGTCGCTATCACCAACTACGAACGCGGAGACAATCCGGGAAGCACGATCATCACGGTGTGACAAGAGTTCTATGACTCCCTCAACAAGTTATTGAAGTCGGTTTCGTATGCACTCTCTCTTGACCGTGTAAATTCCAGACCTACACGTCACCGATTTCCGGGTTCCAGACAGGTGTGATCGGGGCTTCCAGTCGTTCAATCTCGTCGTCGGTAAGTTCGACATCAAGTGCATCAACGTTACTTTCGAGATGATCAAGAGTCCGTGGCCCAACAATCGGTGCATCGACGACTTCCTTATGCAGCAGCCATGCCAGTGAAACCTGCGCTGGCGACGCGTCTTTCTCCTCGGCGAGGTCTCGGACGACGTCGAGCACCTCCCAGTTCTCGTCGGTAAACCGTTTCTGCATGAACTCGTCTGTCGCCGCGCGTCCCTCTTCGGGATCTTTCTCACGCTCGTACTTCCCCGCGAGGAAGCCTCCGGCGAGCGGCGACCACGGAACAACGCCGAGATCCTGGTCGTCACAGAGTGGTAACACGTTTGCTTCCTCGTGTCGATCGACGAGGTTGTACTCGCATTGCATCGAGATGAATCGCTCGTCGTGATTGATGTCGGCCTCGTGCAGTGCTTTCATCAGTTTCCAGGCCGGCATCGTACTCGCCCCGACATACCGAACAAGGCCTTCCTCGACAAGGTGGTCGAGGGCCGCAAGTGTCTCCTCGATCGGTGTGTGCTCGTCCCACCGGTGAATCTGGTAGAGATCGATATAGTCGGTGCCGAGTCGGTCGAGACTCGCGTGGGCTTGGTCGAGGATGTGTTTGCGAGAAAGACCCTGTCCGTTTGGCCCCTCGTACATCTCGCCATACACTTTGGTCGCAACGACGAGTTCCTCCCGGTCGCGGTCGGCGAGAGCTTCCCCGAGGATCTCTTCGCTTTCGCCGTTTGAGTAGACGTTCGCTGTGTCGAAGAAATTGATTCCGAGATCGACTGCCCGGTCAATGACCGTGCGTGCTTCATCGTGATCGTGAACCATCCACGGCTGTTCACTTCCGAAGTTCATACAGCCGAGACACAATCGAGAGACTTCCAGTCCCGTGTTTCCGAGGTATGTATACTTCATCGATAAAATAGTCACTCCACATCAAGTTAAGATGTGGGGCTAAGTTAGTCAGGTTCAACCGCTCTCTCGGTCTGAATCTCCACGGTTTCCTGTTCGAGTGTGGGGACTATCTGCGGTAAGTGCGGTCTCTGTAGTTAGCGATTCGGCAGGTGCAGTATCGGGGGGTGTGTGAATTGTTCTATGACACCCTCTAAGTAGATAGTATATCGAAATGTAACGGAGGCACCAAACTATGTCCACGAAGACTGACGATAGTCACGAGAGGTTCCCAACTACCGGCCCAGTGGCGGGCGACTACGCGCGGTACACCCACGTCACGTCGGGCGAAGATACCATCATCTACGACGAAGACAAAGAGGACGCGTGGGTTCAGGCTACCCAGTCGCTGGACCTCGATAGTTGGCGGTAGCCACCGACTGTTCTTCGGAGGACCATATGAGAGGCGTGCCGGGCGGAACACTGTGAACGAGACAAGCTGAGCGCCACCGCCGTCGTCACTCACGCGTCTGATTCTGATTCGTCGACGACGAGTTTGAACACTTTTTTGCGGGCATCAGGCAAGTATACTTCCGAATCAATAAATCCCAGACGTTCCAATCTATCGAGGGCGCTGCGAACAGTTCGTTGCGGGAGGGTCGTTTCATCGACGAGTTGTCCCTGAGTTAACGGTTCCTCGTGGACGAGGGTAATATAAACTAGTTTTGCGCTGGGCGGACACTCGGAGAGCTGACTGCGCCGGTGCTCTGGAAGGTTGCGCGGTCGCACGGTCACCCCACGACTAGTTCCAGTGCTAGCACGATGCCCCCGACAATAGCGAAAACGATACCCAGTCCCGTCTCCATCAGTTCACTCGGGACGTATTTACCGACTCGGGTGCCGATGGTTCCGCCGATGAGGACTCCCGGAATCGACCACGCAACAACGTACCAGACCGGTGTCGCAGTCAGAGCGTGGACCACGGCACCGGCGACAGCCGTGATACCGAGCACGAAGACACTCGTGGCGACTGCGACACGGGGCGGGATACGGCAGCGGACAATAAGTTGTGTCGTGACGATTTCCGGCAGGCCAGCACTGATGAGTCCAGTGATGAACCCACCGACCGTCGAGAGGGCCACGCCCGGTGGCCGCCAGCACGTGTCGTACCGAAAGCTTTCGCCGTCGGTGGCTTTTATTTCCGTACTGCCTCTCCCGGTGTTTTTCTTTTTGAGGAACTCGCCCTCGCACTCCCCCGGTTCACACCGTTCAGGAGACTCGTAGTAAACGAGAAAGCCACCCAGTAAGAGCAGTCCGGCACCGAAAATGAGCTTCAGGAGCGTCGGATCCACGAAGTGGGCAGCGAACGCACCGACAACGATGGCCGGTACCGACCCCGCGAGCAGCCACTTGGCGGTCTGGAAATCGACGACACGCTGTTTTACATACGACCGCAAGCCGTTGCCCATCCCGAACACTTCGGTCAACAGGCCCGCCCCGATTGCTTGGGAAGGCGTGAGACCCACGACGAGCATAAAAAAGGGACTAAAAAACAGCGCTCCAGAGA
Source organism: Haloarcula sp. MBLA0163 (assembly GCF_055632435.1). NCBI lineage: Archaea > Methanobacteriati > Methanobacteriota > Halobacteria > Halobacteriales > Haloarculaceae > Haloarcula > Haloarcula sp. MBLA0163. The sequence continues at coordinate 91,543 of NZ_JBVMVV010000003.1, forward strand.
CGCCGGATGATAATGCCACTGTCGCGAACACAATCGACACCGGAAACACCCACCAGTGGGCGAGGAACTGTTCCATGGGGAACGCGCCGACGGCCGACAACTGTCCGGATACGACTGCCATCACGATCGCCCCAACTGTGCCCAGAACCACGAATCGGTTGCCGTCGACTGGGACCTCCATTCTCAGGCAAATCGGGTCTCGATGGTCTCGTCGTCGGGCGTCCAGCCGACGAACTCGCCGCCCTCGAACGGGAGGTCGACCGATGCAACGTAGTTACACAGGCCCACATAAAAATCGACCAACAGGCCGACTGCGACGATTTCAGCCGGTGAGTACGCGTCGGCGAGCGCGTCGTGAATCTGGTTGGTCACCGTGCCGGTCGCGACAGCCTCAGCATACTGGACCAGGACGAACTCGGCGTCGTCGAAAACAGAAAAATCTCCACCACCGATAGCCCGCATCTCGTCGGTAGTGACCCCTTTGTCACGGGCAATGTCTACGTGTTGGTGCCACTCGTAACGGGCGCCTCGGGCCCGTGCGACCGTGAGAATGACCAGTTCCTTCGTCCGTGGAGTGAGCTGGTCGTACAGCGTGTTCAAATACTCCAGCGTCGCCTCGAGTAGTTCCGGGTTGTGTGCCCACACTCGGAATATGTGGCGGTCACCGAGATAGTCGTCCGTGAACAGGTGATGATACGATTCGGGTATATCGTCGATATCGAGGAGTTCGAGTCGGGTCACGTCAAAAGAAAGCTGCGGGTCTACAATAACCGTAGCTCACCCGAACGTAACATGGTTGTTGGTTGCAAAGGGAGGTTACGTACGTGTTACAAAAGAATTAGATATATACAAATTATCTCTCTGATCAATAACTGTATCCAGGGATCGACATGGACGAGAGCATCCCGAACCACGACGCCGACCTAAACGAACGGTACGCGAAGATCTTTCGGTACAGTAACGACGCCATCATGGTTGTCGATTTCGGCACCGAATCGTTCGTTGACGTGAATCCATCCGCCTGTGAGATGCTCGGATACGATCGTGAGACGCTTTTATCACTGGACCCGAGCGAGATTCACCCGGACGATATGGACCGCGTGCGAGAGTCGTTCATTGATGACGTGCAACAGACCGGGTCTGGGTGGACGGACAATTTGACTTGCATCACAAAAGACGGGCGAGAAATTCCGACAGAGGTGTCTGGGGCCACACTGGAATCTGAAGGTACGTCGTCAGAACAGACACGAATGATCGCTATCCTTCGAGATGTGTCCGAACGCGTCCGCCGCCAACGCGAACTCGAACGGCAGGTAGAAAGGTTAGACCGATTCGCGCGAACGGTCTCTCACGACTTACGGAACCCACTGACGACACTACACGGCCACCTCGAACTTGCCCGCGAGAACGGTAAAGAACAACATTTTAAAAAAATGGAAACTACTATTACAGAAATCGATACCATCGTGGATAACGTCCTGACATTGGCGAGGGCCGACAGCGTCGATGAAAATAATCTCGGACCCGTTGACCTCGATACCGTCGGGACAAAAACATGGGAACAAGTTCAGACAGCGGACGCGAGCTTACGGACGGATGCATCCGTCAGTTTGGTGGCAGACGGCGATCAACTCCGAGAACTGTTCGATAACCTCTTTCGGAATGCGGTGGACCACGGTCCGGTTGACGTGACAGTCACACTCCGGGCTACCGACGACGGGTTTGTCGTGAGTGACGATGGCCCTGGGGTGCCCCCAACAGAGCAGGACCAGGTATTCGAATGGGGATACACAACAACCGACAGTGGCACCGGATTCGGGCTAGCGATCGTAGCGGACATCGTAGCGGCTCACGGCTGGGATATCGATGTCTCGGACAGTGAGGCCGGAGGTGCAGCGTTCGAAATCACGGGCGTCACTTTTGTTTGAGCAGTCAAAACCTGCCGCTATGCTCGTCTTCGGGCGGCTGGAGGTGCCGCTTACCCCAATTTTCCATTGCACTTACCACTGGCTCAAGTTCGCTCCCCTGCTTGGTCAGCGAGTACTCGACACGGAACGGTTGCTCGCTAACTATCGAGCGCGCGACCAATTTCTTTTTTTTTAAAGATCCTCCAGACTGTCTGAGAGGACCTTACTTGAGATACCATCGACTTGATTTTGTAATGCGCTGAACCCGAGTGGTCCGTCATTCAGGAGTCTATGGATGATCACCGGATGCCACTTCCGACAAATGAGCGTCGCCGTCGAGGTGACGGGACACCACTCTTTGCCAGCGCACCACACCTGAAGTCCATCGGACGAGTCACGCATGCTATGCTGAACTGTTCGTCCTGTAGGATTATATAATTACTCTACGTAACCGACTTACGATACACTACTATTTTCGTGAATCGGTTATTTGACCGTTTCAACGGCGGTTTGGCTGCTGCCCAGTCCGATTGTTTGTCAGAATTCTCGGCGCACCACGCGTATCGGATCATTTGCGTCTGATCCACAAAGAGTACCACACCATCACGATACGTCGATATCTCTGAAATTCGTTGTTCAACACGTAGTACGTTTCAGCGACAGTCCCATTACTTTCGGAGAGTAGCGGGTAGTCCACTTTAGCGGGCGAATCACGGTGACTGAACTTACTGTCAGTCGAAATGCCGTACACGCCTATGTCGGTGTCGAAATCAAATCACGACAGATCGTGTAGATCGCAAACGTTCTGTCGACACATCGGAGTGAACTACCCCACCCAGCTCAACCGCCAGAGTAGGGTAGGGTATTTTACAATCAAATAAATAGACATTCAGCAACACCGGCTTGGATCCGAGTGCGTCGGACAACCGAGATCGCTCTACATTGGCAGATTATTTCGATATAACTTACAGGAATATAAAATCCGGTGCTCTGTCTCCCTTGACGGAAATACTGGACCCGTATGAGCCAACTACTTCAATCGCTACTACGGTGGCGTAACGCCTTAAAAAAGATTATGCCGTTTTTTATTCGCCATCTACCGCCTCTAGCGCTGCCGGGAGGGCAGCGTATATTTCAGCAGTGTGTGCGAGCGCATCGACCGTCGTTCGCTCGTCGACGGCGTGTGCCGTCTCCGTCCCGAGCGCGAATTCGACAGTCGAGATGCCTCGGTCTCGCAGTGTCTTGGCGTCACCGCCGCCGGTGGCGCTCCGAGCCAATAGCTTGCGTCCGGTGACCGTGCATCCGGCGCGCTGGACGGCCTCGACAAGTGGCGCGTCGGGTGACTCGTAGGTACCGTCACTCCACTCGACGGACGATAGTGTCACGCCAGTTTGTTTCTCAACGAACGTGCGGATGCGGTCCAGAATCGGTTTGGTAGCGACACTCGCCGTCAACCGCACGTCGATCGTCGCACGAGCGGTCACGGGAACACTGTTTATATTGTCACCCCCCTCAAACGTTCCAAGGCTCACGGTCGGGCGCTCGAACAGGTCCCAAGCGGTGTCCTCGCCCATCAGCGGTGAATAGTAGGCGACCGATTGAGTGAGGATGCGCTGGACATCGGGATGCAGGTCGAAGCGCACAGCGTGAAGTTCCTCGCGAAAGGTATCAACCGTCGCGTACAACCTATCGACGGCGTTCTCTCCAAGCATCGGCCGGGAACCGTGAGCTCCCTCACCTGTCGAGGACAGGGTCAGCCAGATGCTTCCTTTGTCTGCCACGGCGACGGCTGGACGGTCCGGCGTCCCCGACAATTCGCCGATGACGCATGCCGATGGGGCGCTCTCGAACGCGTCAAGCCCGTGCAAAACTGCGTCCCCACCGCCCGTCTCCTCGTCAGTAACAAAGGCGAACCCCACTGGGATTGATCCATTTTTATCGACCGTCGCAAGACTGCGCGCCGCTGTCAACATTCCGGCGACGGCACCTTTCATATCAGAGGCACCTCTGCCGTAGACGATATCGCCATCACGCTCGCCCAATGGGTCTACTGACCACTCACTCTCGGTGTATGGCACCGTATCTAGGTGGCCGCTGAACACGAGTTCTGGTTTCGGATGCCCCTCAATCCATGCGACTATACCCTCGGACTCGTCGTCAGCAAGTCTTCGTGTGACAAGACCAGCCGATTCGAGTTTCTGTTCCACGTACGAGACGGCGGCGGCGGTTTCTCCGGGTGGGTTTTGCGTGTCAATCGAGAGTAGGTCCAGCGCCGTCGTCACCAGCCGATCACGGTTGTCGTCGGTACCAGCTGCCGTCTCAGAGTCCTCCATCATCTGTGGTAGCTCACAACGGGACGTACGTTACCATCGCGCCGAGAACGATCCCGTACACCAGATGGAACAGCGTGAACATGCCAACCATAGCCGGCTCGGGCTCCATCGCAAGGACGACTCGCATCCAGAACACCGCGCCGACAACGGTCAGGACAAGCCCGTACACGACTGCCCACAGCAGGCTTGTAGTGAGCGCACCGGGACCGACGCCGAAGCCGAGCGCTGTCACAACGACAGCAAAGACTGCCCCGGCACCAATGCCATACAGCATGTGCAACGCCATGCCTTGCATCATGTACGACTCGGGACCTTCGTCGCCGACATACTTCGCCCAGAGGGCTGCCGTCGGTGGGGGTGAGTCGTCTCCGAGTGCCATCATGAACATCGTCATAACTATTGTTGCGACCAATCCGCCGACCAAACCGCTGAGTATGCTTACCATGGGTGAGTTCCTGACGCGTATTGCGTCTGTAGGTTACCTCCAGTAACCACATACTGCACAGTAAGTAATAAACCGGGTGTAACGTTCGGATTAGTTGGTTACGTCACCGTAACTCATTCTGGGTTTCTAAGTCCGTTACCGTCCAGCGCTCTGGGTGGGCGCGAACGCAGTTCTTAAGCGGTACAGCTTCTTCGAAAATTACGTTCATTAGGTTATCTGAGCGTGTCATAGAATCCATCTCATAGCTTCTCGCAGCCCGGTTCGTTTCCTCGCTCGTAGTTGGTGATGGCGACGACGAGCCGTAGGCAGAGCGCAACGAACACTTCTGTTCGTGCGTGGACGCGGCCTCGGGCGCGAACGTGCCCGAGGCCGCAGTCCTTGACTGCGTCGTTGGTTCGTTCGACTCCTGTCCGGTTGTTGTACGTCTCGTCCAAGATGGATTGTTTCAGCTGAACGTCCTCGCTGTGTTCCTCGATGCGGTCTTCGACCCTGTACCCGATATCTTTCGGGTCGTCAGTGTTTCGCGGGTTGTACGGAGCGATTGGCACGACCCCTGCGGCCAGCAGGTGGTCGTGCCAATCGAGGATGTCGTAGGCGCTGTCTCCAAGCATCCAGATCGGTGTATCGACGGCGAGCGCGTCACGCGTGACGCGCATCGCCGTCTCTTGGTCTGCTTGTTTGGCCTGTGTGAATTCCGCTGCTATCGGGATTTTTGCGCCGGTTGAGACGACCGTACAGCCGAAGCCGTAGTAGTACTCCTCGGCTGTTGGGTCGTAGTTCCACGACGCAGCGTCGTTGTACTGGATCGCTTCGATGTGGGTCGAATCGATGGAGTACGTGGAGTCGAGCAGGCCGCGGGCGGCGGCCTGCTCGACGAGCCTGTCAAAGACATCGTCAATAACGTGTTCGAGGTCGGTAAGAAAGCGGTCAACCGTGTCTCTGGATGGCGGTTTGTCGAGTCCGCAGTAGTACCAGACAAGGCCGTTCTGAAGTTCTCGTGTAACCGGACGCGTGCCGTAGACGTCCTTGTAGTAGCAGTGCAGAAAGCCACGAAAGAGATCCGGTGGCTGATGCACTCGTGTTCGCCCCCGGCGAGCGGGGGCGAACACGTCGTACTCCAGTAGAAACTCGAACTCAAGGAACTCAAACAGCGGTACTGTCTCGGTAGCCGCCGCATTCAAGAAGTCGTCTACCGAAGCTACGTCTTGCAGGGCGTTGGTACTGCTGGACACAGTTTCCAAACCCTGCGGCCTCCCTTGGGAGGCTTTCTATGACACGCTCTATCTCATAAAAACATCCGAGAAGGGTAGACTTCTGTCTGGTTGTCTAGCACTTACTATGCCATAACGCCGTTACCTGGGTTTTACCCGCCAGTTATGATGCCCTCGTAACATGTGTTGATATGGGACACCGATGGAGAGACAACAGTGGAGCGACGAGATGACAATGCTCTACAATCACCTCGGGGGCGGGCACTCTTTTTTCCGTATCGAGGTGTTCGTTCGATCGCTGGCACCCGGGACAGCCAGACCACAACAGGAGGACCTCATCCGCAGACTACGGACACTGGAGGCTGAAGGCGATATCGAGACGGTCGATCTCTATATCACTGGAGATTGCGTCTGCGAATCGACGGCCGCTGCAGCAACAGACACTGGACAGTTCCTTCTCAATCGATTTGAGCGATTTGGGGCGTGGGCGAGCGAGTTCGGAGTAGACCTCGTTGGATTTCGAGATCGATGCGTCGACTCTACGCTGACGAGGACGACGGTAACGGGGCATCAATTCCCACGAATCGCTGTTGCAGTGTTTGATGACGACGACCTAGTTCTGGTCACGCCATGCGCAGAAAACGACGCGCAACACTCTGTCGCGGAACTGGTAACGACGCTTGAATCGGTCAGTGATTCCGCCGGAGAACAGGATCTGTCTGCCTGAGGCCAACGTGGATCGACTGTGTGGTTCTCTCGCCGACCGAGTCTCTCAAGAAGCGAATTGATTTTGCCTAGTTTTTGAACCAATCAGTCGAAGTGGACCCCGTTCCGAGATTCATGAAGCGATTCGCAGATCGCCCCCTGGCCCTCGATGTTCGCGGCAGCGAGCCGCGCGTCACGGACAATCGATTCGAACGACTCCGGGTCGGAAGCTAGCGGCTCGCCTTCGCGGTCAGCGAACAGACGATCGCTCTCGTCAGCAACGAGGCCCGTCTCTCGGGCCTTGTTGAGATACTCGGCCAGTGGGTCGCGCGCCACGGTGACCGTCAGTGCGCCATCTTGGACGGTTACAGCCGCCAAATCAGAACTAAAATCAAGTTCGATGTCGGCCCGCGTCAGTGGCGCGATCTGATCGGGATCGAGTCCGCCCTGTTGGAGGGCCTTGATCGCGCTGTGTTGGCGAGCGAACCGGGCCTTCTCGTCGAGTTTTTGCTGGACAGCCATGATGCCGTCTTCGGCGTCCTCGAACACAGAGTCGAAGGAGCGACGTTGATTGACACCGGTCGTGATCTCGTCGCCGTGCATGTGGTCCGAGAGACGGACAGTAACGGACGTGACGCCGGAAACCACCTCAACTTCGTCTCGGATACCCGTCGCCATCATCCACGCAAAGGCAGGCGAACACCAGGCCGTCGGAAGCACGAACGCAACGGTCACTGCCCCATCGTCAATCTCGATCGCTTCGACGTACTGGAGTTCGACGATAGAGCGATCCAGTTCAGGGTCGTGGACGTGGTCGAGACGGTCGCGGATGGCGTCGAGATCGACCGACTTGTCGGTGGTCACCGAGGAGTGGGCTATCTCCGAGTGGTTCGTCGAGCCCGGTGAGTCCGGTGGATCTGTCGTCGCCATGGTTCAGTCCGCCGATGCCTCCTCGTAGCTGTCGCCGAGCTCAAACTCCTGGCTGATCGCGTCGTCGCGGAACTGTTCTTTCTTTTCCTCGATGTCGATGTTGTAGAGCCGTGCCGCGTTTTCTCCCATGATCTTTCGCTTGACGTCTGGGGAGAGTTCGACGCCGTACTCGGCTCGTTCCTCCTGGGTCAACTCCGCGTTCATCACTGCCGGAACGAGCCAGTCGGGCTCCCAGATGCCGTAGTCGCTGCCGAAGAGGAGGTTGTCTTCGCCAACCCAGAACAGGAGTTCGCCCATCATCTCGGCGAACTTCCGCGGGCGGTTCTGAGCGAATGGCGCCGCGACGGCAAGTCCGCCGTAGACGTTAGTCTCCTGGGTGGCGATGTGACAGAAGTCGTCCACACGCGGGAAGCCGACGTGTTCCACGATAAAGTTGAGATCCGGGAACGACGTGGCCGCGTCGTCGACGTCGCCAACGTCGAAGGCATCGCGGTTCAACGGCCGGATCGTCGGTCCCTTGTGGGCGTGGATGTTCTCGATCCCGAGTTCGGCGCACTTCTCAAGGAAACGGAACGATTCCTCGCTGTCGAGGCGCCAGCCCTTCGAGTCGCCGCGCCACTCCGCCGTGTAGAGCTTCACGCCCTGGATGTCATAGTCGTCCTTGAGGCGTTCGAGGTGGGCGATTCCTTCGTCGCCGTCCCGCGGGTCGAAGCTTCCATTGAGGACGAACCGCTCGGGATATTCCTCGGCGAGTTCGGCGTTCTGATCGGTCGTATTGAACCCCTCGTCGTAGAAGTCAGTCAGGTACGTCGGCTGGAAGATGCCCATGTCGACGTAGCCGTCTCGGAAGAGGTCCTGGATCATTCGTTCGGCTCCGTACTGCCGGTACGTGTCCATGTCCCACTGCTCTTCCTCGGGCGTGAACGCCGTGTGGTAGTCGTAGAAGCACTGGATGAACTGTTCGCCGCCCTCGTGGACGATGTTCTCCTCTGTCGCGTCCCAGAGGTGGATGTGTCCGTCGATGACGAACACGTCTTCGCCGTTGTGCGTGTACATTGCTCTTGGATAGTGGTAACACACGGCAATAGTGATTTTACCGATAACTATAGGCGTACTTCTTAGGCAGAGTGGTGCTATTGTTAGAGTGTGACATGCACGCAGCACGACTCCACGAGTACACGGACGACATGAGCGAGGGACTGACGATCGAGGAGATCGACCGACCGACAATCGAGCGGTCGGACGGCGTCCTCGTCGAGGTGATCGGTGCCGGATGGTGCCAGACGGACAACCACATCATCGAAGGAATGTGGGACGAGTACGTCGACCAGGACCTGCCGATGACGCTTGGCCACGAAAACGCCGGTCGAGTCCTCAAAACAGGTGACGAGGTTGACATCGTCTCAGAGGGCGACCAGGTCATCTGCCATCCGGTCCAGACGTGTGGAACCTGTCGACCCTGTCGACTCGGCGAGACGATGTACTGCGAGAACCAGTCGTTCAACGGATTGACGATCGACGGCGGGTTCGCCGAGTACCTGCTGACCAGCGAGCGGTCGGTGATCCCGCTGCCCGATGGCGTCGATCCGGCAGAGATCGCACCCCACGCCGACGCCGGGATCACTGCCTATCACGCCGCAAAGAAGGCAGTCGCCGAGCTGAATCCCGGTGACCACGCCACCGTCATCGGTGTCGGCGGCCTCGGTCATATCGGCGTCCAGTGTCTCGACGCGATGAGTGCGGCAGAGATCACCGCAGTCGACCTGAAAGACGAGGCACTCGAACTGGCCGAGGACCTCGGCGTCGACCACACTGTCAATCCCGAGAAAGACGACGTACGCGAGTTCATCGACAGCGTCACCGACGGCACAGGTGCAACACAGGTGCTTGACTTCGTCGGTGCGGATGTGACGACCGAGTACGCCCCCGACATCACCGCCGCCGGTGGCGACCACCACATCATCGGCTACGGCGGCCACATCCACGAACCCGCTCAGGCACTTGTCAACGGTGAATTTTCCTACGTAGGTAATATCGTCGGACAGTTCTCGGAGCTTCAGGAACTCGTCGCTCTGGTCGAGCAGGACGAGGTCGATCTACACACGTCCTACTACGACCTCGACGATGTCAACGTAGTCGCTGAAAAACTCGAACATGGTGAGATCGAGGGTCGAGCGGTGATCCGCCCATAGGTAGCGAAGGATGGGGATCGAACAATACTACGGAACTTCGCCCTTCATCGATCCCCGGAACCACCGTCCTGTCTCCGCGTTGCATCACTTGCAGTAGGCAACGACTGTACTCTCGTCATCGGTTCGTTCCAGTCGCCCCTCCGTGTCGGTCTTGCACTCCGGACAGTGTCGCAGTTTGCGTTGCTCCCAGTACTCCAGCGGTGCGCCGAGCGCGAGCGCGCGGACGCTTATCGTCTCCCCGATTCCAGCCACGCTGGAACTCCTCACGGTCGAATCGGATAATCTCGCCTTCGTCGACCGCCACCGGATCGGCCTCGGTCTTGAACGTCGCCGTCCACGACTGAACGTAGAACGGTTCCTCCTGTACCTCGTGGTTGTGGTAGGCGAACACAAAGCTATCGCCGGGTTCGTGCTCGTAGTAGTTGATCGCGAGGTCGGTGACACCGAGCGGCTCTGTGAGGTGGCGCATTACTGCCGCCGGCTGGACGCTGTTGTTTACCTCGTCGATGCGAACCTTCTCGATGCGTGTCCTATTCGGGCCGAGAATATAAAAGACGGCAAGCGAGTGGTGTGTCAGACGGAGATTCGTCTACAGGCGGAGCAGGCCGAGGCGGTTCACAGCAGAAACTCGGTCAGGTGGTCGGTGAACTCTGCCGTCCGATCCTCCGGAACCCAATGGTTCGCTTCGAGACCGATCAGCTCACAGGAGTCGATGTCGGCTTCGAGTCGTTCCGCCCATTCGATCGGCTGGAACTCGTCTTCGGTTCCCCACAGCAAGAGCGTGTCGGCGGTTACGTCACTCGGATCAACCTCCGTCGTGTGGCTGGTGTTTGTCGCACTCGCGTTGCGCACGACGGAGGTGACGCCTTCCTCAGAGGCCCACGGCGCCTTCATTCCGTCAAGGAATGCTTCGTCGTGGTCGTCGCCGAAGAGCGTGTCCCGGAACAGCCCATCGAGCATCCCCTGGAGTTCCTCAACGCTCGTTTCTCGTGCCGTCTCGGGCAGGCCGAGGTCGGTGATCGTCTGGATCGGCCAGGAGTCGTAGGCGACAGAGTTCGACAGGACCAGCCGGTCGATCGCGTCTGGCGTCCGGGCCGCGTAGCGTAAACCCACACCGCCACCGAGATCGTGCCCGACGAAGTCGATGGTATCGAAGTCGTGCTCGTCAACGAGACTCCGGATCGCAAGCTCCTGGGCGCGGATTGACCGGTCGAATCCGTCGTCCATCGCGGAGTTGCCGTAGCCGATCATGTCCGGCGCGATTGCACGCCGTTCCGCAGCAACCGCGTCGAACTGGTCGCGAAAGAGGTACGAGTTTGTCGGGATACCGTGGAGGAAGACAACGGGGTCACCACTGCCTTCGTCGCGGTACGTCATCTCGATCTCGTGGTCGTCCACGGTCACCGTCGTGCTGTCCTGTGCCGCAGTCCATTCGTCGTAGGTTGTCGTCATCGTCTCTCTTGACCTCGCAAATGCTTTGGTAGAAAGGCGCAAAGCGCTAGTCCCTATGTTCATAGGACCGGTTTTTATACGGATTATCGTAGTGGTGGATAGATTCACTCTCTCGATAGAATCGAACACCTCGGTTGGCAGGCTTGCTCTATCCGTTCGGCTACGATGAGCCCTCTCAATGGAATCGGACAGCAGCCGGTTTCGAAGCAACAATAACTTCTCTGTCGGACGGTCAGTCGCTGACAGTCACTGCTCGACGCCACTTTCGAACAGCCGCCCGATGACCTTCTCCTCGGCAGTCCGGATGTGCTGGCTAAACGTCGATTGTGCGATGCCGAGCGCGTCGGCACACTCCTCGGCACTGGACCGTCGTGGCCAGCTGAAGTAGCCGCTCAGGTAGGCGGTTCGGAGCACTTCCTGTTGCTTGTCGGTGAGCTGGTCGGCCATCGTCGCGTGAACCCCGGACTCGGTCCGGACCGGAACCGGTTCGTTGGAGTTTCGGCAGGCAGTGAGCGTCGACTCCGGATACTGGTCTCCGAACTGTTCGGCGACCCGCCTGACGTCGACGTGGGCGGGCACGTCTGCGACAATCTCACCGATCCCTTCGTCAGCCAGCACTGATCGTGCGATGGCCCCCGTATCAGCGAGGGTAGTCGTCACGCAGGGGCCCGAAACAACGAACTCGAACAGGCCGCGGTCAACCCCCCGGCTAATTAGCCGCGCCTCGTCGATAACTGCCGTCTCCTCGACCATGGAGAGAACGCGATCAGGTGCCGTCCCTTCCACGGTAAAGTACTCCAGTAGCCGATCATCGGAACGGTTCACCATATGTTCAAGGGTGACTCGACAGTCAGCGACGGCGGATGCATCGACGAAGAAACAGTCACGATCCAGAAGCTCGAATTCGAGTTCGACTGCTGAGCCGGTCGGATCGACGCTCGTCATTCCCATGATAGATATTAACAAGCGCGCAAATAAGAGATAGGGGGTATTACGAGCGCCGCGTCAAACCACCAGTCCGTTGCGGCGAGCTAGGAGACCGAGCCGAGAGAAGTTGCAGCGACGTGACGCCGCCTCGTTCACGAAGTAGAGTCGATATTCGATTGACGGCCGGTGTCGACACCAGAGACGCGCTTAGCGGGATCCGGAACTGTTTGGCCGGGATGGACGGCATCGAGATCACTGATATCTCGTGGACCCGTGGTTCGTACGAGCCGCTCGGGAGTCCGATCGTCGAAGCGAGCGCGCGGGCGGCCGCCCACGTCGTTGACGACCAAGTCTACCGGCGGAGCGCAACCGGTGGCGGTGATGCCAAAGTGCTTCGACACGAGGGGATTCCAACGGTCGAGTTCGGCTTCGGGACCCAGACAGCGCACGGAACTGACGAGTACACGACGACCGAGGCCCTGGTTCGAAACGCCATCAGCTACGGGACACTCCCAGTCCTCTACGAGCAGCTTACGAGCGCTGACAAATGATTGCAGCCATCGGGGGGCCGACAGTGGCGCTGATGACGCTCGTTATTCTGGTCGCCGGGACGACGAATGGACTCGCTGGCTTCGGGTTCGCCCTCGTCGGGACGATGGCGCTTGCAACGGTAATCGATCCGGCAACGGCAGTTGTTTTCATGATCATCCCCATTCTCGCGGTGAATCTCTCGCTAGTACGAGATCTCACCCGGGAAGAGCTGCGAACCTGTAGTCAACGGTTTGCCCCACTCATCGGTGCAGCACTGGTCGGCACGGTTGTCGGGATGGCCGTTCTTAGTAGTCTTCCCACCGCCCCGCTGCGTGTCGGTCTCGGAGTATTGACGCTCGGGTTCGTTGCGACCGCTCAGCAACGGATTCCTCTCCCGGAATGGTCGGCAGGTGGAATCGGTACGTTCGCTCACACGCGAATTGGGATGCTCGGTGTCGGCGGCATTTCAGGACTGCTGTTCGGCGGGACGAACGTCGGCGTACAGCTCATCGCGTATCTTCGGAGCTTCGACCTCTCACACGGGTTATTCGTCGGCGTCGTCGCCCTCGTATTCCTGGGGCTCAACGGGATCCGCGTTGGTGTAGCAGGTCTATTCGGGCTGTATCCCAGCCAGACCGTCCTGTTCGCGTCCGTCGTCGCTGCCATCCCGGCCGCAATCGGAGTCGCTGTCGGCAAACGCCTCCGAGTGACTGCCAGCGAGCGGTCTCGCAGACTCGTCGTCTTGGGTCTCCTCACAGTCGTCGGATTCCGTCTAGTCGGCGGTGGATTGGGACTGATATAGATGTCGATGCCAATACGCTAGTCGTCACCCGATTCGAGTGAATAAATCCGTTGCCTGGCATCCATAAACGAGATGCGAGAAGCGACGATTCCGTTCTCTTCGAGTTCCGTGAGGGCATAGCGAACGGTTCGCGGCGGGAGAAGCGTTGATTCAGCGAGTTCCGATTGCGTGCTATCGCCCTCGTATTCGAGTGTTTTTGCGACGAGTTTGGCGCTCGGCGGGAGATCCGCAAGGTCAGCAGTAGTTTCCTGGGAGGACAGTGACGGCTGGTTAGGCATTAGTACATGGAGGGGGCGGAACGGTATTAATAAACTATCGGGTGTGCAGTAGTATTACACAACCGCCCATCCGTGGGTACTCACTCCGCCGTCGAGGTCCGATGAAATATGAATCGAACAAGAGCCACACTTCATAATTATCGTCAGTCGGCGAATACTTGACACGCGGCAGACTCAGAAAGACGGATCGCGAACCGCGACGCACTCCAAACGAGGAGGATGACGGCAGCCGCAAAAAAGAGTGCGCCGAGCGGCGATGCCGGATCGATGAACGCCCAGTAGAGTGGACTCGCCGAGACGCCGAAGAACACGCTCGCGACCGCATACACCGCGGGTCCACAGCAGCAACAGGCCGTCGCGCCCATCGTTGCGAGCCCACCGAGGATCCCGCTCGAAGACGACAGTTCCAGACTCCGTTGCCAGATCGCCGTCATCAACGAAACAGTTAGTCCGATGAGCCCCATCAGCGTGCCGATAAGCAGTGCGGTGCCGACCGACATCGCTCCCGCGAGCGGGATCGACGGAGCGTAGAATTCGACAGCGGGCCAGACAACCAGCGGATTCGCAAAGCTCGCCGTGGTGACGAACGCGGTCGTCGGGCCGTTTACCCCCTGCTCCGGATTCACGGTGAACAACCCCGCGGAGAACAGGAAGAACACACCGAACATGGCTGCGACGAGACCACCCACGCGTCCTGCGAGCTGATCGACTGCGTCGCTCCGAACCACGGGCCAGACATCCACCCACAGGATGTAGCCAACCAGAAGTGGGACGACGGCCACAAGCAGGTACCCGAGCGGGTTCGTGTACCCGCTGTTCGGCATCAGGGCTGGATACCCCACCCAGATCCCGAGTGCCAGTCCGAGCACGCTGTATTCGGGACGGGTGGGCCACCGCCAGACGCCGAGCAACAGGCTCCCCGTCGTGAGCAACCCCGTTATGACCACGGCGAGGGGCAGATACCACGCGTGGAGCGTTGTGGTTGTCCCGACGGGTTCGATTTGGATTTGGATGATGGCAATCGTTCCGACGAGCGCCACTCCAAGTCCGATCAACATCCCGCCGAGAGTTCGTTTCGGACGATCACTCCACGCCCGCTGTCCGAGAAGCGCACTGCCTCCCATACCCATGACGCCACCCAGGATCAGCACGAGAAACGCCCAGTGTGGAGTACCGGCGTGGGTACTGCCACTATGAGCGGCTACCGGTTGGGCGAACAGCAATGCGCCGGCGAAGACGAGCCCCCGAATCAGGAGGCGGTGGCCCATCCTCTGTACTGTACGTTGATCATGGCTCTCCGAACGGTCAGTCTGCTGTCTCGGAGTCATTGATACAGGGAACCTACGATGCCACAGACCGGACACGTCGCGTCCGTCATTGTCGTCCCCTCCGTCGGAGAACCAACCCAATGACGAATAACGGTAGCGCGGTGATGAGCGCAGTCACGAGGATTCCACCGAGTCCACCCACGGCGCCACTGACAGCAGTCGCGCCAGCGGCGGTTCCGCCGGCGACTGCGGCCCCGCCTGCGAGCGTGGCAGTACCGATACAACAGAGACTGAGTGCCCCCGCAAATCCGAGGAGCCCCCATGGCGACCCATCAGCCGAGGAAGCCATTGTTATCATTTTCAATGTGATGATAGCCAGCAACGAGCCCCAGCGCAACCAACCCGCCTATGCCGATAACCGCCAGATACGTCACGCCCGTCGAAAGGCCAATTGTGGCAGCAAGGCCACCGACTACCACTGCCCCACCGAGCACCTCGAGGCCAAGACAGCACGCGACGACGCCACCGACTCCCGCATATGGGAGCCACGAGTCAGCGTCACTGCTCATCGGTCTCAGACTCGATAACGACCTCGCACCCGAGAACGCTCTCGATATTCTGACGAATACAGTCATCGGCCAGAGAGAGCATTTCGACAGCTTCCGGCCGACTCACCTCGTAGTACTTTTTGCGGCCGTCGCGCTCCGCGTCGACCAGCTGGCAGTTCTTGAGACACTGGAGGTGATGAGAGACGAGATTCGTTCCGAGGTCGACGCGGTCGCACAGTTCACTGACGTTGAGCGGGTCATCCGCCTCGGCGAGTGTCTGGAAGATCCGGAGTCGGGTTGGGTCACCGAGCGCACTGAAAATATTCGCCCGGGCCTCGTTCACATCGTCGTTCGATTGGAGGAGATTGATACTCATTACAATATTCAAATTTCTATTTGGTCATAGCCCTTTCGGAGTTTAGCGACAGTGAAGGTCTACGGTAGGCGCGTAGGACAGAAGATTAAAGACTTAAACGACACAACGAGTATTAGAATGTCTGAATCAGCTGAGTACGATCTGGTGATTCTCGGCGGTGGGGCAGCCGCGTTCGCTGCGATCACCGAAGCGAGTGACCGAGGACTCTCGACAGCATTAGTGAATACAGGGTTACCGCTTGGCGGGACCTGCGTCAACGTCGGCTGTGTCCCCAGCAAGCACCTGCTCGCGGTGGGCGACCAGGCAGCCACCCCGCAGGAGAATCCGTTCGACGCCATTCGGTACAGCGACGGCGAACCGACAGTCAACTGGGTCGACGCACTCGACGGCACCGACGACCTCGTTGAGGGATTCCGCCAAGAGAACTACGTCGACGTCGCCAAGCACTTCGAGACCGACATCTACGAGGGCTACGGCAGGCTGGTCGACGATACGACCATCGAGGTCGTCGACGGCGCCGACGAGGGCGCCCGCATCACTGGCGAGAAGGCACTCGTCGCGACCGGAAGTTCACCGTGGGCGCCACCCATCGACGGCCTCGACGAGGTCGACTACTACACGAGCGAGACAATCCTCGAGGAGCGAGACCTCCCAGAGAGTATCGTGGTCATCGGCGGCGGCTACATCGCGCTGGAGTGGGGCCAGATCCTCCACCGCGTCGGCGTCGACGTGACCATCCTCCAGCGCTCCGAGCGCGTCCTCTCGGGCATGGAA
The DNA here is from genome assembly GCF_055632435.1 of Haloarcula sp. MBLA0163. Classification (NCBI taxonomy): domain Archaea; kingdom Methanobacteriati; phylum Methanobacteriota; class Halobacteria; order Halobacteriales; family Haloarculaceae; genus Haloarcula; species Haloarcula sp. MBLA0163. Next base: position 108,222 of record NZ_JBVMVV010000003.1, read on the forward strand.
GGCCAGCTCGGGCGCGAGATGCAACGCGCGTTCGAGGAAAAAGGCATCGAGGTGATTACCGGCAACGACTTCCAGCGCGTGCATGCACCGGCAACCGACGGCGGGGTTGAAGCGATCCAATCGGGCGTCGCCGTCGAGACAGTCGTCGACGGCACCGAGCGGACAGTCACCGGTGACGCGCTGTTCGTCGCAACCGGCGTCCAGCCAAACAGTAAGGGCATCGGCCTGGAAACGGTAGGAGTCGAAACGAATCCTGACGGGACAGTCCACGTCGACGAACACTTTCAGACAACGAACCCGGACGTGTACGCTGCCGGCGACGTGATCGGCGAGCCCGAACTCGAGACGGTCGCTGCAAAGGAAGGCAATCACGCCGTCAAGAATGCCTTCGGCAACGAGGGCATCAGCATCGACTACGATGCAGTCCCCGCAGTCGTCTTCACCAGTCCCGAGGTCGCTGCTGTCGGTACGACCGAACTGGAGTACATGGACGAACACGGCACCTGTTCGTGTCGGACCGTCCAGATGGCGGACGTCCCGCGTGCGAAGGCGGTCAAGAACACGGATGGCCTCGTTCAGGTCGTCAAGCACCACGAGACCGACGAGATCGTCGGCGTCCACATGGTCGGGCCCCGTGCCGCCGATATGATCATGGAGGCGACGCTCGCGGTGAAGTTCGGACTGACCGTCGACGACATCATAGACACCGTCCACCCGTTCCCGACGTTCAGCGAGGCGTTCAAACACACTTGTCAGGCGTTCCGGCGCGACACGTCGACGATGAGCTGCTGCGTCGAGTGACGTAGCCATACATCTTAACCGACTTCCCTGTGAACACATCGCACGTGCTCGAACTCTACCAGGCAGATGATTGTCCGTACTGTGAGAAAGTCCGCGAGAAGCTCATGGATCTCGGGGTCTCGTACATCAACCACAATCCACGCACCGCCGGTGGGGCGACACGGAACCAGCAGACGCTCGACGAGATGGAAGCGCTCGGCGGGCAAGACCAGATCCCGTTCCTCGTCGACCACCAGCACGGCGTCGAACTCTACGAGAGCGACGCCATCATCGACCACCTCGAAGAGCACTACGCCTGAGAGACGCACAGACAGACACATCATTTGCCGTTCGTGCTAATACGATGCTTACAGATGTACTCAGATAGCCCGCGACAACCCTCGCTCGACTTAGAATGGATGGACATCCGACAATGACAGACGCATACGACTACGACCTGCTGATCCTCGGTGGCGGTATGGCCGGCCTCCCGGTCGCCATGAAGTGCGCGTACTCCGGCATGGAGACGGCGCTCGTCGAAGAGGACCTCCTCGGTGGCACCTGTCTCAACCGCGGGTGCATCCCGACGAAGACGATGCTCCGGAGCGCGGAGATCGCCAACCTCGCCCGCCGCAGCGAGGAGTTCGGCATCGACATCGACGGCACCATCGAGTCCGACATGGACGCAATCGTCCAGCGAAAAGACGAGATCGTCGAGACCATCCGTGAAGGGGCCTACGAGAACGTCGAGAACAACGAGAATATCGACTTCATCGAAGGCCACGGTATATTCGCCTCCCCTCACGAAATCCAGATCGACAACCGGACTATCTCGGCCGACACCGTCGTCATCAACACGGGTGCCCGACCGACGAAGCCGCCGATCGACGGCCTCAACGACGTCGACGTGCACGATAGCACCGACCTGCTCAAGCTCGACGCAGTTCCCGACTCGCTGGCCGTCATCGGCGGCGGGTACGTCGGCTGCGAATACGCCCAGATGTACAGCCGATTCGGCGCTGACGTCACAATCTTCCAGCGCGGTGAGCGCCTCCTCCCGGATGAAGACCCCGAGGTGAGCGAGGTCATCGAGAGCGCCTTCGAAGACGAAGGAATTACTGTCCAGACCGGCGCGCCCGTGACGGCACTTGCGGAGACTGATTCCGGCATCCGTGTCGACGCCGATGGTGCTGACGCTATCACCTTCTCGGACGTTGCGCTCGCCGCTGGACGGAGACCGAACACGGACGGGCTCCGGCTCGAAGATGTCGGCGTGTCGCTCGACGAGCGGGGGTTCGTCGAGACAGATGATAGCTTCAGTACGACTGCCGACGGTGTCTACGCCATCGGCGACGTGAGTGGGCCGCCGATGTTCACTCACTCGGCGCGCGACGACGCCGATCTCCTGTATCGCCACCTCGCGAAAGACGAAGAAATCAGCACCGAGGGCCGAACCGTCCCGTGGGCGGTGTTCACCGATCCGCAGGTCGGCCACGTCGGGCTGACCGAACAGGAAGCCCTGGACGAAGGGTACGAGGTGGGTATTGGCCGCCAAGACTTCGCCGACCAGGGCAAGCCGAAAGCGCTCGGTGAAACCGAGGGATTTGTCAAACTCGTCACCGACGCCGACACCGACGAGTTACTCGGCGCGCACGTCGTCGGCGAACAAGGGGCCGAGATCGTCCACGAACTCGTCCTCGCGATCGAACTCGGCGCGACGGCCGACCAGGTCGCGGAGACGATGCACATCCATCCAACACTTCCAGAAAGCATCAACTCTGCTGCCGGTGGCGTACATCGGCCATCCTGATTGGATTAGCCGTTCGCCTCGGTCAGAGGATGTCCGCTAGTCCGACGACAGTACCTTTACGGCAGGGATTTATTTGAGCGGGGTGTCCCTCTCTATCTGGATGATTGTTTTACACGCCACATTCCCACTCGATCCATCAACCCGTGACGAAGCACTCGACCTCATCGAAGACCTCGTCGAACAGTCGCAGCAGGAAGACGGAATGATCGACTACCGCGCCGCAACGGACATCGCGGACCCGAACGTCGTACGATTCTTCGAACAGTACGAAGACGCCGCTGCATTCGAGGCCCACTCGCAGACAGACCACTTCCAGGAATTCGAAGCGCGGCTCCCCGACCTGCTCGCAGGTGAGCCCGAAGTTCTCCGGTTCGAGGTCGACTCGGCGACCGAACTCGAGCTCTGACAGGAGATCCTCAGTAGATACCGTCCAACGCCAGTCAGTGAACTAACAGCGTTGGTTTGGCATCGGGGTCTACCTCACCCCACTCCAACCCCAGGAAATGGCGTCAGTAAGCCACCTGTATCGTCACAGCGACGAGGTGGTGTTTTTGGTCGACAGGAACCGGCAGTCACTCGGACGCGACCTGCCGCCGCTCCGGGTTCTCGTACTCGAACTCCTCTGATCGGATCATCTCCAAGGTCTCCTCAATAGACGGTCGATCACCCCAGAACGTCCCGTAGTACGCGAAGCGAACAGTTCCAGTGGGATCGAGAATAATCGTCGCGGGACGGTTGATATACTCGGCGTGGACAGCGTAAGCCATCGGATCGACGCCGTATTTCGCGCCGATAGCCCCCGCACGATCGAGGAGGTGTGGCCACCAAATCTCCTCGGCGTACGACTCAATAAACGACTCTTCGGCGAACCAGTACTCCGGCTCGAGCTCCCGACCGACCATCACGCGACCACGATACTGGCCGTGACACTCGATCGTCGCCACGTTGATATCCGCCTCCTGCAGTTCCTGGCGAAGCTCAATCAGTTCGTCGAACTCACGGTGACAGACCGGACACCAGTCGGCGAATACCCAGATCAGGACCGTCCAACCGTCTCCAATCGAGTCCTCCAAGTCCCATGTCCGCCCGTCAGTATCCGGCAGTACGAATGACGGGGCAGCCTCACCGACTGCTAGCTGTTCGAACGTGTCCTCGTCGAGATTTCGATAGGCAGCTTCTAGCTCAGGTTCGGCGACTGCGCCCTTTTCGATGCGGTCGATCGAGAGTTCGGCTTGATGACGGACGTCTTTCGAGTCGTCGTTCGCGTGCCGGTCACGTAGCAAGTCCAGCGACCGAGTGGCACCGATTTGCCCCAACGCGACGATCGCCTGCGACCGTGCCAGTGGGTCCGGATCTTCGCGGACCACCCGTTCGAGCGACTCCACCTCGCTCTGGGCTCGCAGAATTCCCAGCGTCGTTGCACAGACATAGCGGACCTGTACGTCGTCGTCTTCGAGTCCGACGGCAATTTCAGACGTTTTGGTATCCCCGAGCCGAACGAGGTCGCGGACGGCAAGCAGTCGGACCCGCCAATCGTCGTCGTCGAGGTCCGCAATGCCATGTTCTTCGAGCGTCCGATCAACCGTGAAGCTTGTTTCATCAACAGGGTGGAATGTGTGCGTCCGGATACGGTCGAGTACCGCCTCTACGGACAGTCCATCGGAGGAGCTCGCTTCGGTATCGTTCATACACCCACGAGGCGGCCGGACCAGAAAAGGATACGCGACGGCGAGAGACCGAGACGGCGGCGGACGCCGGTAACCGTGCTGTGAAATCAGACGACTAGCGTCTCGCCCGTTCAAAAAAGATGGATCGATCGGCGCGCCTTTGAAATGCGTTCGGAGCCGGCCTACGACGATCGGGCCGCGGTCTCGTCGAGACTCGAGAGCCGATCCCGGTCGTGGGGTTGGTCGTAATCGAGCCCCGGCCCGATCGGCGTGATCTCCCCCTGGTAGTAGCCGTCGTCCTTGATGTGCTCCATCCGTACGGTCTCGGCGACTCCCGGCGTCTGGTAGAGGTCACGCAGGTACGGCCAGAGGTTGTCGTACTGGTGGAGGTACTGCCGGTTGCACTTGAACGACGTATGATAGCACTCGTCGAACCGGATCAGCGTCGGGAATATGCGCACGTCCGCGAGGGTCAACCGGTCGCCGGCGAGATAGCGCTGGTCGGCCAGCACCTCGTCCCAGTGATCCAGCGCGTCGAAAACGTCGGTGACGGCCTCGTCGTAGGCGGCCTGCGACTCGGCGAAGCCGGCCCGGTAGACGCCGTTGTTGATCGAATCGTAGATGGCGTCGATGATGCGGTCGATCTCGTCGCGGTCGCCCTCGGGGTACAGGTCGCGGCCCGCGTCGCCGTAGTCGGCGAACTCGGTGGCGAACATCCGCATGATCTCGATGGACTCGTTGTTGACGATGGTCTCGTGCTCGCGGTCCCAGAGCACCGGCACGGTCACCCGGCCGGTGTACTCGGGGTCGGCTGCGACGTACACGTCTCGGAGGTAGTCACAGCCGTTGACCGTGTCGGGAGTGCAGCCGTCCTTCTCGGGGGTGAACTTCCAGCCCTCGTCCTCGCGCCACGGGTCGACGACATCCATCGAGACGACATCAGTCAGCCCGGCGAGGCGACGCGTCAGCGCGGCCCCGTGTGCCCACGGGCAGTTCCGCGCGATGTAGAGGTGGTACCGCCCGGCGGCCGGCTGGAACCTGCTCTCCGGGTCGTCGCGAATCCAGTCACGAAACGAGGTTTCAGCCCGATCAAACGCACCACTCTCGTCGGTGTACGGTTCGATATCCGTCTTCCACTCCCCGTCAACGAGCATATTCCGGCCCATACCCAGACCGATGGGCTTCTCGTTTACAATCCTGCCGCTCGGAGACACTACAACGTCCCTCGACAGGACGGACACCGGCGCGATGTCCGGGCGAGCCGGGGGTCTCCGAACTACGAACCGCGGTTGCAGTTACCGCCACATAAGTAACTTACCTCGATATTACTCCATAATTAAGTCGGTACACCCCATACAGGGTTACTGAAGGTAACTATGTCTGAACTCGAACTCAACAGTGATAGTACCGCCGTATTGATTACTGACCCACAAGTCGACTTCCTGAAGCCGGAGAGTGTCGTCTGGGACAAGGTCGGCGAAACCGTCGAGGAGAACGCTGTCGTCGATAAGCTCCGTCGCCTCCGTGACGCCGCGCGCGAGGGCGACATCCCCGTCATCTACTCCCCGCACGAGTACCAGGACGCCGAGTACGAGAGCTGGCAGCACCTCAACACCATCGACCAGATCATGTTCGACACCCGGATGTTCGATGTCGACGGCGACGGCAGCGACTTCGTGCCGGAACTGGAGCCCGACGACAACACGTTCGTCCTCTCGCCGCACAAGCAACTATCGGGCTTCTGGAGCAACGACGTCCAGACGCAGCTCCGCCAGCGCGGCATCGATACGCTCGTTCTCGCCGGCATGAGCGCCAACCTCTGCGTCGAGTCGCACCTCCGGGACGCCGTCGAAAACGGGTTCGAAGTCCTGACCGTCACTGACGCGACGGCCGCAGCCGGCGAAGAGGCACTGCAGGCCGCACTGACCAACTACGGGTTCATTGCTCACGAAACCGCCACGACCGACGAGGTCGTCCCGCGACTGGAGCAGGCGGCGTCCACGGTTACCGAGGCCGCAGAGTAGGCCCTTCGTCGAATCCAACCAGGGATTTCTTTTTAAATAGAATCCACACTCAGTTCCGGCTCAGAGTGTATACTGCGAAAGCCGGGGTCGCGTTCCGACGGCGCGTTCAAATGAACTCGGAGTTCTGGGGGCCGTTCGTGATGTGGACCTCGAACGGCTGTGTACTGACGTCGTCCTGTTCGACGAGGTGCCAGTAAGTCTCGGCCATTTCATCGGGATCGAGAAACGTCTCGTCCTCCCGGTCGGGGAACTGGTCACGAACGCCTGGCGTGTCGATCTGCCCGTCGATGACCACGTGCGCGACGTGAACCCCCTCGGGGCCGAACTCCTGGGCGATGTCCATCGCCATGCCGCGGGCGGCGAACTTCGCAGCCGTGAATCCGATTGCGCCCCCGAGGCTCCGTACTGCAGAGGTCGCGCCTGTGAAAATGACCGTCCCACCGCCCGTCTCAAGCATGTCGCCCACGGCTTCCTGCGAGCAGACGAACGCCCCTCGCCCATTAACCGCCCACGCCCGTTCGAATTCCGCAACGTCCACGTCCATGAGTCCCTTCCAGGAGGCGGCACTGGCGTGGTTCACGAGAATATCGACCGGCCCGAATTCATCGCGCACTACTTCGAACCCGTCTCGGATCTGATCGACGTCGGTGAGATCAGTCTGGACGGCAAGCCCCTCACCGGGGTCAGGAAGATCCGCTGCGAGGTCGTTGATGTAGTCTGCCGACCGAGCGAAGAGTGCGACCTGACAGCCCTCAGCTGCGAATTTCCGTGCGAGCGATTCACCGAGTCCTGGACCGACACCTGCGATGACTGCTGTGTGAGCCATGGGCCGGCCTACGAACCGGACCGGCAAAGCCGTGGTGACGGACTGCCTACTGGTCGGTCGACAACCGGGCAGCGAGTTCGCCACTCTCGCCGAGGTCGATGAGCGCGCGATTGAGCAGTTCCCGAACGACGAACTCCTCGTAGTGCTGCGTCTCGCAGTATTCACACGGCTTCATTTCCCGAGCAACGGCCTGAATCTCGTCGCCGTGTTCCTCGGCCAGCGTCTCGATCAGGGCAGCCAGTTCCTCGGTCGTTGTGTCCTGAGCCGAAGCGAGTTGCTCTGTGCTGCTTTCCGGGAGGTCGTACGAGAAGACCCGAGTGTTCGACTTGTAGTACTTCCGCGTCCCCCCACCAGCTTCCTCGAGCCGTGCGATCTCAACCATCCCAGCATCTTTCAGGACGTTCACGTGGTGGCGCACCGTCGTCTCGGCCTTCTCCTCGCCACGACGGTGCAGTTCGTCGTGAATCTCCTCGATCGTCATTTCCTCAGCAGCAAGCATGTCGAGGATCTTCGCCCGGACGTCGTTCTCTAAGGCTTTCGCTTTCTCCGGGTCCGTCGTCACGACCTCGCGAATCGGCACGTCTGATTCGAGGAGCGCCATTCTTGTGACGACGTAAGCGGACGACGACAGTAAGAGTAACGCCACACTCCCGACAGCGGTATTAGTACTTCGAGACCGCTACTATGTTTGTCGTAATGGTTATCCGCGTCGCGCGATAAGCAACATCCACGATGGGAGCGACACACGAACAATTCAACGTCGGGGGGATGTCCTGCTCGTTCTGTGCCGAGAGCATCAAGAAGGCCTACAGCCGCACCGACGGCGTCGAGGACGTCGACGTAAGTCTCGCCCACGAAGAGGTCCTCGTCCAGTACGACGACGACCTCCTGAGCGAGGTCGAGGTAAAGGACACGCTCCGGGACCTCGGCTATACTATTCGGGATCCGGACAAGACGAAGCGATACGAGCAACAGCAGGCCGAACTCGCAGACGGGAAGCGGCGCCTCCTCTTTGCAGGCGGCGCATCTATTGTGGTCGCTGCCCTGATGGGATGGATGATTTTCGCGATGGGACGCTTCGAGTCGGCATCGCTCGGGATGGATCTGGTGACGCTGGGGCTGGCACTCGAGACGATGTTCGGCCCCGGACGATATATCAAACAGAAGGCGTTCCAGAGTCTCCGTCGTGGGATTCTGAACCAGCACGTTCTCCTCGAAGCGGGCGCGTTCGCAGGGCTCCTCGGCGGACTGCTTGGCCTGTTCGTGTTTCCGGGCTTCCCGACCGTCCACTTCTTCGCCGTCTCCGTGTTCATCACCACCTACCACATCCTCTCGGAGTACACCAGCCTCATCGTCCGCACGCGCGCCTCACAGGCCGTCCAGAGTCTCCTCGACCTCCAGCCCGACACGGCACGCCGCGTCAGTGATGACGGTGGTGTCGAAGAGGTCCCTGTCGACGACCTCGACGTCGGTGATCGCGTCCGGGTCAAGCCCGGCGAGAACATCCCTGTCGACGGCGAGGTCGTCGAGGGCAAATCCACAGTCGACGAGTCGGTCGCCACCGGTGAGTCCATCCCCGAGGAGAAGACCGAAGGCGACGAGGTGATCGGCGGTAGCGTCAACGAGACCGGGATGCTGCTCATCGAGGTAACAGCAACCGGCGAGGACGCGTTCCTGAACCAGGTCGCCCGCGAGATCGAGGAGGCGCGGGCGATGAAACCCGGCATCATCCAGCTCGCCGACCGCGTCCTCAAGTACTTCGTCCCAGGTGTCTTGACGATTGCCGGTCTGTCGTTCCTCTTCTGGGTGGTTGCACCGCTCGCATGGGGGGCAGATCCAAACGTCCAGCGCGGGGCGTTCGCAGCACTGGCCGTCCTCGTGCTCGGCTATCCGTGCGCCCTCGGGATGGCGACTCCCCTCGCCCTCATCCGGGGCGGTGGGAAGGCCGCGAACCGTGGCATCCTGATGCGCTCCGGCGACGCGTTCCAGATCTTCCCGGACGTCGACCACATCGTGTTGGACAAGACCGGCACCATTACCGTCGGCGAACCCGCCGTCAGTGAGGTCGTCGCGTTCGGTGCCGACGAGGTGGATGTACTCACGACTGCGGCCAGTGCAGAGGCGTTCTCCGAGCATCCTCTCGCCGATGCGATCCTCGAGTTCGCCGACGAGCAAAATGTCGAGTACGCTGACCCCGATGCCTTCGACTCCGTGACTGGCAAGGGCGTCCGGGCAACCGTGGCCAGCGATGACGTGCTGGTCGGGAAACCGGGATGGCTCAGCGACGAGGGGATCGACCTGTCGAAAGGAGACGACGATATTGAGCGACTCCAGGGCCGCGGCCTCACCGTCTCTGGGGTCGTCCGTGGCGGTGACCTCATCGGCCTGATCGGCATCGGCGACGAAATCAAAGCCGATGCCGCCGAGACTGTTCAGCGGATGCGCGACACCGGCATCACGCCCGTGATGATCACCGGGGACAACGAACGTACCGCGAATGCAGTCTCCGAGGAGGTCGGCATCGACCGGGTTATGGCTGACGTCCTCCCTGACGAGAAACGCGAGGAAATCGGCCGACTACAGGATACCGGCCACCGCGTCGCGATGGTTGGAGACGGCATCAACGACGCCCCCGCACTCACGCAGGCGGATATCGGAATCGCCATCGGCGCAGGGACCGATATTGCCATTGAGTCAGCGGATATCGTCCTGATGGGCAACCGGCTCGGCGGCGTGATGGACGCCTACGAGATCGGGAACGAGAGCTATCGGAAGACTCGTCAGAATCTCGTGACGGCCTTCATGTTCAACGGCGTCGGCGTCGCCACCGCGACGACCGGGCTCGTACACCCGGTGTTCGCGATGCTCGCGATGGTGTTGTCCGTCTCGGCCGTTCTCGCCAACAGCTTCGCTGGTCAACTCCTCTCCGGTGAGGGTGTCAACACCGAGTTCGCCCTCGACGAACGCACAGAAGGTGACGTGAGAGACGGTCGAGCGGCGGCTGATTAGGCCTCTACGTCGTATCCAGCCTGTTCGATTGCCGCGTTCACGTCGTCGTTGGAGACCCCATCCTCGAGGACCACGTCGACCGTGTTAGCGTCGTGGTCGGCCTCGACCCGATTCACACCATCGAGGTTTCGCAGGGCGGTCTCCACGTTCTGTTCGCACCCATTGCAGGACATCCCGGTGACGGAGATCGTCTTTCTCTCCATACGGGCCTGTAAACACTCGCGGGGGATGACCATTACGGTAGCTGTTATACCGGTAGTATATCTATTAGAGAGGGGGCGTTATCGTCCGGAGAGTTGTTTGTGTCGGCCCCAAAGGGGTGGAGGCTTTTCGAATGGGAACCATTGACGACAAAGAGAGCGACGAATTCCCACCCAAGAAGCGTCTCGAAGCACCGAACACGCGCCTGATCAAGGCCGGTATCGCGACGATCCCGGATATGGAAGCCCTTCAGGAGTGTGTTTCCTACGAGAACGCCCACCAGAACCGAACGCAGATTCTGCGCCGGCTCAAATGGAAGGCTGAAGAGCTGCGTGAGGACGAAGAGTAAGTCCCGTTGTTAACCAACAGTCCCCGCATGAGTTTCCCTGTTGTTGGTTAACAGACTGCGCCTCGGTTTTTCAGGCCCCTGAAGGGGCGCGGGGCGGCCAACAGCGGCCTCGTGACTCCAATTATGTCCCTCGATCTGAGCTTCAGCGCCAGCACGGCGAGCGACATCGCTGCCGCCAGACAAGCCGATATTGTGGCGTTCCTCCATCGAGCGCCGTTCACTCTGGATGCCTATAAGCTCGGTTTCCTTCCCGGCTTTCGGGAGGACTGCGGGTATCAGGAGACCCAATATCAGAATCTCACCCTCCCCGTCGGGATGCTCGACAACGACTTCCGGAATCCCGATCTGGATCGATTCGTCGAACGGTTCTTCGAGTACGAGCCACAGGTCGGTGTCATCGGCGACATCTACGAACCTACTGACGTTGACGCCCACGTCGCTGCTGCTCGTGAGATTCAAGACAGCTTTCCCGATGCCGAGGTCATCATCGTCCCGAAATCACAGGCGGTGATTGACGCGATCCCAGATGATATCATCCTCGGCTATTCACGGGGGTACGCCGACCGCCTGGCGCACGAGTTCTCCGACCCAGCCGATTGGAGAGGGCGGCGCGTCCACATCCTCGGCGGGAGTCCGCCCAAGCAGCTCGATGCCATTCGACTGCTGACCCGGCCGACACTCACCGATGATCCGCCAGCCGACATCGTCGGCCTCGATTGGAACGGGCTGCATCGCGGCGCGCAGTTCGGGGAGTTCTGGACGGCTGACGGCTGGGATGATAGCGGCCGTGACGCCTCCCACGTCACAGTTCGGAAGACAGTCCGACACAGTCTCGCCCGCATCAAGGCCTTCTGGCAGTCTCACGGTGTCTGGCCCGATTCAACACCACATAACGACACCCTAGAAATCGAGTACGAGGGACCGTCACCGAGCGATCTCGATAGTGCTGCGTGTACCGAATGCGAAGCGAACGTCTGGACGACTCGGCGCGGTCCCTTCATCGCTGAGTATGATACCGGCGTGGTCTGCGGGTACTGCAGCTACGAGTGCTACTTTTCACATCGCCATCGGAACAACCTCGAGGAGATTGCCGGCGAGCAGAGCGTGTACCTTCCGCCGGCGTGACGCCACGAGTGGTTTTTCGCGCCCCGGAGAGGGCGAGGGCTCGATCCAGAAAGTCCTCCGAGAAGGTGATTTTCCGTGAGTCAACAACAGCGTCCGAACGATGTCTCGATCGACGATATTCCAGTCGACGTATCGAACACCCAATCAGGTGAGGTCGACTCCACTGAAGTACCCGAGGAAATCCGGTCGATCACTCGTGGACTCGCAAGCGAGCAACCGCCGACGAATCCGCTCGTCGTCCTGAAGGCCGCCCGCTGGTGGTATATACATGGCAAAGGCGGGACCGACCCCGTGTTCCAATGGGCGATCGAGTGGGCACGACACCTCGCGACGGATACACCCAGCGACGTCGACCAGTTCGATGCATTCCTCGAGTATCTCGTCACGATCGGTTTCGCTGACGAGAAGGCAGCGCTTCGATAACCGATCCCCCATTGACACTACGGGGTGTTTGACCGGACACTATCTCGAACAGAAACGAGCCTGACCGCAACCTGTTAGATAGGTGGTATGTTACTTAGAACCGGTAACATGCAACGTCTTCTCCACCACAGGTCGGACACGTTTCGGCGTCCTCGGAAAGGGTCGTTCCGCAGTGTCGGCACTCATACAGGGTAGACGGGCTGGACGTGCGAGTCCCAACGACCCCGCGGAGCGTTTCGACGAGACCCATTCTCCCGGTGATTGTGTCGCACTGGTTGTTAATCCCAGCCTCCGATAGCAACCCTAACATAAACCCCGCAGTCGCGCCGTCGTTTATTGTGCGCCCCCGAGGGGTGCGGCGCGTCCTGACTTCTCGGAGACGTCGTCGTACTCGATGTGATGCAATCCATGATGACAGCCAGTGAGTCGGGGATCTCGTTCGAGGAGACCGACACCCGACACGACGAGATGCACAGTACCATCGAAGACTGGATCGACGAGCTCGTCGCAGACGTCGACGAGGCAAAAGCCAGCCAACAGTTCCAGGAGTGGCTCGATGTCCAGTCCCGGTTCCACGACTACTCCCATCGCAACACCCTCTTGATCAAGCTCCAGTGTCCCGAGGCAACCCGCGTAGCGGGCTACAATACGTGGCGGTCGGAGTTCGACCGGCACGTCCAAGAGGGCGAACAGGCGATCTGGATCTGGGCACCCATTATTACGAAGCAGTGCCCTGAGTGCGAGAACTCACCGAGTTACCACGAGCAAAGCGACTGTGACTATGACGAGACGCCGCCCGAGGAGTGGTCCAAAGGACTGGTTGGATTCAAACCAACGGCAGTCTTCGATGTGTCTCAAACCGAGGGCGAACCGCTCCCCGAGTTGGAAACCGAGGCCACTGGTAACGCCGACGACCTGGTACCAGCACTCCTCAATGCAGCAACTACGCTCGATATCGACGTCCGTGTCGTCGACGCTGCTGAGTGGGAGCATGGCGACGCGAAAGGCGTCTGCAAACACCGGACTCTCCACGAGGGCCAGCCCGTCGTCGAAGCGAAAGCCCGCTCAAATCAGGCCGATCTCGCGGTGACGCTGATTCACGAGTATGCCCACGCGCTGCTCCATTTCGAGGGCGACGACGAGCCCGTGCGCGCAAAACGCGAGGTCGAAGCGGAAGCCGTTGCGTACATCGTCGGACGGTATTTCAACCTGGATACGAGCGGGTCAGCGTTCTATCTTGCCGCGTGGCAGGACGACGATCCGGAGAGCATTCAGGAGCGTCTCGGCCGGATCAGTTCGACCGCGCAAGAGATAATCGACACAGTTGTAGAGGGCTGAACACGCCTTCCCCGGCTGTTAACCAACATCTGGGGGTACTATCCCACTCTGTTGGTTAATTCGTTCGACGTCCGACCCTGCGTGTTTCGATCGGTCCCGAGACATACCCATCGACAGTCGATGTTATCGTTCAGAATCGATTCGGCGCTGCTGGTCACGAAGGAACTCGACGACGGCATCGATATCCTGGTCGGGAACCGTTTGCTGTTCGAAGACCCCTTTGAATGCGTCCGCGAAATTCTCCGACGTGAGTCGGTCGAGGACAGTCTCGATGCGACCAGTGAGCTTCGCAGATTCTCCGCGATGCAGATGGGTCGCGATGCGGTCGAAATCCGCGCCAGCAGCCAGCACCACCAGATCCCGGGAGTCTGCCTTGCGGCCACTGTGGAGTTTCACCGCGAACAGCAACTCCCGTTCCGGAATCCTGGCTGTTACCGGGCGCCCGGTTCGCAGTTCCTCGGTGACAGAGTGCTGGGCCAGATAGCGATACGACCACTCGGCCTCCGTCTGGCGACAGCCCAGCGCGTCCACCATCGCGTCGAACCGAACCGGATTCCCGATGTCCTTCTCAAACCTGATGGTACGGCCCTCGTAGAGCTCGTTTCGCTCGACACCGGCCGTTTTCTCGTAGCCACGGTCGGTGAGAAGGTCAGTGTAGTCGTCGACCGCTTGTGCCGGAATGACGACGTCGACGTCCGTCGTGAAGCGTTGATTGAACGCCGCGATCGCCCACCCACCGACGAGCACGTACGGCAGGTCAGCTGCAATAACTGCCTCCAGCGTATCCAGTAGTTCGTCTTCGCGTTCACCGAGGCTCATGCATTCAAACGCGGATCCTCGTGGGACGCGTCGATATCGCGGTCGTACTCGTCGGCGATCATCTCCAACGCCGGCTCGTAGTTCACCCGGTACTCCAACATGTGCTCGATCGTCTCGTCCAACGGAATAACCGGATTGCCGTCGACCCACTCGCGAGTGATGCCCCCACTCGTCGGGAACAACACGTACGAGACGGTCGCGTCGGAGTCGGTCGCGTCCGGTCGTTCTTCGATCCGGCTCGGAATCCCGAACTCATCAAAGAACGCCGTCCAACGTTCAACATCCTGGTCGGCGACCTGGATGAAGATGGGATAGTCGTCGTGGCCGCGGGCGATCTGATAGCCACCGTGGGTCCAAACGTAGACGCCGTCGATTTTCGTGTACGCAAAGGGCATCCCGGCAAAGTGCGGAATGACGTAGCCCTCGTCGATCGAGGGGGGAACAGCGCGAGAGATGGCCGCGACGAGATCGTAGTAGCGATCCCTGACAGCGTAATTCTCGATGTAGACGCCGTCCTCACGTCGGATGAACCCTGCGTCCTCCAACCGCTCGATCCAGTCGTACACCCACGAGTAGGAGCCGTCGATCTTCTGGGCGACCCGACGGATCGAGTCGCCCGGTCGGGCCGCGACCATGATCTTCGCCGCGGTCTCGTCGACGTACTCCATCATCGCTAGTTATCGGTATCACATCTAACTGTATTAGTCTTGTCCCCCGTATTCCCTGTAGAATTATCTTTATACAGATATCTTATTCTTGGCTCCGGTAATCCGATCCGGCTCAGCATTTGAGCAGAGATGAATTAACCAACAGGGAATTCTATTGGCCGCTATTCGTTGGTTAAGTCTATCAGCGCCCGCCGAGGGGCGGAGGCGCACTCCCGTCTCCACCGACCCATGACCGACCGATATCTAACGACCGTTCTCGACGAGGCAGAGCGAGTCGCAGAGCACCACGAGCAGGTCGCCCAATCATCAGACCATCCGGAACACGAGTATCTCCGGTACGCTGTTCTTCGGCTGCTCGAAGACGAGGCTGACGAAACATCGGTGGAGATACCGCAGATTGACGGCGTGACTGTCGGATACGGGGAAGACAAGGCGATGTACGAGAGCTGGGACGACGACGTCGAGTGGTGGGAGACGGTTCCGCCGCAGGAAGAGTGTACTCGCTTCCGGATGTTCTACCCCGACGAGTACGAGGCTGTTCCGCGAGTCATCGTCGACGTGATGGCAGCACTCGGGGCGTGGCGTGTCTGGACTGGGAGCGCTGCCGCCTGTGGCTCCTACGATCATCGCGAACGGCGGGAAGTCCACTACCTGTGGCCGGAGGGGCATCCGGTCGAGGCCTTGCTTGCGAATCAGATTCGGGGGCCCACGGCCACCGTTGCGCCAGATGGGGGACGAACAGGCGACGTTCGCGACCGGATGGTCATCGCAGAGCATTCGACACCGAAGGACGATCTCGAGCCTCGAACCAGACGTGCTGTCGACGAAGAGATGAACGTCTCGTTGCTCGAAAAAGGCGGTAAGTACGACGTTCAGTCAGCGTCTGGGAACTGGTATGAAGTCGACGTAATAAGCGAGTCGTGTACGTGTCCGGACTGGCGGAAGCGTACGCCCGAGGGCGGCTGTAAACACCTCCGGCGAGTCGATCAGGAGATCAAGCGGGGGCGGGTCCCACGACCTGATGGGCGCCTCCCCTCGAGGTCATAGCGTCACTGATCCTCGGGTAGTTTAGTCGAGAGTAAACTACTTTGCCGCTCCCCGTTGAACGCAAAGATATGGACAGTCGGTTGGGGAACGGAACCGAATCGGCAACACGGGACCTCGTCCATTTCGTGACTCAACAGACGCGGTTTTCGCTCATCAGCGATATTCTCGGTCATCCACAGCAGCTCCCCTCGATGTACGAACTTGAGGAACTCAACCCGAGCGTCAGCGAGGCCACGGTCTACAAGCACATCCAGAAGCTCATCGACGCCGGGTTCGTCACGGAGGTCGCCCTGGACGATGACCAGCGCCGACAGGGCTACCCCTGGAAGTTTTACGGGCTCACCGAGGCGGGACGCAAGTTCCTGGAAGAGCACAATCTGCTCGCCGCGGAGGAGACGCTCCAGCAAATTTACGAGTTGATTTCCGACAAGCCCGAGAAGATGGTCAAGTACGAGAACGCGCCACGTCCCGGCGAGACGTGACTCACTATCGCAGGAGTCACACGGGGCGTGGCGGGGTGAACGACTGACTGAGGTACTTGCCGAGGAAAACCGAACCGATCACGATGACAGCCCCACCGACGAGCATGGCGATCCAGACCACCACCAGCCGTTGTGACTCGACGGGTGCCAGATCAAACGTCGAACTGACGCCAATCGTGAGGCCGAACGTGACGCCCACACCGATTACGAACGGGAGACTCCACGCTAAGCCGGTGGTCACAAGGGCATCCACCCGGGTTAGCTCGGTTGTCTGGTGCAGGTAGATGCCGACTGCGGCGAGCGGCACGAAGACGATCGTCAAGAATAGGACGGCGAGGAGGACTGCTTCATCGTACATCGCCAGCACGCCAAACCCAGCAACCAGAAGGACGCCGCCGAGCACGGCAATCGAGACGTATTTGAGGAGTTGGGGGACGGTTCCTGTCCGTCGTCGAAACCCGACCACACCGATCAATATTAGGGAGAGGACCGCAGCCAGTCCCAGGAGGATCGCCAAGAGCGTTAACCCGAAGAAACCGGCTCCCAGCCCATTCGACATTAGCTATCGGTTTTAGGCCCTCAACCGTAAATCATCGGCCGCGTTGTCACCGAGCGGGAGAGAAATCGAATCTGGACAAATTTAACCAACAAAACTATGTTCCTACCACCAGTGTTGGTTAACGCAGAACGGCCAATGTCCTACGAACCACCGACGCCGCCAACGGAACTCCCGACAGACATTGTCGATACGCTCAACGGATACTCCCCAGACCAGCTCCAGCACGTTGCCCGCTACGCCGAGGAACTGGCCGAGCACAAAGCTCGCGAGGCCCGCCTCAAGGAAGAATCGGAGGAGGACGAGATCGAGGATCGGCCGAATGATCTCCCGGACGCCGTCCCGTCGAAAGCCACAATCACGATCAAGGAGATCAACGACAACCGATACTACTACTGGCAGTGGCGGGAGGGAGAAAAAATCAAGTCAAAATATAAATCGCCAGTCAATCCCGACGAATAAGACGAACTCTGCCGACAACTCGTGGTAGATCGGTCACTCTGTGGATTCGCGGGTTCGAGAACCTGCTGACAAACGGCGTTGATGATGAGCGACTTCCCCGTCCCTGACGGGCTGTAGAGGAGCATATTTAGTGGACGATCCCCTTGGAGTGCAGGTCGTAGGTAGGTAATGAATTGGTATTTAAACTCGAGCGAGACCCTGCCTCGAGAGGTGGGTGACACCCCCACCCCTTTTTCGAGTTGTAACGCACAACAGCGGGAGGGACAGATGAGCTGTTAGACGAGATCGAAACACCACGAATCTGCGGTAGAGAGCTTCAAACAGCGATTCTTACGGTGTTCCTCGAACAAACCCATGTCGATCCTACTACTCACGGATACGTAAGCTTCCTTACGTATCGTTCGTGAGAATCACCTAATGCGGATGTTGTTTGCTACCATAGGATATAAAGGTTCCTATCTTATAGTCTTATGTAGAATTTCGTGGTAAGGAGGCGTGATACCTCTAAAACCGGCTATTCGAGTTGTTTGTGCCTTCTTCGGCTTTCTCTCCCCACCCCACCCTTGTTCTGTTACAACTCGAAAAAGGGGTGGGGGTGTGGGGACTCTCCCGTGGAGTAGTGGTCAAGCTGGTCTTCGAGGATGGTTCGTGACTTCTCTTGGGTGGGTTCTCGACGGGTGGGCTGAACTACTTCCGACCAATACTATTGATATGACACGACTGGGCGTCGAGAATATCTCGAAACCGTGTTAGAAGCCCCCAATCCGTTACAACTCGAAAAAGGGGTGTGTTGCTAGATTCAATTTAATATTTGACACGACTATACAACTCGAAATAGGGGTGCGTCTCTGTATCGAAATCGGTTCGACACTTAGAATGAGGAGACTGCCGACTCAGTAACTCCACCGGGTGAATCTTCGAGATTACAAATCGAAATAGGTTGCCTTTACTTATTTATAGTAGGCCCCCAGAGGATTGGGGTATGGGTGATGAATCGCCGGTTACAGATAACCAGACGGAACAGTCTGAATCTATAACGGAGGTTCCCGGAGAGCACGGAGAGAGTAACTCCGAGGAGTCTACCAGCAGTCAAACTACGCTCGACGATTCTGGTAGCGGGATCTCGATTATGGACGAGCTCCAATCTGAATCTGTTGAGACTGTCTTCGAAAACAAGGATTTGGTTCGTCCGGATACGATAATCGACGAAGATCGGATCGTTGGTCGCGATGAGCAGTTGAAGACCGTCATCACAAATCTCAAACCCGCTCTCCAGAACCACGGCATTCCGGAGATGTTGCTGACTGGGCCGTCTGGAACGGGGAAATCCCTGATTATCCATGCTGTCTGTAAGAAAATCGTCGAGCTGAGTGAGGCTCAGGGAATGCGGTTCGGTGTGTTTTCAATAAACTGCGAGGGCCCAGGTACGACCAGTCGTGCAGTCTATCGTCTCATTCAAGAAGCGACGGCAAATATCGATGAAGAACCGGGAGTTCCCGAGAGTGGGGTCTCGACAGACCAGAAACTCGAGCGCCTGTGGGAAATCATGCGCGAACACTATGACGGCGTAATTTTCGTCTTAGACGAGGTCGACATGCTCGACGGCCCATACTCGGAACCAGAATATAATTCACTCCTCTACCAACTCTCGCGGGCTCGAGACCTCGGCCGGTTTGATGGCCCCGTTTCCGTCACTGCGATAACCAACTACGTCGATTTCATGTCTGATCTCAATAGTCGCGCGAATAGTTCATTCAATCCAGACGAGATCTTCTTCGAGGATTACGACGCAACGCAGCTTCGACATATCCTCCGCAATCGTGAAGACGCCTTCAAGCCTGAGGCGCTCGCGGATGACGTCGTCCCACTCGTCGCCGCGTTCGGATCTCAGACGCACGGTGATGCACGGAAGGCTATCGATCTGCTTCGGTGGTCCGGGGAATTAGCCGATAAACAGGGAGACGAGCGTGTCGAAGAATCACACGTCCGGACTGCCCAGGACCGATATGACTCCGATCGGAAATTACGGCATATCGGTGGACTCTCGACGCAAAAGAAGCTCTGTATCTTCGCCGTTGCTGCGACAGACCACTACTCAAATGCCAGTGTGGACTGGATTCCGGCCGGACCCTCCTACAGCCTCTACCAGTTCGTCTGTGACACTCTCGGAGCTGATTCCTATGGCCGAGAAACCTTCGTGAACCATGTTACTGAACAGGCGACCTATGGCATCCTTGAGTTCGACCGTCGTGGCCGAGGACGGGGAAAAGGTATCCACATGCACTTCGACCTCGCTGAAGACCCTGAGTCGATTATGGAACGAATCCTAGAGGACGATCGTTTTGCTAACCTGGAACAAGAAGAAGAGATGATGCGCTCTATCGCGAAATCGAAAATGAACGGGTTCCTGAACTAGAGTCCCTACTGAGGCCTCCAATTTGACCCCCCTTTCGTTTACAACTCGAAATAGGGGTGTGTCTCGGATATCGATCTTCGATACAGAAGCGGCCGTTCGCGTTACAACTCGAAATAGGGGGGTGTGTTTTTGCGATGTACTCACAAGTGGATGCTCATCGCGATCCGCAGCTGCCTTCGTTCCGAGTAGGCAACTGTGGACATCGTCCGTGAAGCTAGAATACCGGATAGATGGGCTGTAGAGGGCGTATGCGGCATATTTACAACACGAAATAGGGGTGTCTTACAACACGAAATAGGGGTGTCCACCGTACCCCTATCCCATTTACAACTCGAAAAACGGGGGCTGGTCAGGTCCAGTCCGTGATTCCGCGGACACGAGTTTCATCGAATTTCCGTCGAATAACGGTCCGATCCCACCCCAGGGGAGACAGCACGCTCTCGACAGCTCTGACGAGTTGAGTCTCATAGTACGCGGCGTCATAGGTCTCGATCGCTTCGTGGGCGAGCGCGACACAGTCTCGTGAGGATTTCTCGTCGTCGACGACCACGTACATGTTCGGGAACGTACTGGGAACCCTGACACCAATCGGTCGATAACGTCGTCGAACTCGTCCTCGAACGGCCACCACGGGAGGACCACCAAGACGCCCACCTGGACGAAGCGATGGCGACTGTCGTCGACAGATATGGCTCTGAGACTGTCTGAACCATTATCCAGCGAGTACTCGTCGACGCCTATCCGTTTCGAACTGCGACGGCGGGCCTCGACGTCGACAACATCGACGGCGTTCGAATCGGGACAACGGCTGTCCAGGTGCTTGAAGAGCTGAACGCACGATAGGACGATTCTTGATTTCACCCCTCGATGTGCAAGCTGTGTGCAGACGCCGAAATGGTTATCACTCTATGTGCAAGATATGCACATAGAATGAGTTCGAGTGACGAGCCGCGACGCGTTCACTTCCAGTCCCCGGAGTATCTCGTCGACCGGCTTGACGCGATTGCTGACCTCTTCGATAAGGATCGGACGGACCTGCTTGTCGAGGCCATCCGTGAATATATCGAGGAAACCGCCGACAGCGAGACGTTCCAAGAGCTGGTCGCGACGAAGTACTACGACGACCAGCTGGAGTTCGAGACCGTCAAGCAGCTGGTCGGCGCCGAAACTGCTCAGCGGCTGCGGCTGCTCAAGGCGGACCTCGACGACGAGCCACTTGATCTCGCGGCCCCTGAGGACGTCGACATCTATGGTGAAGACGCGGTGACAGTTGACACTACTGCCGACGAGCGATGAGTGAGCGGCGACTGCGGACGATCGTCGCTGATACGAGCGCACTGGTCAGTCTGGCCGTACCGCGGGCCGACGACACGTACGATACTGCCATCGAGCCCGACCCGCTCCAGTATCTGCTCACCTCCTGTGACGTGTTCGTGCCTCCGGAGGTTGTCACCGAACTTCAGGATCTTACCCAGTATCAGGATATCCACGGCGCCGCAGCGACGAACGTGCTCGCAGCTCGTGACTTCTACGCCGTCGAGGATCCCTACGAGCGTACCGAAACCCCGGACTCGCGGCCGACGTTCGGTCTCGACGACGGCGAAACCGACGGGATCGTGCTCGCGAACACACGTGACGTCGACGGCTTTCTCACCGACGAGTTCGGCGGGACGAATTTCCCGCTTATCCACGCGGTGCTACAGGGACCACGGATCGTGCCGACACCGCGGCTCATCAGTGAGTACGCCCGGAACGGCCATCTGACCGACGACGCGGCGAGGACGCTGCTTTCCGTGATTAGTCCGCATCGAAGCTGGGATACCAGTCCGTACGTTGCCCAAGTCCGAGACCGCCTTGAGGAGTAGTTCAGTTTCGTGGGCTGTAGGTTGTTGTACTGCCCTATGGTTTAGCTATTCCTATAGAAATACCTATAGTCAATATCAGGAGGAGTTATTCGCTCTCTTTGTCTACAACATCCTCAATTTCGTCCCAGTCGATATCTCGGTCAATCAACCATCTAAACGCTTCCAGGGCTGCGCGACCATCCTCAGTAAGGGTAAGGATCTTATTTCGACCCTGCTTTGATTCGGCGATGTAGCCTCGCTGTTTAAGCGGCTCAACAATATGAGCATCTAACAGCCGGTATTTGCCTTTTCCAGCGACGTTTCGCGAAATGTAGTCCAGGTTCAGGTGTTCGCTGAAATGGATCACATCTCCTTTCGTTGGAGGTCCCTCTCGTTCGGTAACACGTTCAATGAATTGCATCACATCTACTTGCTCCGAATCGGGTGCATCAATCGGATACGTCGGTAACTCAGTCGTCCCCCGAATATCGTCAGGATCATCCTCGTAATCACGAGCTCGCACATAGTATGGCGTACATTCCAAAACCATTGAGGCGATCATCCCAGCGATCGCTGTAACCTTGCTGCCGGTTGAAACATTCACGTAGATTTCGTCGCTTTGGTGTTCGGAAATGGATTCAGCAATCGTCCCCATTGAGGAATAGAGGTCAAAGATATCGCATTCTTTCGGTTCGATCTCGATTCCACGGTCTTCAAGCGCATTGATAGCTGCTTGTAGATGTTCGTCGCCCTCGTCGCCTTCTTGGTCTTCCTCGTGTCCAATCAGCACGACTCTATCAGCACGGAATTCCTCGGCTGGTTGAACGAGACGTTCGTACTCGTATCCAACCGGCATAATGTGGACTCGGTCAGGAACGTTCAGCCCCATAGATGGCATTACTACTGTGCTACACAAAAAGTTATGCTACTACCATACTATCGGACCATTCGGTACGATAGTACGGAAGTACGGATAAGGTTTTTATGTGCGACTAACGTACCAACGGAAAACGTCGGGGACCCCGATCTAATAGAACGATACGACGACAGAATGATTCCCTCCATGAGTGCTGCCAGGCAGGCATGGAGGACGGTGTCGGCTCGCCCATCAGCCACCCCTTCGCTCCGCCGTCAAGGGGTTTGGGGCCCTTACGGTGGGTGGGGTATTGGGCTTGGCCTGGATTTTGGCGGCCCTAATGATATACCTTACCCTTCGCTTAGGCGGCGAGCATCTGAGGTATGAGTTCGACTTCGGACACTCCATCCGACGACACAGAACACACACCGTGGGATGAACTCACCACGGCACGACAGCGAGTTGCAAAGACGATCGCCCACGTCCATGGGCCACAGACGTTCGAGCGTCCCGCGCTCCGCGACGACGTAGAGGACGCAGACGACGTTGAGGAGGCCATCGACGACAAGGAGCGAGTACTCACTTCTCTCAAGTATACTCGCCTCCTGAACGACCTCGTCGACGACGGCTATCTCGTACTGGAGTACCAGGGTGGGCGAAACCCGATCATCCTGGATGTCGAGTACGACGCAGACCGTGACACCAGAAGTGCGGCCCCGTTCGGAGACACCAGCGCGCTGCATACGCTGGTAGCCCAGGTCTGCGACCGCGAAGGAATCACTCGAGACCTCCTCGAGGAAGTCGACAACCCGTACGACTTCAACGAGGTCAAGGCGAAAGTGAACGAGGTCGTCGGTCGAACTGTTCTTCAACCGTACTCTGACCCCAGCAAGTATCGCTTCACGCAGGAGGCGTACGCTGTGGTGTTCGAGAAGGTCGAAGACGCAAAGGACGACGACGAGTAGGGCCTACGCCCTACTGTTGAGACAGCTGCGTCGATAGACTCTCGTATGTGGTTTTGAGTCCGGAAGCAACCGATTAGGAAAGCCCTCGGCCGCTCGACGCCCCGCGACCCACGCTGCGCGTCTCGTGGCTGCGGTGTAGTTCCGAATGATATCATCTTCTGAGAAGACCTTCAAGAGACAATCCTTAGTCCATTCCTCGAGCCAGTCACCGAACCGCAACTGAAATTCGCCCTGATACTCCGAATCGATCAAATCGTAGTAGAAGGTGTTGGCGAGAGCATAGAGAACGGTACGGGGAAGGGGAAGCAAGTACTCATCACCAGTTCGGACGAATGGCGCTCGCTCTAGTGGATTCACATCTACCGGCGTTCGAAATCCGGAAACAGTCCCTGGTTCGACGGTTAGTCGATCGAGGAAATTTTGGAAGCGTGGGCTGTCGTCGCACCAGTCCACAAGAGTCTCGTCGGACACCCACACCGCCTCGTCCGTGAGATCAATCGCTTTCTGAGGGAAATCTAGCAGTGAGGGCGACCACCTTGCGACCTTCGTATCCTGTCCCTCTAATCTCGGTGTAATCCAATCCGTGAGTTCACGGGTATAGTAGACGGCGTCCTCAATGGAAAAGCCGAGAAGCTCCTCCATCTCCTGCTCCCAGGGTTTGTATGCGCGGTACGCTTTTTCGAGCATTTGAAAACCATCTGCGTGACGCAGCGTCGTGAGTTCACGCCACACCATCCCGAAGTACGGATCCGCCATCGGTGAGTCGAGTGGGAGGTGTGAGCTACCCTGCCGAGCGTACCAGTTCTTGAGTTCGAGGAGGTATGTCGCAATCTGCTCGAACGACTGTGGATCGATCGTTTCAGTATCCGTCTGGAGGGTAATACCAACGCCGAACTGGACGAGTCGCGGTGGGAGACCAGGATCTTGCTGCGGTGAGAGCTCTAGGCCAGTCGGATTCGATGTTGCGCGACTTTGATCTCCGTGCCGCAATAGACTCATCCGAAGGAGATTGTGGACATAGAACTGTGTTAGCGTCCGGCGAGTCCCATTCGTGCGAATCGTCTGAAGGAGAGAAGAGAGAATCTCATCGTGGTCAGAGTGAGCGAGGGAGTGATTCCCGCGTTGGAGTTTCTCATCTCGGCGATGGACTTCAGAGGGGTCGAGATGTTCAGGAGAATTCACAAAGGGAGGGTCCTCATTCACGTCCATTATCGACTGATTGAGATGGTAATCCGATAAACCAACGCTTCCTGCTCTTACCAAACAATTTGTGCTATTTTGTTCCCAAGATTTGGTAAGATATCAAGAGAACCTCGTCAGCCCAAGGATTGAGCAACAGGATTATGGCTGGGAGAGGTTCTCAAGCCGCTCGATGCCGTTGATTCCCCACTCAGATTTGTGCCCGTCTTCCTTCTTTTCTGCTCGGAGCGGAGTGACGAATGAATCCTTGGTAGCGGGTGTGATAAGCTCAAAAAAGTAGGTGTCAGCTTTCTGGTCGCCAGCTGGTGGTTGAACATCAATTCGAGTCGTCGGGTTCTCTGTTTCGCTGTCAGGGAGAGACAACGATAGCGAGACTTCAGTTTCAAACGGAGAGCTTGGTTGATACTGGTGCGTACTGAAGCTCCCGTCAAAATGGAATCGTACCTTGTCACCGGTTTCAATATCGCGAGCCACGGCAGCAGGGTCAGTTGAATTCGACATTTTGCTTGTGTAATGGTTCGCTGTGCGTAATTAAATCATCCTCTGTAGAAGCGCCGTGAAGACGAGATCCATGCTCGAACGAATAGAATGACGTTCTGACTGGAGTCCCATCGGCCTACAGGTCATCTCAGTCCGGCTTCTGCCCGTTGAGACAGACACCAAAGTAAGACGCGCCAGTCGTCTCCGGGGATGGGGATCTCGCTTATGGGGAGACGAAACAAGTTATCGACGTCGAGCAGTACTGACTGACTCAGCTTCTTTTTCTGCGAAAGCGTTCTATCCAGCCAAATTGCGGATGAGCAATGTTGAAGCCCCGCTCGTTTTCATAGTCTATGTCTAAAGTGCAGGGATGAACGACTCACAAGACACGCAAAATATACGACAGGGACTGTCCACCCGTGAGAGCCGACTTCTCTCACGACTCGCTGGCGCGGGCAACCAGATCATCTCCGTCGACGACATCGAGACGACCCTAGAGGTCGCCCCGAATACCGCCCGCGAGATCGCCTCCCGGCTCACCGAGAAAGGATGGCTGGACCGACTGTTCCCCGGTCGATACCTCATCATCCCGCTCGCGGCCGGTGAAGAGGGCAGGTATACGACGCACGAATATCTTATCGCCTCGCATGTCGCCGAGCCGATGTACGTCGGCTACTACAGCGCCCTCGAGCACCACTGGCTGACCGAACAAGTGCCCCGGACGGTGTACGTCGTCACCCCGACACGAGCCCAGAGTCGGGAGATCCACGGCGTCCCCTATCACGTCGTGACGGTCACCGAGCGCAAATTCTTCGGCTATGAGCCGACGTCCATCGAGGGCACCGATGTGAACGTCGCAGACGTGGAAAAGACGCTCGTTGACTGTGCCGACCATCCCGAGTTCGGTGGTGGCATCTGCGAACTCGCACAGGCGATGGTCGCCGCGGACGATCGGGACTGTTCGTGGACGACGGTCGGTGAGTACCTCCAGCGACTCGACAATGGCGCTGCGACCAAGCGGATCGTCTACTTGGCAGACCAGCTGAGTATCGACCTACCGACGCGTGAGACGCTCTTCGAGTCATTCACGAGTGGGTACTCGCTGCTCGACCCAACGCGAAGCGAACAGGGAAGCTACGACAGTGAGTATCGTCTCCGAATCAACGTCGACCGGGAGAGATTCGGGTCGATGGAATCCTGATTCCATCCGGAATCTCGAGTAAACGGCGTGCGCTAATCTTGGAGCGCCGAGACTATTCGGCCGGTTTCCTCAGCCTCTTCGCTCCGCGACATCCCGTATGTTGCGAGAGCTTCTTCAACCGCGTCGTCCAGACTCATTGGTCAAGCGAATCTTGGCCCTGTCGACCGATAAAGTCTCGTACGATTTGCGTATCTGCCTAGGTACGCTCGGTTTTACGGTAGGCAACGTCAAGATCGAGGTCTTCGTACATTCGGTCAAGCATCGCCAGCCCCGACTGGAACTGGGCGTAGTTCTCGCGCATATACTCGATCGTCTCGGCTCTCGGGATCACCGGGTAGCCTTCAACGTGCTCGATGTCGAGTGACGCGCGTGGCTCGAGGACGACCTGTAGCGATCCATCCAGCTCCTCACGGGACCGGCGCTCGAATGCGGTCGGGAGGTCGAACGATTCGAAAAACGACTCCCAGGCGTCGACGTCCTGCTCACGAACAGCGAGGAATAGTGGATAGTCGTCGGGCTCGCGACCGACCTGGTAGCCGCCCTGAGTCCACACGTAGACGGCGTCGATCCGCGTGAACGCGAACGGCCAGTCACTGAACTGTGGGATGACGTATGTTTCCTCGATGGAGGGTGGACTGACGCCGGCGCTGGCAGCGACGAGCTCGAGTGCTGCGTCGCGTACGCGCTCGTCGACGACAGTGAGGCCGTCGTCATAGGAAACGTAGCCTGCGTCTTCCAGCCGATTGACGGCCTGTCTCACCGTCTCGTACGGCGTGTGGAGGTGTTGGGCGACACGACGGATGGAGTCACCACTCTCGATGGTGAGGATGACCTGCGCCGCGGTGTCGTCGAGCACCTCATACATCTGGTGGTTACCAATAATCCGGTAACAGTTAAAAGCCTTACTGGACCCACTATCTTTCAAGCCTGCTCTTCACTCTGGGGCATCTCTGTCGCGTATTGTTCAGCTAAATCGACTACGTCGTAGACGTGAATTCCAGTTTTGAACCACAGCACTCGATCGGCGGCGCTCCCGAACTCCTCGCTCGCACAATCCAGTTGCTCCGAGACAGCCAGTACGAAATTGTCGGCCTCTACCTTTCGAATCTTCTCCAGCTTTGCGTCCAGATACTCGGGTGTCCAGAAGCCGACGATCTCGAGGATCGCTCGCCTGCCATCGAGATGTTCGATTGCGAAGTCGGGGATCATCACCTCGGCACCCAGATCGAAGACATCGTCTTCCCGCACCAACTCCCAATCCGTATTCGCTCGCTCCCACTTCCGGGTGAGTGTCCGCTCGACATCGCTATCGAACTGGTCGCCGGCACTGTAGTGTGAATCGAGGTCCTCCGTGTGGTCGAGCGCGAACTGTCGCGTCGCGCCGGTCGTCTCGTCGACGAGGATCTCGGCAACCATCTCCCAGCGGTCACAGAGGGGCAACGCCGGCAGGAAGTTCGCCATGCGAATCCCGTACTTTTGTGATTTCGAGAACAGCGACGCCGGGCCGTCCAGTACTGCCTCATAGCCGGCGGCCTGATCCGTACTCGGGACACGCTCGCCATCGGCGTCGATCGGATAGATGCGATGCATTAACCCGAACAGCTTCACGTAGCTGCATACCGTCCCAAAGTGGTCCCAGACCCGAATCCGCATTTCCGTCGCATCGTAGAGCACCGCCTGGGCGAGCGCGAGGTTGTAGCGGGTCAACAACCAGTCCACGGTGAGATCCGTGTGTTCGTACTCCGCATCGCTGCTGCCGGTCAGATTGGTCGTCGACGTCGACGTATCGTCATCACTGGCGTACTGGGCGGCCGTCCGCGTGCCGATTCGGACGAGTCGTTTGTTGTCTTCGAGATCGGCGTACATCCCTCGATAGCACTCCTCGAGCGACACCCCGAGGTCGTCAGCGACCGCGCTGTACACCTCCAGTTTCTGTGTGTCTTCGCCGAGCGTCGGCTGTCGGACGATCGGATAGCGCTCGTTGGCTTTCTCGAAGAGTCGCCGGCGAATCTCACGTGGGTCGACGGCGGCCACGACCTCGAACTCACACTCGTCTTTGAGGAGCTTCGCGAGGCCCTGGACGATCTTGTAGTCGGTATCCGCGATGGTCAGCTTGTCAATCGCGTCCTCGAGGTTCCCTTTCGGCTCGCCGAGGTGGTTCTCGAACAGCTGGATGAGTTCTCGAGCGGTCTGTCGGTAGCGCTTCTCGTCGGGACCGATGAACAGCGGCGTGATCGTCTCGTCGGTCGTGCGCGAGCGTGCGAGGTCAGCCGTCAGCACTGGCACTCACCCCCTCCCGGCGGCGCTGGGAGACGTACGTTTCCATCGTATCCTCGGTGATGATTTCGTAGAGACGGGCGGGCTGACGGTCGTCCGTCGGTCGAAGAATGCGGCCGAGCCGTTGCGCGTACTGTCGTTTCGAGGCGCTCCCCGAGAGGATGATCCCGACGTTTGCCGCCGGGACATCGATCCCCTCGTCGAGAACCTGCGACGTGACGAGCATCGAGTATTCGCCGGTCCGGAACCGCTCGAGAATCTCGGTGCGTTCGTCCGTCTTCGTCTGGTGGGTGATACAGGGGACGATAAACTCCTGGGAGATGTCGTAGGCGAAGTCGTTGTTGGCGGTGAAGATAATCGCGCGGTCGTCGTGATGGCGCTTGATGAGATTGTCGAGCGTGTCGAGTTTCTTCTCAGCGGTGCGGGCGATCCGCTCGGCGCGTTGCTTGGCGATGAGCGCCCGCCGCCCCTGTGGATCGTAGGAGGTGCGCTTGAGGAACTCCTGGTAGCCCTCTTCTTTCCAGAGATCGAACTCGTGGCTGTCGACGTAGTCCCGATAGATCTGATACTCTTCGTCGTACTGCTCGCGCTCGTCGGCCGTGAGCTCGACCGACATGTGGATTGTTTCGTACTCGCTGAGGTATTCGCCGGCGAGTTCGTCGACGTTCTCCCGATAGACGACCGGGCCGAGGAGGTCCTCGAGGAGCTCGTGCTTGCCGTCTGGCCGCTCGTAGGTGGCGGTCAGCCCGAGGCGATACGGGGCGATCATCATCTCGGGAATCTGCCGGTAGGTCGGGGCCGGCAGGTGGTGTTCCTCGTCGACGACGAGCAAGCCGAACTGATCGCCGTATTCGTTGACGTAGCGATAGGCGCTGTCGTAGGTAGTGACGGTGATCGCGGTGACGTCGTGGCTGCCACCGCCGAGGACGCCGACTGGTTCTGTGAGCTGGTCGCCGAAGGCATTGGTGAGCGTGGCGTGCCACTGGTTCATCAGGTCGATCGTCGGCGTCACGACGAGTGTGCTGACGCCAGCGTCGGCGATGGCCTGCAGCCCGAGGAACGTCTTCCCGCTGCCCGTGGGGAGTATGACACTCCCTCGCCGATCGTGGTCGATCCAGGCGTTGAGTGCGGCCTGCTGGTAGTCGCGCGGTTCGATGTGGAGTGCTGGCGTGAGATCGAGATCGGGATAGGCACGGGCGGCGTCTTCGAGAGTGTGAGCGAAGCCCTCTTGTAACGTTGCCTGCTCGTTTCCGTCCGTCCACTTGCCGGCCCATTCGAGCAGGGATCGATATCGATACGCTTGGGTGCGGTACTCGTCGACGCGGTCGTCCCACTCCGCATAGGGCACATCGTCGGGAGCATTACGGAGCAGGAGCGTGCCGTCGTCGAATTCGATTCGCATTCGATGTTGGGACAGAGACCCCCGACCGGATTCAATATGTGGGTTTCTCGGGTTCCATAGAGGCGTGCGTCTGTCCTTCTACGGGTTCGGATGATTCTATTGTTCCGGAGTTACGGTTGTCAGCGATCGAGCCAGTACTGCCAGTCTGCGATCGCTTGGTTCGTGTTACTACTGGCTTCGATTGGCTCCAGTTGCTCCAGTGGCACGCCAAGTTCTCTGTCCATCCACTCTATCGTCACGAACATCTGGCTGAGAGTCGGATCTGTCGGGGACATCCCAACTACGCGTACTGTTTCGCCTTCCTCTAGCGGTGACTCCTCTCGCTCGGTGACACAGCGTGCTTCGAACGGGAAGTCCATCGTGTCGTCCAGATACGCGTACCATCCCCACGCTTGCTCTTCAGGGCTGTAAGTATCGACGATGATCCGCATCTTGATGCGCTCTTCCCGCTCCTCGTCCTTCTCGACCCGCGTCATGCTGACCAATACGCATCCTGACTTCAAGATATTCGGGGAGGCCGAAACCACTTATCGACCGATGCAGGACGCGCTCAATTCTAGCCGTGGAACGGCTCCGAGTCGCTGGACGAAGTTAACCAACGAATGCCCGACAAATCTGTTCACTGTTGGTTAAGCTGGGGATGGGATTGTCTGATGACGAACGTCGACGGCTCACGGCGTGCATCAGTCGACAGAGACCTCTATTCTTCTTGTTCCTGGGACGTGTCCATGTTAGCCAATCGGCGTTCGAGTTCGTCGATCCGGTCAGTGACGGATGATGGCTGTTCGAGGGAACCTTCGGCGTCTAGGGCCTGCTGGTACAGTTTAGCGGCGCGTTCCAGCTCTTCGACTGTTGGCTTGTCAGCTTCATCCTGCCAGTAGCTATCCGCGAGTTTCTTGTACGCCCAGGGATCTTCGGGATAGTCCCGAATGAGCGTCTCGAACTCGTTTCTGCTTTCGTCCAGTCGTCCTAGCTCTGTCAGCGAGTCAGCGATGAAGTGGCGGAAATCAAGGAGTAGCTCGTCAGGTGCATCCGGAAACTGGGTACAGACCTCCCGACAGAATTCGAGGCGTCGCTCGTGATAGGTCGGATCGTCCGCTGCCAGTGTGGCAAGGTCGTTGTCGACCGACCGCAGGAATGGTTCGAGCGAGAGCACATTCGGGAGGTGATCGTCAGCGGCCTCGAGTGTCGTGATGTCGTCCGGCGTGACGGCGATAATGGTCTCCCAGGCAGTCAGCCACCGCTGGCAAGCTTCGGCGTCGTCCCCCTGCTCCCGGAGTTCTCGCCCTTCCTGTACCAGGTCGTAGATCTGCTCTTGATAGGGGAGATCGGGTGCCCACCGGCTCCAGAGGACTTCAGCTGCCATCCAGATGAAATCCCGATCGTACCCCGACGCGTCGACGTCATGGTCGTTTTCCCACTGGTCGGCGAGTGCCATCGCGGAGTCAACCTCGGCCGCACGGTCACGGAACGACTCCTCAGTCGTATCGATACCGTGCTCGGCAAGCTTGTCCCGAATTTCCTCCGTCGATAGTGCTTGTACGTCATGTAACTCCCACCGCTCACCCGCATTGCGGTCGGACCCCAGGGACATATGTACCGCTTCGTCTGTGTCTTGCTGCGCACCGGTGGTATCGTCGTCGCTTTCTTCGAGGTCGTGGTCGTCGATGTACTGGTCAACCCGCTTGGTGTCGATCCGCCCCAGTTCGTCGTACTCGTGGGCTTCATAGAGATGTTTGCGGATATCGGATTCGTCCGCGAAGGATTGCTCGCAGTACGGGCAGTCGGCCATTGGTCGAGTGTTCGAGGAGTCTGGTAAAAAAGAGCGGGGCAACTGTCCGATCGTGGCCATTACTGGGGTCGTTTCTCGTCGATGATCGCGGCTGTCTCGGTCGCTACGATCGGGTCACGTTCTTCGAGGAGTTTCTCGATCTCCCCTGGATCGTACACCTCCTTGACGATGCAGTAGTAGTGAGAGGGGGTTCCAAAATCGTAGACCATGCTGAGCCGGTCCCCCTTCCAGAGCGTTGCGCATTCGGCGATATCGGCAGTCGTCATATCGCTTGCCTTCCTGTATGAGAGATCGTCGACTTCAGCGAACTGGAGGTCTGGGATAACGTTGAGTGTTGAGTCGAGGTACTCGTCTTCGAGTCCGTACATGCGAAGATGGAGATCATCGAGCGTCGTGAACCGGCAGACAAGTGCGTCGAGTTCTGCCATCGTCGTCTTGGGTCGGACGATAATGTCGTACCATTCTTCGCGGGCCCGGCCCTTCTGCTTCCATCGCAAGCGATACCCGACTGTTCCGATGCGTTCGTCGACGTCATCGCATTCGTGCTGTTCTCCTCGCTCAGCGTGTTCTACTACCGCTGTCCAGCAATACGAACATACCTCTTCAGGCGCATCACCTTCGAATGCCGTCTTGTCGAAACCTTTCCAGTCGGCGTAGTCCCGAAGTGTGATGTACTCGCTTGCGGGTGAGCGTGTACTCCGGTCACACAGCTTTTCACCCCGTAAGTCCTGTCGAGGTGCGTACGGCGACTTGCCCGTTGAGTCTGCTTCGAGGTCGACAACGTGGTCGACAGTACCCACTTGGCTGACTTCGATTACGAATCGATCTGTGGTATCTGTGTCAGTCATGGTCTTCGGTATCCTGTTGTCCTTCAAACTCAACGAGAACTGCATCGGTGGTCGCCAGTAGTTCATCGAGGAATGCTGTGATGAGATCATCGGGGTTGCGAGGAAGGCCATCCGGTGGCTCTTCCCAGAGTTCGACTGTAAATTCCCGCGCTGCCGTTGCCTGTCCCTTACTGGCGATAACCATCAGAATCGCCTGCTGATAGATCACGATCGTCCGCTGGTCGTCGACGTCGAGATACTCGATTGCGGCTGTCTCGAGTGCTGTCGGGAGATTCACCGGCTCATCCACCGTACAATGCTGGACCGGCTCATTCTCATCCGTCATAGCCGATTTTACTACCCGTTCGTACAAGTATGCGCGTGGCTTCGGCGACAGCTCGTCCGCTTCGCTGTTGATGCGGGTATGCGTACCGACAGTATTGATGAGTTGTTCGGAGAGAGTGGATCGCTATCGGGGTGTACGCCAGTGTGACGAGCTTCTGTCGACAGCTCTGACCACCCTGAATCTGGGCGAACTGGGGATTTAAGCTCTCAGCAGCGAGAGTATAGATATGTCGTTCAGTGAGAACTGGCACACGCTCCTCGAAGCGGCCGAGGAGCGTTCTCCGGAGGCCACTCTCATTACACCGCTTTCACACACCCAGTTTCGTATTACCGACACACAGGAATACCGCGTCATCATCGAAATTCTGGACTCGGATGATTCTCAGCCGCTCCAGCGCGACCAGTTCGAAACGCTCTATCGCCGAGTCCAGGATGCGGGCGGCGGCTTTGAGCTTGACCGGCTTCCCCCGGATGCCGAACCCTATGCTGCCGTGCTAACGCTTCATCCGCAATTCGAGATCGACGAAGACGCTGGGATCCTCGTTGAAACGGATGCCCCGACTGCCACCCAGGTGATTGGTGAGGCCCCTACCGAGACTGACGATAGAACTGAGCCGGATGTCGGCGTCTATGCTGATGCACTCCTGTTGATCGATGAATTAGAACGCCACGATCCGACCAGCATGGACACCCTGGATACGGAGACACTCATCGATCTTTACACGCTACTCTCGGACGTGCAACGTGGCGCGAACGACCTTCGGAAAGACATCGCCGATACCCTCCTTGATCGAGTCCATCACGACCAGCCAGTTCATGCCCAGTACGGCTCCGTCCAACGAACTTCGCGCCGGTCGAAGTCACTGAAGGACGACACAGAGGTCCTCGCTGCGTTGGAGGACGCCGGTATCGATCGGGATCGTGTCCTCGGCGTCGACCCGGACAAGGTCGAAGACGCACTTGACGTGACTGATCTCCACGAGCAGGACGTCTACGATATCGAAGAGCGGGCGTACGTCAGGAAAGCCGACGTCAACGAGGACGTGAAAGAGACGCGATTGCAGGGATTGAACGACCGACTCGCGGCCACTGAAAGCGAGGAGGCAGATGTCCTCCGCAGCGAGATCGAAGACTTGGAAGACCGAATCGACGAACTCACGAGCTTTCGGACAGGTTCCGAGGTACAATGAGTACAATGAGATCGCTCTCGGGTGACTCTCGCAGCAGCTCTGGCGAAGAGGTCTTCCTGGG
Source organism: Haloarcula sp. MBLA0163 (assembly GCF_055632435.1). Taxonomy (NCBI): domain Archaea; kingdom Methanobacteriati; phylum Methanobacteriota; class Halobacteria; order Halobacteriales; family Haloarculaceae; genus Haloarcula; species Haloarcula sp. MBLA0163. The sequence goes on from NZ_JBVMVV010000003.1 coordinate 142,664, forward strand.
GTGACCGCGAGTCCGATCAGTCCAGACGGTCGAGCGAGCCATAGAGTTCCTCGTTCTGAATGTGGGTACAGAACTGTGCGCAGAGCCGACAGCAGTCCGCGGCATCGGTGAACGTCCGGACACTGGCGTCCCAGCGCGCGTGGACGGCGCCAAGCATCGCACTTCGAACCGATGGTTCGGTCGCGACCATAACCCGTCGCGCACGCGTTTGTGGCGTTGCATCGGCCGCCGGCCCCTGCATTCCAGCTGTCGACAGAATATCCTCGAGGACGCTCCCGATCTCGATCCCGACACCGAGGTTGTCGCCGACCTGTGGAGCGATGAAGATCGTTGCATTACTCGCCGTCGCAAAGGCGATACTCTGTGTGGCGGCATCCATCTCGTCGAGCGGAATCCCGACGTCGATTGCGAGAAAAGCATTAAATCCGCGGTCGCGGAGGCAGTCCCGCGTTTCCTGCAGGAGCCGCAAGACCTCGTCTTCGGCGTACTCGCCGCTGGTCTCGTCCCACGTCGCAAACGATGGGGCATCGGTTTCGACATCGGCGTCCGCCGGCAGCAGCGCGTCGACGTCGAATGTCCGATATGGGCCCATCAGATAGACGAGAAACTGTTCCCGCCGGACTGGAGCGAGCGCATCTGAATCACCGGCGGCACAGGGGAGATTATCGATAATCCGTTGCCGCATTCGACTCGTCGATTCGGAACGGCAGTATATAAATATCGGTGTTCTCAGAAATATTCTAGTCGAGAACGACTAAGTACGTGGCGTCCCAACGTAGGACCCGAGGCACCCCCAAATGTCCGAAACCGATCGCCAGCCAACAGAGGAGGTTCGTCAGCCGGACCCGCCGCTTCCCGAAGAGAGCGGGCTGACGCTTGAGGAGTACCTCGCGATGCAACAGGCGATCGGCCACCCGACGCGGTTCCGGATCCTCCGCACGCTCGTCGCCAACGAGGAACTGAGTGCTGCCGATCTCAAGGCCGCGGTCGATGTCGAATCCCACAATTTCCACTATCATCTCGACGAACTGGTCGATGTCGGGCTTGTCGACAAGCGCCAGCGACGGACCGCTGACAGCCAGGGCTTTTACACGTACTATCGGCCGACGGCAATGGGGCGGGGGATTCTTGAGCACGGTGTCGAAGAGCTGATGCGCCGTGAACGGGAGTTCAACGACGCTTATTCGTAGGCTGTCATAGGATTCTCTGTCCCGATCGGTGATCCAGTTACCCTCTCGAATTCTTTTTGAGACCACAGTATTTCACGGCGTTAACCAACATGTTGGTTAATTTCTTTCGACGCGATGCTTGTAGATCCCGTGTGGCTGTACGAAAAGACCGCATTTTTCACGGTTCAATAGTGGCAGAACGGTGTCTTCACAAGCGGTCCGAGGCGGATGCACGGGGCTTGCCCCCGAGGTGGTGGACTAACAACCGACAGTACAGGAGGTCACTGTCTCATGCCGCTTCCGTGGAGTTAAGTTCTCTACTAGCCAGGTATAGACTATCGAATGGTCGAAATTCCGGACTCGCTTCGCTCTGTTTTCAGCGCGACTGTTCACGAGCGGGACGGGACATACGTTCTCGAGGTTCCGTCCGGAGAACTCAGCTATGACGCTGTCTCTCTCGGAGAAACGTATCGGATCGCTGTCTTCGACGCACCCACGTCGGAGCAGGATGAGCACGAGTCCGCGTCCGCAGATCGTGCCCAGTCTGACCGTCAGCGTGAATCTCCTGAGCCGCCTGTTGAGGAGGGTGAAGTACGCGAGGTGACAATCGAAACTGTCGGTGACCAAGGTGACGGGATCGCGAAAGTCGACCGCGGCTACGTCGTGATCGTACCCGATACCCAACCTGGCCAGCAGCCGACCGTGGAGATCGAGCAGGTGCAACAGAACGTCGCGTTCGCCAGTGTGGTTGCGTCTGATTCTCGTTCGCTCTGATTACGTACCTCTGGCCATGTATCGGTCCGAAGAAGGGATTGAGTCGTATCAGAGAAAAAACTCGGTCTGTGAGCCAGCGAGTTAGTGTTCAGTCGTCTTTGAATTCGTCAAGGACGTACTCTTCTAGTTCAGGATGATCGAGTCCAGCGCGTAACAAGCCCTCCATGAAGTGCTTGTGTTTCTCGACTTGAGCCTCATCGTTCAGTGTCCGCTGAGCATTGAACTTCTCGAAGCGATTCTGCACAGTCTCTTTCAAGTCGGGAGTTACGTACAGCGGGAACGGGGAGCGAGACCGGACGGTGCCTTCTTCCGTCTCTGACTCTGTCCCGTTCCCATTTTCGTCATCCTCAGAAGACTCATCTGTAGATTGCGTAATTTGCGTAGATTCCGTATTGTCTGGGGACGATGCTTCGCTGGCATCACTATCCGAGGCAGATTCTGTTTCAACTTCATTGCTGAGCTCCTCTGTGTCTCGCTCTTCATCCGCTGCGTCACCCTTGGTCCCCTTGATTCGATCCCCGAGCATCTGTCCAAGGGCGTCGTCGTCCTCTTCAGGCATAGTGTCCCTCCACGTGGTCGGCGAGGCGGTCGTAGATCTCCCGCACTTCCTCGGCCTTCTGATTACGGTGGCGGTTCGATGGCTCGAATTCGTATACTGAATGCCCTTGGTTGAACGCCCCTTCGATTGCGACAGTCTCTGGGACGATGAAGACGTTCTCTTCGCCGAGGTTATCCAAAAACCAGTCGAGGCGGTCATCGCTGATTTTGTTTCTCGTCACTGCGTTCACGACTGCGCCGACGATGCCGATATCGCGCTGGAATTCTCGTTCGAGCTGGGTAATCTCTTGGGTGAGGAGATTCATTGAGAAGGTCGCGATCGAATCCGCTCGTGAGACAAAGAGAACGTTTTCTGCCGCGAGAAGTGCTCCGTCGGCGAGTGGTCCAAGATTCGGTGGCGAATCGATTAGCATGTAATCGTAATCGCTTTCGACCTCATCAAGGATCATATCGAGTCGTTCGAGCGACCGGTTTGCCGACCAGAGTTCACGTTCGAGCTTGAAATTACTCCCGTGAGCAGGAAGGACATCGAACTCCTCGTGTGACTGTATAATATCGTTAACCTCACTAAACCGCTCGAAATCGAGCATGAGGTCGTACAACGAGACGGCGTCACCGCTCACGTAATAATCTCGGAAACCGAGTGTGATTGTAGCGAACCCCTGTGGATCAGCGTCGACGAGCAGGACGTCGTTCTCATCCGCGAGCGCTTCTGCGTACGCGAGTGCCCCACAGACATTGATTGTGGTGGTTGATTTCCCAACGCCCCCCTTCTGCATCGCAACTGTGAGCCTATTCGCCATCTCGATCACCGTTGATTGATGTGCTAGCTCGTGGGGTACACATAGTCCGTGTATTCCGTGATTTACGTATATTCCGTATTGTGTGGTGGCTCTGCAAATTGCGTAAATCACGAGTTGTACGCAATTGACGAGAGTCACGAGAATCACGACCATCGCGAATTAGACGTAATTTGCGCACATTACGATCACGGCCTCTGAATTGAATAGGTCTTTCTTGCGAGACTAACGGGCTCTCCCATCGTTTTCCGCTCCACATCAGTGGTGGCATGTCTCGTAATTCACGGAGATTACACATAAATCTGTGTCAGACGTCTATTTCGTAGATTTCGTAAATTACGGATTAGCCGTAATCTGCAGTTGTTGAACGACCACCCTGACTTGAACAGCGAGACTCAGTGCAAAAGCTGGGTGGGACAGACGAGATCGTCTCACAGCATTCTCTAAGTTCCAAACCGGTATGATTAGTCCTCCCGCCGTCCGTCGAAAATCGGGGTAAATGAGTTGACCACAGCTGATATCCTTTGGCCCGAAGCGACGCCAGGAAAATGATATAGCGGTATATGATTTATACTTGCCGATATACGCTCCACAGCTCTCAAATCCGTCGAATTTGGCGGTATTAGGAATATTACATTTGGTTCTGATTACACTGGTAATCACGACCACTTTGAAGTATCCCGCCGCCGTCGGGGAAGCACGAAACGTGGAACCGCACGAAGAGAGCCTTGAACCCGGGGAAAAGCCGGCGAACACCGCCATCCTCCAGTCCGTGTCGAGGACCCTGTCGATAAGACCTAATAGCTTCTAATACAAACCAATACTCAAGATGCCCATCTCAAAAGACGAGTTCCGCTCTATCGACGAGGACGGGCCGTCGCTTCCCGATCTCGCGCCGGACACCACACAGGGTGCAGTCTATCGCTTCCTCCTCGAGCACGCCGACCAGGCGTTCCGCCAGCGGGAGATCGTCGACGCCGTCGACGTGCCCGAGGGGAGCGTCGGCCCAACGCTGAAGCGCCTCGAAGAACACGGCCTCGTCGAACACCGTGACCGGTTCTGGACGATCGCCGACGCCGAGCACGCGGTCGCGTCGGCAGGGATTCACGGCGCCGCCACAGCCGACGACATCGACGGCGGATTCTCTGACGACGATGTCGAGGCCTGGATGGAGACCGCAGTCGACCCCATCGACTCAACAACTGACCAGGCAGACGAGGAGTCGTGATCCCGGATGGCTGACCGCGGAACTGTCGTCTGGGCTCCTGATCCGTTCAAAACGGATGGTGGGAATCCCCGGCCGTGGCTGGTTGTTTCCGGCGAGCGGATGCCTTATCCCGACGAGGAGTCGATCGCCGTCGCGTTCACGACGCAGTCCCACCACGCCGGCAGCTTCGCCGTGCCGAGCGAAGCGTGGGTTCGCGGGGAACCGGACCAGCAGAGCTACGTCCTCCCCTGGACTGTCGCCACACTGAAAGACGACCTCCACGTCGTCGGCCGGCAGGGCTCGGTCACCGACGAGTTCACCGACCAGGTTACGACGGCCACGATCTCCTACTTGGACAATTCGGAGGGTTCTGACTCCGCATGATCGACGACACCACCGGACAGGAACCTGGAGCACGGCCGTTGCGGAGTTCCTTCGACCGCTATCTCCAAGACAAGGGCAAGGGGCGCGGCGGCGAGGGTGGAAACTACCGCCGGAACGCCGCCCGCGAGCTCGATCGGTTCGCTGAGTGGGCCGCCGGCGAACGCGGCGACGAGGATTGGACCGGGATCACTCCCGAGGACGTCGACCGCGATCCAATTTTCGCCGACCTCAACGAGCGAGTTTTCCGCGAGTACGCTCGGCACCTTTCTGGTGACCGGGGGCTCAAGCAGAACACGGTCCAGACCTACTACGCATACATCTCGGCGTGGTGTGGCTGGTGCGTCAACGAGGGGTATCTCGAAGCACACTACGCCCAGCGGGCGAGCGCGACCGCGCCGCTCCCCGACGACGACGGACGGAAGCCTGGTGACCAGCAGGCCTGGACGCCCGAGCAGCGACACGCCCTCACCCGACACGTCGACGAGCAGGCGCGTGAAGCCATCGAGGCATACACCACCCTTCCCGGTGACGTGGATTCTCTCGACAAGCAACGAGCCCGATACGTGGCGCTGAAGGCGGCTCGCGACCGGGCGCTCGTGGTCGTCCTCGCGTACACAGCTGTCCGTGTGGGAGAACTCCTCCGTGATTCTGACGACCCGCGACGCCGTGGCGTCCGGTGGGAAGACATCTCTCTTGAAGACGGAAGCATGGACGTCTATCGCAAGAAGCAGCAGTGGGACGCTGCGTCCCTTCCTGATCCCGTTATCTCCCCGCTGCGGAGCTACCAGAAACTGATGGACCCGCCAACGGACCGGTGGCCCGTGTTCCCGACGTTCGACCAACGGAGCTTGGCGAACGTAGTTCGAGAGGAATTGACTGATCGGGGCGAACACGCCGAGGCTATACAGGAACGGCGAGACGCCTACACGAGGGATTTGCTATTGGCGCTTGAAGAGGATATCCGCCCGGCATCGATTACCACCGATGGCGCTCGTTCGATTCTTCGGCGGCTCACGGATACAGCTGGTATAGAGATCGCTCATCCGAAGCACGAGTATCTCGCTCCACACGGCGGGCGTCGCGGGATGGGCGAGGTCCTCGTTCGGGCCTTCGGGTACACAGTCGCCGCCCGGTATCTAGACAACTCCGAGGAGATGGTTCGGGAACGGTATTCCCACATCGAAGCCGGGGAACTCGGCGACGTAGCGACCGAGGCCCTCGACGAGATAGATCCAGTTTCAGGAATTGGCGACGACAGTTAGCTCTCCCGTCCTGATCGACGATATCCCTCGTAGAGGGCCGGCAGTCCCAGCGGGAGTGCTAAGGCCCCGAATCCGATAAGTACGTACTTGCTTTGCTGTTTTCGCTGGATAGTGAGGAGCGTGGCTACGACGCCGAGAAGCGCGATTGCGTAGGCTGCGTTGCTCCAGATGACCTCGTAGGTCGAACAGTACAGCCAGCAAACGAACGTGTAGGCGGGGGCATTCCAGGTCGGTGGGTGAAGCTTCGGCCAGAAAAACCGACAGTACGTGGTCCAAGCCAGCATTGCGACAGTCGGCAACCCTACGAGCCACACCGCTGGTCCCCGATTTGAGTCACCGTATCGCTTGTATCCCGCTAGGAACAGGGCCGGAAAGCAGAAAACCCACAGCCAGATTCCAACCGTGTAGGTGATGGGCCAGTGTTCGATTCTCGGTTGCGTGAGTGGGAGTTGCAGCGACTGGGGAAGCGTCGCCCACGGGAATGACGGGTCGGGAACGGGATTCGTGAACAGGGCGACGAGACAGAGAACCGTCCCGAGTACCAGTCCATAGAGCCCAGCCGTCGTGTATTGCTGTATCCGAGCCGGGAGTGACGGTGGTGTTTCTCCGACGGTGTCCATAGATGGATTTCGAGTTAGGAATCTTGTTCGAGTGCCTCTTTCCGCTGTTCGTACTCTTCGTCCGTGAGATCGCCACGAGCGTAGGTGAGTCGGAGTTCCTCGAGGGCTTGATCGGTCTCGCTATTCGAGGTGGCCACCGCGCGATAGATGAGGTACCCTGCGCCGACGATGGCAGCGATGAACAGAAGCTGCATCAGTAATCCGACGAGGACCATCCATCCGGGGACTGTTCCGTCACCCCACATATGACCACCCCACATTCCACCCATCATCGGGCCGAACCCCATCATCCCGAATCCCATGAAGAGGACGGGGAGAATGAGGAGGGCCCCGAGGACGACGAGGACGATGGTGACGAGCTGGTTGTCGGTTGAAGTAGTTGGCATGATTATCTCCTGAGAGTGTTCTCGGTTGAATATAGGGTTTCCTACTTGATGCTCGTTTCTCTTTATAAACCAAGGCTCAGAGGTGCTGATACTTTTGAGATATTGGATCTATTCTACGGATTCCCACCGAAGGAGAGGGTCAACAGCGACCGGTCGACGGCGCTGATACATCGAAGGAACTCTCTAAGCGGAGCAGGCCGAGTGCCTCGGGGCTTGACCCTGAGGGTGAAGGCCGTAAGCTCAGGTGGGTGTTCCACTTTCACTGTGGATGGCTGGCATTCAAGATAATCGCATTACTCCACTAGTACTGGAGCGAATGATCGACGCACAGGCTCTCGTCAAGACGCTCGACTTCCAACTCGACATCCAGAGTGATAACGAGGGCCTGCTGTCCGACGCCACACTTGAAGCACGGTGGGCGTACAACGAAACCATCCGACTTGCCAAAGAAGGTGTGGACTGGGACGCTATTCCCGACAGGGTAGCCGACGACGCTGACCTCGTGAAGAACACTACTCAGCGTGTCGTTGCGAAGGCACTCGGTGCGATGGAGAACTACTACGAATACGACGACTTCGGCCAGCCGAGCCACACCAAGGGCGGAACGTACCCGCTTCGTGCGAACTACGAGGAGGGGTACAACCTGTCGCTCACCGACAACGGCGACGTGGCGTTCCGAATCAGCGCGAAGCCGTACAAGCACGTCACGGGCGTTCTCGAAGGCGACGACGCCCACCTCGACGTTCTCAAAACCGCACTCGAAAGCGACAAGTGGAAGATTGGGACGGCGGAAGCCCTGTTCCACAACGACAACCCCGAATTGCACGTCAATGTCACCAACACCAAGCAGACCGTTCGAGACAAGCAGGACTCACGAACGGTCGTCGGCGTGGACGTGAATGAAGACAACGTGGCTCTCACCGCGCTCTCCGAGGATGGCATTGAGGACTCGTTGGTTATCGACTTCCCCGAAATCAAGTTCGAGCGTCATCGCTCCTTCACGATGCGGAAGCGCGTGCAGAGCGCGGGGAAGTCGAGTATGCACGACACGTTGGAAGGACGTGAGGAACGGTTCGTCCGCGACAGGCTCCACAAGGTGAGTCGTCACATCGTGGAGTGGAGCCGTCAGTTCGAGAAACCGTGCATCGTCTTTGAAGACCTCAAAGAGATGCGCGACAGTATTGACTACGGTACGCGGATGAACCGACGTTTGCACCACCTCCCGTTCCGCGCCCTTCAGTTCTATACCTCGTACAAGGCGTCGTTCGAGGGGATTCCGACTGGCTGGATTGACCCGTACAAGACGAGTCAACGGTGTTCGCTGTGCGGGCACGCCCAGCGTGCGAATCGGAACAAGAAGCGGTTCAAGTGTCGGTCGTGCGGGCATCAAGACCACAGCGACCGTGGTGCAAGCGTCAATATCGCCGTGAAAGGTATCGAGAAGCATCAGGACTGGAATGTGCCTGCTCTCAACAGCCTTCCCCAAGTGCGGAAGGTGCGACGGCGGGCATCGGGGGCCGTGGACGCCCCGACCGTGACCCACGACGCCGTTCGAGGCTATCAGACCGATGGTATCGTGGGAGTGTCCGATTAAACCACGGGAAGCCTCGGGGCTTGACCCCGAGGCGGTTCACGACCGTCGCAACACCTGATATGGACGAGACGTGTACGTACTGTGGGTCGCGTATTTTCGATCACGACCCTATCTGTGTTCGCGACTGTGACGACGACTGTGGCTCGCCCGAGTACTTCTGCAATTATGCCTGTCTCTCGACGTATATCGACGAGAACGATCTGACGACAGGGAATGCGTGTGCGTGGTCACCCGACGGCGGTGATTGCTGTTAATCAGGCTTCTTGCCGTGCTCTCGGTCGGCGCAGGGGTGAGTCCCCTCAGCAGCAGGCGGCGGTATCAGTCGACTACTGTATGTCGGCGGCCCACAGCCGTCAGACCCTCCACACGCACAGGCCCTGCCAGCCATCAGTTCTCTTGATTCTGTACCAATCGTTCACGGCGTCGCTGGAACTCCACTTCGTCGATTTCGCCGCGAGCGTATCGACGTTTGAGGGTTTCCATCGCGGAATCGTCACTTTCGGCGGGTGCATCACCTCGTCCGAGTGCCCAGTAGAGGAGTCCGCCTACTAAGCCGAGCATCCCGAGTGCTCCGCCGACGAACGGCAGCCCGCCGAACCAGCCACCGTTTCGGCCATTTACCATTCCAGGACCAGACCCCATCCCATGACCCATCATTCCGCCATCGGAGCTCCCATCACCGCCGGTGTTGGTTCCATACTCTATCGCGCCCTGTTCGACGATCGCGTCACTCTCGGGCACATCACCGTTCGGAATCGGACTCGTTTCGGCTGGCCCGCCGGGGCTCCCGACGACAATGCGACCGACCATCCCGACGGATTTGTGCGGGATGCAGTAGTAGTCGTACGTGCCCGGTTCCTCGAACGTGTACTCGAAGGCTCCTGACGAGATGGTTCCACTGTCGAATGCGCTGGCGTCGGCCGGAATCCGGTTCTCGTAAGCGGTCGCCGAGTGGGCTCCGGCCGCTAGCTCGAAGCGAACGGTCGTGCCGGGGTCGACGTGGAGCCCGATCGGGTCGAAGTAGTTGTTCCCCATCCTGACGACGGGTGTCTCCTGTGCAGCGACTGGCCGGGTGAGTCCCGCAGTCGCGACTGTGCCGGCCCCGAGCGCGCCCAGAAACTGGCGTCTACTGTAGTTTGTCATTGTAGCTGTTTGGCTTCTGTTATCCGAGGATGATGCTGGCGAGCCGGTTCGCGAGGCCGGGTGATTGCTTGCCGGCGCTCTCGATGGCTGCCTCCAGTTCGTCCCGGTCGACGATGCCGATGAACTCGGCAGTTCTCTCCCCGTTCGCATACACAAGCGTCGTGGGGGTTTTTCGGACACCGTACTCCTCGGCTGTCTCCAGATCGGTCTGGATGTCGACCTCGCGGAATTCGACATCCGGATACGCATCTTCGATGCCCTCGTTTTTCTCGCGCTGCGTTGCGCATGCTCCACAGGTCTCCTGCGTGAACAGGATTACTTCCGTCATAGTAGCTAGTATGGTCTTGTGCCTTTAGCACATTTCTATTTACATCCGAAAGCTGTGAGGGCCACAGATTTCGGATTCCAAGGGGGCGGACGTGAGTAACGCCGGAGGTTGGTGATCGGACCGTCACTCCGAGCGTTCGAGCCTGTCCCGGCGCGCCTCAAACTCTTCCTCGGTGAGATCTCCGCGGGCGTATGCCATACGCAGCTCCTCCATTGCAGGATTTCGCGACGACTGCGATGCCGTCACGCGACGGAAGACGAGGTATCCTCCACCGAGCAGGAGGAGGAGGAAGATCAGCTGGATGAGCATCCCGACGAGTGGCCACCAGCCGCTGGTCGTCCCGTATCCACCCATCATTCCACCGTATCCCATCATCCCGCCGAATCCCATCCCCATCGTGAGCATGGGGAGGAAGATGATCGCCCCGAGGATGAGGAGGACGATGGTTGTGGTGTCGAGTTGGTTTGATGATGCCATGGCTCAAATCTCGGCCGATGATTCGAGTTCGTCCGCGACACTGGCAAGAACGCGTTCGAACCGGTCGTGGACCTCGGTCGCGATCGAGTCGAGCGCCTCGTTGTCGGCGATGCCGACGAGCTGTTGCGGGTCGATGGCGCTCACCGTGATGTCGCCGTCGTCCGTCTCGTAGACGATGACGTTACACGGGAGAAGCGCGCCGAGTTCGATCTCCTCGTTCAGGCCCTCGTGTGCGAGTCCCGGGTTGCACGCGCCGAGGATGCGGTACTGTCGGAACTCCTCGCCGAGTTTTTCCTCGAACGTCGCCCGGACGTCGATGTCACACAGGACGCCGAATCCTTCGTCTTTGAGCGCGTCGATCGTTGTCTCAACTACGTGGTCGAAGTCAGCGGACACGGACATTTGTATTGTATAGTCCATACAATATTGTATACGGAGGGTTGACTTAAGGATGTGGTTCCGGGAGCAGTCGTCACGGGTGGAGTCTCCAGTGTTGGAACTGGGACCGAATGGCTCATTTGGACCGTTCCAGCTGTTCACGCCGCCGCTCGAATTCATCATCAGAGAGTTCGCCACGGGCGTAGCGGGCTTTAAGGACTGATAGCGGTCGCTCATCATTCCCATCGGTTTCTCGGTTGAGAAGCGCAAAGACGAGGTAGAGCGGAACGGCGATGAGGAGCCCCATCCAGAGGAGTCCCCAGAGCCCCATTGCTCCGCCGAAGAGGCCCCAGCCGCCGCCCATCATGCCGCCGCCGTAGCTCACACTACCGTGGGCAGCAGCCGTTTCAGTCGCCGCGACCAGCAGCGGGACTGCGAGGATCCCGAGTCGACGAGCAGTGCGTCCGATGTGAGTGGTGAGTTGCGTCATTATCTTGCGTTGGTGAATCGCGGTGTTCAGTTGGAGCGATCGAAACGGTCAGGACCGTCAGCAGTGGCCCTGCCCGTACATCCCGCGGTCGTGGTCGTCGTCAGCCCCGCCGTGGTATTTCTCGTCAGCCATGTCCTGGGCCATCTCGTCGACGGTCACACCCATGTACGACTCCATCCACTCGACAGCGCCCGGACCCATGTGTTCGCTCATCTGCGTTTCCATCCAAGTGGCCCATTCATCTGCGGTGGCATTGTCAGTGGGCGGGTCGTCTGCAGTCGTGTCGGTACCGTGTGCGCTGACCACGGGCGCGGCGAACGCGAGTCCGACGATCGCGAGTGCCACGAGCAGCCAGCCGCCGAGTTTGAAGTTGGTCATTGTCCTTCTCCTCGGTTACTCGTAGGACCGCCCAGGAGTTATCCCGATGGGTGTGAACTCGGGAAGGAGAACGTTCGAGAACGTGTATAGAGCGCTCTAACCGTTTCTCAGAGACACGACCGTTCACGAATGCCGAATTCGGCGGCGTCGAGTGAAGCGCCTCAACGGGGCCGCTGTAGACGTGCGCCTGTCCCCTCACGGACGAGTTCCCAGCGATACGAGGATCTCACGACCCATGCGGGAGAGTCCCCATACGAGGAGGACAAGGAAGCCGAGCGCGATAACGTGCGCTCGGAGGCGAGGGGTGAAAGACGTGTGGACGACCACAACGCCGAGCCCGGGGACGCGTTCGGTGAAGTGAGCGCTTCCGAGGAGCGTCTCGACGACGCCCATCACCACCAGCCCAAGGAGGACGAGACCGAGACCGGTGGCGAGCGCTGCGTCGTCGAGCCAGCCGTAGTCCGAGTGTGGTGGTGACGTGTCCATCATTTCCTCAGCCGAGTAGGTACCGCAGCCACGGTCTGTTTCGCACGAGATCGGTCGTCTCCAGATATGAGTCGACACCCCAGACACGCCCGGCACCGAAGACGATGATCGTCACGAACAGGACGAGCCCCATCAACTCGCCGTTGACGAGCCCGCGGCGCCAGTGTTCGGACCCGAAATAAAAGAAGAAGAGCATGAACGCGCCGAAAAACGCGGCCGTTCGAGTCAGAAGACCGAGAATCAGCCCGAGACCGATCAACACCTCGCCGGCCGGGACGACGAGTTCAACGGCCGCTTCCGTCGCGCCGCCTGCGAACGCGTTGAGAACGGGCGAAACCACCGTGCCCGTCTTTTCCAGAAACCAGCCGGCCCGGAACCGGCCCGGGGCGACGTACTTGTTCAACCCTTCGTGGAGGAACCACCACCCCACGAGCAACCGGAGAAAGACGAGCCAGTAGCCCGTCAGCGTCCCCGAGAGCTCGAGTGTATACTCTCGACCGAGAATAGTCGTCTGAAGCTGTTGTCTCATGGATGAGCGGGTCGTCAACCGGCGAGGCGTGTCGCGCCGCGAATTGGTGGGTGGTTCCGCTCCGAACCTCGGTGTGTTTCGCTTTGGCTACGTTTCGGTGTGCGTTTCCTCTTCGTGATCGTGACCGTCGTCAGTGTGAGTCTCTTCTTCGGTGTGCGTTTCCTCTTCGTGCCCGTGCCCGTCCTCGGTGTGGGCCTCTTCCTCCTCGTGGCCCTCACCCATGATCTCCCGAACCATGGTGTTGAGTTCCTCGAGTTTCCCATGCACTTCCTCGGGTTTGTTCTCCGGCATCGCCTGGAGCGCCCGCTGGTCTTCGAGGTGGGGCTTCCCGACGATGACGGTGGCCATCATTCCGAACTGCTCGTGGGGTTTACAGAGGTAGTGGTAGACGCCCTCGGTCTCGAAGGTGTGTTCGAACGTTTCGCCTTCCTCTGACAGCGTTCCGCTGTCCCAGGCCTCCGTCCCCTCGGGAACGAGTCGCGGTTGGTCGTTGCCAGGGTGGTACGCGGTCGCGGTGTGCGTGCCGCTCTCGAGTCGCCACGTGACCGTTCCGCCGGGCTCGACCCAGGTGACGTGAGGGTCGAAGTGATACTCGGTCGAACCCTCGGTTCGCGCCGTGTTCACCGCCACCTCGCGGGATGCCTTGGGTTCGCTCACCGTGTCGTGACCGTGGGCCTCTTCTCCGTGGCCGGGGTGATCGTCTCCGCCGGATTCTCCGTCCTCCGTGGAGGCGTCCCCTGTTGGCTGTCCGCCCGAGCCACTCGATGCGCCAGTACAGCCGGCCAGTCCAGTAACAGCTAAACCGGCGGTTCCTTCGAGCAGTCGCCGTCGAGTGAGTCGTTGATGGTTCATAGCACCGGTCACCTTACAGTTCGAGATAGGAGGACTGGGGACATAGGGGGGCTTCCTGTTTTGCACGCGACGCAAAACTGTTCCTCATTTAAGCATCTCCGAGTAAGTACCTCGTATTGCGAGGAATAGCCGTGTCCACTGACGACCACTCCGACGAGCTTCTGGAACTGCTCGGTCAAGAGCGCGTCCGGCAGATTCTAGCCGCGACGAGCCGCGACCCCAGATCGGCAAAAGAGCTCAGCGAGGAGTGTGACGTCGCCCTTTCGACCATCTATCGCCGAGTCGAGGACATGGTCGCCAGCGACCTGCTCGTCGAGCGGACACGGATCGAAGCAGACGGAAGCCATCATAGCGTCTACGAGGCGAACGTCGATCACCTCGACGTCGATATCGAGGACGGAACCATCGACGTCAGCGTTCACGTTCGTGAGGACGCCGCCGAGCGGTTCTCACGCATCTGGAGCGACATCCGGGAGAGTTGAACAAACCATGCACATCGAACTCGTCATCGCGAAGCTCATCACGGTTGGCCTGGGACTGCTGATAACGTACCAGGCGTACAAGGGGTATCGAACGTACGGCAGCGAGCCGATGCTCTACGTCGCCATCGGTTTCCTGTTCATCAGTATCGGGTCCGTCATAGAGGGCGTCCTGTTCGACGTCGCCGGGCTATCGATCTTCTTAGCGGGGACCATCCAGACAGCCATCGTCGCCGTCGGGATGCTCGTCATTCTCTACTCGCTGTACGGTCAAATCCCACAGCAAACGAAGGGGGAAGACGGCCTATGACCACTCACTGGGACCTCGCGTTAGTCAGTGTTCGTGTTCTCTTGCTTCTGATGGGTCTCGCGACGACAGTGATCAGCTTCCGTGCCTACCGTCGAGACAGAACCCGATACCTCCGTGACGCGACGATTGGGTTCGGGTTGATAACGCTCGGTGTGCTCATCGAGGGGTTCCTCTATCAGTTCACTGGATTGACGCTCACGCAAGTCCATATCGCTGAATCCGTGGCTCTCGTTCTCGGACTCGGCGTGCTTCTCCGCTCGTTTCTCGATTAGCCCGGCAGTCAGCGATCGATGTACCGCTTAGTTCATCCCCCGTCACTCACGAAGATGATGTTTCCGGCGACGATTCGGTGAGCTCCGCGGCTTCGACGACCGAAATGCCTGTTGACCACTCGTCAGAACCCCAGTCAAGACGGATAGTTGCTTCTTCGTTCTTCCCCACAATCTCGGTCGAGGCAGAAATCTCACGACGTGCCCCGGTGTCAAGTGTTGCAGTCACCGTATTCGATCCCGAGACGAAGTTCCCTTTGAGACTGGCACCGAAAGTCCCACGCCCGTCACCGGTATTCGCGAGATCGAACTGAATGGTCGCCGTTTTCTTTTCTCCAGCCTGAATCTCGGATAGAGAGGCAGATATATTTGAAAGCTCGAACACGGGTGGGTTGTTCAGACGACTGATTGTCGATTCTGAGAGAGGACGGAGCTCTGATTGCTTGAACACGATTCGTCCCCGTTCGAATGTCTCGGTTTTCGGGACAGCAAACGCGAGATCGACAGTATCGTGTTTCCAGGGGACTGGCTGTCGTTCGGCTAACTGGAGAGGTTCCTCGTCGAGCGTCAGCGTCAGTCGGTTTCGGACTGTGTCTAGCGATTTCGGCGTTGTTAACCGAACGATTACGTACTGCGTGTGTGCTCGGCGATAGACGTGAGGATGAGTACCCGCGAGTGGATAGAGCACGAAATCGGCGACGTCTATGGCCCCGACGCTCGGTTCGTCGTTATCATTCGACTCGGTGTTCGTCGTACCAGTCGTTGGTGACCGTCCTGACGAATTCGTCGATAAATCTGACGACCCGGGCTGGGATAGACAGCCTGCTATTCCGATGAGTGCGATGGGACTCGCTCTCAATATACGGCGGCGGGAGAGCTTTGTGGAGGGCATACTCCTCGTTTTTTGTCATAGGGTATAGGCCTCGTGGTGAGGACAAGGTACGTTGGTGTCGCTCATTTTGAGTGTAGCATCCACGACCACGGTTCCAAACAGTTCACGTAGTCTCTCCCGATCGTTAGTGCGCCTGGTTCTGCTGCAAATCGTCACTCGGATAGATCCGATAAGTTCGTCCTTGGCGCTCGCGGTACAACAGCCCACGTTTCTCGAGGGCACTCACTGTCTGGCTCACCTTGCTCTTCGAGAAGTCTGACCGATCCCGTAATTCGATCTGCGTGATGCCGGGTGAGGAAAGGATCGGTTCGAGGATGCGGCGTTCATCATCCGGCAAGAGGTCCAACACGCGAGCCTTCGGTTGTGACTCTGGATTGATATTCTCCTCTGATTGAGCGGCCTCTGCTATCGATTCGACACTCTCCGAATCGGTCGGGTCCACCACCTCCTCTTGTAGGCGGTCGTTTGCGTCTGAGCTCGTGAGGTCGTCCCGGATCACGAGATACCCTCCACCGAGGACAGCCGAGACGAGGAGGGTTCCGAGGACGTACCAGAGGGGATTCGTTCCGTGAACCGCCCCCATCGACGTGCCCATCATCGAGCCCATCTGATCGAATGCCTGCTGCCGCTGGTACGCTTGCCAGCTGAGTGCCCCGCCGACGATGAGGACGGCAGCGACGAGGAGCCCGACCACTATATCGGCTCGCCGCTGGTTCATTCATGCCACCCTGAGCTGACGTTATACTTGTTCATGCCTGAGTGTTGGCGAGACATCGGTGTACCAATTGTGATTGACCAAAGCAATACTCGGGTTGCTTGGGCGCGCTACTTGGTCTCCAGAGGCGGCATTCAGTGATGTTCATGACCCTGAGAGCTACTTTCCCCTGAAACCCGAGGGTGCTGGTGGGCAAACTCGGAGGGGTACTTTTCGAACGATTGTTTGCACCGACTCGAGCAGAAGTAGTATGTTTCACCGTCGTGGGTAAGACTCGGACCGCTGTCGTCGGTGCGCATTCCACAAACCGGGTCGCGGTACTGACCAGGTGCACCGAGTCCACGCCGGTAGACGTAGATGAGGAATCCGGAAAGTGCGAACGCGATGATGTTGAGGTAGAAGGTGTAGTTGAGTTCGAAGTACGTCTGCTCGGACGCCGTCTGCCCGCCGGCCAAATCCGGGACGATGCCGAGGACGTTGAACAATTCCTCCATAAGGAAGCCCGTAAAGGCCATCGTCACGAAGAAGATGCCGAGGATGTACAGCATCACCTTCCAGCCGTAGTACTTTCGGTAGACGTTCAGTACGGGAATCGTGATGAGGTCGGCGTAGACGAACGCGATGACGCCGGCGAAGCTGATGCCGCCGCCCCACAGCGCGACGGCAAACGGCACGTTCCCCATACTGCCGACGAAGCTGATGATAGCGATTGCCACGCCCATAATCGCGTTCTCGGCGCTCACGAGTAGCCCGTCGCCTCGGAGAAAGAGCGTGTTCCACACCCACTGCGGGACGAACACGATAACGAATCCCGAGATTAGAAAGCCCGCGATGACGTCTTTCCATATCATCGACCACTCCTTGCGGTACTGGTTGGCGACCTTGTACCAGCCGCCCCACGAACGAAGTTCGTCGCGCCACCCGCCGCTACTAGCAGCCTCCTGTTGATAGGTTTCCATACACCCCTCCGAACAGAACGTCAACCTCTCGCCGCCGTCGGTCGTGATCGAGTACTCGTCTTTGCCTTCCATCCCACACGTCGGATCTTCGCTGATGCCGTGTTCCTGATCGTGCTGGTTCAGTTCCTGTCGAACCTCATCAAAGAGATTCTCCGGGAGGGTCAGATTGACAAGGAGTGCCATGACGGCGATGAGGATGACGCCGCCGAGGAGTTCTGCGACCAGAAATTCCCAGCCAAGGAGGATGAGGATCATCAGCCCGAGTTCGACGATGAGATTCGTCGATGCAAACATGAACGCGAGGAAGTTCACCGTATGCGCTCCCTTCTTGAACAGCCCCTTGCCGATGGCGACCGCGCCGAAGCTACATCCACTACTTGCGGCTCCGAACACTGTTGCCTTCGTGAGACCACTCAGATTCCCCTCTCCGAGCACCTGAGCCATCCGCTCTTTGGAGACGTAGACCTGGACGAGGCTCGTAATCACCAGGCCCATAATGATAGCCCAGGCCGCTGTCCAGAGGAATCCGACGCCGATCCGTAGCGACTCGAGAATTCCGTCGACGAGGGCGGCTTGCATACGTAGACCTACACAGTCATCTGTTTTGTCGATTGTTCTTAGGCAAACGAAGTAGCGGACGGGATATCTCTCACATTCAAAGGTATCCAGTATCATCAGCTGCGGCAAACTGTTTGAGGACTGCGTTCGCGCTCAACAGTTGCCGTGTGTTACTGATTCGGGGCGGTAGGTGTTGCTTGTTCTTTCGATCGAATGGTATCGCAGAAGTGAGCGCTGTACCGCCATTTCACTCTCCGTTCTTCCCGTGCAAAGGTGACGGAATTGCTCATCCTTTCGAATTGTAAGAGAAACCTGAATGAAGGAGTCGACCGTATCTCCAGTTATGAGTACTACTACCACAAATCATGACGCGTACGAAACGGACTCCACTAATAGGAGAATGCAGCTTGACGCGCTGGCCCTCGCCGGAGCTGCATCTGTACTCTCCGCCGGCGTGATGCTCCTCCTCGGTGTCTTCGGAGTGATCGGCGTCTACGAGGGTGCGGTTGAGGCGATGCAACAGTGGCACCTGTTCTTCGAGCCGACCCTCGTTGGGACAGTTGCGGGCACGATCGAAGCTGTGGTGATTAGCTTCGTCTTCGTGTATGCCTTCGCCTGGCTGTACAACGTATTTGTCCGATAGAACAAGGGGTCAATCTATAGTCGATATCACAGTAGCGATCCGATGACCACAAAGAGGTAGTATATACCGACGTAGCTGATGGAGATTGTACTACCGATACCAATGCCGCCAACGAGTATGTTCTGTCTCACCCAGTAGTAGCTGGACGCGAACATGACCGCCTCTGCGACGACGATGAAGAGGGGTGCGTGTCCGATCCAGCCCAGCGGGGCCGTCAGATACGTCCAGCCCCCGCCCTGACTCGCGAGGGATTCATAGCCACTCTCTGCGAGGAACGCGAATATCGCTGGTCCGAGATACGCCGCTGCTGTCCCGTACTCGTCGGCCAAACGAAGGGCGACGTATCCCATGAATACGATGAGGAGCGCCCACGCGAACGGCATATACACCGGCGAACGTAGCAAGAATGGGTAACCCGACGGATAGACGAGTGTCCCGGCGATGGTGACGAGAAAGTAGTCCCCGAGCAGTTCAAGGAATCCACCGATCGTGCCGATCGCGAGAAGGTGCTTTCCCGTCGTATCGTACCGAGCGTAGACGACACCGACCCCGTAAGAGGCGAATGCATACACGTACGAAAGGGCCGTCGACTGGACGAAGAGGAAGTTGTGATAGTACGCGACGACGGTGACGAACATCCAGCTGCCGACGAAGACGTCGGTTGTCGTAAGTCGAGCGTGGATCCTGGTCAGGAGTGACGTGTTGCGGGACATCTCAGCTCCCAGTGCGTCTGCTGTGTTCTGTGTTGGTTCTGAACCCCGGTTACGGGACCGTCGTCGTGTTGGCTTCTCGTCCGTCAGGGCAGGGATGGCGCGTCACAGGTGAGTGGGTGGTGATATGGCAGTGACTATCGGTGGCGCCCGAGCAGTTTGTAGTCGTGATCGGGGGTGTACCGTCGGAATAGCAGGCTGTTCGACAGCACCGACACGCTGGAGAACGCCATCGCGCCGGCCGCGAGCACCGGTTGGAGCAGCCCGAGCGACGCGAGCGGAATCATCGCCGTGTTGTAGCCCAGCGCCCAGACGAGATTCTGCTTGATTTTCTGGAGCGTCGCGTCCGAGATGCGGATGGCTTTCACCACGTCGAGCGGGTCGTCGCGCATCAACGTCACGTCCGCAGCTTCGATGGCCACGTCGGTCCCCGAGCCGATGGCCGTCCCGACGTAGGCGACGGCGAGGGCGGGGGCGTCGTTGACGCCGTCTCCGACCATCATCGCTTTCCGGCCTTCGCCCTGAATCGATTCGACGGCGTCGGACTTGTCCTCGGGGAGGACCTCTGCGCGGACGTTCTCCGGGTCGATGCCGACCTGCTCGGCGACGGCACGGGCGGTACGCTCGTTGTCGCCGGTGATCATCATCACGTCGACGCCGCGCTCTTGCAACTGGCCCACGGCGTCTTTCGCACTCCCCTTGATCGTATCGGCGTCGGCGACGACGCCTACGAGTTCGCCCTCATAGGCGACCAGCATCGCCGTCTTGCCCTCGTTTTCGAGGCGCTCCATCGTCTCCTGCGCGGGCGAGGGGTCGATCCCGTTGTCGCGAAGGAGTTTCCGGTTGCCGACCAGCACCTCGCTGTCGCCCACCGTCGCTTCGATACCGTGGCCAGGGACGTTCTCGAAACTATCGGGCTCAGTCACGTCGATGCCCCGGTCTTTCGCCCCATCGACAATGGCACGGGCGAGCGGATGTTCGCTCCCACTCTCGGCGATGGCCGCGAGCCGAAGCACGTCCTCATCGCTGAGCCGGACACGGGCAGTCAGTTGGCCTGCATCGGCAGCTGGCTCTCCGCCGTCTGCGACAGGCTTGCCGTCGTTATCGAAGACGACGACGTCAGTCAGTTCCATCTCGCCTTTCGTGAGCGTGCCCGTCTTGTCGAAGACGACGGTATCGACGTCCTTCGCGCGTTCGAGGATGTCACCGCCCTTGAACAGGACGCCGTTCTGGGCACCGATTGTCGTCCCGACCATCGTGGCTGCAGGCGTCGCCAGTCCCAGCGCACAGGGACACGCGATGAGAACAGCCGATGCGAACACGATGATCGCGAACTCGAAGACTGAGACGCCGCCACCAGCGACCGCGGGGCCCCCCGCGACGAGGCCCCACAGCGGGAGCCAGTCGACGAATCCGGCCAATGCCTCGGGGAAGAGGAACCAGACGATACCCCAGATAACGGCGTTCGCGATGACTGCGGGCACGAAGTAGGCCGAGATCCGGTCAGCGAGGTTCTGGATGTCGGGCTGGCGCGACTGCGCTTCCTTAACCGTCTGAACGATCTGCTGGAGGGCCGTGTCCTTCCCGACCTTCGTCGCCTCCACGACGAGGACGCCGTTTTCGTTGATAGTGGAGCCGACCACCTCGTCGCCCTCGCTTTTCTCGACGGGGACGGACTCGCCGGTGACCATCGACTCGTCGACCGCCGACTGACCGTCGACGACGACGCCGTCGGTCGGGATCTGTTCGCCCGGACGGACCTTCATCCGGTCGCCGACCTCAACGTCTTCGAGAGGAATCTCTTCTTCGTTACCCTCTTCGTCGACGACGGTTGCCGTCTCGGCCTCCATCTCCAGCAACTTCCGGAGTGCTTCCCCGGCTTGGCCCTTCGAGCGGGCTTCGAGGTAGTTCCCGAGCGTGATGAATACGAGGATGAGCGCCGCCGTATCGAAGTACAGGCCGCCGGCAATAACATCGAGCAAGACCGCTAGGGAGTAGACGTACGCGGTGGTCGAGCCCAGCGCAATCAGCACGTCCATATTGGCGCGCCCGTTCTTGACGAGCGCCTTGTAGGAGTTCTTGTAGAACGGCCAGCCGAGGACCAGCTGGACGGGCGTCGCCAGCAGGAACTCTGCCCAGCCGAACTCGATCCCGAGAATAGTCTCCGGGAGGACGCCACCGCCGAGGAGGAACTTCTCAGCGAGGAAGAACAGCATCGGGGCCGCGAGCGCCGCACCGAACAGTGTCAGACGGAGTTGCCGCCGGATTTCCTCCTGCCGGGCTGCCTCTCTCGCATCACCTCCTGAACCCTCCGCGGAGTCAGCGTCCTCGCGGACGGGTGAGTAGCCAGCCTCCTCGATGGCGTCGTAGAAGTCCGTGAGGTTCGCCTCGGCTGGGTTGTACGTGACCTGTGCCTCATCGGTCGCGAAGTTCACGTCGGCGCTGATAACACCTGGCGTCCGCTCGAGTGTGCTTTGGACTGTCTCCGAACAGTTCGCACATGACATGTCCGTGATGCCGATGCTCACCGCGTCCGTGACCGCCGAGTAGCCGGCGTCCTCGATGGTATCGAAGATCCGTGCGAGCGACGTTTCGTCCGGATCGTACTCGACACTCCCCTCGTCAGTCGCGAAATTGATGTTCGCGTCGGAGACGCCATCGAGGGACTTGACGGCGTCGGTGATGGTTTGCGAGCAGTTCGCGCAACTCATTCCCTGGATGTTGATTTGGCTTCGGCGCTGACTCATTACGTACTCATACGGTCCCCTTGTTCAATCGATTTGCCCTTTCGTATGTTCGGGAATTGAGGCTGTGAAATTTCGAATCCAAACCAGACTAGCAGACCTCCCTGATCAATCGGCTCCTTGCTGAAGTTGCTCGTATTTCTCCTCGAATCGGGATTCACACGATGGACAACAGAACTGGTACAGCTCCCCGTCGATACGGGTTGCTGTCCCCTCAGTATCGACCGTATTCCCGCACTGAGCACAGGAGAGGGCGAACTCCGTCCCGCCGAGGTCGGGCGACCAATCAGCGCCTGCCAGGAGCGTCACTCCGAAATCTGCGATCGTTCCGTCTTCGAGTGTGTCGTCGAGCCAACTCGCAACGTCATTGTCCGGCACTCGCGCATAGACGACCAGATCGGCTTCAGCGGTTGTGAATACGTGTTCGACCGCTCCCTCATTGAGCAAGATCTCTCTGAGTGATGGGACTCCCGGCCCATCTGATGTGACCTCCAGCGTCAGTAACACGGGAATGCCCTTCCGGAGCTGCGAGCGGTCGACATCGAGCGTGAACCGGTTGATAATTCCCATCTCCTGCAGTCTCGCCACCCGATCCGAGACGGCCGGTGCCGAGAGACCAACGGCGTCCGCGATGTCATTGTACGGTCGACGGGCGTTCGACAGTAGGAGCTGGAGGATTTCGAGATCGGTTTCGTCAAGGTCGCGCATATTGAGCCAATGGCAACGAATTACTAAAGCATCTCGGTGGCACTTGTTTTGTTTCCAAACTTTGGATTGGTCAATACCCTCTCGTTTGAAGGGAAAATCCGCATAAGAAAGGGGAACGTACGTATTCTTGTATGTCCACGACGATCACCGTCGAAGGAATGTCCTGCGGCCACTGTGAACAGACAGTCGAAGACGCGCTTCGAGACGTGAGCGGCGTGACCGAGGTGACCGCCGATCGAGAAGCCGAACAGGCAAGCGTCGATGGCGATGCTGACGTCACAGCCCTCATTCAGGCAGTGGAAGAAGCAGGATTCACCGCGCACGCCTGAAGAACAACAAACACGAGTCACAACTGATCCCCAAGCTATCTCCTTGGCGGTCTCGACTCTATGGGGGATATTTGGCAGGAACACAGGCGTCTGATTCCCCGGGTATAGCGTTCGAACTGGTCCTCTCTTTCGCCTGCTGGGGCAACTGAGGTTCACGTTACAGAAAGACGGACCTTGTCAGTACATCCAAAACTGTCTGGCACTTACACTCAGAGACTAGGATGAGCCATGGACGACCACCAACACTCAACCGACGACGAACACGCATCTCAAGAACACTCCGATCACGAAGCCAGTGACGGGTCGGAGGAGATAGCCGACGAGCAGAACGTCGACCGGGTTGAACAGGGAATACCCGGGGAGAAGGGAGAAGCTGTCGAAGCAGCCGAGCGGGAAATCCACGCAACCGAACACGAGATGGGCCACAGGGCCCGCGGTCATGAAGACGGACACGACGGCCACGGTGGGATGCACGAAGGCCACGAACAGATGTTTCGACGGCGTTTCTTCGTCTCCACGCTCCTCTCGATTCCTGTTCTGCTCTATAGTCCGACCCTCCAGGAATGGCTGGGATTCACCGTCCCGACGTTTCCCGGCAGCGAGTGGATTAACCCCGTCTTCGCGGTGATCGTCTTCGCATACGGTGGCGTTCCGTTCTTACAGATGGCTGTCCCCGAGGTGCGCGACCGATCGCCGGGGATGATGACGCTCATCTCGATGGCTATCACGGTCGCATTCATCTACAGCTTGGCGAGTGTCGTTTTCCCCACACAGTCGGCATTCTTCTGGGAACTCGTGACGCTGATCGACATCATGCTACTGGGCCATTGGATCGAGATGCGGTCGGTCCGACGGGCCTCCAGCGCACTCGACGAACTGGCGAAACTGATGCCAGATACCGCCGAACGAATCCCCGACAACGGTGAGACTGAGGAAGTCCCCGTGAGCGACCTTGCGGAAGGCGACCTCGTCTTGGTGCGGCCGGGTGCAAGCGTCCCTGCCGACGGCATCGTTGAGGAGGGGGACTCCGATGTGAACGAGGCGATGATCACCGGCGAGTCAAAGCCCGTTTCGAAGGAGCCCGGCGACGAGGTCATCGGTGGGACAGTCAATGGCGACGGGAGTCTCCGGGTTCGCGTCGGTGCGACTGGCGACGAGACGACGCTGGCCGGCATTATGCGACTCGTCGAGGAGGCCCAGCAGAGTAAATCGCGAACACAGGTCCTGGCCGACCGCGCGGCCGGCTGGCTGTTCTACGTTGCCGTCGGGGCGGCTGCCGTAACCGCCGTTGCTTGGACCGTCGCGACGACCTTCGACGCGACCGTCATCGAACGCGTAGTGACGGTCCTGGTTATCGCCTGCCCTCACGCGCTCGGCCTCGCGATTCCGCTTGTCGTCGCGATCAACACCTCGCTCGCAGCGCGCAATGGGATGCTTGTGCGCGACCGTATCGCAATGGAACAGGCTCGTGAACTCGACGCGATTATCTTCGACAAGACGGGGACACTCACCGAGGGTGAGCACGGCGTTGTCGGGATGGAAACTGTCGACGGCGTCGACGAGGCAGAGGCCCTCACGCTGGCTGCGGCTGTCGAGAGCGATTCAGAGCACATGATTGCGCGGGCCATCCGTGAGGCGGCTGATGAACGTGATCTCCGTCCGCCTGACGCGTCTGGTTTCGAGGCGATCAAAGGCCGGGGCGTCCGCGCGACCGTCGAGGGAAACGAGGTGTATGTCGGCGGCCCAAATCTGCTGACTCAACTCGAGAGTGAGGTGCCGGCTGGTCTCCAACGCTTTGCGGATGACGCCGGCCAGAACGCCCAGACAGTGGTGTATCTCGTTCGTGACGGAGAGCTGATCGCCGCCTTCGCGATGGCCGATGTGATCCGCGAGGAAAGTTTCCGCGTCGTCGACGCCCTCCACGATCTGGGCATCGAGGTGGCGATGCTGACGGGGGACTCCCAAGATGTCGCTAACGCCGTCGCCGACGAACTGGGCATCGACACAGTGTTCGCGGAGGTCCTCCCCGAAGACAAGGACAAGAAAGTCCAGGAACTCCAGGACCAGGGGAAGCTCGTGGGGATGGTCGGCGACGGCGTCAACGATGCGCCGGCGCTGACGCGGGCGGACGTCGGGATAGCTATTGGGAGCGGCACCGACGTTGCGGTTCAGTCAGCGGATGTCATTCTCGTGCAGAACAATCCGATGGACGTCGTTCGCCTCGTGAAATTGAGCAAGGCGAGCTACCGAAAGATGCAGGAGAACATCGTCTGGGCGGCCGGCTACAACGTGTTCGCGATTCCGCTCGCAGCCGGTGTCCTTGCTCCGATCGGGATTCTGCTGTCGCCCGCAGTGGGTGCGCTCCTGATGTCGCTGAGTACGGTGATCGTTGCGATTAACGCGCAGTTGCTCCGACGCGTCGATCTGTCCCTCCCGGACCTGCCGGGTGTAGCACCACCGACTGACACACAGTCCGCTGGGTGAGGGCCTCTCTGATGTTCAGGGACGAAGATTTGGCACTACGAGGCTGATTTCTGCATCTTATCTTCGAACCTTTATAAGGTAGACGGGAGAACCCCGCGATGGAATGTCTGACCTAATCGTCAAAGCAGCCGTGAAGGACGCACTCTCGGACCACAACGTCTCGGCAGATTTCTACGATGCCCTCAATGAAGAGGTCGCCGAACTGCTCGACGACGCGGCGGAGCGGGCTGAGGCCAACGATCGGAAGACGGTCCAGCCTCGCGACCTGTAGGCTGGGATCTCACAGCTGACCCATCACCCGGACGTAGCTTTTTGGGGTTCTTGTTCAAAGGTTACCAGACGTGTATGGCGGAGGCACCGGATACGGAAGGGCAGGCGGTCGAAGCTGATGCAGGAGAGGTCCTTAGCGTATCACAGCTGAACGACCGGATTGCATCGGTCGTCGAGGACGCGCCTGCCCTCGATGGTGTCCGCTGTATTGGCGAGGTCACGGATCTCCATCAGAACAGTACGGCGCTCTATTTCACCCTCACTGACGGCGACGCGGAGCTCCCCTGCATGATCTGGGCGAACCGCTACCGGAATATGGATGCCGAGCTCGAGGACGGAACCGAGGTCATCCTCGAAGGCGATATCGACTACTGGACTGAGGGCGGGAAAATCGACCTCAAGCCGTGGGAGGTAATCGTCGTCGGCGACGGCGACCAGGCAGCCGCCGTCGAGCGGCTGCGAAGCGAACTCGAAGAGCGTGGCTGGTTCGACGACGAGCAGAAACAGCGCCCGCCGGCGTTCCCGGAGCGGGTCGGTGTCGTGACCTCACTCCGGGGCGACGCTCGCTACGACATCCAGAGCGCGATCCACGAGCAGGACCCCACCGTCGACATCCTGGTCAAGGATGCGACCGTCCAGGGGTCGGAGGCCCCGACGTCCATCGCGAACGGGATTCACCATCTGGATCGGTCAGAGGACGTCGACGCGATCATCGTCGGTCGCGGTGGTGGGAGCGATTCGAACCTCCAGGCGTTCAACACCGAGCGCGTCGCGGAAGCGATCTTCACCGCGAACACGCCGATCGTGACTGCCATCGGCCATACTGACGACCGGCTGATCGCGGATCGGGTGGCGGATATGGCCGCGATCACGCCGACCGCCGCCGGCGAGTACATCGCGAAGTCCCGAAATGATTTCCTCGCCAGCGAGATCGAGCCGCTGGAGCAACAGCTGGAGGCCGCCTACGAGACCTTCGAGCAGGAGCACGAACACGAACAAGAACTGGCCGAGGCAGTTGAGGAGGCGACCGCTCCCGAGGGCCTTCCGCCGGTCTACTACAAGGCCGCAATCGCCGTCCTCCTCCTGCTGCTGTTGCTCATCACCGCTCTCTGGTTAGGAGTGATCTGAGATGGCGAAGGACCCCGACATCAAACGCCGGATGGACCGCGTCGAGGAGATCATCGACCAGCTCGATGCGGATGAGGTGTCGCTCGAGGACGGCCGTGAACTCTACGACGAGGGCCAGGAACTGCTAGCTGAAATCCGGGAACAGCTCCAAGAGGGGGACGGCGAGGTTATCGAGATCGAGTGACCGCCGGTGGCGTCGACAAATCGTCAGAGCCTTAACCAACACTCCACCGGAAGCCTGCTGTGCTGTTGGTTAAGGTTGTGTTCGCCTTGAGCCAGCCTGCAGGCTTAACTACGAGGTTCATCCATTTCGAAACGTGTGGGTCTGAGCTACGATGCTACACGAGACGGTCTTGGTCTTCGGTGTCTATCTGGTGGCTTGTGGCGTCGCCTGGGTACTCCACGAGTCGGCTCACTACGCAGTCCACGGTCTCTATGCGGACTCGGTCTCGTTCGGCATCAATCGTCGAGGCCCCTACGTCGACGCGGTCTACAAACCGACCGCTCCCACGCTTGCGATCAGGGTCGGGTCAGTGGCTCCGACCCTCTTCTATACCCCACTCGTCGCCCTGGGTATTGCCGGCTATCTCTCAACGTATCCACTCCCTCAGCTGGACCCGGTTGGGTGGTCGTTAGTGGCCGTTCCCCTCGCAATTCTGACTATCCCGACAGGTGCTGATATCCGAGCCTGCCTTGAAGCCGCTCAGTAGCTGTTCTTGACGTATACTTGGTCTGCGTCAGACACACACTACATTACTCATATAATCAGAATTAAAGAAATGTGTTGGCCGTCAATATTTAGTGCATATGGCGCAAGTATGTGCAAATGTATCATGGCACAAGCGAGTCCCCGCAGTAACCTCTCTGAAACTGACTCGGACGAGCGGCCCTCCGTGTCAGTCGAAGCATGGTTAGAGGCGGTCAGTAGAGAACTGGATCCCGCCGAGTGCGAGGACCTCTCAGAACTCGGCATCTACTCGATCCACGAACACGGCAGCGCCCGCACTATTACCCTTCCCGAGGATGCCGAAGAATTCGACGACGCGACGACGGTGAAGCAGTACTATTTCGAGGGCGAGGATTGCCCGCTTCTCATCGTTGCTCCGCTGACGGTTTAAGCCGCTTCCGCCGGCGGTCAGGAACAGTCGGTGTCGTCTTCTTTGTGGTCGGAATAGAACTGGATGAGGTACTGGAACCGGCCTGTATCACTCGTGAACGAATCGAGTTCTTCCTGCAACCACTCGTATTTGCCTTGCGGGATTCGCATATTGATCCGTGCGACATCGTCGCTAACATCCGAGCCGGAGCTGCCGGTGCTGGTCGCTGTATCGGCGTCTGACATTAGTTCGACCCAGGCTATGCGGTCGCATATATCCCAGTAGAATGAGAACTTCTCTAGAGAACTTGGAAAACTTTGGAGACCTCCAAACTCATTCAAATTTTCTGACTTCTTTTGGTCGTGCTATCCTTTCCCACAAACGATGTGTGCCAAGGTCCCCTCCGGCGAGACGCCGGCCAGTACTGAGGAATCGAAGTCCGTCATTCGGATCATCCACAAGTCCATCGGCCCGATCCTGCTGGCGCTCCTCCCGCTGATCCTGTTCGTGGGGACGGCGGCCGCGCAGTCGGACCCCGGGAGCGCCTTCTGTGATTCCAATATGGCCGACACCATTCAGAACATCTTCACCATCATCCAGTTCGGCGGCCCGCTCATCGGCGGCGTCCTCGCGCTCGGCGCGACGGTGGCGATCCCGTTCACCCGCCGGTCGGACTGGAAGAAGGAGATGAAGTCGGTCCGGAATCAGGGCCTGCTTTGGGGCGTGATTGTCGCGCCGCTCGGGACGGAGATTGTCCAGTTCATCCTGAACAACATCGTGGTCGGTGGCACGAGTTGTGGATTCTAACCACGCACCAGGATTCGCACTCGTCATGTCCGCCGTCCTCGTCGCATCGACAGCCGCCGTTCCAGCGGTCGCCCATCCCCCGAACAGTACCGACCACGGCGTTCCGGAGGAGACCTTTCACAAACTGTGGTCGGGGGATCAGGACGGCGCA
The DNA here is from genome assembly GCF_055632435.1 of Haloarcula sp. MBLA0163. NCBI lineage: Archaea > Methanobacteriati > Methanobacteriota > Halobacteria > Halobacteriales > Haloarculaceae > Haloarcula > Haloarcula sp. MBLA0163. The sequence goes on from NZ_JBVMVV010000003.1 coordinate 171,732, forward strand.
ACCGACGGCGCGAATCTGAGTAACGGGTCGGCAGTCGAGCAGCTCGGCGAGGGGACCGATGTCCCGTTTGATTCGCCCCCGCGGGCGGTCGAGCGATGGAACCGGGGTGACCACCAGGAGTTCCCGGCGACGAACAGTTCCGTGTCGATTCATCCGCCCGATGCCGACCTCTCCAGCGGCCAGTTCATCAAGGAAGCCTATACCGAGGTGTTCGCCGTCCAGCCGTCCACACGAGCACGCCTGTCGCCGTCGCGACAGCCGCTCTACGTCGCCCCAGATGGAACGCTCCGCGGGACCGTCGACTACCGGGTGGCGGTGCCGCCAGACGACACTTCCGGTGACCGGCGCGTCTACTGGAGTCTCGAGAGCCACCAGATCGAGGAGACGAAACTCCTCGTCGACGGCGACGAGGAGACGACGGCTGGTGGGTCTCATACGCCGGCGCTGTCGTACTCCTTGGATGGGTACGCCGGTGAGGAGCACCAGCTCACGCTCCAGGCGAACATCTCGGTTCGCCTTCGGAAGGAGGTCGAGACCTGTACCGCCCACAACGACGAGGGCGACTGCACCAACTGGGAGAGTTCCGTTTCTTACCCGACTGAGAACGTCACGGTGACCGATTCTATCGAGGTCACGAAGTACGACCTCGCGGTCTCCGGGTTCATCGCCGAGTATCCGAACGGTGACCTCGGCCTCGTTGTCTACAAGAACCAGCCGTGGCTCGGCTACCAGCTGCCAAACGGTGATGTCCGAGGTGTCTGGCGGTTCTACTCGGCCCGAGACAAGGACTGGGATACGCTGGTCTACAGCTCGGACGATGGACAGCGGACTGCTCACTCGCCGCTCCATCCACTCCAGGTGAACGCCTACCCCATCGAGACGGGGCCGACGCCGTCGCCCCGCCGGAACGTGACGATACTGGACGTGTACGGCACGTCGACGTCGCCGCCGACGCTCCCGTCGAACGTTCATCTGGATGTCCTCACGGAGCCGTACACGGCCAGCTACGGCATCGCGACGCGGGCCACGGCTGACGAACAGCCCGAGACCGTCCGTGCGTGGGGCCTCGTCAGAGGTGTCGAGGCAGAACGGCCCACCGATGAGTTCGCTCGAATTCAGATCTACGAGAGCAACCTCACCCTGGAGGTGGTGAACCAGACTGAAGACACCGTCACCGTCCGGGTTACTCTCCAGAACGCGAATACCGGCGCACCAATCAATACCGCCGAACGGGACGGCTACGTCGTCGTCAACGGGCAGCGGGTCAACACGACCGACAACGGAACCGTTACGACGACGATCGAACGGCCCCCAGGCGGTGTGTCGGCCCGATACGAACCTGGTCACTGGTGGCTCAACCCCCCGGGCTATACCGGCGACTCGGATACCGTGCTGCTGCAAGGCTCAGTGCTCCAGATAGTGTCGACGCTGTTCCGGATTGGCGTGCCCGTCTCGCTGTTCCTCCTTGCGGTGTTCTTCGTCGACCGGATCACTGGGTGGCGGATTTGGCCCCCATGGAGGTCCCTATAATGACCAGAGACAATCCTACATCCAACGGTCGAGAGGTAGAGCGGCCCATCAGCCGACGCCGTCTCTTAGCTTGGTCAGGTACTGCTCTCCTCTCTGGCGTCGCCGGGTGTTCGGGAACGAACAACCCCGGTAATGGAACGGAATCGCCGACAGGAACGTCGTCCCCACCCGCTGATTCCGTCTTCGAGGAGGTCGAATTCACGGGTCCCAACCTCGTCGTGACGCTAGCTGAGGATCACGATGCCGACCGTCTCAATCTGATTGCCCCGGACGGAAGCACGTTTGAACAGACCACCGTCGCGGAGGGGGCGACGACTGCAGAACTCCAGATTCTCTACAAATCCGGCGGCTCCTACGATACCGGTGAATACGAGCTGGTCGCTGTTAGGGGCGAATCTTCGGATACGATGTCGATTGAGCTTCGTCCGGAGCTTAGCGTCGTAGATGTTGAGCCGGAGGTCGACGAAAGTGACCAGAACAGTACTGGCCGGCTCTTCATCACGGTGGAAAACACCGGTTCCGGGCCGACGTGGATCTACAATATTGGGTTCCGAAACGCCCCGTACTCGAATGCGCCGGAGGTTATCGAAGGAGATGGGGTCGCCGATACGAGGTTTGAACGTCCACAGGATCCACAAGAGGAGTTCCTTCAGCCCAACACCGAGCAGAGATTCCTGAAGGGACGTGGAGTGCTGATCATCAGTGACGACGATTCGGTTTCGTGCGAGGGCGGTTCTGTCGAGTTGACCGTAGTCGTCCAAACCCCGCACGGTGATGTTGAACAGCCGATTCGCGCTGATCTAACCGGCGGCTACCACATCGATGACCAGGCCGCCGTCCAGCATCCCTGCAAGAACATCGACATCGAACTACTACCTGGTGGTGGTGACGATGCGTAGGGTTCGTCGACGAGTGGTCTCGGCTGTCGCGGGTCTCGTCGGATTACTTGTTCTCGGACCAGCTCCAGTGGCTGCACAAAGCGACGGAGGCGGCGACGGTGGTGCCCTCGGTGATATCATCATCGGGGCGATTCAGGAACTACTCCGGATTCTGTTCAGCCCTATTCGGACGGTTATCGAGAATCACGGCGATGCTGTTCTGCGAACTGTCGTGGGAACCCCACATCCCGATTCTGTCTTCAGTGCTCCCTCGAACGGTGCCTGGCCTCGAATCTACGACTTCTATTGGGAGACGATGATCCCGCTGACCCTCACGCTGTATGGACTCTCTATTGGAATTGTGATTTTCCTCGAGTCGACGAGCCACCTGTTCAACGGCTACCATCGTTCGAAGCTGAAGAAACGCGCCTTCTCGGGGCTGCTCGGCATCCTGTCGTGGTGGTGGATCGCAGCACTCTCGCTCAGGTTTATGGACGCTTTGGCGGGGTTCCTTGTGCCCTCCGTCTCCGATATTACCCTCTTCCAGACCCTGTCGTTCTCGACGATGGGAGTCCTCGGCACAGTCGTCGCCCTGTCGACGAACTTCATCCTGTTCGTTCTCATCGGTCTGATCTATTTGGCTCGTCACCTCGCGCTCTACCTGTTCGTCTTCCTGATGCCGTTGCTCATCGTCTTCTGGATTCCGGGAGTCGGTCCCTTCGCCTTGGCTTCGAAGTTCATGAAGAAGCTCGCGGGATTCTACGTGCCGTTCCTGTTTATGACGGTTCCAGTCGCTCTTCTGTTCCGGCTTGGCGATATCCTCGGGACCAGCATCGGCCCTTCCGCCGGCGAGTTCGGAGCGTGGCTGACGGCGCTCATCATCCCACTGGTTGCCGTGGCGTCGCCTTTCATCCTCTTTTGGCAGGCGGGGGCTCTGTTCTTCATCGCCGATCGGGCTGCTCGGCACGTCTCGGCGCAGAAGGCTCGTGGGCGGCTGTCGAGAGGCCGGGAACGGCTCCAGTCGGCGAAACAGGGCGGAAAGAACTTCGTCCGGGGAGTGCGCGACGAGCCGGCGGTCAAGAGCGGTGGGCAGTACGTCCTGAACTCCGGTGACTCCAGAGCGCACGCGACCGGCCAGCGCCTCAACACGACCGGCTCCCGTCTTCGCGAGGCGATTTCGGACGGCGGCGGCGGAGACGGCGGGCAAGGCGGCTCCGGTGGCAGCGGTGGTGGCTCGACCGCCAGTAAGGGCTCTGGCGGGGATGGTGGTGGCAACGACGGGAGCGGAGAGTTCGAGCGGGACGAGGCTCTCCGCGACCCGCAGCCGCGGAACCGGAATCGCGAGTCGAGAGACGACCCGCCCCGATACATCCAGTAACCCATGAGCTCCGCAACTGACCCCGCGAAACGAATTCCGAAGTCGCTCGGTACCGACACCCAATTCCTCGGGAAGTACTCCCTGACGGACCTCGCCGTTGCGGGCCTTCCCGGTGTCCTGGTAGTCCTGGTGACGCAGGTCGTTATCCCACCGTCGCTCACGGTCCGCGGCATCCCGGTGTCTGCCCTCACAATCCCCCTCGCAGCGATTGCGATCGCCTTCGGTGGGCTGTTCGTCTACCTCACGCCAGGCTACACAAACAGTCTCGACTGGCTCGGCCTGTTCGTGAACTTCCACCGCAGCGAGACGGAGATCGCCCACGAGGAGGCGAAGGAGTACACACACGTCGAGCGCGTCTACCCGCGACACGACGCCATCGAGCGGACGGACCGGGCCCTCGTCGGCGCGGTGCAGGTGTCGCCACCGACGATGGCGCTCGCGACCGACGAGGAGTGGGCCCAGAAGGCAGAGGCCTTCCAGGACTTCGTCAATACGACCGTCGAGTTCCCGATCCAGATTTACTCGACGACGCAGGCGTTCCCCGCCGACGAGTATGTCGGCCGCTACGAAGACCGGTTGAGCGACCCCGACGTCAAATCTAACGAGAAACTCCAGGCGCTCATCGAGCACTACGTCGACTGGTACGACCGAGAGCTGGCGCAGCGCCAGATGACCATCCGCGACCACTACGTCCTGATCCCGGTGCGGCCCGAGGAGGTCCGGTACGAACGGGCCAGCCTCCTCGAAAAGCTCGCTGGGATCCCCGTGCTGGGCATCCTCGTCCAGATTGTCACGGCGCCACCGGAGGAAGAGGAGCGAGCCGCGATGCTCGAGGAACTGGACGAGCGGCGCCGGCGGGTCGAGCGCGGTTTGCGGGGCATCGAGGGGTGTGACACGCGCCCCGTCGAAGCGGCCGAACTCACCCGCCTTATCGCGGAATACTGGAGCGGTACGGAAATCGAGTACGGCGACCCCGAACAGGTGCTCCGCACGTCCCCCGTCATCAACAAACCATGATTGGAAACCTGCTGCCCTTCACCAGCTCGGATAGTTCAGAAACTGACGCCGAGGCCACCGCAGACAAGGCCACCGATGAAGAGGAGGAAGATGATGCTGAATCACGGCTCACCGTGGACTACGAGGCCGACGGGGAGGCGGTCGACGGCATCCCTGAAATCCATCAGACCGTCGTCTCGCCGTCGAGTATCGAGCGAACGCCCAGCGCTCTCAGGACCGACACCCAGTGGGCACAGAGCCTGTGGGTCGGCGAGTACCCCGATGCGCCGATGGACGGCTTCCTCGAAAAGCTGTACGCAGCCGCCGAGACCCAGCAGACGGATGTCAGCATCCACATCGACCCTCGCGACACGCGAGAGACGCTGGATTCGCTGGAGAACAAGATCGAGGACCTCGAAGCCGACTATGAGTACCTGACCGAGAAACACCGTGCGAGCGCCCGGGGGGTCGAAAAAGACCTCGAGGACCATCAGGAGATGTACGACGTCCTCCGGAACACAACGATGCAGGCGTTCGACGTCTCAATGTATCTCACGGTCCGGGGCGACGACCGCGAGAATATCGACGCCGAGTCGGTGTCAACGACAGCCCGACAGGCCCCCGCGAATCTGACGCCGGTGACGCCACGGTGGTCACAGCTGAAGACCTTCACGTCGGCGAGCCCCATCGCTCTCGATCAGTTCAACGAGACGCTCGACAGCAAGACGCCGATGCTCGGTGGAGCTGTCGGCGCGATGTTCCCCTTCGTTTCCGGTGCGTTTGCGGAACCCGGCATCGAGTACGGAACGTACGCGCTGAATTCGAGTCCCCTCATCCTCGACCGCTTCAAGCGGCAAACCGGCTACTGTATGATGGTTATCGGCCGGCTCGGCGCGGGCAAATCCTTCGCGACGAAGCTTCGGTTGGTGCGGCGGGCGATGTTCGACGAGGATACGGTCGTCATTATGCTCGACCCGATGCGGGGGTTCGCCGGCGTCAACGAGGCGCTCGATGGCGAGCGCATCACGGTCGGTGGCCGGCGAGGGCTGAACCCACTGGAGATCAAGCCGACACCCGACCACGTCCTGCAGGAGGTCGACGACATCGACCCGTGGGGCGAGCAGATCAACTGGGTGATGACCTTCTTCGCGACGTTCTTCGAGCACGTCGCGGATCACCCGCTCGGCGAGCGCAACCAGACGCTCCGGCGGGCCGTCCAGGAAGCCTACGAGAAGCGCGGGATCACCCGCGACCCGGAGACGCATACCCGGGACTCGCCCACCATCCACGACGTCATCACGGTCCTCGAGGAGATAGTTGAAGACCCCGAGGAGTACGGGTACGTCACTGAAGGCGAGCAAGAAGCCGTCCAGTCGGATGCCCAGTCGCTCCTCAAGGACCTCCGGCCCTCATTCCGTGAGGGCGGTGAACTCGAGAACCTTGCTCGTCCCTCCGAGTTCGACCTCGATTCGAAGGTCATCTACCTCGATCTCCACCAGGAGGAGGGCACCCGTGGCCGGGCGGAGACCAGCCTGATGATGCAGGTGCTGTTCAACAGCGTCTACGAGCGGGTCAAGCAGACTGACAAGCGCGTCGTCTTCTGCATCGACGAGGCGCACTACCTGATGAACGACGCCGTCTCGCTGGACTTCCTAGAGACGGCCGTCCGGCACAGCCGGCATTTCGATCTGAGCCTCGAATTCATCACGCAAACGGGGGGTGAATTCGCGCTGACGCCGGAGGCACGCACCATCGCGAACCTCTGTTCGCTGACTGTCCTCCACCGCGTCAACGAGGAGAAAGAGAAGATCGCCAAGTGGTTCGACCTCAGCGAGCGGCAGGTGAACTGGGTCACCTCCGCGAAGGCTGGTGAGGACGAGGACGGCTACTCGGAGGCGCTCGTCGGTATCGACCAGGAGGGCTGGTTCCCGCTCCGGATTCGGGCGAGTGACTACGAGGCCCACGTCATCGACGGCGGCGCTGCTGACGTGGCCGAGCTCGAGCCCGAGTCGAGTGCGAGCGTAACGAGCCCGGACAGTCGCCCCGCCGGCGCTCGGGCCGACGGCGGTGACCCAACCAGCACTGCCTCTCAGGAGGATGACTGAGCAGCGTCCGTCAGACCCCACGGCTGCGAACAGCGGTGACGAGTACATCCGGATTACGCCGTCCCGAAGTGATCTCGCACCGGAGACTGTGGTTCGCCAGCTCGCCGGCCTCCACGGCCTTGATGCCGGCAACGATGGACTTCTCAAGGGTATCGGGCCCTTCGGCGATACGCCGCCGGTGTTCGAATTCCTCGCAGTGAGCGAGGGCGCAGACGAGCCGGTCGAGTTCTACTACGGCGCCGACCGGCGGATGGATGCCTTCGAGGAGCGCCTCCGGACGCTGTATCCACCGACTGTGACGTTCGAGCGGGTTACCCTTGACCTGGAAGCGAAACTGCTCCCGTCGACAGCAGATCCAGCTCACGATAGCGGTGCTGGGGACGATGACCGTCCCGAGAAGAATACTGAGACATCTGAGGATGCCTTCGATGACCCGCACTCCGATGCGGACCCCGCGCCGCTCTTCGATGCTACACGCCAAGAGCCAGTCGGCGACGGTGGGAGCGTGGTTTCTGAGAGCACTACATCGGCAGACGACGACGCTGAGTTATTGTTCGGGACCGAGTCGAGTGACGATCTGAGGACGAGCCCACCGTCCGATTCCGAGCCCGAGGTCCGGCAGCAACCAGATCACACGCCCCCGAGCGTCGAGGAGACGACACCGCTGGGAATCACCTGGTGTGGGAAGGCGGCCCGACGCGAAGACTGGATGACGACGCTGCCGCAGTTCACGGAGACTGAAGGCGAGGACGATGACAACGCACGGGCACCGCTCGCATCACTCATCGACCAGCTGACCCGCGCCGAACACCCGATCGCGTTTCAGGTGCTCTTCCAGCGGAAGCCGGACTGGACGCACGAGGCACGGGAACGCCAGCGGAAACTCCGCGAGGGCGAGGACCGGATCGTCGACTGGTTCCTCGGGGAGCTCCTCGGAAACACGGAGAACGAACCACAGAGTCCCTCGAACACCGGCCGCCAGCGCCGATACCTCGACATTGGCGGTCGGGAGCGCGTCGAGGCCATCGACGAGAAAGAGCCACAGCATACGTTCACGGTGAATATGCGGGCGCTCTCGCTCGTGGCCACCGACCAACAGCGCGAGCGCGTCGACCACCGCCTCGACGATATCGGGTCCGTGTTTGACCACCTGAACGGGCCCCACTATCGGCTCCGACCGAAGCGCGTCCGCCGCGGGCTCCGAAAGGGTCGGCGGGCTAAGAAACACGCCGACCGCGTCTTCAATGCCAGCCTGACGACCAAGGGAAGCTGGCGGAAAACCCGCCCCGATCTCGTCTTGGGGCCGGGTGAGTTGGCGAACTTCGTGGTCGTCCCGCCGGCGACCGAGCTCACGACCGAGGGCGGGCGGGGATCCGACGCCGAACCCGAGAGCCGGACGCCCCTGCCACTCCCGGCGCAGGACCACATGGATGCGTTCACGGACGCTGGGATGGCAATCGGCCGCGGTCTCGGAGAGGACGGCACACCGACGCCGGAGCCGATGCGGATTCCCCCGCATCTACTCCCGTTCCACGTCGGCCGGTTCGCGAAGAGCGGCGCCGGCAAATCAGTCGCGTTGATCAACGACGCGCTCTCCCTGTACGAGCAGACCACGGGCCCCGTGTTCTTGATCGACTCCAAGGGCGGGAACCTCCCCGAGAACTATATGCGGGCTCACGCGAAGCGCTTCGGCACCGACGACCTCGAGGAGAACGTCCTACACTTCTCGGTGCCCGATATCCTGCCCGGATTCGCGTTCTTCGACATCACGCCGGCGCTGGAGGATGGGGTCCGTCGCGTCGACGCGATCCAGGACAAGGCCGACCACTACGAGGAGCTCATCAAACTCGTGATGGGGCCGGAGCGCTACGAGGACGCCATCGCCTCGCCGACGCTCATCAAGTACCTCATCAAGGCGATGTACGACGAGGAGTACGGCCTCGAAAACGGGCACTTCCGGCAGGACGTGGACTACTTCACTCACGACCAGCTCGAACACGCAGTCACGCAGTTCCACGCCGCCGGCCCTCCGGACCCGACGCCGGAGGACGCGCCACGGGCGAGTGACCCGCAAGTCGCGGAGAAACTGGAGCGACACCTGCGCTCGAACCCGGCGACGTTCTCGAACGTCGTGAGCGGCATCAGTAATCGGATGGACTACATCACGCAGGACGCTCACCTCCGGCGAATCTTCAACAACACCGAGTCACAGTTCGACTTCCGCGACCTCCTCGACGAAGACAAGGTGGTCATCTTCGATCTGGGCGATCTCCGCGACGAGGCCGCCCGGGTGATGACCGGCGTCATCCTGACGCAACTCTACGACGCCGTCAAGCGTCGCGACGGCGACGAGCTGGCCCGCAAGCCGGACGACTACGTGGCGAACCTGCTCATCGACGAAGCGTCATCGGTCGTCGTCTCGGACACGCTGACGACGCTGCTCGAAAAGGGGCGGGAGTTCCGGCTATCCATCGAACTCGTGACGCAGTTCCCCGAGCAGATGAAGGAGGCTGGTAACCGCGAGGTCTACCTGAACGTCCTGAACAACATCGGCAGTCCGCTCGTCGGGAAGATCGCCGTCGACGCCGACATCGCCGAGGCACTCTCACACGAGGCGATGGATCCCGTCGAGTTCAAGAATCGGATCAGTTCACTCCCGCGTGGCGAGTGGATCGCCCAGCTCCCGAGTCCTGAGTTCGGCGAAACCGGCCCCGACCCGTTCAGTATCGAACCCCTCCCGATTCCGCCCGGGCATCCCGATAGCGAGCAGCCTATGACCGGGGCGCAGGAAGAGCGGTTCCAAGACGCTCTGGAGGCCGTCCACGAGCATACCCGCGAGGAGTACGGGGTTGCCGGCGGGACGACCGTGGAGAGCCGCGACGCGGCGACTGACGTCGCTCTGGAGAACACCGACGACCTGCCGTTGGAGGTCGCGATGGCTCGGGCGATCCGCGCTGTCCAACTGTCGAACGACGTCCGCGAGACGAACGGCTGGGTGTCCGTCGAGGACGTCGACGAGGAACTGCTCTCGCGCATCGAGGAAGGCACTATCGAGGCGCAGGGCTACGAGACACTACCAGAAGTGCGGGAGGCGTCCTCGCTCATCCAGGTCGATCTCCCGGACGGGGCAACGTCGGTGCAGTGTCGACTCACAGACGAGGGTGAGCAGGCAGCCACACCCGATACGTCGACATCACCGACCGGCGGGGGCGAGCACCACGATGCAGTGCTCGAGACGGTCGAGCGGGCGCTCGCAGCGGCGGAGTTCTCCGTGGAGGTCCTCGATCAGAACGGTGAGTCCCGCCCTGACGCCATCGCGACGCATTCGGACCTCGACTGGGAGCTCCAGGTCGAAGTCGAAACCACCACCCACGTCCGGCCGGCGAAGGTCCTCTCGAACCTCCGAAAAGCCCAGGAACAGGACCGAATCCCGCTGTTCGTCGTCGCAGACCACGACGATCAACCAGCTGACGAGATTGCCGACCGGCTCGCGAAGATTCTCGATGAGCCACGAAATCAGCTCTCCTCCGGTGAGACGCGGCTGTATACGATGAACCACAACGTCATATTCAACGGCGGTGCGCGAGCCGCGGATGGGGTGACGGCCGTCCGACCGGCCACCGGTGGTAGTCGTCACACCCGCTGGTTCGAGCGGGACGGTGCGTTCGTCTTGGAGGATAGTGCCGGGGACCAACACGCCCGGATCGACTCCTTCGACGCCGTGTCGAAAGACCAGTTCCCGGCGACGTACAGCTACGATGCCGAGAGCGAGACTTACACCGTCTTCAGGCCGGGGGAACTGCCCGAGTCCTACGAGTCACGTGAGGCGTTCGAATCGGACTGGGTGCCCGTCAAGCGCCCGTTCGTGCCCAGTACCGACCTGCCCGTTCCGGACTATACGGAGCGCTCGTATGCGATTGCGACTGTCGGGGACGACCAGACGCTCGACATCCACACGCCAGGCACAGAGACATTCACCGGGATTTCGGCCCTCGTGGACGCAATCCAGGACGGGACGCTCCATCCGGCAGGGGAATCCCCGGATGACTCGACCGATTCCGACGCGCAAGAAGACGACGAGGCGGACCCGTACGGCATTCAGGCATTCGTCAGGGACCGCCTCACCGAATCCAACGACGGGGTCGTCGCGGTCGCTGAGGTGTACGATGCGTACGAGCAGTATGCGGCGGCCGGGGAGTACGAGGTGAAGCCGAAAAATCGGTTCACACGGACTCTTCGCGACCACGCTCAGTTCGAGCGTGACAAGAAGTGGTTGGACGGCCAGACGCGGCGCTGTTACGTCGGAATCGAGCTGGCCGACGCCGGCGACCAGGAGGAATCGAGCGATGCTAGTGCGTAGTTGCTTCGCTCCCGCTCAGGAGGTGCAGGAGCACACGAGATGACGCTCTCCGAAGCAGCCATCCGCGAGCACTACCGTCGTGCCAAACCCGTCTACGAGGCGCTGGCGACCGTCAAGGACTACCCGACTATCGGGCTGAACGACTTCGTCGGGTGGTACATCAAACGTGACCACGACGACGTCGAGGCCATCAAGGCCGGGTATCCCCGGCGCGGGCGGGTTGCCCGTCTCGATCGTGACTACGACGAGATCCACGACCGCCTCGACCGGACACTCTACGCCGTCACCACCTACAAGACGCCGTCGGCCTTCCAGCAGTGGGAACCCTGTCGCTACGACGAGTCTGAGGGGACGACCGTCTGGCAGGATGAGCCTCCGACCCCTGGATATGCCGACCTCCGGGCGGTTCCCGCCTGGGGTGATATCGACCTCGCCGACGACATCAAGCCGCAGCGTGGTGACCTCGATGCCGACACGCGTGCCCTCGTCGAGCGAACGCTTGAGGCCTACATCGAGGAGTACGCGACGCTTTACGGGTCTCGGGACGCGGTGTATGCGCTGGACTCCGTCGGGGGAGCGTACGTCTTCGGAGCCCCGGAGGCCACGCTCCCGATTGCGGACCATTTCAGCGACGATCCGGATGCGCTCGAACGGGTATTCGATGCGTTCCTCGACCGCTCGAACGCGTGGCTCCAGGAGGCAGAGGCCCGCGTGAACGAACGGATCGACGGCGCCGGCGACGTCATCCAGCCCGACTGGGTGAACAACAAGAATCGGCAGTACAAGCCGCCGCTGTCGGTGCATGCTGATCACGATGCCGTCGTCACGCCCATCGCAACCGACGACGTCCGCTACGAGCTCCGTCCGTTCGAGACCGTCGACAACGTCCTCATCGAGCAGGCGGTCAACTGGGCCGACGACTTCACACGGGTCGAGCACACGGACTGTGTCGACTCGCTGGTCGCGGCGCTCTGGACGGATCTCTACGAGGACCACGACGGGTGGCGGACAACGCTGGAGGCCTGGGTCGAAGCGGAGCGCGAGCGGGAACGGGAGCGACAGCGCCAGCGTGAGGCGGCACTCCAGCGACGTGAGGAGCGGCTGGAAGAACTCGATGGCACCCTCGAAGGCCGCCCCATTACGCCCTTCAAAGAAGACGTCTACAAGACCGTCGAGAACATCGACATCGGCGAGATCGCCCGCCACTACGCGAGCGATGCCTACGATACGGATCCCAACCAGCCGCGGCCACAGTTCGACCCGTGCTGGCGCCACAGCGAAAGCGGGCAGTCCTGTTTCGTCGACGAACAGGCCAACACCTTCGGCGATTCGAAGGTGAACGCCGGCGGCGGGCCGGCGAAACTGATGGCGCTTGCGACGGGGATTCTCTCCGACGCCGACGCGGCCCTCGACGGGGAGGACTACTGGGCTGCCGTCGACGAACTGCGGAGTGCCGGCTACGACATTCCGGTGTGGATCCCGGAGGCCGGGTCAGACCGCGTCGACGGCGGAACCTACGACCAGATGCCTTTCTGGGCCGTTCGGAAGGCGGCTGTCGCGCTCAAGGTCTGTCCCAAGGACGCATTTGTCGATCGCGAGGGAGAGGATGGAACCTACGAGGGGTTCCCAGGGTACGAAACATACAATGAGACACTGAAAGCCATCGAAGACGCTGGCCTGAACCACGGTCGAGACCCAGTCACGCCCGATGAGGACGGAGCTGACGGTGAATCGGAGTCATCCGTCGAGTCTCCTACGAGCGATGAGCCAGCGGGCGACCTGGACCGGGCTCATCTTCGCGAAAAGAACCGGCTGTTGACAGCGAAGGTGGAACGTCTCGAGTCTGAACTGGAGGAGAAATCGGAGCGAATCGAGGATCTGGAAGCGGAGGTTGACCAGCTCCAATCGGAGCTCGCAACCGTCCGCTCCGAACGTGATCGACTAGAGGCTGCTCTCGAAGAACGCCAGTTCGAGCAAGAGTCGAATCAAGAGGATCGGGACGAGGCGCAATCCTCACTTGAAAGGGCAAAACAGTTCGTTTCGTTCGGTGAGTAGACGCCTTATGACTCGGTTGAAATCCGAAGTTGCTGATAGGTTGTTGAAGCCGCGCTGTATACAGCGCGCGAGTCATTCACAGATGGGACTATCACGGGGTCGTAAGGGTGAGTTGGAATGTCAGATGAGGTCGGAATCCGTGGTCATATCTTGGAGACGGCTTGGAGCGATCCAGCGATCACTAAGAGACACGAAAACCGCACATTAGGTTTCAGACGCAGGAGTACGGGGCTGTCGAGGCGGCGCTAAAATCGATGCTGTTGGGACGCCTTTTGCGACCGATATCGCATATTGCCAGGTCGTATCCATCGACTGAGAACTGGGACAGGAACTGAGAGACCCCAAAGGACTAATCCCACTCTCCCAACGAGGTTTATAGAATGTCAGCAGGTGGGAGAAAGACCGATTCGGATGCTGCGGCCACCAAGAAGGAATTACGTGAAACTATCGAAGAGTCGTGTTATGAAAATCTCTCACACGCACTTCTAAATGAGGAGAGCTGGAGTAACCAGACAGAGTTGGCGACCGGTTCCCGGATGACTGCGGAGGCCCACCAGAACCGTACCGTTTTAGAACTCGTACAGAATGCTCGTGACGCCATACGAAAAGGACGTAGTGACGATAATGGTCAACGTGAGGGCTCAGTTGCGGTGGTCGTTGGTCCAGAAACGCTGTACGTCGCCAATACCGGTCAACGGTTCCGTCTCGATGAGGAGGAGATTCTCAATCGTGTGAGACGTCTCGGTAAGGGGAAAGCTGATAATGAGACAATCGGTGAGAAAGGCGTCGGTATGCGGTCGATTATGGCTCTTGGAAATCGATTCGGCATCCACTCAGCTGTCTCGGAAGAGGCCACCGAGGAGCATCTCTCCGTAGACTTTACTGCTGCTCACGCGTGGGCAATGCTGGCGCGTCGATATCTGGAGGTCATACAGGCTGACTCGACAGACCTCCAAGAAAGAATCGCGGAAGAACTGGGAGAGGACGAGACCTTTGAGGGGTATGTCCGGTACCTCGAGGCGATGGTCGACAGAATCGATTCCGAGGGAGCGGACCACCCGCTACTTAGGGATAGCAAGGGGTGGCCCGACGCCGGCGACATTGTCGGAGAGAGCCCGAGTAACAGGCCCCCGAGCCCTCGTAAGGTTCTTACCGACCTCCCAGAACTATCGCCGTTCCGCTACCCAGTAGTCAGAGATGAGACGGAAGACGACGCAATTCTGAATACCCTTCTCGGACGGGAGGGTTCGAACATCTCGACGAGCGAAGAGCTTACCGACCACGTCTCTGAAGAGCGGTATACCACCGTTGTCACGGTCGATTACACTGACGAAGCTTGGAATTCTCTTCTTGAAGACGCCATCGGTGTAGAAGCCGATGGGGATTCAGATATCGAACTGCCGGTCGAAGAATGGCGAAAAAAACGCACGTCTGAGATCGGTGATGAGCAGCGGAACGAGGCGATCTGGGAGGAATGTGAGGAGACCATCACCGCAGAGGTACTGATTCTGCTGGAAGAGGTCGAAAATGTCGACCTCGTTCGTATCACCGATGAGGAAAGCGTTCCCTGCGAGAGCTACCACTACGAGATATCGAACGGAGAATGTTCGACCGTAGCCGGAAGCGACTTGATGAAGTCACAGCAGGTAACAGTCCATCCAGAGACGAGAACCGAATCAGAGCCCGATCCGGAATCCGAGTCCGAATCAGAGTTCGAGTTGTACACGAAAGCGTGGAGCAACTCCTCGACTGAAGAGGATGAAGAGAATCTTCTGAAGGTTCTCTATGAACGGCCGCAACCAAATAAAGGGATGTCTCTGGACCCACAACCTCTCCACCTTTATTATCCGATCGAGGACGAGAACACCCCCTTCCCGTTCATCGTACACGCTCCGTTCGAGGTACAGATGGACAGGCAGAACTTGGACTCTGATCATCAGAGGAACAAAGAGTTGCTGATGGACGGTATCCTCCAAGAGTTCGTGCTCGAGACGGTGAAGGATATTCTGGATGGAGAATCTGAACTCAGGGATTGGCTACCTTGGCTCGTTATGCCACTGCGAGCGACAGAATCGAGCGGTACAGAGACGAGTCGAAGGCGGCAGGACGCCGTCTCAACGTTCGTCGAGGAACTGTGCGATGAGCTCGAAGCCGCTCCATGTGTTCCCACGTTCGGGGGCGCCGAAGCGGAACCCGGACAGGTGCTGCTTGAGGTCGCCGACTCCAACCTCGGGGCATTCGATTCAGAATTCCGTCTAGAAGCGTTCGAGCCAGTGCGTGAATACCTCAAAAAGAATGGAGAGTGGTCCCACGACCGGTTACCAAAGAAAGCCGTCGTCGAGAACGGCCGAGTATGGCTGTCTGCGGCCAGAAAACAGGGAAGACTACCAGGAGATCAGTTGCGAACAGCTGCGGCTCGCATCGGCGTGTCAACACTACTGGACAAGAATCCCGGCGACGATGCTAGTGGAGGGGGTGACGACAACCTCGTCTCGGTGTTGGACCAAATCTGGGGAACCGGTGCCGATACAGGAGGAAACGAGGAGGTCGCGGTGGAGATCGATGACCCGGAACCGGCATGCAAGTACTTCGAAACACTAACCCAACGGTTGACGGGCGATGAATCGACTGCGGCAATAGAGCTGGGTAAGCGTCAGATCCCGGTTATTCCAGCACTGGATTATAGTGGACAGGAGTCAGATTCGAGCAAAGAGATTACCGAAGGATCAGGCATAGAGGAAATCGGCCATCTGGTCCGGGCGAAGAACAGGAATAGCGACTCAGGCATCAACAGAACGGTCTTCTATGAGGACTCATCCGAAACGGACCGACGAATCGGCCCACCCCCCTCGACATTCGACGTCTTCCTCGTTCCCTACGTGGAGTCCTGGTATGGTGCTCTTGACGACAACGCGGAGGAATGGGATACGACCAAGTTCGATGGTGACACGGATATCTACCGTCGGGTTGCCTCCGAACTCGGTGGGTATCCGAACAGAGAGGAGCAGCGGCCCAAAAACGAAGATGAGGCTCTCGAGTATCTGTACAAGGGATACGTTGAGACCGCCCGCAGGGAAGAGACGAGCGCAGAGCTGTTCAACCCACTTCCATACCAGGGATTACACTACCACACGGATTTCTCTGTATCTGTCGACACGAATGGAATCGGTGACCTGCTGGAAGGGAAGAAATTCAACGCAATCGAGGATGAGAACTTCCTGCGGGAGAGGTATATTGACTACATACGACTCCCGACGGCGGGATCGGAATCGAAACCTGCGGCCGAGATATCGTTCGGCCAAGACTGGGTCGAAGAGTTCCAGCTAGTCGCCGAAGCACTCGAAGATGAGCGAGTCGATGATACTTTCGAGGAAAATCGGTTATCGGATGCTGCTCGAGCGGATGACTTTCGACGATGGGCGATGGCGGTAGACTTGGCCGAGGAGTTCCGTGCAGAAGAAGCACCTACGCTCGCCTCACCGGAGAAGATTCGCTCCAAGCTGGGTCCCCATCCGACGACCGAGAGAGAGGGTCCCGAGACTCCGCCAGATGAATACTGGTTGCTGAACTTCCTCCTCCACCTAGGCGTGCAGGTCGGACCGCGGATAGAATGGGCTTGGCTCGATCCAGCCAACAGGAGACAACAGGGACGACGCCCGCGAACGCTGTTATATGAGGAAGCCAAGAGCCTCTCGGACGGCGACTTTCCAAACACCGATGAAGCCGAACTGCCATTCACCCCTGAAGGCCAATTACTGGGACGGTACGCCGATGTCTGCCGACGAGCACGTAATCATCCCGCTTTCGCTGTAGGGCATGCTGACGACTGTGGAGGAAATGCCGAACAACGGACCGAAGAGTGGTCGGTGTACGAAGGCGCACATAATAATACATCTCGACTCGCGATCCCGATGTGGTGGCGGTTCGTTGATGTCCCGTCGGAAGCCGATCTGGAGACAGCTCGCGCCTTCCGGAACGCTATTCTCCTCATATGGCCGGAGCTGTCGGACCGGTTGTTCCCGGTAGGATGGGCCTGTGCTGGGGCATTCGGCAATAGTCATCAGGTTAAATCACCCAGAAGCCAAATCCCGAGTCTAGGCCTTGTACAGCTCCGCCAGACCTCGATCTGGCCACCGAAGTCCGATGAAGGAATCCAGACCTCTCAAGACCTAGTCGGAGCAACCGAACTCGGTTACGAGAACACGCAGAACCTACCACAGCTTGATTATGCGAGCTTGACGGCGAGCATTAATGACGAGGCCATCGAGATCGAGACGCTGGCACCAGAAGACGAGATTCGACGGGAGCTTGGAATCGGAACCGATACTTCCGGCCCTGCAACTGCTGCTGAACGCCTTGATTCACTTTTAGAGCGATTCGACGGGAAGAGGTACAGATCGTTCCGCAACGACGCGTTCAGACTGCTTCGGGAATTCAACGACGGCCCACATCTCGACAGACTCTCGGAGGCAGAGCTGATTCGGCAGTGGAAACGGCGGGATATATTCTACACGGGAACACAGGTTTTCGTGAACAGGGGAGGCACTCCCGATCCCCAGCCGTTAGGGAACAGAAAAGTCGCTGATGTCGACATCTATAACGAGCCACTCCCAGAGTTCGCTCGAGAACAATTGGAGGGGCAGAAGGAGCCTTTCGTCGAGTTGCCGACGCGAAACCCAGGGCCGATAGCGAACATACTCGCCGATGGGGCGGAAGATCACAGTAAGTTCGGAATCCATCTTGAGGACCAACCAGACCGACCTGTCGCCATAGGAAACATCGATGAGAGGCCTCCAGATGACTTGCGAAAGAAGCTGGACGAGCGTGTTGCAGATCTCGCTGCAGCATACGCGGCCGAACTCAGGGGAGACAGCGAAGAGGAGGAGGTAAAAGACATCGAGCGACAGCTGGATAGAGCGGTGAAGGAGATGTACGTCGTATCGCCGGATGATGTCGCTGGGCAATATGGTGACACGAATTCCGTCGGATGGGCACCCGACGAGGAGAATGCGGAAGATCCGGTCGGAATCGCATTGCTAGCGGGGGGAGTAGATGGCGACTTCGAACCGCATCATGCTGTTGATGCGCTCGTCCATATCGTCGATAACGAAGATGTGAGGGATAAGTTCGAGGTGGTTTTGCGGGCGGCCCCTCACATGAATCGATACAAGGACATAAGAGGGGAATACGACCTTGGAGAGCGCAAAAAGAGGGCGCTCACGGACCTCCTGGGCGAGGTTCTCCCGGCGTTGCTGGCCGTTTTCACCCAGGAGTCCCGCGAATCCTTCGCAGATACGTTTTCCGTGCCTGACGATGAGGAGGAGGTGAAGTCGAGACACGAGGTACTGAGGGCATTCGCAGCAAATGGACAGCGTTCTGAAACCATCAGAGAGTATGTCACTAAATTGGTTAGAGAGGGACCGAGCGAGTCACAGGCCGAAGCGGTTCTCAAAGCTGGAATCCAGCTGGCCTTCCAAGAAGACCATCGCGGCACCCTGGCAACGCTCATCGACGAGTTCATCGCGGAGGAAATAATTTCGATAGACGGCCTGCAGGAGTTTGCCGAATCGGTTGACACTAGGGATTTGACCGATTGGCAGTCGCTTCGCGAGCCCTCGCTCCAGAGGTACCTCACTGCGGTGGCGGTCGTCGAGGAGTTCTACAGTCGAATCGACGCAGATTCCAGCGAGGACGACCTCGAGTACGCCAGCAACGCCGCAATCTCGAACGAGAATAAACTCGAGCCGTCTCCGTTCGATACCGTCGCAGAGGTGCTTCCAGAATCGATCTGCGAGGACAAAGATCTCAACAGGCGACCCGTGATCATCTTCGGTCTTCACAATGAGCTGGAAACGGTCTCGGTGCCAGCTGACCCGGAATTAGAGACCGAACCTTCGTTGCAGGACGCTGTCATCGAGTGGGCCGAAGATTGCCACTATGAGTTGGAGAACGCAGTCGGGGCCTCAAGTATACAAGATTTCCTAGATCAGCCCTTGTACGAGTGCCTGGATTCAGATACCCCCCTGCGGAGCGTCAAACGGGCCTTGAAAACCCGTGAGCAGGCGACAGCCAAACAGAACAAGCGGACCCGCAAAAAGAAGGCGCGGGCGTACGACAAAGGACAGAGAGAGTACACGGCGGAGATGGCAGACAGCAGCTCGGATGTGGGCAGGCTCGATTTCCCACCTGTCGGCGGCTCTAGACCCGTACAGGCGAGTGCTAGCGAGGTGGCAGGAGACGGCCGTGACGGGGAATTGGCATGTATTCAGGCCGCCTGGGAACAGTTCGACGATGCAGGACCCCAGCAATCGGCTATCATCAAAGAGGTTCGGGACTGGCGCAAATACGGTGACAGCGATCAGTGGCGGATGAAAGCCATCGAGAAGGTCTTCGAAGACGTGGAGGAGTTCGGTGGACATGGCGACTTCGATTTCGGAACCTTCCTCGACCGGATGTGCGACGAAGATGAAGACACGGATAACCGAAAACGGTGGTTCCGACTCCTCATCGATACCTCGGAGGAATCTGGCCCAGGATTCGATTATATCGACCCGTTCGGCACTCATCATAGACCCGACGCTGATGCCAGGGAATGGGAGCCGGAGTGGATGCGACGGGTTGAGGTGAAATCGATCGACGGGACACCAGAGGGTGGCTACCGGGTCACTCTCACCGGCAACGAATTCCGTATGGCACGTCGCACGTACGGTGACACTGATAAGCGACGGTATCTCGTTCGGCTTGTATTTGGCCACCGGAGCGATGACGGAGAGTTCGACCCGACACAGATGCGGGATATTGAGAAGGTCATCCAACGGTATGGGTCTAATGGAGAATCAGCCCAGAAGACGGCATGGGACGCATTACGTGGTGGGCGAGTACCGCTCAGCGGTGAGTTCGACTGAGGGCACTCACCAGATCTTCACCAGGAGTTGCTAGTTCCGCTCCCCACGTACTGGTAAAGAGCGAATCGAACATCTGCTTCAACAGAGTTCTTGACTCGAATCGCCCGACTGAAGAGCCTGACACCGGCCCCAAACTGGCCTGGACACCGGGGTAGGCAGGATCCGTACTTCGGCCCCGAAATCGCAGGACGACAGTACTAGACACCAGACTCACGAACGAAGCAGTTCCCGAACAGCCCACGAAGTCTGGTGTCAGGTATCGCCGTCTTGCGATTTGGCGGGGAATTCGGCCACTAGACAGCAGGAAAATCAACCGATATGTGGTGGGGGTGGCCGGCCAAAGTTGCGTTCGCGGCCAACAGGGCCGAGGTGCCAGGCCGCGGGCCACGGTTGAGAGTTGCCACCCGGACGATGGCGTGAGGCGTGGAGGGTCGAGCAGTCGTCGGAGCGGGGACTTCCAATAGTGATGGAGGGAGCTGTTTGTAGCGCCCCATGATGGGTGCGGGGCAGGTCGTTACTTGCCCCCGGATACATATGTCTGAGCCAGATATCCACGACGAGACGGCAGACGTTCACGAACGCTTCGAACAGGAACTTCTCGCGCAGGATCGGGATGCGCGCCGGCCGTCGACAGCGGATCTCGACGACGAGACGGCACGGAACCTTGTCCGAGATCTGCTCGATGCCGGGACGGTCACGCCGGTCGTCGACGAGCGGGTCCTCGTACACGAGCCCAGCGGCGCGGCGTTCGAATCGCTGTGGCAGCTCGCCGTCTTCCACGAGGGCTGGATGGCAGCCGCGGACGCCGGCGAGATGGAGTCGTGACCCAACAGACGGTCGTCGGGTGTGCGTTCTGTGCGGCGCCGCCCGGCACGGATACCGGCACCGCGTACACCTGGGGAAAGGACGAACGGGTGAGTCACCCGATCTGTGTCGACTGTGCGACGCAGGTCACCCCGAACCCTGAGCAGCGCGACCACTACGCCTGTGACGGCTGCGGGCTCGTCGTCGACGCGCTCGCGGCGCTCACCCGATTCCGCGTGGAGCTCGGCCATCTCGAGGGGCCGCTCCAGTTCTGTGCAAATTGCTGTCCTGACGGGGCGGCCACGTACTGGACGCGAGATCTGGCTGATCACCGCATCGAGTCGGCGGAGTAGTCCACGTGGAGAATCTCGAGAGAGGGAGCCAATGTCCTTTGCGACAAGCTGACCGGGTCAGCGAACTTGGAGTGCGATCGGATGCGTCGACAGAGACGACTCTTGAAAGCCCTCGGCCGCTCGGCATCCCGCGACCACCGCTGCGCTCCTTGTCCCTGCGGTGCTTGCGGGGTCGGGGGACGACCGAGGCGGCCTCGCCCTTTCTAAGTCCGCCAGGATGGTAGCTGGATCGCCGAGTGTCGCGGCCGGCTAGATGGGCTATTCAACCTATAGTTCCTCTCCTTCAATAAGCTCCCATAATGAACGGAATAATCTGAGGGACATAAGCGCTACGCCACCCAGTAAAAGAAATTGAATAATGAAAATTATGGTTGTAGTATAGTTAATCAACTGCTCGATTCCCAAAGGTGGCGTGAATAAGAACGCCATCGGCAACAGTACTCCAATAAAAAACAAGATGATCGCGTTCTGAAAAATGTCTCGTGGCGGCTGGTCATAGAAGGCAATACGGTCGGGCGTATGTCGTCTTTCAATACTACTGATATCAATTTTTAGTTCTGTGAGAACATCATCGATTCCTTGGATAGTATGAGCAGTATATGGTTGCTTCCCGCTTCTCTTCCTCAATAGCTCTTCATTTGCAGTGGCGAAATCGAAAATCTGTTCAGTCATATAATCTTCATCGGCTGCTTCGTCAATGACCTCTTCGTAGATCTCTTCTGTTATGGTGTTATCCTCGATAATATTTTTTATTTTGTTGATGTTATCTCTAAGTGATTCAAAAGACTGTGGTATCTCTCCAGAATTGGAGGAAGATGAAGCGGTATTGAGTTGGGTATGAATTTCATTCAAATACGCCCAAAGCAGAGCCACCGATGAGTCTTCTTCTTCAGCCCAGCTTTCAATATCAGGATCATTATCAAAGAGTAATGTAATCCCACCAAACGGGGCCTCAAAATCCCCCTTGTCTCTGAGATCTTCTATCATAGACAATAGAGGTTCATCAAAATCGCGATACGTGGAGTCCATGCTATCCAGATAGCGTCCTAGCTGTTGTCTTATCCTGTTCTTCTGAATAGTGTATATCGCAGCCGTAAACGCTAAAATAAAGCCGATGACTGAAGCGATCGTCTGTGCCAGCGTGGAAAAGAACCAGCTTGAGTCCACCATATGATTTGAATACATAACTCTCTCCCTACCTCCTATAATTACTGTACAAGCATCCTCAGGACAGAACACAGTGGAACACGAGTTGTTAGTAGAGGCCTGATGATTTTTCGATCTATTCGTTCCTCAGAAGACCCTCAATCGCGTCACTATCACCTTTCGATGAGAAAGGCCTCAAGAGTCCCGTTCGCTACGCTCGCAGCTAACTATCTCGAAATAAATCTACTTCTGTCCCCGAACTCGGTTAGGGGGTTGACAAATTGTGATAGACTGTGAATCCGACAATCAGAGAGATTACTATCGCAGCGAGGTGATATAGCGGCCCTATTGATCCAGGGAGTGCATTAGTAATCATCAGCCAGAAAATTCCCGATAGTATCGTGGAGAGGAACCCGAGGATTGCGGCTACAGCACTCATGCTTTTCCTCCGCTTGTTCTTGTTGGATGCATCATCTGTGAGCGTACCAATAGCCACCAGTGCCGGGAAGAGGTTATATACTGCCAGAATTTGGCGTTTTGAAACCTCAAAGTCGAAAACTCAAAGATGCTGGCGTATGCGTTTTGAGTTTAGAAAACTCAAAATCATGGATAAACTTCCTAGCGAAGACAGAGACCGGATTGATGCAGATCACGATGAAACGTTGATTGAGCCGATTGCAGAAATTCTCTATCGACGTGACAGACCATGGTATACACGTGACCAGATCCGAATCCGTCTCAAAGAAGAGTACAACAACGACGTCACCAATCCTACTATCGACGAGAGGCTCGACGACCTCTTGGAAATTGAGTTAATCAAGAGGGAGCGGATAGGACAGACTGATATTTTTTACTATAACAGCGATGATTCAGAATGGCCGATCCCTCCAGATGTGGAAGTTGAACCTGCTAACGATGAAATGACAGTGAGCGAATTTTTTGGTAAAACCTACGTTCAGTGGGCTGGTATGGGGGTTCTTGCTATTCTACTCGGAGGTATTATTATGTGGCTCGGCTCGCTTCAGGCATCGAACGTAATAGCACTACCTTTCAACAGCAGCGAAATACTCGCTATTGGTCTCCTCACCTTCCTCATATCATATGGCCTCCTGCTCATCTCAGTCCTCGTCGCAATCTTGGATTTTGCCGTTGAGGTCGAACCTCCAGAGATACTGACTTAGTCACGGTACACTTCCTCACGGCTGTTCCGCTGTTGGTGGTGTTTTTCCAGCGCCTGCGATGGGTGCAGGCGCAGTCGATTGTGCCTGTACAGCGCAGGTGATTCGAGATGTGCTACCACCGCCAGCGGCAGGTGAATCGTCTGATGGAGGCGCGATGACTGATGCCAGTTGAACTCAACGAGATCGAGCAGGCAGAAGTTGAACTGGAACAGTGGTTGGTCGAACAGGCCGAAAACGGGGTTCCCGAAATCGTCCTGATTGGGCTCCTTCGGGACTATGCGGACGATATCGAACATCTCGGCTACGTGCCGCGGATGTGGGGCGAGTCCGACCGATGAGACGGACGAACACCTTCGCAGTCGTGCCCCAGTCGGAGCGGGCCGACACCGTCCTCCAACGCATTCTCGATGCGTCAGCGAGCCTCTGGAACCAGCTGACGTATGCGCGCCGGCAGCAATTCTTCGCCGGCGAGAGCGTCTGGGACTGTGAAGGGTACTACGACGAGTACGTCGATGTGCTGAGTGCCGCGACGACCCAACAGGTCACCCAGGTCAACGACACTGCGTGGCGGTCGTTCTTCGAAACTCTGGAACAGTCTGAACAGGAGGTGAGTCCGCCAGGATACTGGGGGAATCGAAAGGACGGGCGCGAACTCCGGACGTACCTCCGGAAGGACGCTTACTCCGTGCAATGGGGAACTCGCTCGCGACTGGATCTACGTATCGGCTCGCAGCTCAAAGACGAGTACGGCTTCGGCCCGTACGAACAGCTACGCGTCCGAGTGCGGGGAGAGCCACGCTGGGACGGGGAACAGGGGTACCTCCATCTCTCCTACGACGACGTCACCGATACGTACCGGGCTCATCAGCCGGTGTCGGTGCCTGACGAGGCCCAGGAGACGCCAATCGGAACTGATGTCGCCGCGTTGGATATCGGGGCGAACGTCCTTGTCGCGTGTACGACGACGGCGGGCGTCCAATACTGTTACAGCGGTCACGAGCCGTTCCGGCAGTTCCGAGAAACCACCGAGCGTATTGCCGACGCCAAAGCAAAGCTCCCCAAAAATCGGCACACCAGCAAGCGGATCCAGCGGCTCTATCGGAAGCGCTCCCGCCGGCGCGATCACGCCGTGAACGCGCTCCTTCGTGATCTGGTCGAGCGTCTCCACGACAACGGCGTCGAAACCATCTATCACGGTGACCTCACCGGCGTCCTCGGCGAGTACTGGTCAGTCGAGGCGAACCTGAAAGCCCGTACGTTCTGGGCGCATCGGCAGTGTCTCGACCAGCTGGCGAACGTCTGCGAGGAGTACGGCATCGAGGTGGCGTCACTCTCTGAAGCCTGGACCTCCCAGACGTGTCCGGAGTGTGGCGAACGCGAGCGGACGCGCCGGTATCGCGAGACGCTGCGGTGTCCGTGTGGCTTCGAGGGCCACGCCGACCTCGTCGCCTCGCGGACGTTGCTCGAACAGGCGACGAACACCGCGGTCAGGCCGACGGCACGGCCCGTGCGGTTCCAGTGGGACGACCACCAGTGGTCCCCCGTTGAGGGAGCCACGGTGGCTCCCAACGAATAGCGCACAGACCCGCAAGGTGCCGCCGTGGTGTCGCGGTGACACCAGCGAGCGGACGCTCCGTGTCCACGGAGTGGATGTCGATGCGCTGGTCGCTCGCTTTTCTGAAGAGACACAGTAAGTCAACTGACATAGCTCTAATCTAGCAGAAAGTGACAGACAAACGGTCAATCGACTCGTAGCTTCATTCTCAAATCAGGCTGCCGCGACTGTCTGAATGACCTCTTTGAGTTCACCGAGTGAACTGGAGTCATACAGCGGGGTGAACTCGTAAGCAGACCATTCATAGTACGATGTTGTTGCAATAGTTCGGAAAACACCGAACCGAGACGGCTGTGTTGATTATATATAATTCCAGGTACTACAGATCCGAGAACCCCACCATAGACCACGGTATAGAAACGCCGTCAATCAAACGGTTTGACGAGAGTCCTTTCGTTTTATTCCCGGGCCTCCTGCTATTCGTCAGCAGGCGGCGGAAACGGCAAGTACGACTGCCATCGGGTGACTTGGCCGTCTTCGCTTTCGATGATGAACACTTGTGGGAATTCGGCCTCGGTTCCATCCTTCATCGTATGGTGTGTATCTACCTCGACAGCGAAGGTTTCGTCATCGCCCCACGTATTACGGATGGTCAGTCCGGGCTGTTCGACAATATTCTCAAGCGCCCACTCGAGCGCCCCACGAATCTCGTCCGGACCGCGGTACTCGGGCTCGGGATAATGCGGGTCGATGAACACCCCATCCTCGGCCCAGAACTCCGAGGCGGCCATCGCATCCTTATCCTCGAAGGCCGTTAGTACGCCTTCGATCTGTTCTCGGGTGAAGGTATCTTCATTCGTGTCCATTATTTTGGCGTTGTGGGTGGGTATTCCTGATCTGTTCTCGATCACTCGTGGCTATGCCCGCCGCTAATCCGGTCGATGTCGGCGAGAACATCTGCGAACGATACTCTGCCGTCGCAAGCTTGGATATTCGCCGGGTCAAGCGCGTCCGTATCCAACACCTCCTGCGGCGTCAGCCACACCCACTCGCAGTCTTCGTTTTCGTCGCTGAATCTGTTGAGTTCAGCTTCGAGAAACTCCTTGGTGAACGGAGCCAGCAGCGGCGGTGGGCCTTCGGAGCCTTCGAACGTGTCTTCGTAGTCCGGGACGTCTTCCTCGTCGAGATCGCCGACGACGATGCGCATGTTCATCCCGAGGATATGATGGGGCGCACAGTACATATCGTACAGTCCCTCTTGTTCGAACTGGTACAGCCACGCGCCGCCGGCGCTGACGACCGGCGACGAGAACTGCGACGCATCCTCGGGAATGCGACGCTGGAAGCCGTGTGCCGGGTGATAGGCCGTTATCGTGTGATCCGGTGTGGTGAAGAGAAACTGGACGATGTCACCGGCGTCCACTGCTAGCCCCGTCGGCTCGAAGTGGAACAGTGGTCCGTGTTCTCCGGGTGTTGGAGCAGCGACGTGGAGTTCGACTGTGTGGTCCGGTTCCAGCTTCTTCGGGATGTCATCAGCATCCGGCGTCGCGTAGCCGTAGTGCGAGTCGATGTGCGGCGGGTGTGGGTTGTCGTGTTTGCCAGTTGCGACCCCACTGCCGACCGAGAGCGCGGCACCGACACCGAGTGCTTTTAACAGCGGTCGTCGTCCGACGCTCGGAATCTCGAGTGACGGTCCAGTCGATTCGTCGTGATCTCCATCCTGGTTTGTTGGTACGGCTTTATGTTCGGTATCTCCGATGTGGTTCTCTTGTGGCATTGTTTTTCCGTGAGTGTTATTTCCGTGCTACGACCATCGTATCGGGGCCGGGAAGAGGTGTGGCCTCTCCTCCCTCGAATCCGGCGTCGTGGAGCCACTCGACACACCGCCCGGGCGTGTAGTCGGAGCCCGCCGGCGTCTCGATCAGCATGTTCAGACTCATCAGGAGTGGCAGTTCGGCGTCGCGGCGCTCCTCGTCGATCATCGTTCCGTAGACGACGACAGCCCCGCCGGGACGTACTGCGTCGTACACCTTCGAGAGGATCGCTCGCTTGTCGTCGAGCCCCCAATCGTGGAGAATGTGGCCGAGAACGTAGACGTCGGCCGCAGGCAGAGCTTCGTCGGCGAAGAAGTCGGCGACGCGGAATTCGATGCGGTCGGCGGCCGGACTCTCACCGACGAACCGCTGGAAGTAGGGTTCGATGCGGGGAAGGTCGGCGCCGATCGCGTGGATGTGGTCGTTCTCCTCTGCGATGCGTTTGGGAACGACCCCCTCGCTGGTGCCCAGGTCAACCATCAACTCGTGGTCCTCCCAGGGGAACTCGTGAGCGAGGACCTCTGCGGTGCCCATACTGAAACTGGTCATAGCGCCGACGAACTGTTCGAGGATTTCGTCGTTGTGGTAGATGACGCCCTCGAACGGATGGGTTTGATCGTCCTCGAGTTCGTTCTGCGTTCGGCCCGTTTGGAGTGCCGTTTCGAGGTCACCCCAGAACGGATACAGGCGCTCGTTGACCATCTCGAACCAGCCGACGAACGATCCGGGCTTTCCCTCGACGAGGAAAGCAGCCGATTCCGGGGTGTTCCGATACTCCCCGTTCTCGCGGTCGAGCAGATCGAGCGCGACCAGCGCATCCAGGAAGTCCCGCGAACCCCGGGGATGCAGGCCGAGAGCGTCCTCTAACTCTTCGACTGTTTGTGGGCCGTCACGGTCGAGTTGGGTGAATACGCCGAGTCTGGTGGCACTCAACAGCGTCTTCGACGCCCAGAACCCCTGGCCGATTTCCAGGATGCGTTCTGGCGTTGGGCCGTTTTCTGGCATAGCTGGTAGCCTCCGTGGTCCGACTGACCACGACTCAGACATCGGCCCGAGGCGAATTATAATTTTTGTGATATATATGTGAGTCAGTAGCAGTCATCCAACCGAGTAACAGTTCGTAACCGCAAAGGGACGATCGGAAGCGTTATCTGAATATCTCAACGGCAAGACGCTCCACAGATCGAGGGAGAGAACTCATAATTGACAGAGTCACCGTGCAAGTGTAGAGGGTGAATACATTGTAGCTGTAGGACCCAATTCTACAGGGGTGGGCACGAGTCTCATATTTTCCAACGGAGCAGATTTCAGTCACGCTGAAATTGCCGTGACCGAGACAGAGCGTCTATCGAGCATTACTACCGACCAGTAAGTCCGATTGTCTCCGCTCCACTTCCGACGCACACTTCATACTCTGCCGCGAGACACCGGCGCACCCAAACAAACTAAATTATGCTATGTGTACACACACTATGGACTCCTCGATCGAGGACATCGAGTTTCTTGCGCGATCAGAACACCGCGCCGGCGTACTCGAAGCGCTAGCTGAACGTCCCTGTGACCGAAACGCTTTGCAAGAGACAACGGGTGCTTCGTCGCCCACCATCGGACGGATTCTCGGCGATTTCGAGGACAGGCGATGGACCACCAGAGACGGATCGACATACCAACTGACACCACTGGGCGAGTTCGTCGCCGAGCGGTTCGGGAATCTCCGTGACGCGATGGCGATCGAGCGAAAGTTACGCGATGTCTGGGAGTGGCTTCCCCGCGAAATGGAAGGGTTCACTGTCGACCTTTTCGCCGACGCGGTGGTCTCGTATCCCGGCCCCGAGTACCCCTACCAACCGGTCGACCGCGTCAAGAAACTGATCGAAGAGACGACCACTATGCGGGGATTCGGCACGACCATCTTCAAGTCCATCAACAACGAAACTGTCTGTCGAGCGGTTCTGGGCGGCATGGACTTCGAGTACATCTACTCCCCGGAGGTCCTCGAGGCGACCGTCGCGTGGAACCCGGAACGTGTCGCCGAAGCGACCGCCTGCGAGAGCTGTACCATTCTCCTGCACGACGAACTCCCCGACAGGGACCGATGTGGCCTCGGAATCTTCGACGACCGGATCGGGATCTGCTGTCACGACGCTCAGACAGGGATGCTCGAAGCCGTAATCGATACCGACGCCCCGGAAGCCCGGGAGTGGGCTGTCTCAGTCTTCGAACGACACCGTGCCGATGCTCGACCGATCAGCGCCGATAAGGAGGCAGAACTCTTCCCAGCAGAACTCGTCGCGTGAATGGCCACCGCTGACGCCGCCAGCGAGTGACCAGCTTTCACGCTGTGAAATATTTCACTAGATATCATCATATTATCGGCGGCCGGATAACGACGGGAGGGGATCGAAATGTCGACAAACCCCAATCCGCTACCGACTGCGGCGAGTTCGGACCTCCGGGAACGAATCAGAGGCGACGTCCTCCGTCCAGACGACGACGGATACGACAAGGCCCGGGAGATCTGGAACGCGATGATCGACCGAGAACCGGCTGTCATTGTTCGGGCTGCGGGCGCCGCCGACGTGATGGAAACGGTACCGTTCGCACGGAAGCACGACCTCGAGATCGCGATCAAGGGAGGTGGCCATAACGTGGCGGGAGACGCGGTCTGTGACGACGGGCTCATGCTCGATCTCTCGTCGATGAACGAGGTCCACGTCGATCCCACCCGGCAGACGGCCCGAGTCGGACCGGGAGCCGTCCTCCACGACCTGGATGTGGAAACGCAGGCCCACGGACTCGCCACGCCGGCGGGGTTCATCTCCACGACCGGCGTGGCCGGCCTGACGCTCGGGGGCGGCGTCGGCTACCTCTCCCGCAAGCACGGGTTGACCGTCGACAATCTCCTGTCGGTCGACCTCGTGACAGCCGACGGGGAGTTCGTCCGGGCGAGTGCGAATGAGAACCCCGACCTGTTCTGGGCAGTCCGTGGTGGCGGCGGCAACTTCGGCGTGGTGACCTCGTTCGAGTTCGAACTCCACGAGCTCGGCCCGACGGTCGAAGCTGGCCCCGTCGTGTGGCCGTTCGAGGACGCGCGGAGGGTTCTCCGCGAGGCGGCGTCGTTCATGCGGGACGCGCCAGACGAGGTGTCGTGTCTCCCAATTCTCCGCCATGCCCCTCCTGCACCGTTCCTTCCCGAGTCGGTCCACGGCGAGTTGGTGTTGATCATCGCGATGATCTACGCCGGCGACCCCGAGGAGGGCGCACGTGAACTGCAACCGCTCAGCGGAATCGGTGACCCGGTCGGCGACGCTCTCGGCCCGAAACCGTACACGGCGTTCCAGTCGATGTTCGACGACGCGGTTGACCACGGGGCGCGCAACTACTGGAAGTCCCACTATCTAGACGAGTTGACGGACGAGGGCATCGACGTACTCTGTGACTACGCGGCCCGGATGACTTCGCCGGACTCGGCTATCGGGATGCTCTCGCTCGGCAGCGAAGTGGCGCGCAAGCCCCACGATGCCACGCCGTATCCTCACCGAGACGCGGCGTGGGTAGTGAACATCCAGTCTCGGTGGCACGAACCGGACGAGGACGAGCGCCACGTCGAGTGGACCAGGGAGCTGTTCGAGGCGATGGCTCCCTTCTCAACGGGCGGCGTCTACGTCAACTTCATGAGCGAAGACGAGGGCGACGAGCGGGTCCGTGCTGCCTACGGCGAGGCGATATACGAACGGCTGGCGGCAGTGAAGGCAGAGTGGGACCCCGAAAACGTGTTCCACCTGAATCAGAACATCTCGCCAGCGAACTGAGGCCGGTGGATTTCGTCTCGTATCCCCGTCTTGTGAGACTGATCTGCACCCTGTGGTTCCCAATTGAGGCTACGGCCGTCGACCGAGTGCGAGTGCTGCATTCGCGCCCTGTATCGGTCACAACAGTTCTGACGGCGATTGGAGGGGTTCGGTTCGAATGTATGGACTCTTTTGCTAATCTCTATAAAAACGACTACAGAGCTGACCTCCGTCAGAGTTTGGAACTAGCTTTATCAGGAGCGGTGTGGTAGAACCTCACAGACATGACTTGCGATGACCCTCCCCCTAAGCCCGATCCCGACGATGACGTCTTCGAGGTGTGTCCGGTCGCGCGGGCGTTCGAGATTGTCGGGTCGAAGTGGCGGCTCACTGTGCTCCGGAGCCTCCACCTGTGGGGAGAACAACGATTCAGCGAACTCCAAGAAACGACAACGGCCGACTCGACGACCCTCTCGCGGGTGCTCGAGGATTTAGAAGAGCAGGATCTCATTACCCGGCGCCTGGAAGACCGGCCGATTGCCACCTACTACGACCTGACGGACCGAGGTGAGGAACTTACTGGCGTATTCGAGGAGTTCGAGAACTGGGCATTCGAACACACCGCCGCGGAGATGCCCGCCGTCGACCTCCCTGAGTAATTCGCTGGACGCCGAGCTCTGCGGTTACGAGATGTTACTGTGTTGTACGACCGGTACTGACTCACACATATATCACAAAAATTATAATTATGTTCGAGTCGACATCGTCATCGTGGCCATCACAGCCACGGAAGTTGATACATATGCCAGAACGTCCAATAAACACCGGAGACGAAAGGGAACAGACCGTCCTTGTGGTCGGTGCGACGGGAAACCAAGGTGGCGTCGCAATCGATCACCTCCTCATGGCTGACAGGAAATTCGCCGTCCGTGGTCTAACCCGAACGCCGGATAGCGAAGCCGCACGAGCACTCACAGAGCGCGGGGTAGACATCAGACGAGGGGACCTCAACGACAAGGAAACGCTCCGATCCGCCGTCGACGGGGTTGATGCGGTGGTCATTGTGACAAACATCTGGACGGCCGGATTCGACGGGTCGGTCCGCCACGGGAAGAATATCGCCGACGTTGCCGCCGAAGCGGGAGTGAGCCACATAGTGTTCAGCGGCGCAGGGTACCACGACCGGGATCTCGGAATTGCCGCCCTCGAACCGGCCGGTGAGGTCGAGCAGTACATCAGGTCGCTGGATGTGCCCGCGACCGTCCTGCGACCGGTGTGGTTCATGCATAATCTCGAACCTACCTTTGAAGCCATCCTTGACGGCACGCTCGCCCTGCCCATCGAAGAATGCGTGACTCTCCAGATGCTCGCCGTTGAGGATGTAGGTCGGGCGATCGCACGGGTGCTCGCTGATCCTCACGAATTCGCCGGCGAGGGGTTCGACCTCGCAGGAGATGAGCACACACCCTCCGAGATGGCCCGGATTCTCTCCGAGGTAACTGGTGCTGACGTCCAACACGTCTCCGTCCCGATCGAGGACGCCAGGAAAGAGATGGGCGATGAGATGGCTGAGCTGTTCCAGTGGTTCAACGACGGGGGCTACGCGGTCGATATCGAGAGCACGGAGCAACGGTTCGGATTCGAGTTCACTAGTTTCCGTGAGTATCTTGAGAACAATAGTTGGTCTGAAAAGAAACAACCGAGCCGGATTCCCGGCCTCGTGAAGGCCATGATGCAACACTGAAATCACTATTCAAAATATGACAACGAACGATTCAGATCTGGCGGTCGCTGCAGGGGTTCATCGGAACGGTATCGACGGCGCAAACCGGTATCTAACCGAGGAGAACGATGGCGTCTATTGACCAGCCAAGATCCCATCAAGATGAACTCGGGTTGGTCGTTGAACTCGCAGACCGACAGTTCACCATCTTTGCCGTCCTCATTACAATCGGGACACCCATCGTTGCGTACCTGTCTGGCATTGCATCGCTCATGTTTTACGTCCACGTTGCACTCGGAGCGTTCTGGTTCGGACTCGATTTCTTTTTCAAGTTCGTCCTCGGACCCGCTCTTGAGGCTGCACCCGAGGATGCTGCCGGTGCAGTCAATCACCAGCTTATTCCGAAGATTGTTGCGGTTGCGGAACCGCTCAGTGTCGGTGTCATCGGTTCGGGCATCGGTCTCGCATTCATGCTGGGGTATTGGGCTGATCCCTCGATTTGGCTGTGGGGAGCCCTTACTATCGGGGTGCTAATGCTTCTTAATGGGTTCGGCCCACTACATCTGGTTACGACGCGGATGGTCGTGGAGCTCAACAAGGATGACCCGGACGGCGAGCGACTCGACACGTTATTTGGCAAAGCTATGCAGTGGGGATTGCTCCAGACCGTGTTCATGTTAGCTATCATCGTCATGATGGTTGGCCTCCGCGGATTGCTCTGATCGCGCTGGTTTCGACGACGGCTACAGCCAGGGAAGAGTTCTATTGCTGACTATGTGCACTGTATTCAACCCGCGATTTCTCTCAGCTTTTCTGGATTTCAGTACGAGGTAGCGTTCCTGGTGAGCAGGCGTGCTGAGACACATCCTCTCTTTTGTCTACGCACCGGCCCGC
>NZ_JBVMVV010000004.1:0-343651 GCF_055632435.1 Haloarcula sp. MBLA0163
CTGCCAGGACGACCACACCCAGGGGTGGGACTACGGTGAAGAGAACGAACCCGATCGCGCCGAGGACGCCGAACGGAATCAGGAGGAGTAACGTACCTATCACGACGGGTATCGCGACGACCACGCCGGCGAGAAGCGTCAATACGAACGCTGCGACGGCGTAGGCCACGTATTGCCACAGGTCGGCCTTGATCGACTGCCAGAGGCGGGCCCACCCGGCGAGGACAGTACTGTCCTCCAACACCATGATTGGCACGACGAAGACAGTGGTGAACTCGCTAATCAACCCGACCAGAACCGAAACGAGAACGAACACCGGCAGTACCAACAGTAAAGCGGCCACGGCGGTCCCCCCAGCGGGCAGACCAGCGGGGCCGCCGGTCTCCGTGATGACCGGGACAAGCACGATCCCCAGGAGCACAGCGACGACACTCAGAACTGCCAGTCCGAGGAGGACACGGAACCCGAACAGGCGGAGCCCTTGCCGCCACCGCTCACCCCAGTACTCTCGAACGGAGACTGTCTCACTGCGCAGCGACTCGACGAGGACGAACTC
Organism: Haloarcula sp. MBLA0163; assembly: GCF_055632435.1. Taxonomy (NCBI): domain Archaea; kingdom Methanobacteriati; phylum Methanobacteriota; class Halobacteria; order Halobacteriales; family Haloarculaceae; genus Haloarcula; species Haloarcula sp. MBLA0163. The sequence continues at coordinate 557 of NZ_JBVMVV010000004.1, forward strand.
CATCACCGATCCGATCAACAGGAACACTAACCCGACGAGGACGGCGCCACCCACGATCAGGCCGACGAACAACCAGATACGAGGGCCGATGTCCTGTATCGGAGGGAGCCCACCTGGTGGGGACCCCTGACCGAACGACGTGTTGAACTGTGCGGTGTTGACGTTCGCGCCGGCACCGCCGATGAAGAACACGACCAGGGCGAGTCTGAGCCACCGCGAGCGGTCGACCGGCCACAGGAACGCACGTGTGGCAGTCAGCGCGTCGTCCACGTCGTCCACGGCGTAGAGGGCCATAGTCGAAATTTGTTACAGCAGATACATAATTCTACGCTCATGTGTATCGGTACCACATGTCTGCCAACCGGCTGCCGACCACTGCCGTCTGCTCCGGGAGCGACGCATCGAGTGGCGATCGGACGTCGTCTCCACATGATCTGGTCGGTCCAATAGAGTCGCGCGTCATGCCGGCGTGCGTTATTTGTTCGAGACTGCCCTATTGGCCGCCCGTATCGCTTCGGAGAGGCGGACTTCCACAGACCGATGCCCACGGACCTCGAACGTGACCTCGGACTACTCTCGACGACGACGATTAGCATCGGTGCGATGGTCGGGAGCGGCATCTTCGTCCTCCCTGGTCTCGCGGCCGCGAAAGCCGGCCCGTCCGTCATCCTCGCCTACTTTCTCGCCGGCCTCGTCGTCTTGCCGGCGGCCCTCTCGAAGGCCGAGATGGCGACGGCCCTCCCGGAAGCAGGCGGGACGTATCTCTATATCGACCGGGCTATGGGGCCGCTACCGGGCACGATAGCCGGTCTCGGTGCGTGGTTCTCGCTCGTCTTCAAGAGCGCGTTCGCGCTGGTGGGCCTCGGCGCGTACCTCATCGTGCTGGTGGATATCCCGGGTCAGCTCCTCACCGTCGTCGGCCTCAGTATCGCCCTCGTCTTGTTAGTGGTGAACGGTGCCGGGGTCAAACAGACCGGGCGGTTGCAGGCGACAATCGTCAGTCTCGTCCTGCTGTCACTCGTCGGGTTCGTGGCGGATGGAAGCACGTTCGTCACCCAGTCGCAGTACCATCCGTTCTTCCCGAAGGGGGCTGGTGGGCTGTTAGCAGCGACCGGGTTCGTCTTCGTCTCTTACGCCGGCGTGACCAAGGTCGCGAGCATCGCAGAGGAGGTGGAGGACCCGGGTCGGAACATCCCTCGGGCGATGCTCGGGTCCGTGGTCCTGATGATGGTGGTGTACACGCTCACGGTCTTCGTCGTCGTGGGCGTGACCCCACCCGACGTACTCTACGACGGACTGACACCGATGTCGAGCGCCGCGGCGGAGATCGCCGGCGAGACCGGTCGCATACTTCTCGCCGTTATCGCCGTGTTCGCGCTGACGAGTATGGCCAACGCCGGTATCCTCTCCTCGTCGCGGTTCCCGCTGGCGATGAGTCGAGATTCGCTCGCGCCAGCGCAGTTCGGTCGTATCAGCGAGCGGTTCAAGACACCTGTGCCAGCTATCGCGTTCACCGGCGTCGTCCTCCTCGTGCTCGTGGCGTTCGTCCCTGTCGGCGATCTCGCGAAACTGGCGAGCGCGTTCAAGATCCTCATCTTCGGCCTCGTCAACGTCGCACTGGTGTCGTTCCGGGAGAGCACGCTGGAGTGGTACGACCCGGAGTTCGTCGCACCGGGATATCCGTGGGTGCAACTGTTCGGAATCGCTGGTAGCCTCGTCTTGCTCACTCAGATGGGTCTCGTCCCGATAGTCGGTGCGGTGGGTATCATCGTGGTCGGCGTCCTCTGGTACCGTCTGTACGGTCGGGCCAAGACCGACCGCGAGGGCGCTGCACTGGACGCGATACGGCGCTCGGTGAGTAGAGAGACGGTCGACCGGACCGAACGTGCGGTCGACGACGGTCACGAGTCGGTGGTCGTCGTCCTCGACGCAGCGACGCCGGACCCTCGCGCTCACGAACTGGTCCGGCTCGGTCGGGCCGTCGCGGCGGCCCACGACGGTACACTGCGAGTCACGGCCTTCCATACCGTGCCAGACCAGACGACGCTCTCCTCAGCCAGCGCTGACGTCGACGACGACTCGGTCGCCCATCGCGCGGCCGGGGGCACCGCGGTCAGCGATGTCGACGTGACCGTCGACGACATCGTCACGCACAACCCGAAACGGGCTGTCGTCAACCTCGCAGAGGAGACCGGGGCCGACGTGGTGTTCGGCGAGTGGGAACAGGACTACCTCCACGCGGACTTGCTCGGGAGCGACGTCGATTGGTACATGGACCACGCCCCCTGTGACGTCGGCTTCCTCCAGAGCCGCGGGCACCAGGACATCTCGACGGTCACTGTCCTGGTCGAACCCGGTATCTTCAACGCGGCGAAGGTCTCCGTCGCGATTGCCGTCGCCAGAGCCAACGATGCGACGCTCCGCTTCGTGACCGCACTCACAGAGGACGCCTCCTCGGAACTCGTCGACGCCGTCGAGGACTTCTACCACGAACTGGAGACCGTCTCGACCGTCCCGACTCAGTGGGAGCTCCTCCGGACCGACGACCGTATCGAGACGCTCGTCGACGAAACTACCGGTGCCGACCTCGTCGTGCTCGGGACCGCCCCGCACACGGCGCTCTACACGCTCCTGTTCGGCGACGTGTCGACGGCCATCAGCGACCGAATCGACGGGACCGTCCTGCTGTTCCACCCGAACGAGCACGGCACCCAGACCTTCCTGCGCAAGGTGCTCGAACGACTCTCTTTCGGAGTGACGGACACGCCGGCCTCGACCGCCACGAGCGACGATTGATTGAGCCCGAACGTCCCGCTGGGACCGTGTCACGCCCACTCTGTGTGTATGCGTCCCACTAGCGATAGAAGCTTGATACGTCTCCAGCGTCTATACCTGTCCTCTACTGTGACGACACCAACGACTCGACGTATCGGTTCCTTGTTTGCGACCCTCGCGCTGCTCTGGGGCCTCTCCTTCGTCGCCATCAAGACGGGCATCGAAGGATTTCCTCCCGTTCTGTTAGCGGCGCTCAGACACGACATCGCCGCCGCGGTACTGGTCGGCTACGCGCTCTACCGCGGCCGAACGCTCCGCCCGCGGACCCGCGACGACGTCTCACTGTTACTCGTCGGCGGGACGCTCCTCATCGGTGCTCACTTCACGCTGCTGTTTCTCGGGCAACAGTACGTTCCGAGCGCCTACGGGGCCATCCTCCTCAGTCTCACGCCGGTCGTGACGCCGGCGTTCGCGGCGACGCTCCTCCCGAGCTATCGGACCCGCCCGCACGAGATTATCGGTACGCTCAGTGGGTTCCTCGGCGTGGTGGTCATCGCGAACCCGTCGCCGGGAGCGCTGGGTTCACGACTCACCGGTATCGCATTGCTCATCGGCGCCGCCGTCGTCTTCGCAGCGGGTGCTGTGCTCACAGAGCGCTACGCGACGACCCTTCCGCTGGTATCTGTGCAGGCCGGTATGACGGTCGTCGGCGCCGTCATCCTCCACGCAGTCAGTGTCGTGTTGCCGTCGGAGCAGGTGAGCGCCGTCTCGGCCGGCGTCGAACACCTCGCCGCGCTCGTCTATCTCGGCGTCTTCGCGAGTGCCGTCGGCTTCCTGCTGTACTTCCAGCTCGTCGACGCCGTGGGGGCGGCCGAGACCAGCCTCGTCTCATACGCGGTGCCTGCAGTGACGGCCGTCTTCGGGTGGCTCCTGCTCGGCGAGGTACTCACCCCGGTGACTCTCGTCGGCTTCACGGCTATCCTCGTCGGGTTCGCGTGGGTGAAAGCCGACGTGCTCCGGACGACACTTCGCCGGCGCCGGTCGGACGGTGACCTCGTGAGCGATGCGCGTGACGACTACGTGGTTGTAGGCGGGAACGCCTATTGCTCGAGCTGTGATTGAAGAGACGCGACGCTGCAGGCCTGGACTCGCAGGGAAAGATAGGGAACGTCCCGGGCCAGTGATGGCTGTAGCGGGGATGGCTCGAATTGCACCGTTGGGGTGGGGGGTGGGGTTCTGATACGGGCAATCGGGGCCCGGGACAGTTCATCCTAATGTGCCATCCGATATTTATTATTCAGCAGATAAGGCCGATGGGTGTCCGACTCTGAGGCTGGCTCAGTACTCTTCAGCGTGCTTATTCACACGATAATCGACACTACAAGACCGCGATGGTCGACACTCTCAGTCCACGCCCGGGGTGTGATGTATGAATTGCGCTCGTGACCGCTCATAGATTGCCCCGTCTTCCGGTACAGTGGCGGACCGAGGGTGCGTGTCGAGACGACTGTCCGTCCATCAATTTGGCGTCACGTGGACGATAATCGCACCCTCGTTCTCGTAGACGACCTCGTAGCGGTCGTCGCCTACAAGCGACGAGCGCATCCGCTCGCTCTGGGTGTGGTCCATGCCACGGACGGTGTAGTGGCCCTTCGGGACGTAGACGTAGTCAGGCGAGTGCCCGTAGGCTTGCAGTTTCGCAGTCAGACAGGGTGCGCCCCCGCACTCCGAGATAGACTCGTACAGCTCTAGCTGTGACTGGTAGCGCTCGGGTGTCGTCCACTCGACGCCCCACGGCCCGACGAGGATGGTCCGGTCGGTGAGCAGTGGGAACCACTCCGCGGCGTCGCCGAGGACGACGAACGAACTCGACGGTGCGGTGTTCTGCTCGGCCCACGTCATCGCCTCTGCGTCCGCCGCGTCCATGAACGAGGGCATCGTCGTGCTCCCGGCGTGAGAGTTCGAGGCGCTCGCGACGAAGGCCGTCCCCAGTCCGACTGCACCCAGTAGCAGGACGCCTGCGACGAGTAGACTCGCGGTATGTCGGCGGTCGACCGACAGGTCGGAGTGACGGACCCGTGGAACGACGACGTCGACGAGGAACACCGCCGTCAGCATCGACCCCGCGAGGAACTGGAACCTCGGCTTGCCGACGACGTAGCCGAGGCCGAACAACCACGCCGGGAGGAACCACCGCCGGCGATACAGCGCGTACCCAGTGCCGGCGTAGGCACCGACGTAGTACAGCGCCTCCGTATCGAAGTCCATCAGGTAGACGAACTCAGAGAGCAGGCGACTCGCGCCGCCGCCGAGCCCCGAGTGAGTGCCGGCGGCAGCGGTGAAGATGCCGGCACCGTGGTGCTGTATCACCGTCAGCCACCACGGGGCCGCGAGCAGGAGTCCACCGCTGGCGACCGCGGCACCGGTCACGAGTCCGGTCAGCGACCGGTCGAAGCGGGCGACGAGCAGGAGGTACGTCAGTCCAAAGACCACCGTGTACGTCGGGTGAGTAAGCACTGTCAGACCGAAACAGACGACCGCTGGAACCAGCCACCGGCGGTCCCGGTGGCGGAACAGTCGAAGCCCGACGTAGGTTCCGGTCAGGACCAGCAGGAGCCCCATCGCGCGGACGATGCCACCAGCCGAGAGGTGCCACTGGAGCGCCGCCGGCGTCACGGCGAACAGGACGCTCGCGAGGGCCGCCCGCCGTGGCGAGGCGAGCAGGTCCCGTACGACGAAGTAGTACGGGACCAGATACAGGAGGACGAGGACACCGGGGGCGTACCGGGCGTACGCGATTGGGCCGATGCCGGTCAGGTCACGGACGACGGCGGCGACGTAGAACATCAGCGGCGGGTACGCGAACGGGACGCCGCCAGCCGTGTATCCCGGAATCTGCTCGGGGAGGGCGTACCCGTGTGTGCGTATCTGGTCGGCTATCTCCAGATAGAGGCCCGCACCGTAGGCCGGATAATCGTGCGTCAGGAGGTAGGTGACGTACAGTAGTGCCCCGACGAGGAGGACGGCGCCCAACAACGGCACGTCTTCACCCCCGAAGACACGTCTGAGGCGACGACTGACGGCGTCGGTCAGGGCGTCGGACTCTACGCGTCTGTCCGACGCTACTCCATCGTCGTGTGGGTGGTCACTCGACATGGCTCAGTCCTTCGATTCGATCGTGATACGGTGGTCGAGGCTGGGCCGCCAGGAGGACCAGTACAGCTCGAGGCTCGCCCAGACGACGAGGGTGCCGACTGCCACCACGGCCGCGGCCACTTCCGGGCCGCCGGCCCAGACCGGGAGGACGTACATCACTGCGTTGACGACCGTCCCCCCGAGGAGGCCTTCGATGATGCCGAAGACGGTCCCGAACACGCCCGCTGTGTCGGCACCGGTGGCGCTCGCTGGGCCGCCGTCAGCCCTCTCGCTCTCGAGACCGGCCCGCTGGGCGCTCGGCCCACCCGAACTCTCGTCCCCGGTGTTCAGCCGCTCGGCCTCGTAGGGGAATGCGACGTCGACGGACCAGACGACGTCACCGTCCTCGTCGACCTCGACGACGCGGTTCCCGTTCGAATCCGTGACGAGGGTGTTCCCGTTCGGTAGTCGGTCGGCGTCGCGAGGCCACTGGAGGCGGCCGTCCGTCCACGTCCACGACCGCTCCCACTCGCCGTCTGTTCGTTGGTACTCGACGACGCGACCGTTCTCGGAGTCGGCGACGAGGGCTGCCGGTCCGCCCTCTGACTCGGGGATGTAATCGGGGTTGTGCTGTTCGTACAGTGTCTCGTGGTCGCCGTCGGCCCCGAGCGTCTGGTCCGTTATCATTCCGGTCTCGCGGTCGAGGAACACGACCTGGTCGTGGTTCCTGATACTGACCATGATGCGACCGTCAGAGAGCACCTCGACGTCGTTGATGTGGGTCCAATCCTCGGGGTACGGGCCGCCCGACTCGTCAGTGTCGAACTCGCTCTGTGCGCTCCAGGCCCACGTCGTCAGCCCTGTCGTCGTGTTCACGACGAACACCCTGTCCTTGGCGATGTCGGCCACCACGATGTGGTCCTCGTCGATACGGTCGGCGTCGTGCCATCGGGTCGAGTGCTTCCCTTCGGTGACGCGCCCGAAGACGCGTTCCGTCTCGCCCGTCGAGAGGTTGACCCGCTCGACGACGTTGCGCGTACACACCGTTTCACCGCCACACTGCTCCGGGGTGAGGTGGTCTGCGGCGACGTACTCGACGGTCATCTCCGTGCCAGCTACCGGGTCGACGTCCCAGTATCGTGTGTGGGAGTCGTTGTAGTACTGGACCGCTCCGTCGGGCCCGACGGCGATTATCTCGGCGTTCGCTCGGGGCCCCTCTTTCCCCTGGCCGAGCCACGAGTTCGAATCGGTGGTTATCACGGTCACGCCGTCACGCTGGTCGGCGACGTCGTTCCCCTCGGCGAAGCGCGCTGCCGCCGTAGTCTGGTCCGACGCCGTGTATCCTGTCGCAACCGTGGCCGCAGCAGCGACCAACAGACAGACGAAGAGCAACCGCAGGCCGGATCTCAAACCGTTCACTACGTGCGTATGGAATAGACAGGCGATTTATTATATAGACAGTAATGAATTCGCACCACCGCGGGGGGATGGCTCTAGACTGCCTTACCGAACGACACGTCGCACTACTGGGTGTGAACCGCCGGTCTCGAGTCTCACGACCGATGGTCGGAAACGGGACGTTAACCGACGTGACTGCCCCCCGGTCGCTTTAGCGGCGAAATAATAACACCACGGCATACCTAGCCGTGACACAATGGTCGGTAGCGAGCGGTCACGCTCCGTGTTACTGGTCCTCGCGACGCTGCTCGCACTGTCGGTTTTCGGGCCCGTCTCCCCACTCGTCGAGCGAGGGCCGACGGAGGAGAAGACCGTCTCAGATGTCGGTTTCGTAGAGCCAGCGGATGACAGTTCGGCCCGACTCTGGCCGTACACGAGTCGGGGCCACTCGTTCAGTCAGGCGACGCTCCCGATCAACGCGGTCGTCCACACGGATGCCACCACGGTGTACCAGTTGCTCACGTCCACACCGTCGGGCGAAACGCGGTTGTACTGGAACAAGACGGCCCAGACGTGGGAGTCGGGGTCGGCCGGTCAGGGAAACGTGAGCATCAACGGTACGGGTGTCTACTGGAGCGAGTCGACCGGGTCTGAGCGGTACACGTTCGTCATGACCAACACGTCGAGTCGGTGGGCAGACGCGACGTACCAGATACACGACGGTACCTACTTCGGGTCCCGGTACCACCTCAGACTGTACGAGGCCGGGTCCGGGACCAACCGGTGGACGGCGATCCAGGCTCACCACGAACACTGGGACTGGTTCCGACTGAAACACAACGTGGGGAGTCTCAGTCGCGCCCAGCATCACCTCGAACGCGACTTCCTCGGTACTGGCGTGGTGAGGGAGATGCGCCGCGAACGATGGGGGAACGGCGGCCCCATCGACGCCGACGGGTGGGTCACGGTCATCGAACCACGTCGGCGAATCGCGTTCGGCCCGCAGTACGACCACGACCGGCCGAGCGCACTCGCCCCGATACTGTTCTTCCTTCCGGCGTTGGGCCTCGGTGCCGCAGGCTCGCTCTCGAACCTCAGCGCCGACGCTCGCGCGACACTCCGGAAGGTCCGGGAGAGCAGGTTCTCGCGCTATCACGCCGCGCTGTTCGTATCGACGGTCTCGCTCCCACTCGTGGTCAGGACGGGCGCGATAGCCGCAGAACGCGCCTTCCCAACTGCGCAACCACAGGTCGTCGGCGCTCCGTTCTACGTGTTGCTGGTCGTGGGACTGCCGGCCGTTGCGGTCGCGTTCGGGCGGCACCTCCGAACGACCGACGGCTTCACCGTCGCGGCAGTCGGCTTCGGGACCGGAATAATGGCGGATTACGCGTACCTCGGGCTGTCCGTCGTTCCCTATGGCGCCCTTATCCAGCGCCTCGCCCTCCTGGTGGGACTGGGGCTCATCGGTGCAGGGGGTACCCGCTGGACCGCCGAACGGACGACACGGTACCGCTACTGGACCCTCGGGAGTGCCATCTGGGTCACGATGCTCGTCTGGCCGCTGCTCGGCCGGTGACTGGCTCGGATTAAAGAGAGCTACTTGGGCTTATTTAGCCGATAATAAAGGCCGGCGGCCTCCAGATTGCGACTACTTCATGTCTCTCCTCTCTCCACCATCTCGGCTACCACGTAGCCCTCCCTTCAGACGAACACGTCACGTACCGTCCGAGAGTCGAGACGCACTGGCGAGTCATGATAGCTGACGAGCGGCGCCCTGAGCGCCCCGCCGTCACCGAACCAATCGGCCGGAGACGCGCCCTCGGTCTCCTCGGGTCCGGAGCCCTCGGCCTCCTGGGTGGCTGTTTCGGGTCGGACGACCTGTTCGAACGGTCGGACCCGGGCGACCAACTCTCGGTGGCTATCAAGTCACCCCCGGCCGACGCGGACACGCGCGCCCTCCGTATCGCTCGGTTCCTCGCGACGAACCTCGCGGCCGTCGGGATAAACGCAACCGTCGTCCCGACGCGTCGCGAGACGCTCATGCGCGACGTCCTCGTGAACCAGGAGTTCGACGTTTACGTCGCGCCGTTTCCAGAACGAGCCGACCCCGACTTCCTCCGTCCGCTCTTCCATTCGCGGTACACGGAGACAGCGGGGTGGTACAACCCCTTCGGATTGGAGAACGACGACATCGACAGTCTGCTGGAACTCCAGCGCCGACAGGAGGGTGGGCAGCGCCGACGGACGCTCGGGACGGTCCAGGAGAAACTCGCACGCTCTCAACCACTCTCGGTGCTCGCGTTCGTCGACGAACTCCGGGCGCTGTCGTCGACGGTCGACGTCGGATACGGCGCAGACGGCGTCCACTCCAAACTGGGGTATCTCACCCTTTCCTCTGCAACGCTCGATACCCTTCCGGACTCCACGGCTGGGCGGACAAACGGGACGACAGAGGCCGGGACACCGGTCGAGGCGAACGACGCCACCGACGGCATTCGCATGACCCTCACCGACAATCGGCCGCTGAAGAACCTGAATCCGCTGTCGGCGAGTGCCCGCGGCGACGGGGTCGTGACGAGTCTCCTCTACGACGCCCTCGGGCACCGAATCGATGGTCGCGTCCGTCCATGGCTGGCCGACTCGTGGACGTGGTCTGACGAGTCGCCGGTCGAGGGGTCGCTCGAAGTGTCCGTCCGCGAGGGGGCGACGTGGCACGACGGCACCGACCTCGACGCCGAGGACGTCGCGTTCACCTATCGGTTCCTCTCGGACACCTCGATGGGCGCGTTCGACGAGCCAGTCCCGGCCCCACGATTCAGCGGCCGGGCGTCCCTACTCAGTGCCGTCGAGACACTCGATACTACCACCGTCCGATTGACCTTCGACTCGGTCAGTCGCCCCGTCGCCCGACAGGCCCTGACGGTTCCTGTCCTGCCGTCGCACGTCTGGCAGTCGAAGGCCGGCAAAGCTCTCGTCGGTAGTCTCGACACGGAAGCGACGCTCACCGAAGCTGTCGTCTCGGCGAACCGGGACCCGGTGGGAAGCGGGCCGCTCCAGTTCCGTCGGTTACAGCCACAGGAGCGACTCGTGCTCGAACCCTTCCCGGACCACTTCCTCACCGACGCGACGGCTCCACACCTGACGCCGTTCGGGGGCGGCCCTGCCTACGACACCCTGACCTTCAGGCGGGCCCCGTCCTCGGAAGCCGCTATCTCGCTGGTCCAGAACGGCGATGCAGAGGTGACTGGTCTCGGTGTCGCGCCGTCGAGCATCCCGACTATCGGGCAGGACCCGTCACTGGACCTCTCGGTGAGACCTACGCGGACCTTCTACCACGTTGGCTACAACACACGGCGGCGACCGTTCGACGATGCGGCTTTCCGCCGTCTCGTCGCCAGACTTCTGGACAAGGCGTACTTCGCCGAAGAGGTGTTCGATGGCTACGGGACGCCGGCGGCGAGTCCGCTCGCGCGTCACGACACGCTCGCCTCGGGACTGGCGTGGGACGAGCGCGATCCCGTGGTCCCCTTCTTCGGCGAGGATGGTCGACTGGACGCGGACCGCGCTCGCGAGGCGTTCCGCGACGCAGGCTATCGGTACTCGGCCCAGGGGGAACTGGTAGTGACCTGACCGTGGTCCTGCTCGAGTTCCTCGGGAAACTGCTCGCGGGTGTCCTCGTGATGGTCCTCGTTGGTGGGCTGCTGTTCGTCGACCGGAAGCACGCCGCTGCAGCCCTCACCCGACCGTGGCGGCGCCTCCGCGAGGTCACACCACACCTTCTCGTTCTCGTCGGTGTGCTGGCGCTGAACAGGGTGTTTCGCAATCTGGGCCAGGAGCTCTCGTGGATGCTGGGCTGGAACATCACCGGTCTCATCTACGCCATCGAGGGCGAGTTCGTCGCACTGGTGCAGGCGGTAGCCTCGCCGCCGCTGACGATCTTCTTCTCGTTCGTCTACCTGTACGGGTACGTGTTTCTGGCGACGTTCCCGGTGGTCGCGTACTGGCTGCTGGCCGACATGGAGCCGATGCAGCGGACCCTCGTCGCTTACGCACTCAACTACGCGATCGGACTCCTCTGTTACACGCTGTTCATCGCCTTCGGCCCGCGGAACCTCCTCCCGGATACCGTACAGGAGTTGCTCTACGCCACGTATCCCCAGTCGCAGATCCTGACGAGTACGGTCAACACGAACACCAACGCGTTCCCCTCCCTCCACACCTCCGTCTCCGTTACCGTCGCCCTTCTGGCGCGTCGGACGCGAGACGTTTACCCCGGCTGGTATGCGCTCTCGACGGTTCTCGCGGGACTTGTCGTCGTCTCCACGATGTATCTCGGCATCCACTGGGCCACGGACGTGGTCGCCGGCGCGGCACTCGCCGTGATCAGCGTTCGTCTCGCGGACCGGTACCACGACCTCGCGTGGGTCCGACAGGCGTTCCCCGAACGGATACGCCTCGGGGCCGCCGGGAGTCAGAACGACTGAGACTGTCGCTTGCCAGCGGAGATTCTCGGCCCGCTGAGGTCAGTCAGAGCAGCGGCTCCGTACCGAGGCTCGAGGGTAGCTGTATCCACGTATACTCCTACCTACGATGGATACAGACGATTGGCGGTGGCGTGACTATGCTGATAAACGGCACCGAAGTGGTAACTACGTGTGTAGCGGAAACTCACTTACCGGGGATGAGCATGCAACCGGTATGGAGGACCGGGCAGCGAATTTCCCCGAGAACGGGACCGCGAGTGGCGAACTCGGCGAGACCGCCGTCGTTCGACCCTCTTCGGACCCGAGACGTCGAGGGGAGAGAGCCGACGTCGACGCCGACTCAGACGCGCCCTCACGCACTATCTGTGGTGATTTCACTCTCACTCACTCAGACATCGCACTGACGGACGTCACAGCCGAGGTGCCAGATGTGACCGTCCGGCCGGAGCGGGTTGTACCGGACGGCTCCGACACGCTGTTGTTGTTCTCGGTCCACGGCGACGCGTTGGACCGTTTCGAGCAGACACTCGGCATGTCCTCGGCCGTCTCCGACTACATGCTACTCAGCGACGGTAGAGACGGTCGCTGTTACCGGGCGACACTCGTAGGGGAGTCACTGACCATCTCGCCGATGCTGACCCGACTCGGTGCTCGCGCCATCGACGTCGTCGGATCGGCGGGCGAGTGGGACGTACGGGCGCAGTTCCGGTCCCGCGAGACGTTCCTGCAGTTCCGGAGTCACTGCGCCGACAACGACATCTCGTTCAGACTCCATCGACTGTGCTGGGACGACGGTGGGTCGGACTGGCGACTCAACGGGTTGACACCAGAACAGTGGGACGCACTCTGTCAGGCCTACGAGGCGGGCTACTTCGACGTTCCACGTGATATCTCACAGTCGGAACTGGCCGAGCGACTCGGTATCTCGCCGTCGGCGGTCTCCCAGCGACTCCGCCGTGCCACCAGCCAGCTTATCGAAGCTCAGATAGAGACCGACGACTCCTGACATCCTCCCACGACTGAAGTCGCGAGGTTCCACGGTCACGGACCGGGCCCCGACTTCGGGAGGTTCCCTACTCGTATTCGGTAGGGTTGTGGGCCGTGCCAGTGCGGCCCCCGACCGGGATAGCGGGCCTCATCTACCTCCGCATGGAGTGCGTATCTTTACCCCGGATTCGACACGACAACCTACGAAAGCCAGCACAGTCAGTGTTTTGCCAGCTTTCGGCTTCATCCCACAACTGAATTCGTGGGCTTTCGCCTCGAAACTCTGTAACTCGGGTATCCCGGTCAGCTGACCGCTCTGCCCACAATCGTCTCGCGCACTTGCTCTTTCGAAGGCGCCACTGAAACTCGGTGCACGAGGTACCTTCTCAGAACCCCGATTTTCACCCTCTCGGCGGCATTAACAACCAGTTAACGGCGTATTTAGAGAGGGCTGTACGGCTGATTGAGCTGTTAACGAAGTTAATGCCGAGTTAGAATGCACTTAATACCTGCAATAAGACAGGTAAACTCTATTCTCCGCATAGGCCAGACATTTACTCAGATTCATCGTGCCAAATGACTCTCCCTCTGAAATCGACGCAGACGAACAGACTCAGACGGACCGGGCCGCCACAGACGGTGTGACACTGGGCCGACGAAAACTGCTTCAAGGTATCGCGACAACCGCCGTTGGAGGAACCCTTGCTTCCATGACCGGCAGTGCGAGCGCGGAGACGACCTCGGATCGCCTCGATCGATACTACGAGGAGTTCGGGACCGTGATCGACGTCGTCGAAGCGGGCGCCGACAACACCGGAAACGAGTCTGTCGTCGACGTCATCCGGAAGTACCGCGGCGACGATACGCTACTCGTCTTTCCGCCGGGCGAGTACTACATGGACGAACAGGTGCGGTTCACCGGCTTCGAGAAGTTCGGTCTCGTCGGGAACGACGCGACCCTCGTTCCGGCCGATTACCATCACTTCGACGGTCCGCAGTACCGCCTGTTCCGGCTCGGAGTCGGATACAGCCCCGGAAACCGACTCGTCTTCGACGGCTTCGACATCGACCAGACCGCGCCGGACACGGGTATCCGCGTCATCGAGACCGTCGTCGACGATGGCCTCGAGGTGCGGAACATCACCGTTCACGGACAGCACGACAGCGGGACGTGGGGCCCGGGCCGCTTCGCTATCTCTGACTCGGACGGGAGCGGCCTCGTCGAGGGGTTCGAGGTTCCTGACGGGGGTGCCTGGGAGGACGAGACGCCCAACGCCGGGAACATCTGGCGTGGGCCGACGGGGCTCCTCGCAAACTCGAACAGCGGGTCGCTCACCTTCAGGAACTGCGTCGTCGGTGCGTTCCCCGACAACGGTCTCTACGCCTCAGGTGGCTCGGGTACCGTCACCGTCGAGGGCGGCCACTACTCGAACAGCAACGCCGCGTCGCTCCGCATCGGCGGTGACGGGAGCCGCATCGACGGCGCCACTGTGGTGGTCGACCAGAACCGCCCGCGAGACGAGTCCCACCGCGCCATCCGACTCGAGAAGGGTGGTGACATCCGCGTCGAGAACGTCACGGTCCGCAACACCGCCCCGCTCCCGAACAGCTTCGGTATCTCGGTCATGGGGACCTGTACCTCGGCCTGGATAGAGAACGCCGACGTCTATATCGCCGGCGACGAAGTGACCAACGCTGTCGTCACTTCCCCCGACTGCGGTGAGGTTACGCTCGTTGGCTCGCGTATCGAGATGGACACGCCCGGTGGGTTCGGCATCGAGATAAACGACGGTGACAACACCGGACAGGTCCTGCTGGAGTACGTCGACTTCGTCGGAGACGTCGGCGACGAGACTGCGAAGGCCGCGATCCGCTGTGACCGCGACAACGTCCGTTTCGGCGCGGTCAACGTCGACCAGTCCGGCGGGGCCGACCGACGCGCCATCGTGAACACGGGCGACGACGTCACTATTTACAAGGGCGACTACCGTGCCAGTGAGTACCCGATCATCGACCTCGGGAACGGGACCCACGTCGAGGAGATTTACGCGAACTCGTACGGTGATTACGAGGCATACTGTCTCTACCCCGACAGCGCCAACGTCTACCTGAAGCACAACACGCTCCGCGGTGGTATCAAGGACCACGGGTGTGCGAACCTCAAGACTGTCGGCAACGAATTCTAAACGTCGGCAGTCCTCGCGTATCCGAACGTCCCGCTACTGGAACTCCGGACCGCGTGCGGTCCAGTTCTCCTGCGTCCCAGCGAGGGCGACGCCGTCGACGAAGCGGTTGTCCGAGACGATGACGCCGTCTGTCGTGGCTCGTTCGTACTGGTACAACTGACCACGCTTGAAGTCACAGTTCTTGAGACGGAGGTAATCGGCGCCGCCGTCCAACAGCAGATTGAACCCGCCGGAACTGTGTGTGAACGTACACTCGAGGACGTCGACCCACGGGGCGTCGACGACGAGACCGTGCCGTTTCCCGTCGCCGGTCGGGTCGATACTCACGTCCCAGTTCTTCACGACGACGTTCGGCCTGTCGATACGGCCCAGATGGGCGTTCGACGTCGCGCTCCCAGTGTCCCTGACCGTCCAGTTAGCAGCGACAATCTGCCCGAGGTTCGGGTCGTCGCCAGTGAACGAACAGACGTGCTGGTTCGCGTGACTCTCCACGTCGAGGTTCGTCAGCACGCAGTGGTCCACGTCGCCGTTCACCCGGACCAGCTCCGACGGCGTTGCCTGCTCCGCGACGATTTCGACGCTGTCGGCGACGGCGTGACTCGCGTCGGTCACCCAGAGGGCAGCGTAGGAGTAGCCGCGGTCCTCTGCGTCGTCGTTGACGAGGTGGCACTTGTATGCGTAGTCGCCGTCGCCCAGACGGAGCATGCCCGCACCACAGTTCTTGACGCTGGTGTTCCGGATGGCGACTTTGCCGTTGTGTCCAGCAGAGTAGATGCCGTTGTTGAGGAACCCCTCGATGTCGGTGTTCTCGACGACGAGATAGCCGCGATGTCGCCGCTCGACCGCCAGCCCCATCGGGTGGTCCTGCTCTTTCATCTTCGGGTCGTAGAAACTCCCGTCAGGCATCGACACGGAGACGTACCCGCGCCCGCGCTCGGTCACGAGTGCGGGCGTGATAGAGTAGTACGGCGGGACGACGCGGTCGAGTTCGCCGACGAGCGAACAGTTGTCTATCTCGAGGTAGTCGTCGACGGCCGCGATGATGGCCGAGGCGGCCACGTTCTCGGCCTGCACGTCGAACGTGACGTTACGTGCGACGAACGCGTCGGCGTCGCCGGCTTCGCCAGTTCCGAGCTCGAGAAACGCCGCCATCTGGGGGTTCGTACAGCGGACCCGCGCCCGTGGCCTGCCGACGACACCGAACGAGTCGAACTGTCGGACGGTCACCTGTGTGTTCCACGTGTAGGTCCCCTCTGGCAGGTAATAGACGGCACCGTCGACGTCCTCGCGGTCGATGTGGCGCTGGACGAACGCACCCAGATCGGTGTCCGACCCAGGCTCGACACCCTGTTCGCGCACGTCGACGATGCGCCAACTGCCGATCGACAGGCCGTCCGTGTCGACTGCTCCGTCGACCGCGAGCGACGGTGACGTGCGGCCGTCTGTCGTTGCGCCGCTGACGGGCGCGTTGAACTCGACGGATCCCGGCGTGTCCGGGTCCCCCTCCGTCACTCGCAAGGCCCAGTCGTCCGCGGCCGTGTCCCACACCTCCACGGAGCTATCGCCTGTTCCCGAGGTCTGGAGCGCCGGTCGCTCCGGCGCCATCTGGATGGTACCGACGTTCAGGATGCTGTTCCGGTTCAGGTTCAGGTCGCCGTCGAGTACCGAGGAGCCGAGTGATTCGTCGGCCCGGGAGGCGCTAGCGGCGTCGGCCATCCACGGCAGGCCAAGTACGCCCGCGAGCGTCAGTACCTCTCGCCGCGTGCGCCCGTCACGGCCATCGCGCCCGCGTTCACGGTTTCCCCCGCCATCACTGTGTCTCGATGACATGTTCTGTGCAACGGTAACCGCGCTTCTTGTTATCCACAGCGTATCGCTAAATGCGAAATTAAGCCACGAGCGGGCCGATGGAAGGCCCTCTCATCTGCACGTCCTACCCGACCCTGTCCGTATCCGGCGTGCGACTACTACCAGACCCCACAGCCAACGCCCTCACTCGAACCCCGGCCCTCTCGTCGTCCAGTTCACCTGCTCACCCGCCAGTTCGGTGCCGTCCACGAAGCGGTTGTCGGCCACGATGGCGTCCTCCGTCGTCGCTCGGCTGTACTGGAAGAGCTGGCCGCGTTTGAAGTCACAGTTCTTCAGCCTGAGATAGTCCGCACCGCTCTCCAGGAGCAGGGCGAGTCCGCCGTCGGCGTGCGAGAACGAACACCCCATGATGTCGACCCACGGGGCGTCGACGACGAGACCGTGCCGTTTCCCGTCGCCGGCCGGGTCGATGCTGACGTCCCAGTTCTTCAGGACGACGTTCGGCCGGGCGATACGGCCAAGGTGGGCGTTCGCTGTCGCACTTCCGGTGTCGGTTATCGACCAGTTCGAGGCCACGACCTGTCCGAGGTCCGGATCCTCGCCAGTGAACGAGCAGACGTGCTGGTTCGCCTGACTTCGTATGTCGAGGTTCGTGAGCGTACAGTTGTCGACGTCACCGTTCACCCGGACCAGCTCCGACGGGGTTCGTTGCCGAGCCTCGATTTCGATGCTGTCTGCGACAGCATGGTCGGCCTTCGTCACCCAGAGGGCAGCGTAGGAGTAGCCGCGGTCCTCGGCGTCGTCGTTGACGAGGTGGCACTTGTATGCGTAGTCGCCGTCGCCCAGACGGAGCATGCCCGCACCACAGTTCTTGACGCTGGTGTTCCGGATGGCGACTTTGCCGTTGTGTCCAGCAGAGTAGATGCCGTTGTTGAGGAACCCCTCGATGTCGGTGTTCTCGACGACGAGATAGCCGCGATGTCGCCGCTCGATTGCTAGCCCCATCGGGTGGTCCTGCTCTTTCATCTTCGGGTCGTAGAAACTCCCGTCCTGCATCCTGATCTGGACGAGCCCCTGTCCACTCTCGGTCAGTAACGTCGGTTTCACCGAGTAGAACGGCGGGACGATACGGTCTAGCTGGCCCTCCAGCTCGCAATTGGCTATCTCGAGGTAGTCGTCGACGGCCGCGATGATGGCCGAGGCGGCCACGTTCTCGGCCTGCACGTCGAACGTGAGGTTGCGCGCGACGAACACCTCTGACTGTCCGGCACTCTCCGTGCCGGCCCGGAGGAAGTAGGGCATCTCGGGGTTCGTGCACTTGACTCGCGCCTGTGGTTTGCCAACGATACCGAACGAGTCGAACGAATCCGCTGTGACCGGCGTGTTCCACGTGTAGGTGCCCTCCGGGAGGTAGTAGACGGCACCCGAGACGTCTTCTCTGTTGCTGTGCTCGTGGATGAAGGCTCCGAGGTCGGCCTCGGAGTCGGGCGCGATACCCCGCCCCCGGACGTCGACTACCTGCCAGCTATCGACCGATAGACCCCCCGTATCGATGGCGCCCTCGACGTCGAGGGTGTCGGTCGGTCCCTCGGGTCCCGACGTCCCGGCGATAGGGGCGTTGAACTGGACGACGCCGGGTGAACCGGGGTCACCTTCCGTCGCACGCAGCGACCACTCCTCGGCGACGCTATCGCGGATCTCGATGGCTTCCTCGCCGGTACCTGGGGTCTCCAGTGACGGGTTCCCAGTGCTCATCGAGATGTCGCCGACGTTCAAGATGTCGTTCGCATTGAGGTTCAGATCCGAACGGACCGCCGACGGCCGACTGCGCAGGGGGTTGGTCGGTCTTTCGGACCCAGTCAAGAGCGTGAGCCCCGTCAGCCCCGCGAGCGCAACCACCGCTCGCCTCGTCAGCACGTGTCTATGCTCGTCTTCGCCGACGGACTCTTCCCCGCTGCTGGCGTCTTCGGAGGGCATGCGTCCCATGACGCGATTCTCCGGGCTTACTATTAACCCGGTAAGACTGAATACGACGTTAAGTCGACTCTGCCGGGGCGAGACGACTTGAACCGCGTTCCATCGCCCTGGTCACCTAGCCCTTCGATTCGCCGGTTCTCTGCCGAGACTTGTCCGGTGGCTAAGTTCGTGTCGTAGACGCCGATAGACAGCACACCAGGCCGGTGGTCGTGGGCAACGCCTTCACGCGCTCACGGCTACTGCTCAAGCGGCTCAATGCCGGTCGGGTGGTCCAGCGCCCGTACTGTGTGTATCGTCCCCAATTACCCCGGCACCACGGCGCTGACGCCTATCAGGCGCATAATATTGGGCCCGGTACTGCTACGTCGGTGCACATGCAACGCCCACGCTCCTCACTCTCGAAACAGGTACGCTGGGGTATCCGTGAACCTCACCTCGTCGTTCGACGACTGAACGAGTTCTACTTCGACCTCCAGCGGCAGTACGCCGACCCGCGTGACCGGGTCGACTTCTTCGAGGAGGACTGGGACAATCTCCTCCTCCTCGACGCGTGCCGGTACGACACGTTTGCGGACGTCGTCGACCTACCCGGGACCCTCGAACACCGCCACTCCCGGTCGAGTTCGACCATCGAGTTCCTGAACCAGTATCTCGACGGCCGGGACCTGACCGACACGGTCTACGTCACCGCGAACCCGCAACATTATCGCAAGAGTGACAGAGGATTCGTCTCGGTCGACTTCCACGACGTCGTAGAGATATGGCAGGAGGACGGCTGGGACGAGACGTTCCGGACCGTCAGACCGGAGACTGTCGCGGACGCCACCGAGCGCGCCGCCGAAAAGTACCCGAACAAACGCCTGCTCGTGCACTTCCTACAGCCTCACTACCCCTACATCGGGCCGACTGGGCAGGAACACTTCGACAACGACTCGCTCGACTTCTTCAACCGTGTGATGAACGGCGAGGTCGACATCGACGACCAGGTTCTCTGGGCGGCCTATCGCGAGAACCTCGACGTCGTCGTGCCCCACGTCGAACGGTTGCTCGACTCGCTCCGCGGCAAGACCGTCGTCAGTGCCGACCACGGAGAGATGTTCGGCGAACGCGCGTTCCCCCTGCCGATGCGCGAGTACGGCCACCCGTCCGGGATTCACACGGAGGAACTGACGAAGATCCCGTGGCACGTCTACGACGACGGGCCACGGAAAGACATCGTCGAGGGTGACGCTACCGCGACAGAGACGGATGACGTCGCCTCCGACGTCGTCGAAGAACGCCTTCGGGACCTCGGGTACGCTTGACCATACCCTGCCAACTTGTCGCTGGCGCGCATCTCACGTCTCCCTCACGACGCGCCGATGCTTACCGGCTCAATAATAAACCAACGAGGGTTCGACAGATGGAACCAGACAGCCAGAACCTATGTCTCGCGTGTCGCCCTCCACGTTCACCGCTCCCTCGCGGACCAGCTCGAGGGCCGCGCGCACACTGACACGAACATACGACACATCATATGCGACGAAATATTCTGAGTGGTGTCCTCTCAGTCGTCTCCGGGAAGATACTGACCCTGATAGTGACCCTCGTGACGATGCCGCTGTTGTATCGGTTCCTCGGACCGGCGAAGTTCGGCGAGTACACGACGGTGTTATCCATCCACGCGCTGTTCATGATATTCGTCAGTTCGGGTATCACGAACGGTGTCCGGAAGTTCGTCGCAGAGGACAGGACCAGCAGCGACTGGGAAGACAACGTCGTGGGGTTCTACTTCCGAATGGCCTCGTTACTCGCGGCACTGGGTGCACTGGGCTATCTGGGGGCAGTCCGTATGGGGCTCGTCGCCTCGTACTTCAGTCCCTCTTTCGAGCCGTATTTCAAGCTCATGGTGTTCATGGTCGTCGCCGCACAGTTCTGGGCCTACGCCCGTCGGACGCTGATGGGGTTCGGCCTCGAACGCTACTCGGAACCGCTGAAAGTACTCTATCACGTCGTCTTCGCCGCCGTCGCTGTCTCGCTGGTGTACTACGGTTTCGGTGTCGTCGGTGCTCTAACCGGGCAGATAGTCGGCACCGCGATAGTCGCCGTCATCGGCGTCGGCCTCGTGCTGCGGCGCGTGTCGCTCCGCGCGATATTCCTGCCGACCTCGTCTGGGTCCCTCCCGCGGCGGCAGATGCTGACCTACAACACCATGGCGGTCGCCCTGACCGTCTTCCAGATGTCGCTGTACCACGTCGACATCATCATGCTCCAGTCGCTCGCCGGGAGCACGCAGGTCGGCAACTACAAGACGGCCCTCACGCTGGCTGAGTTCCTCTGGTTCGTACCAATGACATTACAGACAGTTTACGTTCACTCGACGTCGGAATTGTGGTCACAGGACAGGACAGACCGAATCGCGGGTCTCGCGTCACGGACGACGCGGTACACGTTGTTGTTGACGACCGTGATGGCGCTCGGCCTCGCGGCGCTCGCGGAAACCGTCGTCCCACTGTACTGGGGCGCGAAGGCCGCACCTGCGGTGACGCCGCTGTTGTTCCTCCTACCGGGAGCGCTAGGGTTTGCCGCGGTCCGGCCGACGATAGCGATCGAGGAGGGTCACGGAACCCTGCGGTACTCGGTCATCGCCACAGGTTCGTCGGCCGTCCTCAACCTGGGGCTCAACCTGCTGCTCATCCCCCGGTACGGGATGACGGGAGCCGCGATAGCGACGAGCGTCGGCTACGCGTCGATGTTCCTCTTCCACATCTGGAGCGCGCGACAGCTCGACTTCGACCCGCTCGCCGACGCACGCCTCCTTCGGGTCGGCCTGACGGTCGTGCTCGCAGCGGGGCCGATCTTGCTCCTGCCGGAGTATCTCGCGGCGAACCTCTCACTGTCCTTGCCCGCCTTCCTTCCGAGCGGTATCGTTCCCCTCGTCGTGGTGCCACCGGTCGGTCTCGCCGTCTTCCTCACGTTCGCATTCCTCACCGGCGCACTGGAAGTGCGGGAGTGCGTCGACTTGCTTTCGGCCTTCCCCGACCCTATCGGGAGTACTGTGGAACGGGCCGACGCCCGTCTCGGTCGTCTCAGCGTGCCAGACCTGATTCCGAACGGCGGACAGTTCTGGCTCCTGCTCGTGGGACTGTTGTTGTTCGCGTCGGGGACCGGCATCGCAGTCATGGACATCGTGACCGATGGTGGGGCAGAGATGCCGGGGGCGACCAACGCCACGGAGACGCCGACGGAAGCGACGACGCCCGTCCCGGAGGGCACCCAGTCGTCTTCGAACACAGCGACATCGACACAGGAGGCTACGGACACACCGACGCCGAGCGGTGAGACTGAGGGCGGTGGCGTGGTGACGACCACTACGGAGACCGCGGACGAGAGCTCGCCGGGCACATTGACGTCCACAGCGACGACGACGGAATCACCGACGGAGACCGAAACCGACGACGGCGACGACGGCTTCTTCGGTGGCAGCGGTTCGACAGACACCGCTACCGAGACCCAGACACCCACGGAGACCGAAACCGACGACGGCGATGGAGGGTTCTTCGGTGGTGGCGGTTCGACAGAGACGGAGACGGTAACGTCGACGGAGACACAGACGACCACCGAAACAGCGACGACGGAGTCACCGACGACCACCGAGACAGCCACGACTACGCGGACGACCACTGAAACAGCGACGACGGAGACACAGACGACCACAGAGACTGCCACGACGACGCAGACGACCGAGACCGCGTCGACCACGACTACGCAGACGACCACCGAGACAGCCACGACTACGACGACGTCGACGGCCACGGAGAACACTACGACCTCCGAGACGACCCAGACGACAGAGAGCACCTCGACGGACGATGGTCTCCTACACCTAGGCGTATTGACTATCGGATTCGAGCCAGTGTCAGCGGCGGCCTCTGTGGCCCTCAGCCTCCTACTTGTCGGACGAGCGAAACCAGGTGACCCGAGATAGGTTCCATTTATGATAGAAAATAAACGGTTAGGCCCGTCTTGGGGTCTACATAAATAAACCAACCCCCCCGCACTCCTCGCATGTGCAACCCAACGACCTAGCGACAGCACAAACCAGTAGGCGGACCTTTCTCCGGTCCGTCTGCGCGGGGGTGGCTGCAAGTGGACTTATCGGCACAGCAACAGCGGCAGGTATCGAAGACGAGTACCGGACGGTTGTCGACGTGACCGAAGCGGGCGCGGATCCGAGCGGGTCCGAGTCGGTCAGTCCGGTACTGCAGGACGTTATCGGCGACGATACGCTCCTGAAATTCCCACCGGGCCGGTACTACATGGACGAACAGGTCCGGGAGTCCGGGGCGGACAACGTGGGGCTTGTCGGCGACGACGCCACGCTCGTCCCGGCGAATTACTACGAGTTCGATGGACCGCAGTACCGATTGTTCCGACTCGGTACGTACTACGACCCGGCCCGTGACGTACGCATCAAGAACCTGGAGGTGGACCAGCGAGCAGACGACACCGGTATCCGTGCGTTCCACGTGAGTGCCTCGGACGGGCTGTTCGTCAAGAACATCGACGTCATCGGCCGCCACGACAGCGGAACGTGGGGTCCGGCGCTCTTCCGCATCACCGACGCGGGCGGGAGCGGCCACGTAAATGGGTTCCGTCTCTCCGATGGTGCCGACTGGCAGACCCAGACACCCGGGGACCTCTGGCGTGGTCCGACCGGTATCCTCGTCAACAACCACTCCGGGTCGCTGCGACTGGAACACTGCATCGTCCGGAACTATCCCGACAACGGGCTGTACGTCACCGGCGACGGGTCCGTCTCGGTCGTCAAGGGTCTCTTTCAGAACAGCGGCCCGGTGAACGTCCGCATCGGGGCCGACCGGGCGACCGTAGCCGGGACGGAGTTCGTCACAGACCAGCGCTCACCGAACTATCTCGCTCAGATTCCGCTACGTTTCGACTACGCGAACCACGTCGAAGTCCGTGACGTCTCCGTCGACCTGACGGCACCGAACGGTGACGCGATTCAGTTACTCGACGGCGTCGCCGACGCTAGCGTCAACGATACGGACATCGACATCGCCGACGTCCCAGCTGCCGGCATCGTCGCTAAGTCGGGCTCGGGGCGTCTCGCTATCGTCGACGTGGACATCGATATCGACTGTAGCGCGAACGCGCTCCGTCTGTTGGGGAACGGGGGCCCGGTCGTAGTACAGAACAGTCGTATCGGTGGCGGCGCGTCGGGTGACGAACTCCGGCACGCGATTCGATGCGAGCGCGACGACTGTGAGTTCCGGGCACTGACCGTCGATCAGTGGGGCGGCGGGCGCCGCCGAGGACTCGCACTCCTCGGCGAGGATTACACCGTCTACAAATGTCGTATCCGCTGTTCGGACCGTCCAGTGAGCGCTTACGGGAACGACATATGGATCGAGGACAACTACCTCGACTCGTACAGTGGCGACGAGGCCATTCGAATCGGGCCGGACGCTACTTCGGTCCGCATCAAGAACAACGAGCTCCCGGACGGGATTCAGGACGCCGGCGGCAGTGACGTCTACGTCACCGGAACGACGTACTGAGACGACGGGGTCCGGTTTATCGGGTAGGTAATAAACTACCTCGGGTGCATTCGCTCGGACATGCCGACCGTAAGCGTCGTCATTCCGACGTATAACCGCTCTGACGTGCTGCCCCGTGCCGTCGACAGCGTCCTCGACCAGACCTACGAGGACTTCGAGTTGGTCGTCGTCGACGACGGGTCTGACGACGGGACACTCTCCCTCTTGGACGGCTACGACGACCCGCGTCTCAGAGTCGTCACGCACGGGACCAACCGGGGCGCGAACGTCGCTCGAAACACTGGCATCGAACACGTCAACGGTGAGTTCGTCGCCTTTCTCGACTCTGACGACGAGTGGCACCCGGAGAAACTGGGCCGACAACTCGCCCGCTATCAGTCCGCTCCCGACGAGTGTGTCGCGGTCTACTGTGACTTCGAGTACAACCTAGATGGAACCAGCGGACAACTGCTCTCCGCTGCCGCGTCGGTGCTCTCCAGAGCCGACGACGACAGTCGCCCGAAGGAGGGCGGTAAAGAGCTCTCCGGCGAAATTCTCGCCGACTATCTCCACTCGGGAGCCGGGTCGACGCTCCTCGTCGAGACGGCTGTCGCACGCGCAATCGACGGGTTCGACGAGGAACTGGACCGCTTCCAGGACCCCGATTTCCTCCTCCGGGTCATCCAGGAGGGGTACCTCGGATACGTCGACAGGCCACTCGTGACCCGCCACGAGACCGGCTCTCCGCCCGCCGAGACGGTCGAACGGGCCGACGAGCAGTTCATCGCGAAGCACGCATCGCTGGTCCGGGCTGCCGAGCGTGATGGCTACGACGTCCAGGCGGCCCACGACCTTCTCCTGACGAAGCTCTACTTACAGGAGGGGGACTTCGTCGACGCCGCGCGCCACCTCAAGAATGCTCGCCTCGAACCCCGACACCTCCCGGGCGTCCTCTGGAGTGCAGGGTCGGGTCTCAAGGACGCGACGAGTTCGGCGTAGTGTGCGTGCGCCACGTTCGTAGTCTGTCTCTCGATTCCAGTGTGCCGGCCTTATCCGACGAATAATAAGGGCCCCATGGCGTGTACGGCGTAGCAATGTCACCGCTGGACCGCTGGTACGTCGACCTCTCTCTGGTCGCGTTCGCGACAGGGCTGGCAGTACTCACGGTCGCGTTCGGTGTGACTGGAGTACTCCGGACCGCCGTCGTCGTACCCCTCGTAACTGTCTTACCCGGATACGCGTTCGTCTCGTTTCTGTACCCCGCCGCCGGGAACTCGGCTGTACGGACCTTCGACGAGAACCAACGTGGGTTGCGGAACCCACTCCCGACGAAGGAGGGCATCGACGCTCTCGAACGGTTCGTCTTCGCCGTCGTCACGACGCTGTTCATCGTGCCGCTGGTGGCCGTCGTCGCCAACTTCACCCCGTGGGGTATCACGCTGTACCCACTCCTGTTCGGGACGACTGGTCTCACGCTCATGCTGACGGTCGGCGGACTGATACGGCGGTACCGACTGCCCGCCGAGCGGCGCTACACACCCCAGATCTCTGAATTCCTCTCGAACGTCACGTACTCCGACGCGAGCAACGCCTTCGGGACCGCCGACAGCAAGCGCCGTCTGTTCAACGTCGCGCTGGGTGTGAGCCTGCTCTTGCTCGTCTCGAGTGTGGGATACGCTGCGGTCAACCCGCCACAACAGGACGGCTTCACGGAGTTCTACGTGAACACCGACGACGTGACGGGCGACACGCAGTCGATGTACCCCGCCCAGTTCGTCGCCGGCGAGACGCGCACCCTCTCGGTCAACGTCACCAATCAGGAGCACGAACAGATGCAGTACGAGACGGTCGTCCACGTCCAGCGTACGAACGGGACCGGTGCTGACGCCCAGGTGATGGAGAGCAATCGTGTTGCTGGACAGTCGGTGACCGTCGACCACGCGGAGACCCGTACCGTGAACTTCGAGGTGTCCCCATCCATGCGGGGGTCCGACCTGCGGATGGTCGTCTACCTGTACCACGGACAGGCCCCGGACGACCCGACGATAGAGTCTGCCGATCAGACGCTTCGATTGCCGATTACCGTCGCCTGACCTCAATGACGACACTATCCACTCGACACGAATTCGTGATACGTGAGGCCTCGACTCAGACGAGTACACTGCGAACGCCGACCCGGACCTGACTCCGATGTGGCCATGGGAACACGTCGCAGTCGGGTATCTACTGTACTCTGGATACGTCCACCTCCGGTACGACGAATCGCCGGACACGCTGCCGGCGCTGGCCGTCGGATTCGGCGCGCTGTTTCCGGACCTCGTCGACAAACCCCTCGCGTGGACGTTCGAGGTATTCCCGAGTGGTGTCTCCGTCGCTCACTCCGTCTTCACGGCGACGGCGCTGTCGCTTGTCCTCGTCGTCCTGCTCGGCAAACTCGGGCATAGGGCGGTCGGCACCGGGTTCAGCGTCGCTTACCTCGCCCACATCCCCGCCGACGCCGTGTATCAGGTCGTCGTCGGGAACCCGCTCCGTATCGAGGCCTACCTGTGGCCGCTCGTGACCATCCAGAGCTCCGGGCAGGGCGGCTTCCTCGACAACGCACTCTACTACTTCGTTCGCTTCCTCTTCTTCCTCGGAACGCCACGGGGACTGCTCTTTCTCTCGCTGGAGGTCGCGCTGCTGGGCACGACGCTGCTGGTCTGGTGGGCCGACGACTGCCCCGGCCTCGGAATTCTGCCGTTCCCGACGCGTCCGTCGGCCGACTGAGCGGCGACGGCCGTCGGTACGCCCCAGCTAGTGTGGTGCACTCGGCGCCGGCTGGGCCGTACGGACGCATTATCGGCAGGATAAGTAATCACGCACTCGCCGAAGCGTGGCTGTGGACACGCCACTATCTCGCCGTCAGCTGCTCGCCGCGGCAGGCGTCACGCTGACGGGTGCGACTGCGGGGTGTACGGGAACGGATGGCTCGAGCGGGGCCTCGCCAACCACCACTGGAACGACGAGTGACGCGACGACCCAGCCGGCCACCGAGGCCACGACGACCACTGGCCCGCGCGACGTCGCGTTCGACACGTCAGGCGACGCGACAGTCGAGGGGACGCTCTACGGGACGGGTGACTGTGGGGTCGTCCTCGTCCCACAGATCAACCTCGACCGAGGGAGTTGGCGACCACAGGCCGAGCGACTGGCATCGAACGGGTGGGTCGCGCTCGCTATCGACGAGGGCGACCAACGGATTGCCGCCGTCAGGGCGGCAGTCGAGTTCCTGCACTCGGAGAGCGAGGTGTCGTCCGTCGTCCTCGTCGGCGCGAGCACCGGCGGCGCCGCCGTCGTCGGTACCGCTGCCGAGCTACCAGACCGGGTCGACGGTGTGGTGACCCTCTCCGCGGCGGGCGGCGCAGAGCGGGCCGACGCGCTGACCGGGCAGAAACTGTTCGTGGTCAGCGAGGGCGACGAGCAGCGGTTCGTCGACGTCGCCAACCGGCTCCATGACAATGCGTCCGACCCGAAGCGGCTGCTGACACTCGACGGGGCCGCACACGGGCAACGACTGTTCGAGAGCGAGCAGTCGGCGGCCGTCTGGTCGGCGATGCTCGACTCGCTGGAAGACGTCTGCTGACGCCACCGGAGCCACAGTTATATTAGTCAGTCTACAACTCTCCGTATGGCTTCCGCGCTCGTCGTGGGCGGGACCGGGTTCGTCGGCCGCCACACGGTAGCCGAACTGCTCGACCACGGGTACGACGTGACGGCGTTCAGCCGTCGTCGATCGGCCGAAAGCTGGGACGGCGTCACACACGTCACGGTCGACCGAACGGACACTGATGCGTTCCGGGCGGCGGTCGACCGGGTCGACCCGGACATCGTCGTCGACTGCGCGCTGTTCCACCCGGACGACGCCCGGGCCGCCGTGGAGACGTTCGCCGACGCCGATGCCTACGTGTACGTCTCCAGTGGCGGGGTCTACGCCCGAAACGACATCCCGAAACGCGAATCGGACACGCCGCTGCACTCGTACGCTCCGACACACGGCGACGACGACACGATGGCTAGCTACGGCCCCAGGAAGGCCGAGTGTGACCGCATCGTGACTCGCGCGGCCGAGGACGGCGTGGCCGCCACCAGCGTCCGACCGACGATGGTGTACGGGCCGAAATCACTCGACGGTTGGGGCGGGTCCGCGTCGGGGTCCGTCTCGTGGGCACCCGACCGACCCGGCATCCAGAACCACCACGAGTACTGGATACGACGCGTCGCCGATTACGACCGCGTCGTCGTACCGGGCGACGGGACTGCCATCTGGCATCGGGCCTACGTCGAAGACGTCGCGAGTGCCCTTCGCGTCGTCGCCGAGGACGGTACCCCCGGCGAGGCGTACAACGTCGCCGACCGACTCGTCCTCACGATGGAGGACGTCGTGGAACTCGTCGCCGAGACGCTCGATACGTCCGTCGACGTGGTCCACGCGAGTCACCGCGAACTCGAAGCGGTCGGGCTCACGCCTGACGATTTCGTCCTCTATCACCACCTCGGACACAACTACCCTCACGTGCTCTCGACGTGCAAACTCGCCGCACTCGGCTGGGAGTCGACCCCCGTCGAAGAAGCGATGGAACGGACCGTCGCGGACACACTGGCAAGCGAACGTGAGGGCAGCGCGTTCGACCCCGGCAGGGCGGCGGAAGAACGGTTTCTGGACACCGTTGGGGAGTAATCGACCGCGAGACGGTGGCCGTCAGGCGTCGGTTGCCGGCGACGTGACGCACATCTCGACGGCCGAGTTGCTGTAGATGACGGCCTGATTCGGTCGGCAGATTCGTTGCTGCGGGATGTTTCGAATCTCGCCGATGCCGTTGCTGTTGATGAAGTACGTGGCTGCCTCCGTCTGCTCCTGTCGATAGACGGTGATGTCGTGTGTGACCGGTTCGCTGTCGTTTATCCTGGCGGTGTCGGACGGATAGGACCCAGTCCGCTTGAACAGTGTCTGATAGGGGTGGTCGGTGAACACTACCTGGTCCGGACGGAGGTTGTCACCGTCGGGGGACCCGGTCATCTCGCCGATCGTGTACGCGGCCTCTATCTCGGCCTCGGTGTAGGACAACTGCGCCTCCTGGTCCTCGAAGACCGGATTGTCGATGGTCCCGTTGCTGGACATGACCATCACGCTCGGGAACACGAGGACGAAGATGAGTACCACGACGGCCACCGTCCGCCTGTCGAGTTCGATGGCGAGGTGCCGGAGTCCGATAGCCGTCAGCAACGCGAGCGGCGCGTACAGGAAGGCGAACCACCGCTGTGGGATGAAGTTCCTGATACCGAACATCGGGAGTCCGAGGACAAACACGAGCATAATCGCCGAGGCAGCCAGGAGGGTGAACACGGACTGCTGTGCGCGCTGGCGGTTGACGACGTACAGACACCCGACGAAGGTCCCGAACAGCAACAGGAGGAACCCGATGGTGTCGACGTAGGTCGCGACGGTCTCGATGAGCGTGGGCCCCTGACTCGCCGCTGCCGCGCCGGCACTCCCACCGGACGGTCCAGCGAGGTTCAGGACGCCCGCGCTGGAGGCGAGCGTCTCCTGGAGATAGCTGAGCACCGTCACGAGGAACGAGTTCCCGTTGTACGGCGTGAACGACCAGAGGAAGGTGATGAAACCGGCGTCGAACGCGAGTAACCCGGCGATGTTCAGCGGGTTCCGCACCCTGAACACGTCCGGGTCGAGCGGCGACCGGCTGAAGATGCTCAGTTTCAGCACGAGGTAGGCGGCGAGTCCAGCCCCGAGGAGTACCAGCATGATGAACGACGACACCTGGTGGGTGAGGATGACTGCGGTGGTGAACAGCACCAGGAGGCCGAACTCCCTGAGTCCGTAGTCCGTCCGCATGACCCGGACCAGCCAGTACAACACGCCGAGGAACAGTATCAGCCCCATGCTGGTCGGGATGATGTGGATACCCCACTCGATGACGTAGTCACCGAACGAGAAGAGGGCCGTCGCGAGCGCCGCCCACCGGGGTTCGACCAGCAGGTTTGCGATGGTGAACACGACCAGAATCGCCACCGGCATCGCGAGGCCCAGAGAGAGGTAGAGGGCCAGACGCAGGGAGACGTCCGCCAGCAGCGACGTAGCGACCACCAGCAGGTGGTACAGCGGCGACGTGTAGTGCTTGTTCTCGGCAATAGCTTCGAGCGTGCCGGCGGCCTTGATGCTCCCCGCCAACTGGGTGATGTGGGTCCAGATGTCGATGCCGATGAGTCCCGGTGTCACGTACAGCGCACTCAGGCGGACGACGGCCGCGAGCAGCACGATCTGGAGCAGTATCTGGATCCGGTTGAACGACTTCTTCCCCGAGAACGCTATCTGCCCCAGTAGCAGGGTGCCAGCGACACCGGCGACGTCGAAGAACAGGACCGACCGCTCGCCGTGTTCGACGGCGATGACGACCATGGCGGCCGAACAGAACACGACGAGTATCGGGAGCAGCCGGAGGACGTTCCGGGACAAGGTCGGCAGACCGTTGACCGTACTGTCGTCGCGAACGCTCGTGATGAGATACAGGATACAGGCCGTCCCCAACACGAGCGGAATCGTCTTGATGTATATCTGCGACGCGAAAAACCGGAGCGGGAACATGGCGATGGCCATGAGTAGCCCCAGGACGGCCGCACCAGTGTCCAGACGCGACGGGAGCCACCGCTGGACGGTCCGTTGGGCCCTCATGCCGTCCCCTCCGTGCGATCGATGACTGACGCGTACGTCCGCTCGAGTCGCTGCCCGAACCCGGCCGGGTCGAGCTGGTCCAGTTGCTCGCGTGCCTTCGGCCGTTGCTTCGTCGAGAGAATGAGCTCGAGGGACCCGGCGAGCTCGATGTCGGAGCCACAGACCGCCGACTGACCGACGTCTTCGAGCGTCTCCCTGACGAACCCGACGTCCGTCGAGACGACGGGGACGTTACAGGCCGCGGCTTCTCGGACTACCATCGGCCCGCTCTCACGTTTGGAGGTGACGAGCACCGCGTCGCTCGCGTTCAGGTAGTACGGCATCTCCTCGTACGGTTTGCCGGTCAATGTGCGCAGGTCGGCGTCGACGTCGGCCGCGTCCACGACCTTGCTGGCCCGCTCGTAGTCCTTCTCGGGCCGACTCGGGTCGTACGGGAACAGCACGACAGTCTCGTCCTGGTCCCAGCCGACGTGAGCACGCGCTTCGGCCTTCTCCATCGGTTGGAACCGCTCCGTGTCGACTGGGAACGGCATGTGCGTGTAGTCACAGTCGACGTAGTCAGACATCCTGTGGCTCGGGAGTATCACGCGGTCGGCCCGTTTCGCGCTGTACTGTCCGACCCTGGATACCCAGCCGTGGTCACCCATGAGGTCACTCCCCCAGAACGTGACGACGACGGGACGGGTCGGTTGTGCGAGTGCGAACGGCGCCGTGAGGCCGTTGTTCGCGTGGACGACGTCGTACTCGTCGAGTCCGTGTTCGAGGACCTGTGGGTAGTACTTCAGGTAGTCGGTCACACTCCGGGGGTCGTCGGCCGCGTAGTCGCCCGGAACGTTCAGCACCGTGCAGTCGACTCCGTGAGAGCGCAGCGCCTCGACTTGCTGTTCGAAGAACGACCGCCGGCCGGTCGTCAGGTGCAGTATCCGCATCTCGTCACCCGACGTTTTTCGGCGGTGTTTCGACAGCTTCTGTGCCCCGTGGTGGAGCACTCGGATCGCCCGTGAGTTGTTCGAGTATGACATCAGTCGGATTCACTTTCTCTGTCAAGAGATGCATTCGTCGTTGCTGGAACTCCGTTGCTGGCTCCGCGAGCATCGACCGTGCGGCCTCGGCGGCCGTGTCGGTCCCCCCGTCCCCGGCGCAGTTGACGACGAGGCCGTACCGGGATTCGAGTTCGTCGAGGTAGCCGAGCGTGAGGTCACTGACGTAGACGGCGGGCGTGCCGAGGGTGGCACACTCGGCGGCCGTCGTCCCGCCCTCGCCGACGTAGAGGTCGATGGCCGCAAGCAGGTCGTGGAAGCGGTCGGGTTCGAGGTCGAACCCCCGCGAGCTGAGTCGGTCGGGCAGTTCCCCCTCGGTGCTGAGTAGCACCTCGGCCCCGTCGGCCTCCAGCTGTTCGACCAGGGCCACGGGGTCCTCGATACCGCTCACGCCGACGTCGTGAGAGGAACTCCAATCACCGAGCCGGACGAGCACGACGTCGTCGTCGGTCTCCAATCCGACGTCTTCGAGGACCGACTCGTCCGGGTCGAAGTGGTCCGGGTGGAGGTAAGCCAGTTCGTGGTATGCCGGGTACCGAACCTGCTTCGAACCGACGTCGTCGCGGAAGCAGTCCGGTGTACACACCGCGTCGGCGAAGGGGAAGGCCAGGCGTCGGATGAGGGTCGCGTGCTCGGTGTCGTAGAAGACGACGCTCCGTGCACCCACCAGCGACGCGACGTGCGAGACGGCGACCCCCCCGATGGCGGTCATGACGTCGGGTTCGAACGCCAGTGCCCGACGCAACAGCCGAGCCTCGTAGGTCGCTTGTGCCGTGGCGAGCGACAGGAGCGAGTCGGAAGACCCCGCGAGTACCTCGTAGTCGATGTCACAGCACTCCAGCAGGTCGAGCGAGGCCTCGTTGTCGCGGGCGAACACCCGGACGTCGTGGCCTCGACGCGTCAGTTCGTCGATGGCGTGCTTGAAGAAGTGCACGTGGCCGGCGTGCTGGACGGTCACGACGACGTTCATTCACGAATCACCTCGGCGTCGCTCCGTCGCTCCGTGCCGACGGCGAGCGTGAGCGCGACCACGCCACCGAGGATTGCCAACAGCGACTTCGGCCAGGTGGCCGAGAGCGTATCGGGGAGCAGCGCCGACAGGGCGCTACTGACTGCCGCGAGCAGGCCGGCGGCGACGCCCAGTGCACCCACCGAGTAGAGTCCAGAGAGGTGGGCCCGGCCCTGCTTGCCTTCGTTGCCGAGCCGCCAGAGGAACGCCGACAGTATCGTCGTCGAAGTTCGCTTGACGAACTCCGAGAACTCGATGGTGCTCTCCTCGTCGCCGTATATCGCCGCCATCGGCACGTCTGCGACGCGCACGCCCGCGGCGTTCAGGCGCGCGAGCAGGTCGTTCGGATAGTCGTGGTCGTCGGGGATGGCCTCGATTTCGACGGCGTCGAGTGCCTCTGCCGAGATCGCGGTGTATCCGTTCTGCGGGTCGCGGAGGCGCCAGTAGCCGCTCGCCGGCTTCATCATCAGCGTCAGCAGCCAGTTGCCGAGCAACCGGAACGGCGGCATCCCACCCGCGGCGTCACTGTCGGCCAGCCGGTTCCCCTTCGAGAATCCCGCACGCCCCTCGACGATAGGGTCGAGCAGGCGGTCCATCTCGTCCGGGTCCATCTGGCCGTCCGCGTCGATAGTGACGGTCGCGTCCATCCCGTCGCGCGCGGCGAGGAGGTAGCCGGTCTTGAGCGTCCCGCCGGCACCCTGATTCACGCTGTGCTGGACCGGGACGACGTCGGGGACCTCGCCGCCGTGGCCGTCGGGCAGCATCACTTCCTCGGTTGCGTCCGCGTTGGCGGCCGCGACCCGCTGGGTCGTCTGGTCGCTCGTCGTCGCGTACTCGCGAATCACGTCCCACGTCTCGTCGGTCGAGCAGTCGTCGATAGCGTACACGCGGTCGACGTACGCGGGCAGCGACTCGATGACCGACCCGACGTGTTCGGATTCGTTGTACGCCGGCAACACGACGCCGACCGTCTGGCCACGGTACATCTCAGACCCTCCTGTACGCGACCCTGTCGGGAAGGTCCGCCTCGTCGAAGGCGCGGTTCACGTCGACGATGGCCGGTGGGTCCGATAGCTCTGCGGCGACGATGTTCGGATTGAGGTTCTCGAGCTCGTCGTGGGCCGCGCCGAGAAGGAGGCCGTCGAACCCGTCGAAGTTGAGTTTCTCCTGGGTCTCGATGTCGAGGTAGTCCGTGATGGTCTCGTCGTCGAGGAGCGGGTCGTAGCCGACGATCTCGATGCCGAACTCCTGCAGTTCCTCGAGGACGGCGGCTATCTTCGCGTTCCGGATGTCGGCCACGTCGGCCTTGTACGTGAGCCCGGCGGCCAGAACCCGACAGTCGGCGAGCGGTCGGCCCGCCTCGGTCAGCGCCTTCACCATGAGGTCGGCGACGTGCTTCGGCATGGACTCGTTGACCGACCGACTGGCCTCGACGAGTTCCGGGGACCGCCCCTCCTGGCTCGCGCGGTGGATGAGGAAGTACGGGTCGACGGGGATGCAGTGCCCGCTGACCAGTCCCGGACTGTAGTCGTGGAAGTTCCACTTCGTCCCGGCGGCGTCGAGGACGGCCTCGGTGTCGATGTCCATCTGTTCGAACGTCATCGCGAGGTCGTTCACGAGGCCGATGTTCACGTCCCGCTGGACGTTCTCGACGACCTTCGCGGCCTCCGCGACTTCCATCCGTGGCGCGAGATGGACGCCGGCGTCGATGACGTGGTCGTACAGGGCCTTGACGTTCTGCCCCACGGCCTCGTTCTGCCCGCTGACGATCTTCATGACGTTCTGAAGACCGTGCTCTTCGTCGCCGGGGACGGCTCGTTCGGGAGAGTAGCCCACGTAGAAGTCCTCGCCGCAGTCGAGTCCGGAGGCAGATTCGAGCGCGGGGATCATGACCTCCCTCGTCGCACCCGGGTAGACGGTCGACTCGAGGATGACCGTGGTTCCGGGCGTCATCTGGCGACCGACGGTCTCGGCCGCGCCTTCGACGAAGTCCATCTTGGGGTCCCGGTTCTCGTCGATAGGGGTCGGGACCGTGACGAGAACGTACGAGGCCTCGGCGATGCTGCCGGGGTCCGTGGTGAACGACACCTCGCCGTCCTCGATGGTGTCGTCGCCGAGGTCACCAGTGGTGTCGTTGCCGTCCGAGAGCCGGGCCACCGTCTCCTCGGAGATGTCGTAACCGATTACGTCGTAGCCCGACTGGTCGAAACCGACCGCGAGCGGGAGCCCGACGTAGCCGAGACCGACGACACAGACCGTCGTCTCTCGGGGTGTAACGTCCTGTGGTACCTGTGTCGGGCTTATACCGTCGATTGCGTCGTTGCTTGGGAGCGAATTCATAGATATCACCGGTTCACCAGCCCTCAGTGACCGATACGGGCTGTTCTCGTACAGACAACGACGTTGTGGGGGCATTCCTATGAGCCCGCTAAGTACGTTAGCTGACTATCCGGGCGAAATAAACCCGACGTGGGCGTGACGGCGGCGAATCGTGTCGGCTGAGTGGACTGCTTCGCAGGTGCCTAAGGTTACGACCGGGGAATGTGGTCGATTCACACGACCGCCGTCTCACGCCGCGGACTCGCGTGGAAGGCGCAGCGCGCGTCTCTACGCGAGAAACGGCCCGCACACAGCTCCACCGAGATGGTACCGACGCCTCTCGGCCGCTTAAATCTCCATTAAAAGGGGCTCTACGGGCCGGTGCTGCTTCCGGGTGGGGGCGCCGGCGGCCCGTCGATTACTCGTCGGCCGCCGCTTCGAACTGCTCGCGCGTGCTCTCGGCGTCGAGGGTCGGCGCCGTCACCTCGCCGTCGTAGACGACACGTGGAACGGTCCAGATATCGTTCTCGTTCGCGTCCGCGAGCGTGCGGTCGATACGATCTTCGTAGGCGCTTTCGTCCGATGCGGCCTCCCGGACCGCAGACGGGTCGGACACGTCCGCGGCTCCGGCAAACCGCGTGAGCAGTGCGGGCTTGCCCCACCGATACCGTTCCTGGGGCTGATTGGCGAAGACGTAGGTGAAGTACTCCCAGAAGGACTCGGGGTCGGTCTCCCAGACGGCGAGTCCCGCGCGAGTCGACCGCGGGGCGTCGACGCCGAGGAACGGTTCGCCGCCACGATAGGGGACGCTCCGGAACTGGACAGAGACGTCACCGGACCCCACGAACTCGTCGACGAGGCTCGGGAACTGACCGAGCACGAACTCTCGCGTGTAAGGGCACTTCCAGTTTCCGTAGAGAGCCAGTGTCTCGTCGGCGTCGCCAATCGTCGGGTACGCGGTGTCGTCTTCGGGGAGCGTGACCGGGCCCAACGACACGGACGGCTCCGATATCGTCACCTCGTCTACCGACCACTGCTCTTCGGTCTCGGTCGCTTCGGTGGAGTTGGTCCCACTCGCCGTCTGCGTCGGCTCCGGCGTCGACTGTGACGCGTTCGATACGGGCACCTCGCCGCTCTCAGTCGGCGTCTCTCCGCCAGAACCACTGACGCTCTCTACGACACTCGCACAGCCGGAGACGGTGATTGCCGACCCGGCCGCCAACGCAGCCAGGAACTTTCTTCGAGAAGGTCTCTCAGGCATTACCGGTCATTCGTCCGGTCACCGGTTCATTATTTAGCTGGTAAACGACTCCGCAGCGCTCGCGTTCAGAGGCTCGTCGGTCGTCGGAGTGGCGTATCCGGCGTTTCCCTGTCCAGCGTTCTGCTTAGACCCTGTATAGGAATGGCCGGTAAAGCCGTGGATACCAACGAGTCCTTCCCGTCGAATCGGGACCAGGGTGAGAACACATGTACGCACGAACACTGTCGTCAACTACGATTGACCCCACGAACGGACCGCCCGCGTCGATTGCAGCAGCCCCCGCCTCTATCTCTACCTCTCCTGGCCGCCACGAGGTGAGCCACTAATGTGTGGTATCATTGCGCATGCGGGGGCGGACGACGCGGTTGGGACGCTCATCGACGGGTTGGAACGTCTCGAGTATCGTGGCTACGACTCTGCCGGTATCGCCGTCCAGAACGGCTCCGGCATCGCCGTCCACAAGCGCGCCGGTGACGTCTCGGAGGTCCGCGACGAGATTCAGACCGCCGCGTCGTCCGGCGACGTCGGTATCGGCCACACCCGCTGGAGCACCCACGGCCCGCCCACCGACGAGAACGCCCATCCACACACGAGCGACACCGACAACGTCGCGGTCGTTCACAACGGTATCATCGAGAACCACGCCGAACTCCGCGAGTTCCTCTCGGAGGAGGGGTACGAGTTCACCAGCGATACGGACACGGAGGTCATCCCCCACCTCGTCGAGCACTTCCGGAAGCAAGAGAACGAGACTATCGCAGCCTTCCGTCGCGCAATCGAAGAACTGGAAGGCAGTTACGCCGTCGCCGCCCTCGTCCGGGACGAAGGTCGCGTGTACGCGGCCCGGGCCGGGTCACCGCTCGTCCTCGGCCTCGACGACGACCAGTACTACCTCGCCAGCGACATCCCCGCGTTCATCGAACACACGCGCGACGTCGTCTATCTCGAAGACGGCGACGTGGTGGTCCTCGAACCCGACGAGGCGCAGATCTTCGACGAGAACGGGGTCTCCGCCGACCGAAGCGGCGAGCGCGTCGACTGGAACCCCGAGGACGTCGGGAAGGGCGCGTTCGACCACTACATGCTCAAGGAGATTCACAACCAGTCCAACTCGCTCTCGAAGACGATTCGCGGGCGGGTCGATCCAGACGAGGGGAAGGTAGCTTTAGACGATCTCGACGCCGAGATTCTGGACGGCGTCGAGAACGTCCACCTCGTCGCGTGCGGCACGTCGTACCACGCGGCGCTGTTCGGAGCGCGAATGCTCACCGACGCTGGCGTCCGCGCCCGGGTGTTCCGTGCCAGCGAGTACGCGAAGATGGCGGGTCCCACGTCAGACGGGACGCTCGTCATCCCGGTGACCCAGAGCGGGGAAACTGCGGACACGCTCTCGGCGCTCCGGACGGCCACCGAGCGGGACGCGTCGACGGTCACCGTCACGAACGTGGTCGGTTCCACCGCTGCCCGCGAGGCCGACGATAGCGTGTTCATCCGCGCTGGCCCCGAGATAGGGGTCGCGGCGACGAAGACGTTCACGTCCCAGGTCGTCACCCTGATTCTGCTCTCGCAGAAGATAGCGGCCGAACTCCCCGACGCGTCGCCACGAGAGGACCTCTCGGAACTGCTCGCCGCTCTCGAACAGATCCCGAACCACATCGACCACGTCGTCGAGACCAGCCGTGCGGAGAAACTGGCCTCGCGGCTCCTCGAGTACGACGCGTACTTCTTCATCGGACGTGGGATGAGCCGCCCGGTCGCGCTCGAGGGTGCCCTGAAGTTCAAGGAGATCACCTACGAGCACGCAGAGGGCTTCGCCTCGGGACAGCTGAAACATGGCCCGCTGGCACTCGTCACCTCGCAGACGCCCGTGTTCGGCCTCTTCACGGGTGAAGACGCCGAGAAGACGGTCACGAACGCGAAGGAGGCACAGACGCGAGGGGCCGAGATTATCGGCGTCGGACCGGCCGACGGTCCCGGTGTCGCGGAGTCGGACGCCTACCTCGAAGTCCCCGACACGCATCCGGTGTGTCAGAACCTCCTCGCTAACATCCAGCTCCAGCTCGTCTCGTATCACACGGCGAAGCAACTCGACAGAGCCATCGACAAACCACGTAATCTCGCGAAGAGTGTGACAGTCCAGTAATGTCTCTCCAGATGCAACAGGTCGACCGGGACGTCCGCCCGATGAACAAGGAACTGTTCGGTGTGTTCGGTGACGAAACCACCTTCGAACAGTACCGATCGCCGGACGAGTTCGACAGAGTCGTCTCGGGTCCCGACCTAACCTTCGGCGTCCGAAGTTCGGAACTCGACATCCCCGGTCGAACTACCGTCTTCGAGAACGAAGCCGGCGCCTGTGCCGTTTGGGGAGAAGCATACCCTCGCTCCATCGACGGCACGGACCCGGCCGAGTGGGCACTCTCGGAGTTCGCGGCCCACGGAACCGACGCCCTGACCGGATTCAACGGTTCGTTCATCGTCGTCGCCGACCACGAGAACCAGCCCGGTGTCGTCGCGACCGACAGCGTCCGGAGTCGAGAGTGTTACTACGCGGACACGGGCGGGACGCGCGTGTTCGGTACCGACCCGGCGACTGTCGCCGCCACCGTGCCGACCCCGAAGGTCGACTACGAACCGCTGCTCGAGTTCCTCCACTTCGGCGTCGTCTTCGACGATAGAACGGCACTACAACAGGTCAGTCGCATTCCCTTCGACAGTTGGCTGACCGCCACGGATACCTACGAGTTCGGTCGGTTCGTCTACGAGTCCCGTGAGTTCGACTACGCCGCCGAGCTGGCCGAGCGGATGCGCCGCGCGCTCGAACGACGGAGTGGGCTTCCCGGACGCAAGGGGGTCCTGCTGAGCGGTGGGTACGACTCACGGACGATCCTCGCCGGCGTTTCGGACCTCGACGCCGCTTACACCGTCGGGGAGTCCGATAGTTCCGAACTCACTGTCGCCGAACAACTCGCCACGCAGTACGGGATTCCTCACCAGACGCTCTCCGTCGACGAGCGGTACCTGAACACGGATCTCGATACCGTCAAGTACGGTCACGGTATCATGGAGTCGCTCCACATCCACCACGCGGGGTACATGGACCAGATGGACGTGGACACTATCTACCACGGTGGCCTCGCCGACACGATGCTGCGTGGGCACTTCCAGCCGATCACCGGCGTCGAGGTGTTCGACCGGAAGTGTCCGCCGTATCGCATCGACCCAGACCCCGACATCGCCAACCACTTCGCCGAGAAGTTCGGGTACCTCCCGGCATCCGAGATGCTGTCCCGGGACACCACGATGTTCGACGAGTCGGGCAAGGAGTTCCTCCGCCGGCGGGTCGACGAGGTTCTGGACCGCTGGGACCATCGCTTCGACAGACTGTACGACGGGATGGCGTTGTTCGGGATACTCAATCAGCCGTCGCGCCCGTTCCGCTTCCAGCTGAGCGACAAGTTCGTCGAATCGTGCGTTTCACTCGACGCGGAACTCGTCGAGTGGCACCTCGCCACACCTCCAGAGCATCGGAACACACAGACGTACCTGCGCGCCCTTCGTAAACTCGACGACGACATACTCCACCACCGACCCCCGGACCGGCCCTACGACTCGTACACGTTCAATCAGATAGACAACTTCCTCCGAAGAGCGATGCCGTTCGTATCGGGATATCAGGGCCCGTGGCCCGACCGAGCGGAGCTGTACGACCGTTGTGGGCTCGACGAGAAGATATTCTCGGAGTCGCCCGGTATCCAGGAACTCCCCTGGCGCCTCAAACTCCGCGTCAACGACGTTACCACCTGGCTCGACTCGACGACTGACGACGCCTCGATAGACCCCTCGGACCTCGTCCAACCCGGTGAGGACTGCCAGACGACGTCCGCACCCCACGGCCGCAGCTGAACAGTACCTTACACACAGCGTTCGAGCGGTAAATCCACATTAATATTGTTGGAACGGTCTCTCGCACTCCCGACTCGATAGGTATCGAGCCGGCCACCCAGACGTGTATGAATAATTACCCATGACGCCTTCCCTCGCCGATGAAATTGACTAATTGGTTCCAGCGCCCTCGGTTAAGATGAAATTAACCGAGTGAACACATTTTTTCGACAAAATTCGACTAGAAGCCGTGCTAGCTTTAAAACGTGTGACTAATGTCTGACGAGCCAAAAAGGCTATCAGTTATTACGTTCATTGCTCGCGCAACATGGACAAGCGTCAGTTATCGTGCGCAATCAGGGTTATCCTCGCTTTAACGACGGTGATAGCGTTCTCTGCCGGCGTTGCAGCGGGCGCGGGCCCCGCAAGTGACAGCGAGGCAACGGCATCGGCCACCATCGCCGACGTGAGCCAGACACACGCTGCCGGTTCTGTTGGTAACACGACATATGTCTGGGGTCACACAGCTCAGGGTCAGCCTGTCGACGCCTACCTCGTCAGTGTGGAGACCTCTTCGGCAGGGCCACAGACGGAACTCTGTCTCGAAACGAACGGTACTACGACGTGCACGTCGCTCGCGAACACCTCTTCGCCTACTCTCTCCTATCCTGCTACGAACGCGACCGAGACGACGCTGAACCTGACACTCCGGGACACCGAGACGGGCACCGTTCTTGACACCGACTCCATCACGGTCCAGCAGATCCCTCGAAGTGGCGACCTGGACGGGGACGGCCTGAACAACGAGAACGAGGTCAACGCCGGAACGAACGTGAGTAACGCCGACACCGACGGCGATGGGCTGTCCGACGGGGCGGAGGTGCACGAACACGGGACGTCGCCCACGGCGGCAGACACGGACGGCGACGGCCTCGTCGATCGAGTCGAACTCAGCGTCGGCGCCGACCCGATGGCCGCTGACACGGACGGGGACGGTCTGTCAGACCACCGTGAGCTGGAACTCGGCACCGACCCGACCTCCTCAGATACGGACGACGACGGGCTCTCAGACAGCGTCGAACTGTCCGAAGGCACCGATCCGACGGTCGCAGATACCGACGGTGACGGCGTCACAGACAGTCGCGAACTCGCCCAGGGGACGGATCCGACAGTCGCGGATACCGACGGCGACGGGCTCTCTGACGGCAGGGAGCAAGAACTGGGTACGGACCCGCTCACGGCAGACACGGACGGTGACGGCCTCGCGGACAGCAAGGAGGTCTCCCTCGGTACCGACCCCACGGTCGCGGACACCGACGGTGACGGCCTCACTGACAAGCAAGAAGTGACTGAAGGGACGAACCCGACGGTCGCTGACACCGACGACGACGGCCTCGCCGATGGAGCGGAACTAGAGGCCGGCGCCGACCCGACAGTCGCAGACACTGACGGTGATGGACTCGAAGACGGTCGAGAGGTACACGTAGCAGGCACCGATCCGACGAGCGTGGACTCGGACGGGGACCTGATGAGCGACAAGCTAGAGACCACTCTGGGGACGAACCCGACGAGTCCACTCACGCCCGCGTGGCTGACGAGTACGGTCCTCGGGTTCGTCGTCGGTATCGGGCTCTCTATCACCGCTATCCGAAGTGGGTTCGTCATCGATGTCGTCGACAGCGCTCGAGCATTCCAGATGGGCCTCCTCAGGTCCGAGGATCGGGCACTCGAGATGACCGACGACACCACTGAGCCCGGACTGATGTCGGACTCAGATGGCGACACAGAACCGATACCGGACTCCGCCGAGGCTGTCGTTGCAGACCGTGACGACGAACTCGTTGCCGACGACGAACTGGTGTTGGAGATGCTGCGGGCCGAGGCCGGGCGGATGAAGCAGAGCGACATCGTCACGGTCACTGAGTGGTCGAAAGCGAAGGTGAGCCGGTTACTCTCCGGCATGGACGATGACGATGACATCGTCAAACTCCGGATCGGTAGGGAGAACCTCATCTGCCTGGAAGAGGCGAAGCCGGCGCAGATGCAACTGGACCGTGACCGGGACGACCACTCGGGGCCCGTCGACCGCCCGGGATCCGGCAGAGTCTGCTGACGGCCGACGCGGGCGGCGCAGGCAAGCGGGCAGAGGTCGACAGCCTCGCGGCCGTCCGGCTCGACGTGGTGCCGACTCTCTCGCCGCTCACGGCGTCTTTTCGCCCGCCTCGACAGCTACGTCTGAGTGGATCGGCACGCTCACGCACCTGCAAATCTCTCTGTTTTTCACGGTAAGATGACCTTATAGACGTAGTAACGCGATGTAGAGCGGCTGGGACCGCCGATACCGACATGGGGCCCGCGAACGTCCTCGACGACGATGTCGCGCCGCCACGAGCCCCACGGCGCGCGGAAGCACTATATCGGGTGTCAGGAATCGCTTACTGGGGTTTTCACCGCCTCGAAACGTCCGTTTCCGCCGGACGTGAACAGTGTTTAACGACAGTTTAGACGGTTGCCGGGCCGGGTGAAACAGTTATCGACGGCGGAAAGGAACGGAACGACCGGCGCTTTATATGGGGAAATGGGCTCAAGGCTGAACCGAACATGCCCGAAGCTACACTCCGAAACGAGACGTCAGACAGCACCTCCGACGAGTCGGAAGCTGCGTCCGACTCCGATACGGACTCGGAACAGGAGTTGACGCGCGACGACATCTTCCACGTCCTCCAGTGCCGTCGGCGTCGCCTCGTCCTCAAGTATCTCCAGGAGTACGACGGCGACGAGCCCGCGCGCATGGGCGACATCGCAGAACACATCGCCGCCCTGGAACACGACACCACGATCGACGCTCTCCGTTCCCAGCAGCGACAGCGCGTGTACATCGCGCTCTACCAGTCCCATCTCCCGAAGATGGACAAGGCAGGTGTGCTCGAATACAACCAGAGTCGAGGCTACGTCGAGACGACGGAACTGGCCGCGCGCTTCGACGCCTACCTCGGCAGCGAACCGTCACTGCTACACGACGAGGAAGCTGAGGCGGATGCATCGGCTTCCGACGACGTTCCGGCACCGGAGATGGATGACGACGACCAGGTGACCGCCGACGTCGATGTGAGCTGGCACAAACGCTATCTCTACGCTGCCGGTGGGAGTCTGTTCGTCGCGTCCGCACTCTCCAGTGGGCTCATGTCCGCCCCCCTCCCGTCACAGGTCGGTGTCGGCATCCTCGTCAGTGCCCTGTTTACGCTGCTCGCGGTGAGCCACTGGGTGACCGAATCGTCCTGGTCGGAGCTCGGGCTGAGCCACCTGGACCTGAGTAGCTGGAACAAGTGAGTCGATTCGATGTTCCATCACCCCACGCGGGCTACTCTCGATATATAAGTAGTGCTGAGAGAGAATATACTAATGGTACTATCGAAACTATCTGCGCGCCCGTCATGGTTATCGCCCGACGCGGACGAGGCCTCCGACCCCGGCCGGGAGACGCCGACACTCGACGAGGATGCGGTTTACGACCTCTTGGGTAACGAACGTCGGAGGGTATGTCTCAAACTGCTGTCCCAGTCCGACGAGGTCTGGGACGTCAGCGATCTGAGCGAACGAGTCGCGGAGATCGTCTCCGACCCTTCGACCTCTCCGGACGACATCTACAACAGCGTGTACATCTCGCTGTGCCAGAACCACCTACCGAAACTGGACGAGGTCGACCTCGTCGAATACGACTCGGAAGCGAAGACGATACACATCGGTCCAGCTTTCGATGACATCGGCCGTCACTGGTTGGCCGACGATCGACAACAAGACACGTCGCCGCCCGCGTTCCGGCTGACACTCGCCGCCAGTGTCATCACCGTGCTCGCCATCGGCACGACCCTCCTGCTAGGTCCAGCGCTGACGCCGTTCGTCCTGCCCGCCCTCCTCGCACTCCATCTCGTCGTACT
This sequence comes from Haloarcula sp. MBLA0163, assembly GCF_055632435.1. Classification (NCBI taxonomy): domain Archaea; kingdom Methanobacteriati; phylum Methanobacteriota; class Halobacteria; order Halobacteriales; family Haloarculaceae; genus Haloarcula; species Haloarcula sp. MBLA0163. The sequence continues at coordinate 45,027 of NZ_JBVMVV010000004.1, forward strand.
GGCGGTGGAAGCTGGCATCCGACAGTCCTCCTGAAGATTCTGTCTCGTGGCGCCGCGAGTCTCAGCCCAGCAGCGCGTAGCGTGAGCGAGCGTCAGCCCGGAGTCCGACCACCCGACAGTCCCCCGAACACCCGCCACTCATCATGGAGCACTGCGTCTCTCATTCGGGTGCAGAGACGACGATAGCCTGTTGCTCGTCGACTGTCACCTCACACCCAGCGAACGGAAACGTCACACGACAGCCGCTCTCACGCGCGTCTCTCCCGATATCTGGATCGAAGAACATGTCCAGTGCGTCGGAGTCTATCTGCTCTTCGAGCGGTTCGAGTTCCGTCGGTTCTCTATCGATCGCCTGTGCGACCGCGGCGACCACCGCAGTGCTCATGTTCGTCTCGCAGTGCTCCCGTCGCTGAAACCGGTACGTGTTACTCCGGGCGTCGTACTCGACGTCGGCTCCAAGGTCGCAGTGGATCATCGTCACATCGGTATCATATCTGAAGGTATGAACTTATCTTGTGGCTAAGGAGAGCTACGGAGAGCACACGACCCGGCCCGGAGGTCCCTACTCCTCGTCGGCGTCGAATAGTAGCTCCAACAGTTTCTTGAGCGACACCCGCAGGTGGCGGTTGAACGTGGGCTGGGAGATATCCAGCAAGCTCGCTACCTCCTCGGCAGTGTGTTCTCGGGGCCACTCGAAGTAACCGCTCAGGAGTGCTGTCCGAAGCGCCTCTAACTGCCGGTCGGTCAGGCGCTGTTCGAACTCGACCCGGAACGGTTTGTCACGCCGGGACGGTCGTGTCCGCTGTGTCCGGGAGTGTAACCGTACGTCCGGTGCGACCTGTTCGAGTGACTCGACGAACCGACGAACATCCGTCTCTGCCGGCAACGTCACCAGCAGACGCGTCGTGTCGCCGTCGGCGGTGAGGTCGCGCAAGGTTCCGCCAGAACTCAGTATCTCGCTCACGAGAGAGACCGCCTCAAGCTCTATCTCGTACAGTTCGCCGTCGCCGTGCGGGACGTGGTCGACGGCGCCGACCAACGGCGCTGACTCGAGGGCACGCTTCACCGCTGCCGGGTCCGCCTCGGTGACGACGAGGAACAGGACCGCGTTCTCGTTCCGGGCGAGCACCCCCTCGAAGTCGAGCTTGGCACCCGTCTCACGTGCCACCCGACTGAACACGTCGGTGCCATCCGTCAGCGTCAGTTCGAGGTCTATCACCGTGTCCGAGAGTAGCGACCGCTTGCGCTCGACGACGCTGATGCCGTCCGCTATCGCTCGGGCGATATCGTCGAACGCGTCAACCACCTCGTCGTCGAACGCGTCGGCGTCGGTCGCGTGGACCGTCAGGGTGCCCCACAGTCGTCCGTCCCGGTGAAGCGGGACGCTCAACACCGACTGGAACCCGCGCGTCAGCGCCTCTTCGCGCCAAGTGTCGTCCCTGAGGCCACTCGTGATGTCGTCGACTACGACCGTCGACTGGCTCCGGGCGGCCCGAACTGCGGGCTCCTGAACGCTTTCGTCCAGCCGGAGGTCGACCGCGTCGAGGTAGCCCCGCTCCTCGCCAGCAAACGTCCGAGGTTCGAGTCGGTCGCGCTTACTCCCGACTCGGTCGATGCGGACGAACGAGAACTGGTCGGTGTCGACCAGTCCGTTCACGACTCGCTGCTCGAGCTCGGCCTGCGACTCGGCCTCGATTCCCGCTCGTTGCACGACGGCCATGGCGTCGACGAGGCTGCGACGCCGCTCGAGGCGACCGGCACGCTCGTCGAGTTCTGCTGCTTGTCGCTGCAGCGACTGGGACTTGTCTATCTGTTCGAGCGCAGCCGTCGCTGCCGTCGCGAGACTCGTCAGTTGCTCGTCTGCACCGACGGCCTCGTGTTCGTGGGTCTCCAGGGCTACGTGCAGCACGCCGAACTCGCCGATCGGGAGCGTTGTAGATGCACGCTCGGCACCTATCTCTGTCACATTTGACCTGTCGCGGTGTCTTTCGACGTCGCCGGTGACGAAGCTCTCCCAGAGCCGCGTCCCTGGACCGGCACTGACCGGCCCTTCACTTTCGCTGTCCGCTGATGCTGCGGCGACGCGGCGGAGGCGCTGCCCGTCGGTATCGAGCAGGTACACCGCAGCGTGGCTGTAGTCGAGCGTCGACCTCGCCGCGTCGACGACCGCCTCCGCGACGGCCTCTCGCGTCGAGGCCTCGAACAGCCGGCGGAGCGTCTCGGTGGACTCTCCCAGCAAGCTCGGTCCGTCGCTCCAGTTCGGTACCTCGGGTCGGTCTCGTTGGCTCGACCGTTCGAGTACACGCCTGACACGGGCCTGCAAGACACAATCGCCGGACGAATCCGAGGGGTCGAGACGCACGACGTCGGCCGCCCCTGATTCGATTGCCGTTCGCTCGTCGCCCGCGGTCAGGTCCGCACCGGCCAACACGATCGGAATATCGGGGTAGGCATCCGAGATGTGTCGGAGTAAGTCGACGCCACTCCCGCCGTCGAGCGACTTCGTGCTCACGATGACGTCCGCATCGGCTCCGTTCTCGAGACTGGTCAGCGCCGCTCGTGCCGAGTCGAACGACATCATGCACGCGTCGGCGTGTCCGGCGGTGAGCGCTTCGAGTGCGGCTTCTATTCGCTCGCTCTCGCCGACGACAACGACGGTGGCTGGCCAGTCCAGCGTCACGTGACTGACGTCGGAAGCCATTACGCTCTGTATGGCCTCGGCCTCGTCTGATGCCCCAGCAGTCTGCCCACCGCGGGACGACTCGACACTGTGGGCGCCTGTGGAAGCGGTCTGTCGTACGTAGGCGGGCGAGCGGTCATGGTCAGCCCTCCGTTCGCTCGATGGTAATCTGGACGTCGTCGCCGTCTTTCAGGTAGTACTCGCTCGGCTGGACCGACTCGCCGTTGACTTCGATAGAGATAGTCGTGCCCGAGTCGTCCCTGTCGTAGGTCGTCCCGTTGAACGAAATCGTATCCGCTGTGACGTTGACGCCGCTGAGCGAGTCCAGCGCGTAGTCGAGTGTCACGTTCGAAGAGTGCGAGTGCCAGTACTCGCCCTCACCGCCCTCGAAGTGGAAGTGGCGGTCGTTGGACTGGTACTTCGAACGGCTGAAGTCGACTTCCTCGCCGTCGACGGTGACGGTCATGTCCCCGTGGATGTGTTGCTGCTCGTTGTCGATGTAGTTGCCGGGCACCGAGGCGTTCATGTCGGCCGTCTCGACGGTGACCCACACTTGATCGCCGTCCTCGAGCGTGACGGCCGTCGGATCGACCTCCTCACCGTTCACACGGTAGTAAATATCCGTCCCGTTAGTCGATTCTTCGTAGGTAGTCCCGTCGACGGAGAGTGTGTCCGACTGGGCGTCGACGCCGAACCGACTGAGCGATTCGGCGAGCGTCATATTCGAATCCGTGACCCACGTGTGCGGGTCGTCAGCGATACCGAAGCCGTCGCCCGACTCGTCGCGGTCCTGCAAGTCGAGTTCGTCCGCGGCGACCACGACGGTCATCTTCCCTGTCGTCGTTCCGTCGGTCCCATCAGCGTCCGAGGCCGACGACGGGGTCGACGTCTCTTCGTCGCCGTGACTGTGGTTGTGGTCGTGGCCGTCGTCATCGCTCACAGTCTCTGTCGCGGTGTCCGTCGTCTCCGTGTCGGTCGTCGCGGCAGTCGTCTCCTCTGTCGTCGTGTTAGCGCCACTCTCGCCAGCACCGAGTCCGGCGCAGCCGGCACCCAGTACCAACAGTCCGGCGAGGAGTAGTGCGAGTAAGCGTCGTTTCGGAATGCCAAACATCAGTATCGAGTGGAGCCACGGGTGGAGGGCGGTTTATTACCGGCCCGATAGAACCGCTTATCTGGTGTATAATAAGGCCGCTAAGGGTAATTCCGTCACACAGACAATGCGTTCTACGGCAGCGACTATCCGGACCTCGCTCGATTTCACCAGCGTATCGCCACGAGGAAACCACTATCCTGCGGCCGGCCGACAGGGTTCGCACCGGGACTGGCTCGTCGCGGAGCAATGAATCAGCAGCACGTCATCACAATCCTGCTTGCGGGCTGTTGTCTGTTCGCCGCCGTGAGTATGGCAGCGTCCCTCGAAACGTCGGTTCCCGGGAACCCCGACGACGTCGTCGACGTCGACACCGACTCACTTCCACTGCCATCGGAGCAAGCCGACCAGGTGAAACAGGCACTCCAGTCGGGCGGGCAGAGCGACACGGAGGGTAACTCCGGAACGACGAGCGAGCCGTCCTCCGACGGGAGCCAACAGGGTCGTGAGTCGAGCCGCGCCGACAGCGGGGCCACAGAGCCGACTGCAGACACGACCGACGGAACCGGCCAGAGTTCGGGTAGCGCTGCCGATTCTGAGGGCGCACAGAGCGGGCTGACTAAACAGGCTGGTCTCGGTCCGGGTGGACCGGTCGACAGTCTCATGGACATGCTCCGTTGGCTGTTCGAACGGCTACTCGCCGTCGTTGCCGTGCTGGCGGTGCTCGGTATACTCGCTCTCGTCGGCCACAAGCGCGACTTGTTACTCGACAGACTCCGTGAGTACGTCGGCCGTGAGTCGACGACCGACGTCCGAGCGGCCACGACGAAACTTCCGAGTCGCGAACCGCAAAACGAGATAGAGCGTACGTGGCTCGAGATGGTCTCCCGAGCAGGGGCCGCCGACGACCCCTCCCTCACGCCCCGCGAACGCGCGGAAGCGGTCGCGCAGACTGGGCTCAGGAGTGAACCCGTTCGGGAACTCACCGACCTGTTCGAGGCGGTTCGGTACGGTGATCGACCCGTTACGACCGACGAAGTACGTGAGGCGTCGGCACACCTCCGACACTCGATGGGGCAGCGCGATGACTGAGACGACAGACCTCGCCCTGGAGGACCTCCCGTGGGGTCGAATCTCGCTCGGCGTGGTCGGGGTGCTCGTGATGGTCGCCGCGTTCGTAACCGCCGGTGATCTCGCTGCCGGACTCGTCTCCTCGCTCCGTGCGGGCGTCGAGAACGACTATCTCCTCGTGATGGCGTTCGGTGGCGTCGCCGTGGCGCTCGCGTCGCTGGTGTTTCTCACGAGCAGTGACAGCGTGGAGGTCCGTGAGATGCCCGCGGTCGAGGGACCGACGCCGGCACCCGAACCAGGCGAACGCTTCGACGAGCAACTCGACGGGTGGCGGACCGTGGTTCCCATCGTCGGGCGGGACGTTCGTGAGGCGGTCAGGGACCGTCTCCGTGAGGCGGCAGTCCGGACGGTCGCAGCCGAACACGGGTGGCCCGAGGCGAAGGCATCGTCGGCAGTCGACGACGGGTCCTGGACCGAGGACCGGGTCGCGGCCCGGTTTCTGGCCACCGGGGCCAGTCGGGACAGCGTCCGAACGGGACTGCGGGCCGTCGCACACGGTGAGACGCCAGTCCGGTACCGTGCGCGACGAACGATGGGTGCCATCGCCGAATGCCACGAACGAACCGGGGGGCGGTCCCGATGAGTGACGCGCGACGCACACACCGCTGGCGCGGCGTCCTCGTCCTCACGCTTGGGGCCGCCGGCGTCGGCTTGCTCGCGAAACGGCCTCTGTTGCTCCTCGTCTCGACGCTCGGGGTCGTGTACGCGGTGTATCCCAGACTCTCGTCGGTGTCGGAGCCACGACTCGACATCGACCGCCGCGTGAGCGAAGCGAACCCGCAGGCGGGGACGAGCGTCGAGGTGACGACGACGGTACAGAACGTCGGTGACCGACCGATATTCGACCTCCGCGTCGTCGACGGGGTGCCTCCGGCGCTGGCCGTGACCGACGGAACACCGCGCATCGGGACCGCGCTTCGGCCTGGCGAGAGCGCCTCGTTCTCGTATACCATGGCGGCGAAGCGAGGACGCCACCGTTTCGAGGCGGCGACGGCTATCGCTCGCGACCCGAGCGGCGGCCACGAAGTGGAAGTCGAGATCGAGACGGACACAGAGGTCGACTGTACGACGGACGTCGGAACGGCCCCCCTCAGGTCACAGACGCTCGACGTGACAGGACAGAACCCCGCAGACTCCGGCGGAAGCGGGACGGAGTTTCACCAGACCCGCTCGTACCGACGGGGCGACCCGGTCGGGCGCGTCGACTGGAACCGGTACGCCCGGACTGGGGAACTGACGACGATAGAGTTCCGTGAGGAACAGACCGCGAGCGTCGTCGTCGTCGTCGACGCGACGCCGGGGGCCTACCGGGGGCGAGAGGGCGAGCCACACGCGGTGGTCGCAGCGGTCGGTGCGGCACAGCAACTCGCCGAGACGGTCCTCGACGGACAGAACCACGTCGGCCTGTCGGTGCTCGGGACCGAGGACCTCTGGTTGCCGCCCAGTAGCGGTCGACGCCATCGGCTCCGGGTCCAGGAACTTCTCGCCACGCATTCGGCGTTCGAAGCACGGCCACCCGAACCGGGGACGACGGCCGACGTCGAGGCGCAGGTCGAGACGCTGTTGGCGCGCCTCGACGACAATACGCAACTGCTGGTCGTCTCCCCGCTACTCGACGACGACGTCGTCGAGGCGGTCCAGCGGTTCGAGGCCGAACGGCACCGGGTGACGGTCGTCTCGCCTGACGTGACAATCACCGACGGCACGGCTGGTGGTCGTAAACTGGCTGCCATCGAGCGGGACAGTCGTCTGCGACGCCTGCGCCAGTCCGACGTCACCGCAGTCGATTGGGAGACGACTGAACCGCTCTCTGCGACGCTTCACCGACGAACGGAGGCCATGCACGGATGAACGCAACCCACTCGAACTCGAGACCGACGCTGCTCAGTAGCGTGCTCGCAGTGCTCGCCGCCGCGGCCGTCCTCCTCGCTCTCGCCGGAGACACGACTGACGTCGGCACGTGGCTGGTGATCGAACTCGTCGGTCTGGGCCTCGTCGGCCTCGGGGCCGCGGTCTACCGAACCGACTACCGGGTTGTCGGTCTCCCACTCGGACTCGTCGGTGCCGCGGTTTGTGCCGTCGCAATCGGTGGGTTCGGTAGTCAGGGCGGTCCGCTGAGCGAGCTACTGCGGCTGGCCCCCGGGTTCCTCGGGCTCGCGGTCCTCGCTGCCGCACTCGTGCCGGTGCGTGGGGACGGGTCGCGCTCGCTCGTCAAACTGGGCACGGGCGGTCTCTTCGCCTGTGTGGTCCTCGCCGGACTGTTCCAGACCGCGGATCTGACGCTGTTGCTCGGGACTGCAGTCGGGACGATCGTCGCCTGGGACGCGGGTGAACACGCGATCGGTGTCGGGGAACACCTCGGCCGCGGGGCCACGACGTGGCGCCTCGAAGCGAGTCACGTCACCGGCACGACGCTGGTCGGAGCCGTGGGCGCTGCTGTCGTTCTCTTCGCCCGCGGGTTCGCGAACGACGGCCTGTCCCTGGCCTCGTTCGCGATGGTGTTCGTCGCTCTCGTGTTGTTGACCGTGGCGCTGCGCTGGTAGCCCGCAGCGTCGCAGCTACTGGTAGCCGACGCTCGGGACCGGTACGTCGTCGAGAACGTCGTCGACCACGTCGCTACTGGTGGTCTGGTCGATAGTGGCGTCGGCGGTCAACACGATGCGATGTGCCAGTACCGGGTCGGCGACGGCTTTCACGTCGTCCGGGGTGACGTACTTCCGCCCTTGCAGGCTGGCGTAGCCCCGCGCGACTTCGAACAACCGCTGACAGCCGCGGGGCGAGATACCCACTTCGACACGGGGGTCCATCCGCGTCTCGCGAACCACCTCGACGATGTAATCTTTCAGGTCGTCGTGGACGGTGATTCGCTCGGGGACCTGCTGCCACTCCCTGACTGCCGCCGTCGTCAGCACCTGTTGGGCGCTGGGTGTCTGGTCGTCACGAGCGTCACGGCGGTCCAGCAGCTCCCGTTCTCCGGCCTTCGGCGGATAGCCGAGACTGGTCTTCACGAGGAAGCGGTCCTTCTGAGCCTCCGGCAGCGGGAAGGTCCCCTCGCCGCTCTCGACGGGGTTCTGCGTCGCGATGACGAAGAAGGGTTCGGGCAGGTCGTGCGTCTCTCCCTCCATCGTCACTTGCCCCTCCTCCATCGCCTCCAGCAGGGCCGCCTGTGTCTTCGGCGAGGCGCGGTTTATCTCGTCGGCGAGGATGACGTTCGCGAAGATCGGCCCGCTGCTGAACTCGAACTCTCGGGTCTTCTCGTTGAACATGTACGTCCCGGTTATGTCCGTGGGCAGGAGGTCGGGCGTGAACTGTATCCGATTGAAACTCAGGCCCAGCGTGGTCGCGAAACTGCGCGCAGTCAGTGTCTTACCGGTCCCCGGTACGTCCTCGAGCAAGACGTGTCCACGCGAGACGACCCCGGTCAGAATCATCCGTAGCACTTTCTCGTCGACGACGACGGCGTTAGAGACCTCGTTCAACACGGCCGTGGCTCTGTCCCCAGCCTCGGTGACGTTCATACTCACTGGTCGGCCACACGCACAATTACTAACTGAGTGCTAATGGTGTGTTTAGACTTGTCACGACTGCCTCGAGTGGGCGCACGGACCGTTCAGCTACGGCGGGACGTCGGACCTACATCATGGAACGGCCCACCCTCGTAGCACCGTATCGCCGCCCGTGTGGCCAACGAACCGAGATAGAATCCCGTTCCGTGGTTTCGAATTCGTCGTTAAAACCTTGTGGCCACGAGTACGAGCGGCTGGTCGCACGCCCGCGGTTTCCCGGTCTTATCATACTGCTATGCTCTGTGGCCTGATGTTTATACGAGATTTACCGCCCGAGTAATAAGGGGCTCGACGGACCGACTCAGAGTCGCATGTCACTCAAGCTGTCGCGTTCACAGATTACCGCGGTACTCGCCGCCCTGCTGGTGTTGCTCGCCGGGTGTTCGTCACTCGGCGGGTCCGGTGGCGAGACACCTGCGGAGACGGATGCTACGACCGAAGAGGAGACGATGAGCGAGGAGACGACCGATTCAGAGATGGACACGACGAGCCAGGACAGCGAGTCCGAGCTCTCGGGACGGATGCTCGTCGTCGTCGAAGGCCAGGAGAAGCACCTCGACACCGAACCTGGTGCGAAGTTCTCCTTCAACGAGACCAACGAGCACACGTGGACGGCCGAGGAGCCGATGACCCTCGCCGAAGCGCTCGAGACGGCCAACGTCACGGCCGAGCCGGACTCGTTGACCATCGACGGTGAGACGTACAACGAGAGCGACGCGAACACGACCATCACGTATCAGGTCGCCGGCACGGAAATCGAGGACCCGAGCGAGTACACCCTGGAGGACATGAACCCCGCGCACGAGCTCGTCGTTCGTGTCGACGACCACGACCAGGAGGTTCCCGGTCGGCTCGTCGAGCAGTCCCACCCTCACCCGCACGGTCGTCTGAACATGACGGTCGACGGCGAACCCGTCGACTTCACGCAGGAGGAGTACGTCATGGCCGAAGAGGCCTTCCACTTCCACGGTGACGAGGACGCCGCCCGCTGGCACGGTCACTCGCTGAACCTCACCGTCGCGTACGCCCTCTCGACGTTCCCCGGCATGAACGTCTCGGAGGACGCGATGACGTACAACGGGACGATGTATCTGGAGAACGGGAGCGAGACGTCCTTCACCGTCACGGTCGACGGCGAGGAAGTCGACCCGAACACCTACGTCCTGAAAGACGGGGACTCCATCGAGGTCACGCTGAACGAGTCCGAGAACTCGTCTGTCAACAACGTCTCTAACTGACCGCGATATTCGTGACTCGTGGCCCGATCTGACGGGCACGTACCCGACGACCACCACCGCTATTTCTCGCTGCCGGCTACGAAGCCACTACTACACGCTACCGTGCGGTGCTCTCACCTCGCTGTCGGCTGGCCAGCTGATCACGCAACCGCTGGCAGCAGACCCGCGACGCTGCCTCGGCGGTCACCACCACTAGTCGCCGTCTTCGCCCGGTCAAATCGATTCGAGAGCCTTCATCAGACTGGTTTTGACGCTTTGAAGCAGGCACCCTCCACCGTTCTCTGAACGGTGGTCTTCAGCGGTTAACGACTGCATATTGAGGTATCCCCGTGCCGGTGAGTACGGTATGGTTGATTACTTCACCATGCAGAAAGCCATCCGTGCGACGAAGGAGGACGGCGAGGTCGCCCTCGACCAGTTCGAGCGCCGTTCGGACGCCGACCCCTGGCACGAGGCCTTCCATCGGGCAACCGAGGACCGCTAACTATCGGTTTCTGACTCTGGTTCGACGGACCCCCTGTTGGTACCGGGACAGCGACGTCTCGTGGACACGCCCGGCCGCATCGAAGCGCTCAACGTACCCCGTCTCAGCAGGCGGCGTGCTTCCCGAATTCTGTCAGCGGTCTGTCCAGTACCACGCTCACCGAGCGTACGGCGCCACGGCGGCGGCCTCCGCCCTCCGAAGTAACTCTCCGGCGGTACTGTGCGCACAGCCCAGCTCGTCCGCAACGTCCTGGACGGACCCTGTCCGGGGCACTTCGTAGTATCCAACCTCGTGGGCCGCTTCCAGTGCCGCTCGTTGGCGGGCCGTGAGACGTACCTGCGAACGCTGCCGGTCGAACGCGCTCACTTGCGATATCGTCACGTCGCCCAATGCGCGCAGGTCGTCGTAGAAACGACTCAGTCCACCCGTGTCTCCGACCGCCTCGAATTCCACGATGCCCGACGCGTCGAACACCACGGGTGGGAGGAAGACGACGCTCGCGTCGGCGACCACTGCCATCACCGAGTCGTCGAACTCGAACGCCCGTTGCTCGACGAAGGCGTATGTCCCCTCGGGACCGCCGACGAGGGTCGTCGTGACCGGGTCGACGCTCTCAAGGACCGTTCGTACGTCGGCTTTCGTCCCGTCGTACCAACAGAGGGTCGTGACGTCCGCCGTCGGCCCCCACATCAACAGTTCGGCCGGGGATATCTCGGTGTCGCCCATCAACCGGGCGTGTATCGGGTGTCGCAGGTCGGCCGGATAGTCGACCCTGAACGTCGTCTGTTTCATGGGGACAAAACATTCCCCCTCATAAATAAAGGCAGACCAATCCGGCAAGTAATATTCCCACCCAGACGCCGTAGGGTCTAGTAATGGCTGACCACGCTTCGACGTCGGTTGGGTGCCGGGGCCTCGACGTGGATTCACGTACCCGGACGACGAACGTCGGCGACCGGACTGTCACCTACGCCGAGTACGGCGTGACCGACGGTGCCCCGGTGGTCTTCCTCCACGGGACACCGGGGTCACGACTCCTGGGCGAATTGTTCCACGACGCGGCACGACAGGCTGGGATCCGACTCCTGGCTCCCGACAGGCCCGGATCAGGTCGTTCCTCACCCTGGCCCGAGCGCACGCTCCCGGATACTGGGCCGTTCGTGGCGGCGGTTCTCGACGACGCAGGTGTCTCCAAGGCTGGCATCGTCGGCTTCTCAGGTGGCGGGCCCCACGCGCTCGCCGCCGCTTCGGCCCTCGAAGACCGTCTCACACAAGCTGACATCATCGCTGGCGCCGCGCCACCAACACTTCGGACACAGACGCCACTGACCCAGCGTACGCTGTCCGCTCTCGCCACTCACCTGCCGTCGGCACTCTCGACGCTGTTCGGGCTACAGGCGCGTCTGGCTGACCGGTTCGATCCCTCGTTCGTGGTCAGCCAGTACACCGCCGACGATGCGACTGATACCGTGCCCGACGACGTAGCGACTGTCGTCTATCGTGATTTCCTCGAAGCGTTCGACACGCACCGGCGCGGAGCGGTCAACGAGTTCCGCCTCGTCAATCGCCCGTGGCTCGACGCAGTGGACCCACTCGATATCCCCGTCAGATTCTGGCACGGCGCCCGGGATTCGAACGTCCCGGTCGACGGTGTCCGGCGACTCGCTGACCGGTCACCGAACGCCCGACTGACGGTGTTCGAAGAGGCAGACCACCTTCGGTCGCTCCTCCGGAGTCGCTCACCGGTTCTAGACCATCACCGCTGATTCAGAACCCATTGCCCCGCCCACCTCTCTCGTTAATTAACGGATCCAACTGCCGTCTTAGGCGATGAATAGTCGTATTGATTCGTTGACGCCACGTACCACGGTTAGTCCGTCACAATATGCTAGCTGATCGCCAAAGATCGTGTCGGCGACAGCGGTGTCTAGACTTGTCACAATCTGTTAATTATTTATTTACCACTTATTAGCAAGAAATTCACTCACAGTTGTACTTTTGTTATTATGCCTGCCTTATCAACGTCGACCGCCGGTGAACTCATCCACCTGGGGTTCTCAGTGCCGTTCCAGATTGAGTGATTGATACAGACCGCTAGCGAATATCTCCGTCTTGAGGCGCTGGACGCGGTCAATCTGACTTCCGTTCGGACAGCCCTACGGAATCTCAGACTCAGGTATCAGGTCCGAATCCAATCTTCCTATATTGTTAACGTATCTCCGTCTACAGCAACGCACTCGTCATCGACGATAGCCCAGTAGCCGTAGTCCGTTCAACGAGACAAGCACAGTCGATCCTTCGTGACCGACCACGGCGAGTGGCAGCGGAATGCCACGCAGGAGGATCGTACCGATCATGAGCGCGATCGCAGCGAAGGCGATGGCGAGGTTGACCCGCAGTGTTCGACGGGTCCTCTGTCCGAGGCCGAAAACATACGGGATCTTGCTCAGGTCATCACCCATCAAGACGATATCTGCGGTCTCGAGTGCGACATCTGTCCCTGCACCACCCATCGCGACACCCAGCGTCGACGTCGCGAGCGCGGGTGCATCGTTGACTCCGTCCCCGACCATCGCGACGGTTTCGTACCGAGTCAGTAGGTCTTCGATGGCCCGCACTTTCTCTTCGGGAAGCAACTCCGCCTGGACCTCGTCGATTCCGACTTCGTCCGCGATTCGCTGTGCAACCCGTTCGTTGTCTCCGGTGAGCATCACGACCTGTTCCACTCCGAGTGACCGTAACTCGGCGATCATTTCGGCAGCCTCCGGACGAAGTGTGTCGGTAAACGCCAACCATCCGAGCACGTGAGCGGCATCGCCGTTCTCCCGAACGACCAGGACGCTCGTCTTCCCTTCGGCCTCGAGGGCATCCAGCCGATCGAAGCCCTGTTCGAGCCCGTTTATTTCGGTATCGGCGAGGACCGTCTCGAAGTAACTCCGATTCCCGATATGAACCGTCGCGCCTGCTACGACGGCTCGAACACCTTTCCCTGCAGCTGCCTGAAACCCGGTTGTCTGGACGATGTCGAGGGACTGCTCCTCCGCGGCAGTAACGGTCGCGCGTGCCAGATGGTGTTCTGAACGGGCCTGGACCGCAGCTGCGAGGGCGAGTAGGCCGTCTTCGTCCAGTTCGCCGCTTGCCCCTTCGTCACGGACGAGCACATCGGTCAACTCTGTATTTCCCTCCGTGAGTGTGCCGGTCTTGTCGAATGCCACGGCGTCGATGTCCGCTGCTGTCTCGACGTGTTCACCGCCCTTGAACAGGACGCCCTGCCGCCCACCCGAGGCGATTGCCGAAAGCACAGCCGCAGGCGTCGAAATGACGACTGCACACGGCGAGGCGGCGACCATGAGTGTCATCGCTCGGTAAAACGTACTGGTGAACTCACTGCCGAGTACGAGCGGGATGGCGATGGCCGCAGCGGTCAGGCCGAACACGCCCAGCACATACGGCTGTTCGAGCCGGTCGATGAGCCGTTGTGTCGGCGCTTTCTCGCTCTGGGCACGCTCGACCATGTCGATGAGACGGGTGATAGCCGATTCGTGGGCCTGCCGGGTAACTTCGATTTCGAGGCTTCCGCTCTCGTTGATGGTCCCACCGAACACCTCGTCACCACGTGTTTTCGAAACTGGCATGGACTCACCAGTCAGTGACGCTTGGTCTACGGCACTCTCTCCGGCCTGCACGACGCCATCCAACGGAATTCGGTCACCCGGACGAACGACGAATACGTCACCGACCTCGACCTGGTCGATGGGGACGGTGACTTCCGTACCGTCCTCGAGAATCTGGGCCTCGTCTGGCCGCATCTCGACGAGCGATTTGATGGCCCGACGCGACCGACCGATCGCGTAGTGCTGGAGTGTGTTCGACAGCGAGAACAGAAAGAGGAGCATCGCACCCTCGAACGGGGCGCCAATCGAGAGAGCGCCGAGCGCAGCGACGATCATCAGGAGGTCGATATCGACTGCCCGGTGGCGCAGCGTCTCTATCGCGCCTTTGAGGCCGTACCAGCCGCCGAAGACGTACGCGACTCCGTAGCCGGCCCACATGAGTGGTGCCGGCCCACCGAGCCACCCTGTCACAGGGCCGGTCACCATCCCGAGCAGCGTCAGTCCGACGAACACGGTCTCCCGTCTGAGTTCCGAGCGTGTGCTCACGTCCTCGGTCGTCCTCTCAGACTCGTCTCGTATCAGGACGTTCCGGTTCCGGATGGCGTCTCGAATCGTCTCTTCCGACGTGACACTCCCATCGTAGGTGATTCGAGCGTCCCCTGTCCGAAACGAGATGTCGACCTCTTGGACGCCTGAAAGTCCCTCGAGGTGGCGTTCGAGTGCCCGTGCTCCCGCGTCGCCACGACCACCCCGCCGTTCAATGCGGATAGTGCACGTCGAGAGAGACAGGGATTCAGCCTCGGTCACCTTCTCGGTACCTATGGTTTGGTCTGATTTCACGTTTTAGGTATCCCGCCGAGTTTCCGTCCGACTACACACGGTATTGGCTCGTCGAGCGCCCTCAGCAGCGTTACGTTGGGTGGGGACCTCATCCAATGATCGTCACCGGAATCCGTGCCCGTCGGGTGACTCTCTCGGCGACACTACCGAGGAGTGCCCGGTCGATGCCTGACCGGCCGTGGCTACCCATGACGATCTGATCGATGCCGTGGCCATCAGCGTAGCTGAGGATTTCACGCGCCGGCTTCCCGATTTCAGTGACCGTTTCGAGAACGATATCGTGCTCTGCTGCCTGATCTGTAGCCGTCGTGTGAATCGCGTTCGCGCGCTCCTGAGCGGTCTCGTACCACTCCTCTGCGACTGGTAAGCCACCAGCTTCCACATCGATCACGGAGTCGATCGGATTGATCACGTATATCGTGGTGATTGTTGCGTCCGGGAAGTTCTCGAGAGCGTACGTGAGCGCACGCTCGGCAAGCGGCGAGCCATCCAAGGCGACGAGGACGGTATCGGGCATAGGGGTGGATTCGAGACGAGTTGAGAAGAGTGTAGTGCCGAAGACTCAGCAGATGGGAACATGCGGTTTCGTTGAACCCCTCAATCGGTTATACGTCACAACACTCCTGCTGAATACGGGGTGCAAATGGGTCACGCCACTGTAGCTGATGAGATTGATTGTTGCCTACCGGGTGACAATCAGCATCGGCGGCGAGTGAGGTCTCAGTCGATTATAAAGAGCGAGGAGAATACCCGCGCCTTTATGCGCGGGATGAATCCGACAACCCACTCCACACCCATCGTCGATAGCACTACTGGATATTCCACACCTTCAACCCTATCCCTTACAATATACGCGAGTATAAGCGATTATACAGACGTTCAGAATGCTGGAAGTCCACCGCACCCATCGAGCAGAAATCCTCAACCACGGATAGGTAGAGGACTCGCTCGACCGACACGGATGGTCAGCCAGTAAACTCTGGAACGTCGCCAACTACCACTCCCGAGAAGTCTGGGAAGAAACCGGAAAGATTCCTGATCACGAGGAGTTGAAAGATGAGTTGAAAACACATCCAAAGTACAAGGGACTGCACAGTCAGTCCAGTCAGCGCGTTCTGGAGGAACTCGCTGAAGCCTTCAACTCATGGTACTCCAGTGATGACGAACGGGACAATCCGCCCGGCTACCGCAAACGCAACTACTAAGACCAAGAAGGCCGTCGCGTCCACGAAGAACACCCACGCAGCACGGTGACGTGGAAGCAGAACGGTATCCGTCACGATACCAAGAACAACCGTGTGCGCCTGTCAAAGGGTGCGAACCACAAGGAACACCCGAAAGCGTGGGAATACATCCTTGTCGAATACGAGACGCGTCCCGGCGTCACGGTTGAAAACCTGCAACAAGTCCGCGCAGTCTACGACAAAGCGAAGGATCGATGGGAACTGCATCTCGTCTGCAAAGACGAAATCGAGACACCCACCGCGCCCGGCAACGAGACAGCGGGGATCTACCTCGGCATCTCGAATTTCGCCGCCGTTGCATACAGCTCCGAGGATGCCGACTTGTACCCCGGCAACCGCCTGAAACAGGATGGCTACTACTTCCCCAAAGAAATCGCCAAGTGCGACGATAGCGGTGGCGACAGGGCCACTCGACTGCACAAGAAGTGGTCGGAACGGCGCACCCACTTCTTCCACGCCTTAGCGAAACACATCGTCCAACGGTGTGTCGAGAAGGGAGTTGGTCGCATCAACGTAGGAGACTTGGAAGGCGTCCGTGAGAACGAAGATGGTGAGTCGAAGAGCTGGGGTCGGCACGGCAACCTCGACCTGCATGGATGGGCGTTCGACCGCTTCACCTCGATTCTCACCTACAAGGCGAAAGTTGAGGGAATCGAAGTCGAGGAAGTGTCCGAACGCGACACGAGCAAAACGTGTTGCGTGTGCGGTAGGGAAGACGAGAGTCAGCGTGTTGAACGCGGCCTGTACGTGTGTGAAGCGCACGACGATGCGTTCAACGCTGACGTGAATGGAGCGGAGAACATCCGCCTCAACATCAACTGCGAAAGTAACTCCGAGTCCCCTGTTGGGGATAGGAGTACCGGCTGGTTGGCACAGCCCGGAGTCTACCTGTATGACCTCTCCCGAGGATTCCAACCTCAGGCAGAGGTGGTGGACTACAAACCTTAATATCCCAACTGCGGTCGGGATTCCTCCGCCTTTAGGCGGAAGAGGATGTCAACAGCGAGATATCCATCGACACTCGTTGCGATATAGAGCGTAATGTGACCGGTTCCCATACAGAATCCTGAGTGTGCCGGCGAGTAAGTGTCTGCGGTAGTCCACAGCTAGCTGACAACCTCACTGTATCGGCCACGGTTTCAGGGGTGGGATTTAGTCCATCGAAAAAGCACTGTCGCATACACCTTTTGCACATTGTAGAGTAATGCCAGCCGCAATTGAAGCGTTCAACAGAGCTGAATCGGCTAATGAGCTCTCAGTCTGGTCAGTGAGCCATCTGAGTGGCAAGTCCAGAGGGGGTTTCCGATACTGACGAGATAATTAGTGTTCTGACTGTAATTCTCGTCGTAGGGTGATTTGAAACAGTTTCTCGCTCGTTGATTCAGTCGAAAATACGTCTCAATTCCCTGCCAACCCCGCTGTAGTCTCAACTTTCGTTCGGCCGATTTGATATAGCGATATGAGATTTATACACCCGGTAAACGGCTGCCGTGTTGCGATTATAGGTGCTGGACAATTACTGTGCATTAATCAAGTAATGTGCACTGGTTTTACCAACCCCCACGCCGTACGGTAGGCACGAATGGTACAGCACGACCAGCCGCCGTCGACTGACGGACGCCAGCCCCTCTCGGCGGCCATCGACCACTTCGTCGCCGACAAGGAGAAACTCGACGGCTCCGGGAATTACGCCGACATGGCCGGCCGCATCGTACGAAAGTGGGCCGACCAGCACTGTGATCGCGTCGAGTACGTCGATGACGTCTACCCGCGCCACATGGAGAGCTATGCCGACTACCTCGCCAGACGGGCACAGGCTCGTGCCGCAGACCCACACGGAGAGGCGGGGATTACCGGTCGCACGGCCCAGCAGTACTATTCGCTAGTCCGTGCGTTCCTCACCCACTGCCAGAAGTGGGAGTGGATCAGCGAAAACCCCGCTATCGTAGAGCGGGTGACCGACAAGCTACCGGACCGCAGCCTCGGTGAGACCGATACTCAGCAATTCTGGTCGCCGACCGAACGGCGAGAGCTGTGCGCTTTCGCCGACGAACGGGCCCGCGAGGCGATTGACGAGAAGGGCCTCGAGGCGCGAACGGAGGCTCGCGACCGAGGGTTAGTGTACGTTCTCGCGTACACGGGGGCCCGCGTCGGTGAGCTGGTCCGTGACAGCCGCGACCAGCGTCGCACCGGCATCACGTGGGGCGATGTAGACCTCGAAGACAACAGAATCCAGGTTCTCGGTAAGGATCAGCAACGTGAACACGTCCCGCTTCCCGAGCAAGCCCATCCTGCCATTGAA
Source organism: Haloarcula sp. MBLA0163 (assembly GCF_055632435.1). NCBI lineage: Archaea > Methanobacteriati > Methanobacteriota > Halobacteria > Halobacteriales > Haloarculaceae > Haloarcula > Haloarcula sp. MBLA0163. The sequence goes on from NZ_JBVMVV010000004.1 coordinate 63,216, forward strand.
CAGTGGGAGCGTATACTCGACCCACCAGACTTCTGGCCGGTGTTTCCGACGCTCCACGCTCCGTCGCTGTACGCCCAACTTCCGGATGATGTCACGGTGGACGAGGACATACTCGACACAATGCGTTCGATGGACGCTCGCCCTCCCTCGATATCCGTCAATGGCGTCCGAAACGTCCTCAAACGGCTCTGTGAGGACGGCGCCATCACGGTGGAGGGGAACAAAGAGTACCTGACTCCACACGGGGCCAGGCGGGGCGTCGGTGAGTTCCTCTATCGGAACGTCGGCTTCGAGGCCGCGCAACGGGCGCTCAGACACGAAGATCCAGGTACCACCTCACAGATGTATTCTCATATCGAGGCTAGCGAACTCGCAGACGTGACCGGAGATGCGTTCGAAAACCACGACACCAACCGGGATGAGTAGACCTCTGTGGTAATTTGTTCGTAATTTCCCTCGTGTACACTGTTCTGAGTGACCGTCAGCTCGCTCAGGCTGGGTTTACGGGGCCGACATATTGACTCTTGACCGAGTCTCCGTCACGCCACTGGAGATAGTAGTACTCACGGTCGTCGATAGTTTTCGTCGTTATAGTCCCTTTCGAGCGACCGATTTCCGCCTTCTCGTAGGCCGAATCCAGCGCTTCTTCCCATGCCTCTTGCTTCTCCCAACTCTCTGGTTTCGACTGTCCTCGATCGTCGTGTTTGTCTCTCTCCGTGCTTTCAGATAACTGCTCCAACAACTGCTCGACCGCCTGAACCGCCTCTCGGTGGCTCTCTTCGATGCCGTCCCCTTCGAGTTCGTCGACTTCGATGTCTCGCAAGTTCGCCCTTGCTTCGAGCACCCGGTCTCGATACCCCATTGTCACAGTCATTCTGTCGCACTTACTTATCGGTCTAGCCTCGCTCGGGGCCGTGGCGGTGCCATCAATCCGATGCCTGTCTCGTGAGGGAACCGGGCCGTGGCTCCGTTAACAACAGTAGTCGACTTTGCTATCTGGCCATCCCATCAAGCTCCTCGAGCTAACAAACTGGACTGACAGTTCGAGCTTTTAGAGTTGGCTGGATGACTTGGATATTACGCCCAGTGAAGTCTAACAGCCAGACCTACTCGCCATACAAGCTGACTAAAGTATATCGCTGGTAAAGCCAGCTCATTTTACAAGCTATAATATCTAGCTATACTGAATAGCTATAGTATGTAGCTATACCGTCTGACTGAGTTTTATAGTCCGCCGGTCTAATGATACGGTTATGCTGGCCTTTACGACGTATTCCGAAGCCGGCGGCGTCGGGAAATCCACACTCGCAGCGAGTCTGGCGGTGGCTGACGCCCGCGACGGGCGCGACGTGCTGGTAATCGACCTCGACCCTCAGGAGGCCTCCCTCTCATACTTGCTTGACGTCGACGACGACAGAGACGACAGTTCGGCTGATTCTCTCGTCCGCCATCTCGTCGAGCGCCCCCGTGGAGAGTTCGACGACCTCATCGAAACGAGCGAGGGCGTCGACGTGATCCCTGCTCACAACAGCCTCTCGATGCTGGGCAAGCATCTGCAGCGGCGTGAGGAGGAGGCCAACGACTTCGGTGAGAACTGGAATCGGAACGTCCAGTTGCTGCGTGTCCTCCGGGAGAACGACGTCCAGGACCGCTACGACACGCTCATCATCGATCCGCCCGCAACGGCCGACGTCAAACTCTACAACGCGATTCACGCTACGCGCTCGCTGGTCGTCCCGTTCGAGCCCAGCGGCAAGGGGTTCAAGAGCGTTCACGGGCTCGAAGATCTCGTCCCCGGCTTGGAGGAGAACCTTGGCATCAACGTCGGTGTGCTCGCTATCGTCCCGAACAACTTCTCGGGAACGAACGACCAGCGAGATATGCTCGAGGAGATTCGAAACAAAGGGTACGACGTCCCGGTGGTGCTCAACGAACGTGGGTCGCTATTCGAAGGATGCTGGCGCCAGCAGTGCTCGGCATTCAAATACATCGAGGAACACCGGAATCGAGAGCGGGACTACGAACTCGAGACGCTGGAGAAGCTCCGGTCTCTGAGTAGAGAGCTGCATGGGACCGTGGAGGCAACAGCATGAAATCCGGTACCGGTGACGACCCGTTTGCCGATGACCCGGCCGAGGACGACGAAGAGCCAGCGGACGAGATTGGGGAGTCGTCATCTGGCACCGATACGGATGCTGACTCCCGCCCCAATAACGAGATGAGTCGGTCTTCGGCTGTAAGGTCTGATACAGGCCGCGATGGGTCAGTCGAAACCGTTTCAGAACTTCCGTACAAATACCGTCGAGACAGTGTCAAGGAATCCCGTACACAACAACCGATGTTCCTGCAAGATACGACAGAGGCACTCATCGAGGACACTGTCGATGAGATGGAGGCCGAATTCGACGAGGACGTTTACAAGACCGACGTCGTCGAAGCGCTGCTCGTCGCTGGTGCAGAGGGGTCGACACCTACGGCCGTCCTACGGCGGTGGGGATACGGTATGAAGAACGGATAATTTGGTCCTAACTCCACGACCTCTTGCGGTTTCAGGACAAAGTAACCAAATCGAATAAACCGGTGAATGCTATATACATGCCAGAGTGTGGGACTACCCCGAGGGTGGGCACCTACTGTTCAGCAAGGGAGGATATCAGGATTTGCACACTGCCACTTCTTTCTGCGGTTGGAATTCGTTAGACAAGTCGTGAAGCGACATTCTGGCTGTGCCAACCAGCCGGCATTCCGATCTGCAAGGCGCTGTTGAAATCCTCGAGATGTGATAGGTCCTGACCCGGCTGCGGTCAATAGAGCAGTCTCTACGTTCCACACATTTCACACGGATGCAACTTCTCAGTTTGTGCTCACATTTGGAGCTTCGGAGACTGGTTGGAAACAATGACCACCAACTATAGTGAGATGTTACACACTGTTGGCTATCCCGGCCACAGGTACTGCTTCGTAATCGTTAACGAGGGTTTTGATACACGTAGCAATATCTGAATACACGGCGTCGAATACTGTCTGTGTATGTCCGTGTGGGTCACGTATCTGCATCCTCGGTCCGGATGCGAAAGTACGCAGCAAAAAGAGCTGTTCTGTTGATTCCGGGTACTGTGTAGTGCAATAGTGATAGTTCCGATAGTCCATTACTAAAATGAGGTCGGCAGTTTCGATGGCTTCAGCTGTGGCTTTGACTGACCGATGGTCGGTGAGATCGATATCATAGTTTTCTGCAGTGTTCCGGGCAATCTCTGGTGAACGAGGATTATTCATTTCAACGAAACCTGCTGAAGTGACACTCATCTCAGTGATCCCATGAATCGAGAGGAGCTTGCGAGCGTATCCTTCTGCGAATGGACTGCGACAAATATTCCCATGACAGAGAAACAAAAGCGTCTCAGCGTCGCGTAAGTGTTGGATTGCAGCGTGGCGGCGTGCTGTCCGAGCACTTCGTGTCGGATGAAGCAGGCTCCAGTAGTATGTACTAATAACTCGTCTCGTTATTTTTGTCCACGTGTACTGTGGCGCTAGTCGAATCAGACTGGTAAGTGACTTCTCGCGGACTCTCGTTAGAAGTTCCGTCAAACCAACCATGCTATCGGCCTATAAGGACAAACGTACTTGCTCGACCGGTGTGTCATCCTTCGACCACCACAGACACTGGACACGGGTGAGTTGATCACCGGATATACAGCCACTACAGAGCATCATAGTCTCTAAGAATCGACTGTATCTCACCACGGAATTGGTCTGGACCTCGACCGTCAAGCCAACCAGACTGGGTCAGAAATTGAAGATCGAGGCCATCTGTCACAGGCATGTACTTGAGGGCGTGATACACGTGCCGATCAAGAGCGACAATGAGGTCGGGATTGCAAAGGTCCAATTCCTGATGAAAGTACGGCCGGATACGTTGAATCTCAGAATGAGCAAGTCCCTGCGCTGGCACAGGGCCCTGTTCTTTCGAGATATGAGTCAAATGTGCATTTGTCAACCCGAGGTCCGACAGTGTCTGGTATAGCAGGATATCGCCAGTGTCAGGGAACGACCTTCCAGAGCGTTTCAACCCGACGAACCAGATATCTCCGTCTCCTTGAAATCCTTTCACATCGTCGTGCTCTGGGAAAAAGAAGAGATCATCTCCCATTTTCGGGTCGGCTTGCATGTCCCGCTGCAGCCGCTTCAGGGGGGTCGGAACAGTTCCAATCATCTTTGCGATCGCTCCTTGAGACCAGTGGGAGTATACAGAGATTTCTGCCTCACGGAGGCTACGTGGGAGTTCGTCTGTCGGTGGGCAAATCTGGATGTCATACTTGTCATCGCTCATAGAACTATCCGCAGTGCATATCGTAATATGGTCTCTATCCCCCATTTGAGCAGTAAAATCGCCGATTTCATCTTGTTTCAACCTATCAGTAGGTCATAGAGTATACACAATCAGGTAGTAAGGTTCGATTTATACGCAGAACTGAATGGTCTCGAATAACGTGTCATGACGCCCAGAATGTCCGGGGGTCAAGATTTAGGTTAGTTGCATAACATTATGGCGTATGGTATTTCCCGATCCGCTTATCGCCAAACAGTCGTTACATGAGAAAGGCGCCGAATGGACGATAATCGGCATCGGCCTGATGTCGCTGATTAGCATACTTCTGTTCGTGAGCGCAGACGTAGAGCCTCCCTTCTTACTGGGGCTCAAACTACTCCTTGGAGTGATTTCGCCTCTCGTGCTTATTTATACAGGATTCCGCTTTGGGAGGGCAAATCTTCCTACGTTTGCGCGGTGGCGGATTACAGTCGCCGTCATCGTCGGGGTCCTGTTTGCAACAGGATTCGGACTATGGCTAATTCAGCACCAAATCATGCAAGGTGGAGAAATAATCGATAGTTGGTATCTTACCGTCACTATCGGATCGTTCGGAGCCATTATCGGGTTAACAATCGCAGTCACCCAGCTTGAACAGCAGTACATACAGTCGCTTTTTCCAAGCCTCGTTCACCGAACCGATACAATTACGCCATCTGCTGTGGCTATGCAACCATCGACGGTCTCACTCACTGATTTTCAGCGCCAAAACGTGGATACGGTACTTTACGAACATCAGCGGTTACAGCTCGCAATCCTCGAATACGTGTATCTACGCAAAGGGCAGACGATCTCAGTTGAGCAAGTGGTTGACGCGCTACTGGTTGATTTCGAAACGACGAATGACCACCAACGCAAGACACTACAAGCAGCACTGACACACACGCACCTTCCGTATCTCGCAAATTGTAATCTTATCGAGTACGACCGAAACGACGGGACAGTCAGTGCCGGTGAACTGAAGATTTAGTTCTATTTCTTTCCTGACCGACGAAGTGCAGGATATGCAGACCTACCGGACGGTTGTTTCAGCGACAGAAGTATCGAACTAATAGGATTTCAACAGAACCGAGACAATAGGATCTCAACAGAGCCATCTGCAAGTAATTCAGAGTGGGGAATGATGGTGAGTCGTGTGAGACGAATCGGTTCGGACGAACACTCTCCTGTCCGTATATTGTCGACGGTACTATGCGTGGTTCGTCGTTTCCGATAGGTCGACTCGGAATCGTACTCGGTACCCTGTGTGGCGTCGTCGGAATGGCGATTCAGGGAGTGATAGATAGCGCCCTATGGACTCTCGGAGGTTACTTTCTCGGGAAAGCTATCCAGAGTACAGTCTGGACCGTCATCGGTGAGCGACCGACGTGAACGTCCTTCAAATCGTTCGACGTATCGAAACCGTCACCAAGATTGGCATCGTCACTACAGGAGCTTGTTCACTCCTTCTGACACAGAGTGCGTCTCCGAACGGTCACTCTCGATTATTCGACGACGTTGTTTCGTTGCCCCCATCCGCAAGCGCTGGGAGTTTCTCCCGTTCGAACCACGCGTACTCCCGTGTGAACTGCTCTCGTTCTTTGAGGGACCACGGATCAGCGTCGGTAACCCGAGGTCCCTCGAGCCAAGAGACGGCGATATTCCAGACAAATATGAGTTGACCGACGGTTAATATCACGACGCCAACTGTCGCGGCCTGATGCAAGAGCGAGAACAGCTCTATCGGGCCGGCAGTAACGTTGTAGGTCGCGTACCGCCGCGGCATCCCGGCGTAGCCCAAAAGAACCATCGGGAAGAACGTGACGTTGGTCCCGATCAGCGTCAACCAGAAATGCCACCGGGCCAACGACCGCTGATACCACCTTCCAGTATACAGTGGGAACCAGTAGTAGATACCCGCGAACACAGCGAAGGCGATGCCCCCCATGATTACGTAGTGGAAGTGTGCCACGACGTGGTAGGTGTCGTGGAGGATGAGGTCGACCGGAATCGCGGCCTCGAAAACACCAGTCACACCACCGATGATGAAGTTACCGACGAACCCGACGCAAAACAGAAAGGGAACTGTCGTCCGGAGACTGCCGTTCCACATCGTCGTGATCCAATTGAACGTCTTGACGGCACTGGGGATTGCTATCGCGATCGACACGGCCATGAAAGACGCCCGAAGCCGTGGATCCATCCCAGTCGCGAACATGTGGTGGGCCCACACGCCGAACGAAAGGACCCCTAGTGCGAGCGTCGAGTAGACGACGAACTTGAACCCGAACAACTTCCGCCCGCAGAACTTTGGTAAAATGTAGCTCACCAATCCCATTGGTGGCAGTACGAGGATATAGACTTCCGGATGACCGAAGAACCAGAACAGATGTTGCCAGAGTAGCGGACCGCCCCCTTCGACGGCGAAGAACGTCGTTCCGAGATTCCTGTCCAACAGCAACATCACGAGAGCACTACCGAGAAGCGGGAACGCGAATAGTATCTGGGCCGACTGCACGAGAACAGTCCAGGAGAAAATATCCAGATTCGCCCACGTCACCTCCTCACTACGTTCGGTGAAAATCGTCGCGATGAAATTTATCGCGCCCATCGTCGCCGCGACGCCCGAGAGATGGAGGCCCAGGAGCATCAAATCGACCGCGGGGTTCGGCTGTTCCACCGAGAGAGGCGCATAGATAGTCCACGCCGTCTGGGCGGGTTCGAGGCCCTCGATGAACGGTGCTCCGAGAATACCGCCCCAGATGAGGATGGCTGCGGCCGGCAACAGCCAGAAGGCGATTGCGTTAATCCTCGGAAACGCCATGTCGTCCGCTCCGATAAGTAGCGGGATGAAATAGTTCGAAAACGCCGCCAATATGGGTGTCCCGAACAGGAACAGCATACTGATTCCGTGGGTCGTCAGCAAGCCGTTGTAGAGATTCGTGCTGAGGAAATCCTGGGCCGGATACAGCAGTTCCAGTCGCATGAGCACGACGGCGACGCCGCCCCACGCGAACGAAACGACCGCGAACACTCCGTAGAGGATACCGATATCCTTGTGGTCGACTGTCGTCAGCCAACGAACGATTCCGCTCGGCTTCTCGGCGTGCCTCTGGACGGTCGATGTCTGGCCACCACCAACCGATGGTGTGTACGAGCGCCAGTTTTCGACGCGGCTGAGACTGGCAGCCACTCCAACCATGAGTAACGCCATCAGAACCGTCCAGACGAGTGATCCAGCAGGTGCCATATTGCGGGTTTTCTTAGGAGTCCCGTTTGGGAGTTGTCCGGAACATCTTCGCTTCGATCATCCATTCGCTCGATTCCCGGTCGGCGAAGCAAGCCCTCGGCGCGTCCGGAACCGGTCGCTGGTTAGCTACGCCTCCCCGGTTGCACAGATAACTGATGGGGCCTCGCGTCGAGGATGCCGTCCATATGTGAGTGGCGAGATGCTATGAAGCGACTACCCACCTAACGGTCCGCGTGACACGCTATTGGGGTCGTTCTTCCGCACGACCGAGAGCGATCTCCTTCGCGGTATCGCTGTCCTCTGGTCTTTGCTCCGTGAGTTCGATCTTCGCTGTCCACTTGATGCTCTCCCAGCAATCGGCGTCGTCATCGGTTGGAATTAGCCGGACTGGACCGCCGTGTTCGACCGAAAGGGGTTGCCCACCGAGTTCGAACGCGAGTAGTGCGTCACGTGCACGGGCTATCGGAAACGAACTCGCGTAGTCCCCGTCCATCGCCTGGACGAGCACGTACGCAGCATCCGGATTCGGAGACGCGCGTGTCAGAACTGCCGCCATACGAACTCCACGCCACGAGAGGTCCTCGGCCCGCCAGCCTTTGACACACGTGAAGTCGTCCGTGAATTCGCCTTCTGGAAGCTCAACTAACTCGTCCCGCGTGAGCTGGAGCGGCTGAGATACGGCTCCAGTAACACGGAGTGTCCAACCTCGGGGGTCGACACTGTCGGGGACTGGATGTGATTCGAGTTGGTCCATCGTTCGAGGGTAATCCGCCGGTACCGAACGCTCCGTAACTATACTGGTCGGAACCGTGATTGTATCGACGAACCGGTTCGGGTGAACACCGAATGTGACAGCGACGATACCGTGTTTCTCATCGAGGTTGCCGCTCACCTCCATGGCGCATTCTCGCGATTCGGACTCCATTTCACATCTGCCGCCATGGAGACCGGTGTCGAACGTGTCTTTCGTGAGATCAAACGACAACCTTCTTTCTCAAATACGTTTAGCAACGTCACGCTGGCGACTGCAGAACCGTGCTTGAGGCGTTTCTTGTTCGGTAGAACCGATACCCAAGTGAACACGATTGCTGTGTACGGCCAGTCGCTCGGCGACTTCACCGTGTCGTACGACCGCATAATTGAAAACAAGGCCCGGTTCAGTGTCGTCCTCGAACCGTAGTCGAGGGTCATTGTTCGGATTTCCCGTCTGTATGGCACGTGATTGATAGCTGAGTGTTCCCAACGAGACAGACGATAGTCACGACTGACGAGGCTATATTTTCAGGAAACGTCTGGTTGGGTAATTACGAGATTTCTCTAGCAACTAGACCTCGTTCTGAATATACAATTAGAACCGCCAAATTCGGTTAAATTCTCGTGAGACTGCTACTGCGTGCCGAGGTACAACTCGGCGACTTCCTCACTATCGAGCAGCGATTCGGCGGTCCCCTCGAACCGATTTTCTCCTTGATCGAGGACGATACCACGGTCGGATTCCCGGAGTGCCCGTCGAGCGTTTTGTTCGACCATGAGGATCGCTGTCCCCGAGTCGTTGATATCGACGATTTTCTCGAAGACGTCGTCGACGAGCTGTGGCGCGAGGCCCGCCGAGGGCTCGTCGAGTATCAGCAGGTCCGGATCGAGCATCAGAGCCGCCCCCATGGCGACCATCTGCTGTTGGCCGCCCGAGAGTGTGCCGGCCGTCTGGTCCGGCCGCTCCTCGAGGACGGGGAATCGGTCGTAGACCTGCTGGACGCGTTCCTCGAAGTCGGCGTCGAGATCGCTATCCCCAAGCGCCCACGCACCCATCTTGAGGTTCTCGAGGACGGTCAGGTTGGGGAATATGTTGTCCGTCTGTGGTACGTGACAGATGCCCTCGTAGATGACTTCCTCCGGAGGAAGGCCAGTGATATCTTTCCCGTCGAGCTTGATAGTCCCGGACTTGATGTTGAGCAGTCCGACGATGCTTTTCAGGAACGTCGACTTCCCGGCACCGTTGGGTCCGATAATCGAGACCATCTCGTCGCTTGCGACTTCGAGGTCGACGTTGTGGACGATCATCAGGTCACCGTAGCCGCTCTCGAGGCCGGACACTTCAAGCAGCGTCATACTTCACCCCCGAGGTAGGCTTCGAGCAGTTGTTCGTCCTGCTGGACGACCTCCGGCTCCCCTTGCACGAGGACTTCCCCGTTGTGCATCCCGATAACGCTATCGGAGATGGACATGATCGTGTCAATGTCGTGTTCGACGATCAGAAACGTTCTGTTCTCTTCGTCCCGAAGCTCCATGATCCGTTCGAGGAGATGATCGGTGAGATCTGGGTTGACACCAGCCATCGGTTCGTCTAGGAGCAACACGTCGGGGTCGGACATCAACGACCGGCCGAGTTCGAGGAGCTTCCGCTGGCCACCCGAGAGATTGCCCGCGTATTCGTCGCGCAACTCCCAGAGTTCGAGGTACTTGAGCAGCTCCTCGGCTCGCTCGCGATGTTCGTTCTCGGTCTCCCTGACCGTACCGAGTTGGGTTAACAGCGGGATGATACGCTCCCCGGGGTTGGCTTGGGCTGCGAGGAGCATGTTGTTCATGACAGTCATCCCGGAGAGCTCCCGGGTTATCTGGAAGGTCCGGATCAGCCCGTGCCCGGCGCGTTCGTCGGGTCGGAGTTCGGTCACGTCCTCACCCTTGAGCATCACTGTCCCCCCGTCGGGGTCAAGGAAGCCGCTCATCAGATTGAACAGCGTACTCTTTCCGGCACCGTTCGGGCCGATGAGGCCGGTTATCTCCCCTCGATTGATCGAGACGGAGACGTTGTCGACGGCGACGAGCCCGCCGAAACTCTTCGTTATGTCCTCCGTCTCGAGGATGGGTCCACTGCCGCTCATCGTGTGGCCTCTCCGAATAGACCGTCCGGTCGGGTGAGCAATCCGATGATCAACAATACGAGGCCGACGACAGGTTTGTACTCCGACGGAATGAAGGCCACACTCACTTCCTGCCCGATTCCGATGACGTAGCCGCCGATAACGGCCCCGGTCGGGTCACCGATTCCCCCGAGAATTACCGCGGCGAAAATCGGGATGAGTGCGATGAACCCCATATTCGGCCGTAGGTTCGAATCGAGCCCGAGCATGATGCCCGCGAACGCGCCGATTATCCCGCCGACCAGCGAGATGTAGATCACCAGGCGTTTAGTGTCGATTCCGCGCAGCCGGGCGAGGTCGGTATCGTCGGACGCCGCACGCATCGCGATGCCGATACGGGTTCTGTGAAGCAGCAGGAACAGGAGGCCGAGAACAACGAGGCTCATCGCGATGATGGCTACCTGTTCCGGCAGGAATGTGATGCCGAAGAGCGACGGTCCTTCCTCGACTGGAACGGCGTAGTACTTCGGGTCAGTCGACCAGAAGATGCGTATCACGTTTCTGAGGATGAACGCCATCCCGATGGAGACGACGAGCAACACGATCGGGTCGCGGTCCATGAAGTTGCTGAAGACGAATTTGTGGACGCCGACCGCGAGGACGCCGCCACAGAGCGCACCGATCAGTACCGATACGACAATCGGGAGGTCCAACCCGACGTTCGCAGCGAATGCGAAGTACGCACCGAACGCCATGTAATCGCCGTAGGCGATGTTGATGAAGTTCAGCAGGCCGAACAGGAGCGTCAGCCCCAGTGCGGCGAGCGCGATTAGACTGCCGACCACTATCCCGTTCCAGATGAACTGTGGATCGATAATCATCGTCACTCACCTCCCCCGCTCATGCCAGCGAGCGACCGCTCCTTGTCGCCGAACATCCCGTACGGGCGGTAGTACAGCACACCGATGAGGAGCACGCCGATGACGATCAGCCGGAGGTAGGGCAGTTCGTTCCCGAGCGGGATATCACCCGGCAGGAACCGGGTAATCTGTCGGATTCCGGTGACGATGACGGCCCCGGCGATTGCACCGAAGTAGCTCCCGGCACCGCCGATGATGACCATCGCCCAGATCGAGAACGTGAGGTTGGGCAGGAACATGGTCGGCTGTATCGCGTAGACGTAGTGCGCCCACAGGGAGCCGCCCAGTCCGGCGATGGCGGCCCCGAGCGCGAAGGATTTGAGTTTGAACCGCCCCGTGTCCTTGCCGAGTGCCTTCGGGACGTCCTCGTCTTCACGGATTGCGTGGAGGACGCGACCGAACGGTGAGTTCGCGAAGTGTCTGAACAGCGCGTAACTTCCGAGCAACACGAGGACGACGAGCCCGAAGTAGAACACATCGTAGGGGAGGACTGCAGGCAGACTCCCGTCGAGTGGCCGTGGGATGTTTTTCAGCGTCTGTTCCCCACTGGTGAGCCACGCCTCGTTCGAGATTAACAGCCGTGCCGTCTCCGCTCCGGCGAGCGTGACGATTGCGAGGTAGTCCCCTTCGAGCCGGATGCTCGTGACGCCCAGCAGGAGCCCGAACAGCCCGGCTGTGATCGGGGCAGCGACCATCCCGACGATTATCGGGAAGTTGAAACCGACGGTGCGACTGGCGAGCAGTCCTGCGTCACCGACCGGTGTCGTCAGAATCGCTGAGGTGTACGCCCCCACTGCAAAGAAGCCGGCGTGTGCGAAGTTCAACAGGCCCGTATCCCCCCAGTGCATGTTCATCCCGATCGCCAGAATCGCGTAGATTCCGATAATTATCAGCGTGACCATGACGAGGGAGAACGACACAGCCATGCTATGCGACCTCCGGTCGTCCGCGTCTTTTAGTGGCCTTACTCGACGCTTTACTCCGTGATTTCCAACTTCTCACCAAGGGTTCGGTGATTATACCCGATACCCGCTCAGCTGTCTCTGGATTCAGATACTGTGGTATACGTTCCATATTATTGAGTTTATTAATTATATGGTGTCGTTGAGTCCGGTGGTTCTGGCTGGCTCGGCGACTGTCGGCCGGTGCAGGGGCGATGAGGATATCCACTCGCCTGCGCGGGAGTTCACCCTGAAACTGCGCCACGGAACGTGGCACGGTATCGCCCCTGCGGACGGCCGAGCTTACTCGGCCAGCTCGTCGGCGGAGTAGGTGATCTGTGGCGTCCATTCACCGTCCACGGCTTGCAGCGCCTGGAACGGACCGAGGACGTTCCCGTTGTCGTCGAAGTCCTGCGGGTTCCCCGCGCCCTGGTAATTGATATCGTTGCCGTTTGCCAGCTCTTCTTTCCCCTCTGGGAACGTCGAGACCTTCGTTCCCGGCGGGTTCGAGATGTTCTTGAGCTGCTCCGGAATCGCCCGACGCTCGACTGCGCCATGTGCCTCCCAGGCGAGCGCGAACTGGTTGACCGCGTCGTACGCGTTCGCGCCGAACGTTCCGGGGGCGCTGTCGGTAACTTCCTGATGGGTCTCTGCGAATTGCTCGTAGGACGGCCCGGGTGCGGGTGCTTGACCGACCATCCCCTCGATAACGTCCGCGCCGACCGTCTCGATGAAGTCTGCGGTGAGGACGTCGTTCGACAGGGTGAGGTTGAAATTCTCTCCCGCACCGAGTTCGGTGTAGTTGTTGATGAACAGTGAGCTAATCTCGGTTCCGGCCGTCATTTGGACGATGTCCGGATCCGCGTCGATCAGCGTCTGAATCTCGCTCCGGTAGGAGTCGGTTTCGAGGGCCAGTGGGGTTTCGTTGACGACCTCGCCACCGAGGTTCTCGAAGAACTCGCCGACTGCGAGCGAGAAGCTCTGGGACCCGCGGTCGTCTTTGAACGCCAGTGCCATCGTTTCGTGGCCGAGCTCTTCGTAGCTGTACCGCGCCGCCGCGCGACCACCGATCGCGTCGCTCGGAACGTTCCGCCAGAACCACTCGCCGCCGACGTCGTCGAGCTGAATCGTTCCGGCCATGATCGTAATCAACGGTATCTGTGCGTCCTGGACCGGCTTGACGAGGTTCGGCACCGTCGAGCTGGATGGACCGACGATCCCGGGGATGTCGTCGTTAGCCGCGAGCGTCTCGAACCCGCTCAGGGCCTCCTGCGGATTGGTCTGGGAGTCCTGTTCGTTTATCTCGATTGTCATCCCATCGAGGACCCCGTCGCTGTTATCGTTGATTTGGTGGAGCGCCGTTTTGTAGCCGCGTCGGGCGTTGCCACCGATCCATCCAAGCCCACCGCTGAAAGGATTGAGCGCGCCGAGTGTGATCGTACCACTGCCGCCAGAGGTCCCCCCAGTGTCGGTGCCTTCAGTGTCACCACCGTCGCTACCGCCGTCACCGCCGTCGCCACCGTCGCTGCCGCCGTCTCCACCATCACCACTACAGCCGGCGAGACCGAGAATCCCGGCCGCACCGACAGATGTGATGAATTGACGACGCCTGGTCGAACGAGTTTGGGTGCTATCGTCTGACATGACATAAAGCAACATTAATCAAAGTTTATTAAATATTGGGATGTGATACTCGTCTGACAGGAGTTCATACAGGCAAGTGCCGCGGCTCAAGCGACGGCCAGATGACCGGGTCCTTCTCGTGCGGCGTCACTCGGTAGTGAAGAGTAGCCCGGTACTCTAGAAGCTCCCAGTTCGGTGTTGTGCGCCCGAGCCCGGAAGATGTGATGGCAACCGAGCCAATCCTCCAGAATAGGTAGTGGTACGCGGACGGTCAGGCGAGCGCTTCGGCTAACTTTTCGACGGGGTGGGGCGGACGTTCGTCCGCTCCTTCGCGGTCGCCTAACTGTGACCGACAGGAGGCGCCCGGCGCGGTCACTGTTTCGGCCGGACTGTCGTCGACTTTGTCGAAGAGGATGGAGCCGATGGCCTTCGACAGCCCGTAGTGTTCGGCCTCGTAGCCGAACGAGCCGGCCATCCCACAGCAGGTGGTGTCCAGCGGGTCGACCTCGTAACCGGCGCGGCGGAGCACCCCGACCGCGTGGTGGTCCTTGTTCGTCGCCTTCTGGTTACAGTGGCCGTGGTATGCGAGTGACTCACCGGGGGCGGCGAACCCGATTGCCTCGTCCAACCGCGCACTGTCGAGATACTCGAGCACGCCGTAGGCGGCCGCCGAGACCGCCTCGGCGTCGGCGCCGTCGAGTAGGTCCCGGTACTCGTCCTGGAACATGACAGCGTCGGACGGCTCGACGAAGACGACTGAGTAGCCGTCGTCCACAAGCGGGCGGAGCCGTTCGACGTTCTCGGCAGCGCGGTCACGGGCGCGGTCCAGATAGCCCATCGAGAACGCCGCTCGGCCACTGGGTGCAAGGTCGCCCGGCACCGTCACGTGGATGTTCGCTGCCTCGAGCACCTCGACGGCAGCTTGGCCCGCCTCAGGGTAGCTGTAGTTCGTGTACGTGTCGGGGAACAGCACGACCTTGTCGTCGGCCTCCGCCTCGGGGACCCGGGCGCCGTTGCGGCGGTCGAACCACTCCTCGAACGACGTCGACCGGAACGTCGGCAGTTCACGGTCAGCGGCGATACCGAGGGTCTTCTCCATCACGGTTCGCGCGCCAGGCACCTTCGAAGCGGCGTTCGACAACGGTGCCAGCGCGCTCCCTATCCGCGAGGCGGTGTCGATGTTGGCGAACAGTTTGCTCCGGAGCGAACCGCCCTCCTCCTTGTGGTGCTGGTGTTTCACCTCGGCTTTCAGCTTCGCGAGGTCCACGCCGGTCGGGCAGTCGCTCTTGCAGCCTTTACAGCCGACGCAGAGGTCGAGCACCTCCTCCTGGAACCGGTCTGAGTGAATCTCGTCTTCCGGGAGTTCACCGGAGATGGCCGCCCGTAGCATGTTCGCCCGGCCGCGCGTGGCCTGTATCTCCTCGTCTGAGGCCCGGTATGTCGGACACATCACGTCCGAGCCGGTCTCCCGGCAGGTCCCACAGCCGTTACACAGCTCGACGAGATGCGAGAAGCCCCCCTCATCGTCGAAGTCCAGCGCAGTCTGCGGTTCGAGCGACTGGTACTCCGCGCCGTACCGGAGGTTCTCTCGCATGTCCGTCTCGGCTGCCGACTCCGGGTAGCCCCGCTCGCTGGCCGTCTCCGAGTCGGTGTAGACGACCTTTCCGGGGTTCATCCGCCACTCGGGGTCGAACGTGCTCTTGAGCTCCTGGAAGGCGCTCCACAGCCCCTCGCCGTACATCTTCGGGTTGAACTCCGTGCGGGCGAGACCGTCGCCGTGTTCCCCCGAGAACGCACCGTAGTGCGCCAACACGAGGTCCGTCACGTCGTCGGTGATGGAGTGCATCTTCTCGATGCCTTCGTCTTCTTTCAGGTTCAGGATGGGCCGGATGTGAAGCGTCCCCGACCCCGCGTGGGCGAAGTAGGCCGCGGAGGTGCCGTGGTCCTCGAGCACTTCCTCGAACTCGTTGACGTACTCGGCGAGCTCCTCGGGCGGGACGGTGGCGTCTTCGATGAACGGATACGGCTTCGGGTCACCCTCGAGGCTCATCAGCAGCGGAATCGCTGCCTTGCGGAGCTTCCAGAGATCGTCCTGTGCCTCCTCGGTGAACGCCTCTAGCACGTCGAAGGCGTCGCCCGATTCCACGAACTCCTCGTTCGTGTCGGCGATTGCCGCCTCGAAATCGTCGACGAGTTCCGAATCCCACTCCAGCATCAGCGCTGCGGCGGCTCCCTCGGGGATCGGCTCCTCGTACTGGGCGTACTCCGTGGACTCGCGGGCGAGCCGGAACACTTCGTCGTCCATCAGCTCCACCGCCGAGACTGGGTAGTCGAGCGCGACCGGCACGGCTTGCATCGCGTCGACTAGGTCGTCGAAGCAGTACAGCGCCAGTGCAGTCTCCTCGGGCTTGGTGACGAGCGAGACGGTCGCTTCGACGATCGTCCCGAGCGTTCCCTCGGAGCCGACGAACAGTTTCGAGAGGTTGATAACCTCCTCGCCGTCGTCGTTCTCGTAAATGACCTTGTGGAGGTTGTAGCCGGAGACGGACCGCTTCAGGTCGGGGTACTTGTCGTCGATCTCCTCCTGGTGTTCGTCGACCAGCGACCGGACTGTCTCGTAGAGCGCCGCTTCCGTGTCATCCTTCGAGATGATGTCGTCGTACTCCTCGGAGTCGAGGACGACCTCGCGTGTGTGCAGCAACGTCCCGTCGGCCAGCACCACCTCCAGTTCCTCCGTGTAGGCGTCCGTGATGCCGTAGCGAACCGAGTGGGCACCGGTCGAGTTGTTGCCGATACCGCCGACGACTGTCGCCCGGCCGGAGGAGGCGGGGTCGGGCGCGAACTTCAGCCCATAGGTCGCCAGTAGGTCGTCGAGGTCGTCTTGCACGACGCCGGGCTGGATCGTTGCCTCCTGAGCGTCAGGATTGACTGACAAGATTTCGTCCATGTTGACGGTGAAGTCGAGCACGATACAGCCCGGCCCGACCGTCTGTCCAGCCAGCGACGACCCGGTGCCGCGGGGGAGGATGGGCACGCCGTGGTCGGCGGCCACCTCGTGGGCCGCCTGCACGTCGTCGACGTCGGTCGGACAGACCACCCCGGCGGGTTTTGCCTGGTAGATGCTCCCGTCTGTCGAGTACAATACCTGTGCGTACTCGTCGAACTGGACGTCCCCCTCCACTCGGTCGCGGAGGTCTGACGCCAGTGCCTCGTACGCGGGCACGTCCGGCCTGTCGTGACCGAGCGAGCTTGCCGACGTGTCCCAGTCGGCCGTCTCTTGTCTGTCTCCAGCGGCCATAGTTCTCTGGTGGGAACATTAACCCAAAAACCCTTTGTCAAATAATGTCTCACGTGGGGACTGTTCTCGGTGTTCTATCAATCGTACCTGACAGAGTCCTGTCCGAGCGTAGAGCAGACGCCCCCGTACGGTAGCCGGTAAGGATTTGAGGCCAGGGCGACACGACGCCGACTATGACGTTCCTACACGTCTGTCTGAACGTGGCCGACGCAGAACGCGCCGCCGACTGGTACGAGGCCAACCTCGGCTTCGAGCGATCGTGGGAATTCAACACCGACGACGGCACCCACAACCTCTACGTCGCCGACGACGACGGCGTCGAACTTCAGCTGTCCGATACCGACGGCGAAGACGAGTTCGAGGCGGGCACTGCCTACGATCACTTCGCGGTGAAGGTCGACGACGTCGACGCTGCTTTCGAGGAAATCGACCACCACGGCGTCGTGAGCGAACCGGCTGACCAGCCCGCCGCCGGCGCGCGGACCGCCTTCGTGAAAGACCCCGACGGCCACACGGTCGAACTTATCGAACCGCTGGCGGAGTGACGACGACCCAGGCCGTCCGGAAGCGTGGCAGCGTCCCCGGCAACGATTCGATATCCTCCGGACTCGTTAGCGAGCCCTTTTGTCAGGGCCTTTCCGAATGATTAATATTTTGGGATGGGCAGGCGAAAGGGCCTCACGACCGCCATGACCGTTCAACGACACTACGACCGCGAGTTCGTCCGAACGTTCTTCACCTCGCCGACTGCCGTCGAGGGCGAGGACGACTCAGCGAAGATGATCCGCAGCGCTGCTCAGCTACGCGGGATGCAGGCTCCGGACGTGTGGATACCGGACAACGAGGACGCCACAGCGCCAAATATGCGCGACGAGGGCGTCGAGAACATCATCGACGTCGTCTCCGAGCACGGCGCGGACTTCCCAGGCGAGATTCACCCCCGCGTCGTCTGGCACCGAGAGGACCCCTCGAAGCGGCACGACGGGTTCCAGTACATGATGGAAATCGCCAACCCGGAGAACGGAGCTGTCGACCACATCGACGGCTTCGTCATCCCCGAGGTCGGCGACATCGACGACTGGAAGAAGGCCGACGAGTTCTTCACCATCGTCGAAAACGAGCACGGCCTCAAGGAGGGAAGCCTCTCGATGTCGGTCATCGTCGAGTCCGGCGAGGCGGAGATTGCCCTCAACCGCATCCGTGACGAGATGGGCAAGCCGTCGAACAACCTCGAGCGGATGTTCATGCTCGTGGACGGCGAGGTTGACTACACGAAGGACATGCGCGCGATGACGCCGACGGGCGAACTGCCCGAGTGGCCGGAACTCCGGCACAACACCTCGAAGGGCGCCAGCGCCGCGGGCCTGATCGCTGTCGACGGACCGTACGACAACATCCGCGACGTTGAAGGCTACCGCGATCGGATGGAGGCCAACCGCGCCAAGGGAATGACCGGCATATGGTCGCTCACACCCAAGCAAGTCGAGGTGGCGAACAAGGCTCCACTCCCCCCGAAGACAGGAACGTGGCTGCTAGAGGTCGGTGGCGAAGACGTCGAACTCGCCACAGAGGACGGTCGCGAGGTGTACGACGGCAACGACGTCTCTCTCGAGGAGACGGCCGACGGCTACGTCCTCGCTATCGACGGTGACGAACACGAACTCACCGAGTCGGAACTCGTCGACGAACTGCTCGACCGTACCTCCTACGTGCCGAGTATGGACGACATGGTGGAGTCGATGGAAGAGTTCGAGGCCGCCAAGGAGGCCGGGAAGGGTGCCATCGCGATGTCGCAGGCCGCCACGCTCGCAATCGATGGCGTCGAGGTCGATCTCAGCAAGGACCGGATGTGGGACGAGGCGACCTACCAGGCCGCCCAGACCCCCATCGACCTGTTCCAGGACGTCTACGAGCACCGTCCGGACCAGCACGAGGAACTTGAGGAGATGTACGGCGCCGAAGTCGTCGAGCGAGCGACCCAGGTCGGGGACTGACAACCGACGCCGGGTATCGAGCGGGCCGGCCCACCGGTCGGTGTCCGGGTGACGGCGCTCATCCAGACGAACCCCGGTCATAATTACGAGAGCCGACTGCAGGCGGTTCCTGTGCCGTGAATCAATGGTCGTACGCGGGCGGTACGGAGAGCGCCCGCACGCCCGGACTGGTCAGTCGCGGGCGACGCGGAAAGCGGCAGCGGCGAGCGGGGCGGGAGTGACGGACACAACAACCGCGACCGTCTCTCGACGCCCTTGCGTACCAATTCCCCGGCCCGTGCGACCACATGGCATTCGAAGGACTGGCGGCCCGGAACAGAGAGGTAGCCGTACCACTCGATACGCGCTGCTGTCGGGGCCAGGACAGAGAAGCATAGATACCTATACCGGTGGCTGGCTGTCGTGACAGCTGGGTAGGAAACACTCTCCACCGATGTCGGGGATTATTTTAGAGACCGGAACTGTTGGCCCACGTACAACCGGATGGTGTCACTGTTAACCGTCGCGGGCATCGCTGTGGCCGTATTCGTTGGGTTCAACATCGGCGGCTCGTCGACAGGCGTGGCGTTCGGGCCGGCGGTCGGCTCACGCCTCGTTCGGAAGGCGACCGCCGGGGTCCTCTTCGTCGGCTTCGGGTTCCTCGGGGCATGGACCGTCGGACGGAACGTCATCGCGACGATGAGCAGCAGTATCGTGCCGGCAGCTCAGTTCACGCCCATTGCAAGCGTCGGGGTTCTGTTTTTCACGGGCGCGTCGCTGTTGATATCGAACCTCTACGGCGTTCCAGCCTCCACGTCGATGACGGCTGTCGGCGCCATCGTCGGGTTGGGTCTCGCGTCGGATACGCTCAACCAGGCGCTGATGTTCGTCATCGTCTCGGCATGGATCGTCGCCCCACTGGTGAGCCTCGCCATCGGGCTCGTGGTGGGGCGCTACGTCTACCCGTATCTCGACCGCTACGTCGCGTTCACGAAGTTCGATCTCCACTTCGTCCAGCTCGACCGCTCAGGAGCGATTCCACGCCCATCGATCAACCCGAACGCCTCGGCACAGGACGTCGCCGGGTCACTCTCAGTGGTCGTCATCGGCTGTTATATGGCGTTCTCGGCGGGTGCGTCGAACGCGGCGAACGCCGTGGCGCCCCTCGTCGGGGAGGGCGGCGCCCTGACTGTCGATCAGGGGGTCCTGCTCGCGGTGGCGGCCTTCGGCCTGGGGAGTTTCACCATCGCTCGTCGGACTCTGGAGACGGTTGGGGACGACATCACGGAACTCCCCATCCTCGCGTCGTTGATCGTCTCCGTCGTCGGTGGGACGGTCATCACGATCCTCTCCTACTTGGGAATCCCTGCGAGTCTCGCGGTCAGCACAACGTCGGCGATCATCGGGCTCGGTTGGGGGCGAGCGAGTCGGGCTGCGACCCTCGCGGAGTTAGCGACGCCGACGCCCGAAAAGCCGGAGATGGACGTCGCGACCGGGGCGCTGGTTACGTCACGCGTCGAGGAGGCGCCCGCGAGTCCGACCATCGGGGACATCGCTCGACACGAAGATCCAGTGGAGGAACCGGAGGAGATCTCGAGCGTTCCGGACATCGGTGCGGAGGGACCGGCCGACCTCGACGAGCGGAGCCTCTTCGACCCAGCGGCAGCTAAGCGTATCGTCGCGATGTGGGTGTTGACACCCTCGCTAGCCGTCGCCGCCTCCTACCCGGTGTTCGCAGTGCTGCTGTAGCGGTGGGCGGACGTTCTACGAGCGTTGATACACGCCCGATACGGTCGGTGGCGAACGACACAGAGGTCCAGCGAACGCAGTGGGCGGGACGTCGGTGAACTTTGCTCACCGGAAGGTGGCAGCGGCGAACGGGTTGGGCTGGTACGTCTACTCCTGTCCAGCCGGCCACGACATTTGGCGACTCAGATTTTGGTCCTGGTGGACTCAGAAAGGGCGAGGCCGCCCCCCGATCCAGCAAGCACCCTGGGACGAGGCCCGCAGCGGCGTTCTCGTGAGCGAAGCGGACGAGGCCAGCGAGACGCAGTCTCGCGCGGTCCATGGGTGACCGGCGTTGTAGCGCGTGGCTGACGGCCACTCGGAGGCCGGTCACGCGTCGAGGCGCTGGAGCAATTGCGTCACGTAGGGACTGTTCTCCCAGTTGCGGTGCGGGCTGATCGTCGTGAGCAGCGTTCGAGCTACTTTGTGACTCAGATGTCCGTTCCGGGCGTAGTCGACGATGAGCCGCGGGGTCGGGACGATCCGCGGGCTCTGTAGCACGGCGTGGATGAGTGGGAAGTTCGTTCCTCCTCACTGACCACCGCTACTACGTCTACTCCGAGGAGCTCGACGCCGTCTCGCCGGCGGCGCTCTGCTGTCACATGCTGGTAATCGACGACACCAGCCGCCACCGCTCGTACTGTCTCCTTCTGCTCAGCCACGTCGACGTCGACGAGGCGGACCTCCGAGAACAGGCGGCGAAGTATGGCCCCGAAGACGAGATCGACGCCTTGCTTCGCTACCTCGAGACGCACGGCGAGGTCGACGATGCCCGGCTCCCGGCGTGGGACGAGTTCCAGGAGCTGGCGGCTGACTACGAGGTGTGACTATCCTGAGACCGAACATCGTCACCAGCCATGCCGTCTGCCAGCGTCAGTTCGGATCGTAGGGATTCGTTGCTGTATCGAGCCGATAGACGTCTTCGACAGCGTCAAAATCGTCGTCAAACGCATACAGGTAGCCGAGCCCCTCGGTTTGCATGTACGCGACAATGCAGGCATCGACGAACGAGAGGGGTTCGTGTTGGCGGAAGAGGGCCTTCCCTGTCGCGAGGGCGTCGGTGGTGAGTGAGTCGATGTGGAAGCGGGCGTTTTCTTCGATGCGGTCGAGGAGATCGACAGCCGCGTCGTGGCCGGCGTGGGTCGTGAGGCCGTTGAGCGTTTCCGCGAGTACGTAGTCGAGGACGACTGCCTCCGGGAGCGTTCCATTGTCGATGCCCTGGAGCACGGGAAGCGCGGCATCGTGGGATCCATCCCGCCGGTATGCGGCGGCAAAGAGGACTGTCGTATCAATGAGCGCACGAGGCATTTACTCGATGTCGACGCCCCAGGCGTCGTGATCGCTCGTGACATCGGTCGGCTCCTCACCAGCGTAGCCGTCGAAGTCGGAGAACGTGCCCGTTTGCTGTTGGATCACTTGGACCCGGATGCTCCCGTCGTCTTCGAGATGCCAACGGAGTTGATCACCATCGTCGATATTGAGTTCACGCCGAATTCGGGCAGGGATGTTTGCCTGGTTTCCAGACACCTTGCTTTCGGCGTCAATTCTGTCGCTGCTCATACTTCCCGGTATGTGGCCGACCGTGAAAAGCCTAGTGTGCCGCCACACTACCCCGTAACAGTAAAGCGATTCCGACGAAGAGAATGGTGATCTACCATGGGTTCGTTGGGAGCCGGCCGTCTGGTCGGGGAATGCGGCCCCGTTTGATCTCGTGATCGACGCGACGTAGGTGCTTGCAGCCGCCTTCGGGCGAGCGCTGCTGCCAGTCGGGACAGGTACACGATTCGTCGATGACGTCGACTTCGTACCTGTTGCCGGACGCGGACTACACCTCGTAGCGGCCACCTTTCGAGAGGAATAACTCCGCGGTGAACTGCCTATCCTATTCCTCTCCGCGCTTTATCAGTTCCATGCCGCCGACAGCGTCGGAGAACTCGAGGTGGTTTTCGAAATCGGTCGTCAGTGAAAGCTAACCGCCCGGTTGGTCGCCCCTGAGAACGAGAGGGCCCGGACCGACACTGGCGGCGTATACGGCTGCCGAGAGACAAGCAATACTAAGATTCTGTACTCCCTCAGTTTTTCACTGGGTGTACCTGCCGATGAGGGAACGCAGTTGTTCCTCACCCTGCACCCCGACGATTTCTTCGACCTGTTCCCCGTCGACAAATAGTATCAGTGTCGGAACGCCCCGGACGCCGTATGTGGCTGCGAGTTGCTGGTTAGCATCGACATCGACTTTGGCGACCGCCGCATCAGTCTCTTTGGCCAGACGCTCAACCACGGGTTCGAGCATTTGGCATGGGCCACACCAATCGGCGTAGAAGTCAGTGAGGACGACGTCGTATTCTGCTACGATCTTGTCGAGCTGGGACTGGCCGTCGACGTGGAGGGGTTCGTTCGTGCTCGCGCTAGCAGCATCGGATGCAGTATCTGTTGTCATCACAAGTACGTATGCACCAGCAGTTATTAAGAGTTTTGGATAGAAATCACAATACTACCCAATATAAACTGACAGTGAAAATGGTGGCCAGAATCTCGCACTGTGAGTAATTTTCTGTCCCAAAGAGAGTATCAGAACCTGGGAGAGAGAAGCGAGAGTATTAGCTTTCGGCGGCCGGGACCGCAGTTTCAGACTCTTCGTACTTTGTCTCGAATTCCTGGATGAGCTGCCCCATTTTCGCGTACCAGTCGTTTAGCATTCGCTGCATGTCGTCGGCGATTTTGGAGGGGTCAGTTGGTGAGTAGACGTGGTAATAGCCACCCTGATCGTAGTTTATCTGATTTTTCTCGATGAACCCGGTTTGCAGCAATCGCTGAACGGCACGGTAGGCTGTCGAGCGCTCGCGGTCGACTGCGTCAGCGATCTCGTCGACGGTCAGCGGTTCTTCTGCCTCGACGAGCGCCCGAAAGCACTCCTTGTCGAGTTCTTTGAGGCCGTGGAAGCACTCCAGCAGCCCCTCGCACTCCATGTCCTGGCGGAGTTGTTCAGACATCGAATCTGGCATCGTTATCGTTGCTATGTAGATACTGAGCCACTAAAAGACTTTTGCACAGTTCGCACAATTTCGGGGAGAACCCGGACCGTCTTCCATGACGTCCTTCCTCATTCCGACTCTCCCAGGTGCAGGCGGCCCCTGCGTACCGAACTCGGGATTGGCCTCTGCCATCCTACGGTACACGAGTACAAGGATGATTCCGGCGACGAGCAGGCTGATACCACTGACGAGTCCGCCCCGATGGCTCCCGAGGCGTTGCTGCCCCGGGTAATGGCACCGGCGAATTCGAAATGCCGGCAGAGGTAAACGGCGTTGCGCCGCTCGAGACGGACAGAGTATCTTCCAATGAACAAGTTGGCGAGCGCTGCACTGGCTAAGAGAGCAGTGAGAGCGAGATACAAAGGAGTCGGTTAGTCTGCACCAGTCGCGGCGGTGTCACGCGCCCCACGCTAGCTTCGCCAGTAGCCCTGAGCATATGCGCCGACGAACATCCCGGCGAGCGCCCAGAGGATGGTGACGTTGCCGACACCGAGGCTGGCGTAGGCCGCGCCGGGGCAGATGCCCGACAGCCCCCAACCAACGCCGAAGACGGCGCCGCCGACAAGGACGTTCCGGTCGAACGGCTTCAAGCGTCGCTCGTAGGGGTCGCCAGTGAGCGGTGCAGCATCTCGAATCCTCGGCAGCAGGGCGAACGCAATTCCGGAGACGATCGCGGCGCCGAACATCACGAACGGGAGGCCAAGGTCGTCGAACTGCAGGAAGTTCAACACGACTTCCGGTCGTGCCATGTGGCTGAATCCCAGTCCGAACCCGAATACGATGCCGCCGACGAAGATTAACGGCTTGAACAACGGGTGCTTGTCGCTCATGGGCTCACCCCCAGCGCGGCTACGACCTGGGCCGTACCGATGGCTACGGTCAGGAACGTCAGCACGCCGACCAGCGACGTCTTCGACGCGGAACCGACGCCACAGACGCCGTGTCCGGACGTACAGCCCTTGCCGATCCGAGTGCCGATGCCGACCAGGATGCCGCCGACGAACAGTCGCCACGGCTGGACCTCGGTCATCCAGAGTGTCACGCCAGCGACCTCGTACAGTTGGCCGGTCGTTCCGGGCTCGTACAGCGAACTCGTGACCAATCCAGATTGGAACGTAGCAGCGAACGCCAGAGCTCCCAGGATGATGCCGGCTGTGAAGACGAGCCGCCAGTCCCGGGAGCCGACGTACTGTTTGAACCGCGACTGGTCGGAAACGTACGACAACGTCGACTCCAGGAAGGTACTCGCCCCGGCCGGGATGCCCGTCCCGATGTAGATTAGGACGGTCCCGAGGCCGACGAGAAGTCCCCCGACGGCGTAGCGACTGATTCCGTTGGGGAATAGCTCGGCAAGCGCCTGGAGCAGTACGGGGTCAGTAACCATCGGCGTCGTCAGTCACCCGCGAGCGAGTCCTGACTGGCTGCGCAGTTGTTCGGCCCGAGCTCCAGAGTAAACGCTTCCTCGTCGTCGACGGCGTTCTGGCCGAGGTTCGTCGCGATGATGTCCTCGTAGTTGGCAGGCCGCGGTGGCATGTCTGCAAGGATCAAATCGACGAATTCGGACTTCTCCATCGTGAGCGCGTCCATCTCCTCGACGAGCTCGCCGATTGGTGCGGTAAAGGTGCCGTCGACAGCGGGCTCGGCGGCGTCGCTGAAGTGGGCACCACCGACGAGCGTGTCGTCGGGCAGTGTCAGAACGCGCTCTTGCAGGGATTCGTACAGCACACGCGCGGCGTCGGGCGCACCATCGTCGCCCTCCTCGAGATCGGGGCGAGCGACGCTCTCGATGAATAGCCCGTCGCCGGTCGCAAGCAGGCTGTCGCCAACGAGGTACGAGGTCATCCCGGTCGTGTGGCCGGGCGTGTGGACAGCCTCGATGGTGGCGTTTCCGACATTGAAGATGTCGCCGTCTGCGGCCGTGGTCAGCTCGTCGGTGTACGTGATGCCGCGGTCGACGGCAGCCTCAGGGATGACGCCCTCTACGCCCTCAGCGTCGAGGTCGCGGACGCCAGAGATGTGGTCGGCGTGGATGTGTGTGTCCAGCGCGTACTGCAGGTCGACACCGAGATCTTCGGCGTCCGCGAGGTAGCGATCGGTGAACGCCCGCAGCGGGTCGATGACCGCGGCCTCACCGTCGCCGTACAGCAGGTAGCCGAGACAACCCGAGGAGGGGCGCTGGTACTGCAGTAGCGTGCCGGCACCGTCGTAGCGTTCGACTTTGACAGCCTCGTATATGCTCGCCCAGCCGTTCATGCCGTCCTCGAGGTGGTTCACCTCGTAGCCGAGCTCTGCGAGGGTACCAGCGACGTACTCGCTGGCGCCGCCCTTCGCACACAGGACGGTAACCTCCCGGTCCGCCGGTATCTGCTCGAGAACGTCCGCATCGACGTCGTCCTCGAGGAACTCGAAATATGGGACGTTAATCGACGTGACGTTGTCGCCATCGATGCGCCATTCCTCGTAGTCCGATTGCATACGCGCGTCGAGAAGCGTGACGTCCTCGCCAGCATCAATACGACTCTTCAGCGTTTCTGGGTCGATAGATTCGACGTCGACATCCGGAGTCGGGAAGTCGTCGGCGTTCATGTTGTGCAGTCGCTTCTACTGGGCCGACGTACAAAAGAATTTGCATAGTAGTTCCCTTACTAAGCAATACTACTGGACCTCTACTCCTCTCAGAAAGACTCATTCTACAAATTCACCGTTCTAAATCCCTCTCACCTGTGGACCGGGGCAGGTAGTAGTTCACAATATACACAAGAATCGACAATGTTTTAATTGTGCAGGGGGTATTGTGTGATAGCTCCAATACAGACTAACGGAGCAGATAACCAATGAGTGCTGAATTCGACATCACAGAGACGCTCGACGTCAAAGGTGCATCGTGCCCCATGCCAGTTGTAAAGACGAAGGCCGCCATCGATGAACTCGCCGAAGGTGAGGTCCTCGAAGTGCTGGCGACCGATTCGGGGAGTATGAGTGACATCGACGGGTGGGCGTCCGGCACTGAAGGCGTCGAACTCGTCAATCAAATGGAGGGGGACGACGTATACAAACACTACGTCCGCAAGACAGCGTAACGATGAGTACGGACACACCCGACGCCTCAGCCGAAGACACACCCTCCCGTGCGGAGCTGGCCGCACGCGTGGACGAATTGGAGGACGCACTCGCCGAGGCAACCGACGAGGACGACGGCAAGAAGATGAGCATCATCGCAACGAAGGGAACGCTGGATATGGCGTACCCGCCACTCATCCTCGCCAGCACTGCGGCTGCGTTCGATTACGAGGTGACAGTCTTCCATACGTTTTGGGGACTGGACATCCTCCACGAAGAACGCTCGAAGAACTTGAAACTCAGCTCCGTCGGGAACCCTAACATGCCCGTCCCAAACGCCGTCGCGGCGCTCCCTGGGATGGACCGCGTGACGACGAAGATGATGGAGAAGCGGATTGCGGACAACGACACGGCCACTATCGAGGAACTCCTCGAGACGAGCCTCGACATGGGCGTGGAGTTCCAGGCCTGTCAGATGACCATCGACCTGATGGACTACGACGAGGACGACTTCTACGATGGTGTCACTACCGGTGTCGGCGCGGCGACTGCTCTTCAGGATATGGCCGACGCCGACATTCAGCTCCTCGTCTGACCGTTGATGAATACACTCAAAGACCCGGTCCCGCAAATCGTCGACGTCGTTGCAGAAGCAGAGGGCCTCGAGCCAGTCACACTCGACCCGCCGCTAGCCGAGGTCGTCGACATGGATGCGCTCGAAACATTGATCGAGCATTCGACGGCATCTGACCTCGAAATCCGATTCACGTATCGTGGTCACGACGTCGTCGTCGACGACAGCGGTCGCGTACAGGTCAAGTGAACTACCCCATCCTACTCGCACTATTCGTCTCTGCTATTCTGGTTGCCATTGTAGACTCTACGTACCGAGGTGATTGATTGTCTTGGGTACACTGTACAATATTATTGACATCCCTCTGGAAAATCGACCGGCACATCAGATATCGCTATCGGGGGCCGAGGTAGCTGTTGGTCGCTATAGAAATGGAAGGAGGAAGTCCACGACCTTCATCGTAGACTGAATCCATCACTAGGATTGGCCGTCGCTCCGTTCCCGGCCGATGGCGCCTGCAAGCGCCAACAGGTAGCCCAGCCCATACTGGACATCCTGATCACGTAAGCCGCGAAGTAGGCCGACACCCCCAACCTGCTTGGGTGACTTCCGCTCCGCTTCACCAACACTCTCTAACAGAGTTTCGATGCCATCACGAGTGTCATCGTCAGACGTCGTCTGCGCAATCTCGCCGAGCGCGGCTCCGGTGCCGGCTAGTGACGTGATCATCTCGTCGTCGAGCGCTGCAGTTACCAGTGACCCGACCTCCGCGAGTTCGGCCAGATCGTCGAGGGTGCCGCTCCGCTGGAGCTCAAGCAAGGTTTCGAGTGCCTCACGCAGTTCGTCACCGTTCTCACCGATTGTCTCGGCCAGCACCACGGTCTCGTCGGTCGCAAGTCCGTCAGCGGACTCTGCCAATGTCGAACCCGTCGCCGATAGCTCCCGGACCATCTCGTCGTCGAGCGCGCTCTCGCCCAGCGAGAGTACATCCAGTAGCTCGTTGACGGCGTCGAGGTGGTCAACGAACTCGAGAACAGCCTCGGGATTCTGTTCGATTGCCGACTCCAGATCAGCCCGCTGGGATACCTGTTCTTCAGACATTATCAGAGCAGTCCTCGTGCGGTCAGCCAATAGGATTCGTTGTACGCCAACTTCGACCAGTGGAGTTTCTCCGAGGGCGACGCTGGCGACGGCGGATTCTCGTAGTCGAATTCGACGAACGAAGCTGCGTCCATCCCCGTCTCGATGAAGCACAGCGTCTTTCCATCGTAGGTCGCTGTCGCCGGGCGGCCCCGTATCTTGCTGGCGAGGCGCTGTCCGACAACGCTGGCCTGGTAGTGGGCGACGCTGCCCGCATTCGGGACACCGGTGTCGGCGGTGTCACCGAGCGCGTACACGTTCTCAGCGGCCTCGGCTTCAAGCGTTCGCTTGTCGACGTCGACCCAGCCGTCGTCGCCGAGGCTGGCCTTCTCGATCAGGTCGACGCCGGCATGGGGTGGGATCGCCACGAGTAGGTCATAGTCGAGTTCGGTCCCCTCCATCGATGTGATGGTCTCCGCTTCGGGGTCGACCGATTCGGCGTTGAAGAACGTCTCCACCTTGATATCGCGTTCCTCCATGATGGGACGGGCCCACTCGGCGATGTGGGGATTACCATGGACACGCTGGATCGGGTATGTGTAGGTGATGTCCACGTCCT
Source organism: Haloarcula sp. MBLA0163 (assembly GCF_055632435.1). Taxonomy (NCBI): domain Archaea; kingdom Methanobacteriati; phylum Methanobacteriota; class Halobacteria; order Halobacteriales; family Haloarculaceae; genus Haloarcula; species Haloarcula sp. MBLA0163. The sequence goes on from NZ_JBVMVV010000004.1 coordinate 92,583, forward strand.
CCCGCAAGCCCCGCTCGCGGAGCCAGTCGTCGGCCATGAAGACGAACTCGAGGGGTGCCGCTGGACACATGTGGGGTGTCCCGATGACGCTCAACACTAGATCGCCATCCGTGAACTCAAGCAGTTCGTCGCGCAGTTTAGTTGCCCCCGACTCACTGTAGTAGTCGTACCCGCCCTCCGTGAGGCCGGGAATCCGTTCGGGCTCCAGTGTTGATCCGGTCGCGAGGACGAGGTAATCGTAACCGATTGACGAGGCGCTCTCGTCGAATTGGAGCCGTTGGGTCTCGGTGTCGATGTCGCACACGCGGTCGATCTTCAGGTCAACGGCGTCGTCGACGAGCTCGTCGAGCGACCGGCGGCCGTCATCCGGTTCGCGTTGGCCAAACGGCACGTACAACCAGACAGGCTTGTAGATGTGATCCGGATCGTCGTTGACTAACGTGATGCGAACGTCGCCGGTGTCGAGCTCCCGTTCGAGTCGGTCGGCGAGATCGTTCGCGAGGACAGTTCCACCGGTCCCCCCGCCAACGATGACGACGTGCTCAGTCATGCTTTCTCCACGTAGAACGCATTGTGGTCGTCAAACTCCTCAACCGCTAACAGCTCGTTGCCGGCTTCCTCGGCCCACTCGGGAACGTCGGTGAGTGACTGGTCGTTATCGCTCAGAAGTCTTATCACGTCACCGGAATCGACACTCCGAATCTTTCCGATGAGGTCCATCAGTGGACCGGGGCAGGCTGCGCCTCTAGCATCGACGGTTTCGTCGGGTTCGATGTCAGTCATAGATCTCTCACAGTCAGTAATTGGGAGGGGAGCGTATTAGTATTGTGCGACGTTTCCAAGATTCTGAAAATCTAATCTCGAGACCGTCAATGTTCACTCGCCGAAGACTCACAGAATAGTCGAGAGCCCATCGCTTGAAGAGGTGTCCGTAGTTGTATGGCGGCAGGTCGACCTGCCGATGGAACACGGACAACGAGGCCGTGTGCACGATATCTTCGGTTTCTCCGTGCGCTATTCGAAGTCCGGTTGGGGCCCCACGAGGCTTGGCCTCGACAGTCGTCGTTTCGCGCGCCCGCTCGTGCCAGGTGATGATTACCAGCCTTCCGCCAAGTTCCATCTCGTCGCAAATATTCTGGACAAATCCTTTCTGGTCGTCAACACCGTGGAATGTGTTCGCCAAGACAAGTGTGTTGACACGTCGGGGAGTACTGTGGGCAGATTTCGCGCGCCGCACCGTATTGGCACGATGTTTTCGAGATTATGGTGTTCTGCGATGCGCTTCCCTCCAGCAGGGGCATAAGTCCCCCGCTGGAGGGGCGTTCAGTCAGTACGCCCAGAAGTCGGGGATCATGACCGTGAACGCGACTGAGGTAGCGTCCGATATGCCTGTCTCGGCAGAACGAGAGTCCACCGACAAGCCCACCGATTCAGCGGTGGGTAGCTGACAGTGGAAAGTAGTGTGACGGGTGACTCCCAGAGTGATTCTCGAACACCACAAAAATCCAGTAGCCATGAAATGAACTAAGAGACACAATCCATTTGAGACTGCACCCCCGCAGGAAAAATACGAAGGAGTTTTGTTCTATAAGCCCAATATAGCACACGGATGGTACTCCCTATCGACCCGACACAGATTGACCCTGCAGACATCGGTGAAGAACAGGAAACGCTCGAGATGAGTCATGAAGACGCCATCGAACACGTCCGTGACGTGTTTACGGATGCCGGCTTCGGTGTCCCCGTCGAGTTCTCTCCATCCGAGATGCTCAACGAGAAAGTCGACGCGGGCCGGGACCCCTATTACGTGCTCGGTGCGTGTAATCCCGAAGTCGCCGACCGCGCGCTTGATGCGACCGACAACAAACTCGGCGCGCTCATGGCTTGTAACGTCGTCATCTGGGAAGAAGAACCTGGCAAGCAGGTTGTCTATCACGTCTCAATCATGCGGATCGCCCGACTGGTCGGAATGGCTCCGGATAACGAAGCGATGGCAGACATCGTCGCCGATACTGGTGAACTCGTCGACGAGGCATTCTCGAACCTCTAATCCAGAGTCTCACACGATTGATGTCGATTGTGCCGACAAACTTCGGGCTGGCCTGGCCACCATGGGCTTGACGTGGTTTTTGCAAGTCCCACGCCGTCGAATCCTGGCTGGGAAGTCTACCCCGGAAATGAATATGCGATTCACAGGAGTGCTCGATCCATTACCGGCCGAGCGTCGCTCTATATCTGTTCCAGTGTAGTTGCTGTGTGTGGAACGCTCCTTCCTTGGACTGCACATTGCTCTCCGGATTCATACGACCCCGACCGACAATCGCCTAAGATCTGCCCAGACTGGGTGTGAGCCTTGCAATCGAATCTCGGTGAACTCGCCAGTGATGATTTCCTCCGTATCTATTGTTGGCCTGGACCCGCCATCGAACTCTCTCCCCCAAATGATATACTAACTCCGCTCATCCGTAGCACATTGTTGATTTCACAGTGTCGCTCGAACAGCGTGCTTGAGAGCATCTCGGCCGGGTTTCCGAAACAGCTCTCGGCGCAGCTGAAACGCTCTGAGATACTGTGTTAGCTTGTCTTTGGAGATTCCTCGGTGGGGCGAGAGCCACCGTCGCACCTGCGACGCGTGGCTCTCGCAGGTGTTGACGTGGACCTCGTCGTCGGCGTATTCGCCGTCGCCGTGGACGACGTATTCGCGGTCGAATGCGTCGTCGTCTTCGAGCGGTTCGTACGCTCGAAAGCCGTCGGTATAGACGGTGAGCGACTCCTGCTGGCGGTCGGCCAGCAGGAGTCGAATCGTCGATTCGTCCGCGGCTTTCGACGGGATCACGTACCGCTGTCCGGTGCCGCGGTCAGCGAGAATGAACACCGGTGGCTTGTCGCCGCTATACGAACCACGCCCGCGCGTGGACAGGCCACGCGAGCGCGACTCCCGGTCGCGCTCGCGGCCTTTCTTCCCCGCAGAAACGTACACTTCGTCGATTTCGACGGGTCCGACAAGATCGAGAGAAGGCGCATCGAGCGCTCTGGCGAAGCGCTCGATGCGCCGGTGCATCGTTTTGTGTGTTACTCCGATTTCGCACTGTAGTTGGCGGAGACTCGTGTTAAACCGGAGGAACGCGTAAATTGAGAACAACCACCGACGGAGCGCAATCTTCGAATGAGCGAAGATTGTGCCGGTCTTGTCGTTGAACGTTCGGTCGCAATTCTTACAGAGATACCGTTGAAACTCTCTGTAGCTGCCGTTTCTGACCGTCCGGTCAGAACGGCAGCGAGGACAGGTAACACCGTCACGCCAGCGAACCTGTTCCAGCAGGTCCGCTGCGACCGATTCCGACCCAAACACATCTAGCGGAATCATTCGTGTCGGGCACCGCTGACGCGGTGCCCTTGTCCTCTTCGACTCCGCAGCTACCGCTCTGCAGTATCAACAATCTTCTACGCAAGAGCGACGACGATAAGTAGCCCGCCCGCGGTAGCGATGGCCGAGTTGAACACTAGCAACACCACCAGTTGACTGGCGCTTTTCAGACTGTTGAGCCACGTTACGGTACTCGGGTAGCCGGCGGCGCTGACCAGACTCGAGACGACCTGTGTCAGCGCTGTCGAGACAGCAAAGAGGACAGCCAACCCGAACAGGTCACGACTGAATACCGCGAGCGTCGTCAAAGACTCCAGATTGGCGTACGCGAGCGCGCTTGCCAATGTGATGTAGCTGATCGCGAACAGGATAGCGAGCCCGAGATAAGCATCGACGGGTTCGCCACGCTCGCTACCGATTTTCTGCACCGTCTGGCTGATGCCTCTCACCGGCCGGAGCACCAGCGCGATGGTAAGCGCGATGAAAAAGTAGCGGCCGGTGGCGGTCGGCGACGTGACGAACGCGTAGACGACACCGCTGAGGACGTACAACGACGTCGAGAAAACCGCACCACCGGCCGTCCGAATAGAGGATTCGAGCAAGTCGACGTCGTTGCCGTTGCGCACCTCGACCATCACCCGCTACTGTGGAAGACAGCCCCAAAGCACTCTCGCTTGTCAGGAGTCGTCGTCTGATGGGGGCCGACTCGAGAGCCGGTCAAAGCGGTCCTGAGCGGCCTCCCGCCGATTCTCAGTCGTCTCGGGGTCGTAAGTCCACTCGATAGCGGTTCCGTCTGCAATCGTCACCGAGAGGATTGCGTCGGCGTGCCGTCCGTCTTCCGGTAGGACTGACGCCTCCAGCACGGTGTCTCCGACCTCTTCGCCATCGTGTTCGAAGAAGACAGTCGCTAAGCCGTCCTCGACCGAGTCGACGACCGCGATATACTGTCCGTCCTCGAGCGTGTCGAGTTCAGTCATTCGTACGTCTCCTGTCGCACGACGTCCCCGTCACTGTTTCGCACAGTGACCGTATCGCCTCCGTTGTTCCAGACTGGTGACTCAGCGTCCCAGTAGAGGTCCGTGTCCGTATCGGTACCGCTGCCAGTGTGCACCGTCACCGTCGCCCCCGCGTCGAGCGTGTAGTCTGCTGGGAACGTGTAGGTCTTGCCCACCTCGTCGGACACGGTCCAGCCACCCAGGTCGAGTGACTCGTCCCCACTGTTGCGGAAGACGACGTACTCGTCGTCAAGGTTCTCGCGGTCGTCGCCACTGGCGTCGGCGTGAATCGTCTCTATCGATAGCGTCCCCGTATCGGTTGAGCCACCGTCCGTCGAGACCGTGTGCGTGCCTGTGGCTGAGGTCGCAGCGTTGTACCTGGCCCGTTCGACCAGCTCGCCGCTCGTTCCCGGCGCGACTGGGTCGCCATCCCGGAGGTCGAGCGGGTCGGTCGGCGCCGATCGCTGCGTCCGAACAGAGACTGACTGCCCGTCACTCACGAGAACGATGTCACCGTGAGTGGCAGTCCAGTACGCTGGCAGAGACCGGTCGGCTAGGCGCCGCAACACCTCTTCGGCGGGATGGCCGTATTGGGAATCGTACGCACTGGAGATGACCACTGTCTTCGGATTGACTGCATCGAGCAACGATTCGCCCGTCGAACTCGACGAACCGTGGTGACCAGCTTTCAGGACGGTTGCCTGAAGTTGCTCGCCGTACCGGTCCACGAGATAGGCCTCTTGATCGTCTTCCGCATCGCCGGTCAACAGGAAACTCGTCTGCCCATGGGTGAGTTTGAGGACGATACTGTTCTCGTTACGAGCCTCGTCTTCGAGATACGGCTCTGGTGGGCCCATGACCTGAACCTCGACGCCCTCGAAGGGAATCGAGTCGCCCGCACGTGTCTCGTACAAGGTGACGCCGTGCTGTTCGACGGCATCGAGATACTCGCCGTACGTCTGCGTACTCGCGGCGATACCCGGGTCGTAGACGGCGCCGATACCGCCGGCTTCGGTCTCGTAGTAGTCGATGACAGCGGCGTTCCCCCCGATGTGATCGGCGTCGTTGTGCGAGACGATCATGTAGTCGATACGGTCGATATCGTTCTGTCGGAGGTACCGCAGTACGTACTCGCCGTCGTCGCGATAGTGACCGGTGTCTATCAACATCGTCTCACCGGTCGGTCCGACGACGAGCGTACTCACCGACTGGCCGACGTTGATGAAGTGGACCTCCACTGTTCCGTTAGCGGTGGTCGTCGACGTGGTGGGCGTCGTCTCCGTCGGTGTCGTCGATTCGACGGTGTCCACTGCCGGCGCTGCACCCGAACAGCCAGCTATGAGCACGACGAGTAGCAGAGAGGCCACCAGCACAGACGGCGACCAGCGAAGCATGAATCCAGTCTACGTGCGTCGTCGGTATAGGTGATGTGGCCCGTCAAGAAGCACAGCGGCGGCGATGATAGGGCGGACACAGTTCGCCGGCACTGGCTTGCCACATCGGCTCACTCGAAGCGAGCGACGGCACGGACCGGTGCTCCGTCAGAGGCTGTGATTTTCAGGGGGAACGCGAGGAGTTCGAAGCGCTCGGGCACCGCCTCGAGATTGGTGAGGTTCTCGAATATGAGATGGTCGTTACCGAGGAGCGTGTGGTGGACGGGGAATCCTGCTGGTTCGTCAGGGGCCGCACTCCGGGTCGGCGTCGGATCCGGGTTCAACGCGTCGACAGCGACATCGTAACCCTGTTGCAGACAAAAATCGGCGGCTGCCGATGTCAGATAGGGATGGTCCCGATAGGTGGCGTCGCCCCAGTGAGTGTCCCACCCAGTCCGAACTACGACCACGTCGGCGTCGGTGGCTGGCAGATGTTCCGGGCCGATTGGGGATCTCGGGTCGAGTCCGCGGCAGTCGGCCAGGACGGCGTCGAGTGCGAAACGCTCGACTGGGAACTCGTCGATGGTCGCACCGTCTGACTCGGTGTGGCTCGGCGCGTCCACGTGTGTGCCCGTGTGACTACCGCAATCGAGTCGTTTTACCCGGTAACCATCTTCCGGCATATCTGCGTGCGCCTCGATCGAGACGGCCGGGTCGTCAGGGTAGATCGACATCCCCGGCTCTACAGTTTGTGTCAGGTCATGGGCCTTCATGGCCCTAAATGCGTACCGTTGACACAAATAGGTAGCGTATGTCACAACCCCCTATATTTTAGTAGGTTCATGCAAATGGTGAGGTTGATGTGGCAAACCATTTCCACCAGAATCGGTCACAGGGACCACGCACCGTCAACCGGGGGTCGGTACCATGGTTAGTTCCACCGGCGGATACGCCCTGATCGGCGTCTGGGCGGCGCTGATGATCGGACTCGCGTACTTTATTTTCAGACGACAGAGCGTCAACGACACCAAGGAGTTCATCACCGCGGGTGGTCGTGCTCAGGTTGGGCTAACGACGGCGAGCTTCGCGGTGACGTGGATGTGGGCAGGGGACATCCTCGGTGTGCCCCAGTACGTCGGTTTCGTCGGCGTCGCCGGTATCTGGATGTACGCCGGTCCCGCTGTCCTCTCCTCGTTCGTCGTGATGCCGTTCGCGCTGCGGATGCGCGAACTGTTCCCACAGGGACTGACCTACAGCGAGTACTTCATCAAACGGTTCGACAAGCGAGCCCACCTCGCTGTCATCTTCGTCGTCCTGTACACGATGGTTCTCGGTGGCGTCATCCAGCTATACGTCGGGGGGACCGTCATCGGTGGTCTCGCCGGCATCGACCCGACGATCGTCATGGCACTGCTGATGGCTGTCATCGGCGTCTACATCCTGCTCGGTGGGCTGTGGGGGTCCATGACGACGGACTTCGTCCAGTTCATCAGCGCCATCGCGCTGACGCTGGTGTTCGCACCATTGCTCGTCTTCGAGGTTGGCGGCCCCTCTGTCGTCTACCAGGATATGGTCACGAATCTCGGCGACCAGTCGAGTGCCTTCCTGAGCATGGCTAACTTCGCGCCGATTGAGGGATTCTTCCTGCCGTATGCGCTCGGTTTGGGTGTCTGGGGTATCGTCAGTCTATCCACGTGGCAGCGCATCTTCGCGGTTCGACGGGACAAAACCACCCGCTTCCTCACAGTGGGCGGTATCGGGGTGTTCTCGACGATAGCGATGTACAGCCTCATCGGCTTCGTCGGGCTGGCTGCGTTACCAGACGTCGCGCCGGGCGCCATCGCGACCGAGGCGCTCGCGCTGCTGCCCGGATGGGCGGCAATCATCTTCCTGCTCGTCGCGCTGATGGTGCTGGGCTCCTCGACCGACTCGTACTTGACCGCTATCGCCAGTCTGTTCTCGCGGGACATCTACTTCCGACAGTTCAAACCCGATGCCGACGACGAGAGCCAGCTGCGCGTCGCCCGTATCGCGAGTCTCGCGTTCGCCCTCATCATTTTCCTGGCGACTGAGTTCGCCCTCCAGAGCGGCGTGACGTTCATCCAACTGCTGCTCATCGGCGGTATCGGTTCGACGGCGCTGGTCGGGCCCTTCGCTCTCTCGCTGTTCTGGTCACGAACCAGCACAGCTGGCTTCGTTTCGGGGGTCATGTTCAGTCAGGTGGTCACGGCACTCCTGCTGGTGGTCTCGTTCGAAGTGTACGCCGTGCCAGGTGTCCCGGCGCTGAAACTGTGGGAGGTCATGCTGGTCGGGCATCTAGTCTCCACGTCACTGACTGCCGTCGTCAGTCTCGCCAGCCCCGACGACTTCGACTTCGATAGTGTCGCGGGTGATACTGTCGTGGCCGACGGAGGTGACGACCGATGATGAGCGAATCGATGTTCGTCGGGATGCTAGCGCTGTTCTGGATCGCCGAATTCGTGTTCGGGGCCATCGTCGTCTATTGGTTCGTCAAGCAGGGGTTCGCCGATGATGGGACTGCGAGCGGTACAGACTTCCCGCTCGAAGACCCGAGTCTCACGAAGCAGTCGCTCGGTATCTGGGGGCTGTTCTTCCTCGCTATCGTCGTCGGTATCATAGTCGGAGCCTGAGAGCGAGGAAGCGCCTCGGGGTGGTGTCCGCAGGTGCTCACTTTGATCCGCTTTCGAGCTAAAATTCCGCCGCAGTCACTCCTGCAGCCTCGAACTGGTTTCTCCTGAGAGTGCCATAAAGCGTCGTCCATTCGTCGGCGATGCCTCGTTCCGTCAGCAGGCCGAGGCCGATCTCTCCGACCGCACTGTACGTCAGCGAGCAGAACTCCCAATCGGGAGCGTCACCGGGGAAGGGCCCGTCTTCGCGTGGCCGGCGGATATCGACAACACCACCGAGCGAGCTACGCGTTTCGACGGCGAAGTCGCGGCCCTCTTCGTACCGAGTCAACGGGAATTCTCGGTTGTCGATGATGAGGCGTGCCAGATCGCCGTCTAGTGCGGCCAGGGTGTCAGTCCGCCCGGCCTCCAGCAGGAGCGTCACGATGTCGATGGTCGCTCCTTCGCCGTTTATGACGTCGATGTAGCGTCTGATGCCCCCGCCCGCGGCATCGGGGGACTGAGAGAAGACCGTAGATGGGTCCGGGTCGGGGTCGTACTCGGCGATACCGCCGGTGATTAGTTGGGTACTTATGCCTCCGGACAGGAGGACGCCGTCGAGCGTGAGCGAGGAGGGGAGGGCCAACCGATAGTCGCCGGGCTCGGTGACGTCGGCCTCCGATACTGCCACCGGACACGGGCCCAGCGGGGTCTCTTCGAGGCTGGAGAGGAGGTCAAGCGCCCGGGCCACAGCCTCATCGTCGAGGTACGCCGCAGCCACCACGAGCTCACCAGTGTCTTCTAACGGATCGTAGGTCACGCGACTGGTCAGCATCGCGATCCGTGCCCTGATACGCTCTCGGCGTGCGTTCACATGTCCCGTCTGGAGTGCGGCGCTGCCGGCTTCGGTCAGCCGCCGTCCCTTGCCGGGAACCTTCTCCGTGAGGCCACGTTCGTCCATATCCGAGAGGGCCAACCGGATCGTCCGACCTTGTATCGTATAGCCATGCCGCTGCATGAGTTCCACGAGCCGGATCGATCCGATCGGCTCGTTCTGACGGATGAGGCGCAAGAGGTCGTAGGTCCGCTCGTCGAGATCCCCGTCCATACGGTGTGGGAATCCGTGCGGTTACTCATAGTTTCCGGACGGGCGACGGAATCTTTATGAGATACCGCACGTTCAAATCCACTAAGGTGGAAGCATCTTTCCACGTCAAACCACTCAAATATGTCAGATAAAATGACTGGCGGGCCCGACCAAGACGCGGTCGACGGGAACGACGACGTCGTGGGTCGATACGACGACTACGTGATGCCGATCTGGAAGAGTCTCAACGTCCCGGTCAAACGGGCGTCTAACTGTACTGTGGAGGACTATGAGGGCAACGAGTATCTCGACGTGTTCTCCGGTATCTCCGTGACGAACGTCGGTCACAACAACGAGGCCGTCGTAGAGGCGGCCAAAGCGCAACTCGACGAGTTCGTACACGGTTGCTCGTACGTCCATCCGAGCGAACAGGTGGCACGTCTGGGCGAGCGACTGGCCGAAATCACGCCAGGTGACCTTCAGAAGTCCTTCTTCTGTAACTCCGGGACGGAGGCTGTCGAAGGTGCGATCAAACTCGCACGGAAGTACACCGGGAGCAAGGAGGTCCTCGCCCTCGAGATGGGGTTCCACGGCCGAACCCTGGGGAGCCTCGCGTTGACCGGCAACAAGGCCTACAAGAGTGAGATGGCTCCGACCATAAACGACGTCGCGCACGTCGCGCCGCCGTACGCGTACCGCTGTCAGATGTGTAGTGGCGGTCCGTGTTCCTGTGCTTGTGCCGACGACCTAGAGCGAGTCATCGGAACCCACACCGCCGGTGACTTGGCGGCCGTCGTCGTCGAACCAGTGATGGGTGAAGGTGGAATTATAGTTCCACCAAATGGCTGGCTACAACGGGTCAAGGAAATCACCCACGATCACGGCGGCCTCTTGATCGTCGACGAGGTCCAGACCGGGTACGGACGAACCGGCGAGATGTTCGCCTCCGACCACTTCGACGTTGTCCCCGATATCCTTCCGCAAGCGAAGGGCATCGCCAACGGGATGCCGTTGGGGGCGTTCACGGCGTCCGCTGAAGTCGCAGACGCCTTCGAGGCGGGCGACCATCTCTCGACCTTCGGGGGCAACCCCGTCGCCTGTGCCGCCGCGCTCGCGACCATAGACGAGTTGGAAGACGGCATCGTATCGAACGCCAGCGAACAGGGCGCGTGGCTCTCCAGCCAGTTGGCCGATCTAGAGGCGGAGTTCGATGTCGTCGGTGACACCCGCGGCCTCGGCCTGATGCAGGGTGTCGAATTAATCGATCCCGACGGTGATACCGGTCCGATGGGGGTTGCGCCAGAACCCGCCCCGAAAGTCGCAAAGCAGGTCGGGAAGCATCTCAAGGACAGCGGCATCATTATGGGCGTCGGTGGGTACCACAAGAACGTCATGCGGTTCCAACCGCCGCTGACTATCAGTCGGGACCAGCTCTCGCGAGCCGTGGATAGCCTGCACGATGCCTTGACGGAGGTGGAGGTGTGAGTCGGCAACACGACAGCCGTGTGGGCGATCTTGGCCCCGGGGTAGAACTCCCATACGCCGGTATCCAGACGTTCCTGAAGTCCGACCACCGCGACGTCGTCGAACTAGATGGCTACGATGCGGGCGTCGTGGGCGTCCCCTACGATGGTGCCGTCAGTAACCGTCCGGGCGCCCGGTACGGCCCACAGGCCATCCGCCAGGCCAGTAGCTGGTGGGCCTATCTATCGGGATACAAGGGCGGGCTGACGAACATGCGGACCGGCAAACAGGTCGACTTCTCCGCGCTCTCCGTGGCCGATTGTGGCGACGTACCGGTGTTTCCGATGGACCGCGAACGCACTGCCGAGAGTATCGAGGCCCACGTCGCGGCTATCGCCGATCAGTCGTTCCCAGTCATGCTCGGTGGGGACCACTACTGTACCGCCCCGTCGTTCCGCGGGTTCGCCGAGGGGTCGGGCTACGACGACGTCGGGTTCGTCCAGATAGATGCTCACACCGACACCAGCACCGGGAGTCCGGTATTCGGCGACGAGTTCCACGGCTCAAGCACGGCTCTCGTGGCGGACTCACCGTACTGTGAGTACGAACACATCAGTCAGGTCGGTATCCGAGGGTACGAGTCCCCGGACTTCTTCGAGTTCGCCGAGGAGAGTGGTTTGAACCTCTTCACGATGCGAGACGTGGCGGACCGTGGCATCGGTCCGGTAGTCGAAGACGCTATCGCCGCCGCCGCTGCAGAGACGGACGCGGTCTACGTCACCTTCGACATCGACGCCGTCGATCCGAGCGTCGCTCCCGGCACTGGGACCCCCGAGCCGGGCGGACTCTCCGCTCACGAGGCGCTGACTGCCGTGGAGACGTTGGGACGGCACGAGGCCGTCGAGGGTGCGGACCTCATGGAAGTCGCACCGGGATACGACGACAGCGAGGGAACGCAGCGACTCGCCGCGTACCTGCTCGTGACCCTCCTGGAACGACGATTCGCAGAATGACATTCGAAACAACCAATCCAGCGACTGGCGACAGTATCGAATCGTACGACCCACACGACGAGGCGGCAGTCGACGCTGCCCTCGACGATGCCGTAACGACGTTCGAGGCTTGGCAGGACCGCTCCGTCGAGGCTCGGCAGGAACTGGCCGCGGAACTGGCGACCGTTCTCCGAGCGCGTACGGACGAGTATGCGGAGTTGATGGCTGCGGAGATGGGCAAGCCCGTCGATCAGGGCGTCGGTGAAGTAGAGAAGTGTGCTTGGCTGTGTGAACACTATGCCGAGCGAGCCGGCGAGTATCTACAGGACGAGCGTATCGGCACGGAACCGAACGCGGAGACGTACGTCGCGTACGAACCGCTCGGCCCGGTGCTGGCAGTCATGCCGTGGAACTACCCGTTCTGGCAGGTATTCCGGTTTGCTGTCCCCGCACTGACAGCCGGGAACGTCGCGCTGCTGAAACACTCTCCGACCACGTTCGGATGCGCCGAAGCCATCGAGACAGTGTTCCGGGACGCCGGGTATCCGGAGGCGGCATTCCAATCACTCCGTGTAGAGGCCGACCGGGTCGAGAACCTCATCGCCGACGACCGCGTACGGGCCGTGACACTAACCGGAAGTACGCGGGCAGGTCGTGCGGTCGCCGAGGCGGCAGGTCGGAACATCAAGAAGACGGTGCTAGAACTGGGCGGTAGCGATCCCTACGTCGTTCTCGACGACGCCGACCTGGACGATGCCATCGACACAGCGGTCACTGCTCGTACCCAGAACGGTGGCCAGTCGTGTATCGCCGCCAAACGGCTACTTGTCCACACCGACGTCTACGACGAGTTCACCGACCGCTTCGTCGAAGCAATGTCTGCTCTGACTGTCGGCGACCCGACGGACACCGAGACCGACGTGGGACCACAGGCGCGCGAGGACCTATTGGAGACACTGCACGAGCAGGTGCAGGCGAGTGTCGATGCTGGGGCGACGCTCCGGTGTGGCGGTGACCCACTCGATGGTGACGGGTTCTATTACCCACCGACAGTCCTGACAGACGTTCCAGCCGGCTGTCCGGCCCGGACAGAGGAACTGTTCGGCCCGGTGGCGACCGTCGTCGAAGTCGAGGACGAGGCCCAAGCAGTCGCACTCGCCAACGACACCAACTATGGCTTGAGCGCGTCTGTCTGGACCGAAGACAGAGAGCGCGGTCGGCGTGTCGCAGAGCAAATCGATGCTGGGGCGGCCTTCGTCAACGAGATGTCGAAATCGGACCCACGCCTCCCGTTCGGCGGGGTCAAAGATTCCGGTTACGGCTCCGAACTGTCTCACCACGGCATCAAGGAGTTCACCAACGCGAAAACCTACTGGATACAATGAGTCACGAATTCGCTGTAGGCATGCGGGAGCGGCACGAAGAGGCGATAGCCGAGGCGACGGCCGACCAGGAGTTTCCACTCTGGATAGACGGGGAGGCACGAGCGGCTGAGAGCGGCGATAGCTTCGCTACGCGTGACCCGGCCGTCGGCCTCGAAATCGCCTCCGTTCCCCGTGGTGACACACCCGACGTCGATGCCGCTGTCAACGCCGCTCGGACAGCGTTCGAAGGCGAGTGGGGCGGACTAGACCACACGGAGCGAGCCGACCGGTTGCTCGCATGGACCGACCGACTCCGCGAAAATACCGACGAGCTGGCTCGCTTGGAGTCACTCGACACCGGCAAGCCGGAAGCGTTCGCGGCTGCCGAAATCGAGGAGGGAATCGACTACATCGAGTATTACGGTCACCTCCTTCACGGCGATACCGACGAACGGATCCCAGTCGGGGCGGACACCCACGCCTACAATCGGAAGGAACCGTACGGCGTCGCCGGCCTCATCGTCCCGTGGAACTATCCAGTGTTGCTCACGAGTTGGAAGCTCGGGCCAGCACTCGCTGCAGGCAACTCCGTCGTTCTGAAACCCGCGGAGTCGACACCGCTCACGTCGACCCGATTGGCACAACTGGCAGACGGTATCCTTCCGGACGGGACTCTGAACGTGGTCCATGGGTTCGGCGACGAGGCCGGCGCAGCGCTCACGAGCCACCCAGGCGTTGACAAACTTTCGTTCACCGGTGAGGACGCCACTGGTGAACTCGTTATGAGCGCCGCGGCGAGGAACATAACACCGGTGACCCTCGAACTCGGAGGGAAGTCCCCGTTCGTCGTCTTCCCGGACGCGGACTTGGCCGCCGCCGCCGAGACGGCCGCCGAAGGTATCTTCTACAACGTCGGACAGTCCTGCGACGCGTTCTCACGAACACTGGTCCACGAGGACGTCCACGACGAGTTCCTGGACCTGTTCATCGAGGCTGCCGAGGAGTGGACCGTCGGCGATCCCCTCGAAGACGGGACGATGGTCGGCACCCTATCGTCAGAACAGCAGTACCAGAAGGTTCGCGAGTACGTCGATGTCGGCCGCGCGAGCGGTGCGGAACTCGTCCACGGTGGTGAGGGTATCGCCGGTGACGGCTGGTTCCACGAACCCACTATCTTCGACGGCGTCGACAACGACAGTAGACTCGCCCAGGAGGAAGTGTTCGGTCCTGTGGCCTCCGTGATCGAATTTGCCGACTACGAGGAGGCCATCGAGCTTGCTAACGACGTCGACTATGGGTTGGCATCCGGCGTGGCGACCGAAGACGTCTCGCTGGCCCACCGGGCGGCGGCCGACATCGATGCGGGCACGGTGTGGGTGAACGACTACGCGCGATTCGCTCCCGGACTTGCGTTTGGTGGGTTCAAGCGTTCGGGCATCGGCCGTGAATGTGGCGCCGAAACGCTGGACGAGTATCGGCAGAACAAATCTGTCGTGCTGAAACTCGACTAAGGTCAAAACGGATTGACCGAGACTCTTTGGCGATATGCGAACGTATCGGGTACCCACCACTGACCGGTGGATTTCTCACGCGACTCCGATCCAAATTTCGAACCGAAAAGAATCGCTTCGAGGCCAGGCGCCTGAAAGATTCAGATTGCTAAATAGAAGATGAAATACCACGACCGCCCACGTTTCATTGTAATGTAGCGTTCGAAACTGGAGCAAAACAGATTTTTCAGATGATTCTGGCAGTGTATAAGACAAAACTAGCCCGGTATTCCATCCAGCCACTGCTATATGAGTATAAAACAGAATTGATAGTCGAACGAAGGAAAGAAATCAGCTCTAATCTACGAAATGGACCGATGCAATCTTGAATCGAATGGTGTATGTCTGATTTGGATGATACGTGATCGAACTCTACTTGTCCTTATCTATAGTTCTGGAAGACAGACCATTCAGGCCGTGAAGAGTGTAGCTCTATATAACAGGCGTACTACTGTTCCCCGGGCAGCGTAGTTGGCAATGGATGCCCACCATAGTGCACTAGGAGCAGGCCAAAGAAACTAACAAGAGTATGTGTGTTATGACGGTGCCCTGGATGATCGCTTCGATAAACGTCGGTGCGCGTGCAACCTGCCATCTGGACCAACGAACGACTGCGAGTTGTGTCTGACCCACATTCGGTCGATCGCAGCTGCCGGAAGGATGTCGATGAAATCCGTAAAATGGAGTCCAGATATACTTGATACTGAGTATTGACTGTTGATATAATATAAAATCAGTCAAAAGATACCACGCTCACTGAAGGGTCTGACTGATTTTATCGCGTGATGATACCACGCTGAGGGTACGTCTCTTGTTACCATGGTTCAATACCGGGGTTTATTTTAGGCATTTTGTTATCTAATCAGAGTATATTGGGCAGAAATGATTGTCTCAAGGAGCCTGTGATTCTGCCGAGACGGAGGGAGTTCTACTCACCCAAATATTTAACGTGCGCCCTGACGCAGTATAGCCTGATGCCCGACTACAGCTCAGATTTCGACGGGGACACCGTCATAGTCACAGGAGCCACCTCTGGAATCGGCCGAGAAATCGCAATTAGATTCGCGGACGCTGGGGCGACAGTTCTCAACGCGGACATCGAGTCCGAACCAAAGGATGCGGACACTCCGACTCATGAATACATCCGCGAGGAAGGTGGGTCGGCAGAGTTCGTTCAGACGGACGTCTCGAACGCCGACGACGTCCGCGCGGTGGTCGAACGTGCCCGAGAGTACGGTGGTGTCGACGTGATGGTGAACAACGCAGGACTGTTCATCGGAGGGAGTTTGCTCGACGTTAGCGAAGAGGAGTTCGAGAAGATACACCAGGTGAACGCCAAGGGGGTGTTCTTCGGGTGTCAGGCCGCAGCACAGGATATGATCGACCGTGGAACCGAGGGTGCAATCGTCAACACGGCATCGATCAGTTCGTTCGTCGCCCAGCGCGATCAGATACAATACGACTCCACGAAGGCCGCGGTAAAGATGATTACCCGGGGTGCAGCACTCGAATTAGCGGACCACGATATTCGCGTGAACGCAATCGGTCCCGGCCAGATAGCGACCGAATTCATCGACGGCTGGTCCGAGACGGCGCCCGAAGCAGCGGCCAAAAACGAGCTCATCAAACCGGTCCCTGCCGGACGGGCGGGCACACCAGAGGATGTCGCGGGAGCAGCGCTCTTCCTCGCAAGTGACGACGCTGACTACGTGACTGGCGAGGTACTGATGGTCGATGGAGGGTGGCGGATAATCTGATCCTCATCGCCCGGTAGGAGAATAGTTATGTGGGTGGGTTCACAGTCACTAGGTGGAGCCAATGACTACAGAGTCACTCCTCGACACTCCGTCGGGGAACGCAGTCGTCGTAGCGCTAGACCACGGACTGAGCCTCGGTGCGCCCGAGGGATTCAAGAACCCGATAGAGACAATCGACAAGGTCCTCGCGGGCGAACCGGACGGCGTTCTCGTCGGTCCGCACATGGCCCGTCACTACCAGGACCGCTTCGCGGAGGCCGACGTCGACGTCATCCTCACCGCCGACGTAGTTACGTGGTCGACCAGCCCGGGCCGAGACCACGATAAGGACCTCTGGACGCCAGCGTTCGACGCCGAGTTCCTCGCGGAGCTCGACCCGGTCGGCGTCAAGACGGTGCTCGTGTTCGGCCGCGACGACACCGAGACCTTCCGCCGGAACGTCGAGTACATCGCTGAGCTCGCCGAAGACCTCCGCGGGACGGGCATCCCGCTGGTCGTCGAGCCGGTCATGTGGGGCCGACGCGTTCCGGACAAGCTAGAGACGGATGTGGAGTTCGTCGAAGACGCGATGCGCATGGGCTGGGAGTTCGGCGCGGACATCCTCAAGGCACCCTACACTGGCAGCGTCGAGACGTTCGAGCCGCTCGTCGAGAACTCGCCGGTTCCCGTGATGATCCTCGGTGGCCCGGCAACCGGAACCACCCGCGCTATGCTGGAATCCGTCGAGGGGGCCATGGAATCAGGTGCCCGCGGCCTGATGATCGGCCGCACCATCTGGAAGTCCGACGACCCCGAGCGGACGGTCTCCGCGCTCAACGAGATCGTCCACGAGGGCGCGTCCGTCGAAGAAGTGTGGGACGAAGCGGAGTCCCCAGCAGTCGCAGGTAGCCGGGAAAGCTAAATACGAGTCGGCGTTACGCGTAGCCATGCCAACCACGCCGATGCACCGACCGAACGACTCTGGGGGTGTCGTGCCGTGACCACTCCGGAAAAACGCCGTCGGTCCATCACCGAGTTAGTCACGAAACATGGCGGGCTCTCGGTCGACGAGTTGGCGGACCGGCTGGATGTGTCCGAGTCGACCGTCAGACGTGACCTCCGCAACCTCGCCGAGCGAGACCTCGTCGAGCGGACGCACGGTGGCGTCGTTCCGGTGACGAACGTCGGCATCGAACGGTCGTTCAATCGGCGCCTCATCCAGCATCTGGACCGCAAACAGGCCATCGCAAATCGCGCCGTCGAGGAAATTTCTGAAGGCCACGTCGTATACTTCGACGCCGGCACGACGACGATGCAAGTCGCAAAGGCGGCGCCGGACGACAACTCGACCATCGCCGTCACGAGCTCGCCAATGCTGGTACTTGAGCTATCGAAATCGGACGGCACGGTGAAGATGACCGGCGGTGAGTACCGGCGCGAGACCAAAGCGTTGGTCGGGCCGACCACCGAGGACTACATCAGTAACTCTAACTTCGACCTCGCGTTCCTCGGCGTCAACGGCATCGATTCAGACGGGACGCTGTCGGCACCGAACGAGTCCGAGGCCAAAATCAAGCAACTCGTCGTGGAGCAGTCGGCTCGGACCGTCGTCGTCGCCGTCGCGGAGAAGTTCGGTGAGCAGAGCTTCCGTCGATTCGGATCTATCGAGGATATCGACCTCTTCGTCACCGACGAGCGTGTCCCCGAGGAGTACCGTGACCTGTTCGAGGAGACGGAACTCGTCGAGGGCGTCTTCGAATCGGGGTCCCAGGATTGACGCGTGGCTTCCTCCGATTACCGGTGTGAGCAAAATATTTATGATTCAGTGGACTGTCGGGAGTATCATGTTCGATTCAAAGGAAGTCGTCGAACTGTCCAACCCGATCAGTGAGCAGATCCCTGTGTGGCCCAGCTTTCCACCGATCGAACTCGAACAGACGTCTCTGGCCGCACGCGACGGATTCACGATGGAACGACTGGAGATGCGGAGCCACACTGCGACACACATCGACGCCCCGGCCCACTTCATCCCCGAGGGGAAGACTTTGGACGACTTCTCCATCGACCGGTTCATGGGTGAGGGTGTGGTTATCGACCTGACGCCCAAGGAGCCAGAGGAGGCGATCACCAGTGCAGACATCGAAGCCTACGAGTCAGAGATCCAGCCCGGTGACGTCCTCATGCTCCACACGGGCTGGGACCAATACTACGGGCAAACGCCCGAGTACCTCTTCGAGTTCCCCTACCTGACCGGTGAAGCCGCTGAGTACATCGCCTCCCTCGAACCCAAGGCCGTCGGAACGGAGGGTGCGAGTGTCGGCGGCTGGTACGACGAAGTCCCAGCACACGGGCCGTCGACCGACGTCCACCCGGCAGATTCGCACCTCCCGCTGCTCGAGAACGACATCATCCCCATCGAGGAGTTGCGGAACCTCGACCAAGTTCTCGACGGAGCGGACAGTCGGCGCGCGGACTTCTTCTTCCCGCCACTCAACGTCCAAGGGACGGGCGGGAGCTCAGTTCGTGCTTTCGCACTGGTGTAGTCTGACCCACGATTACACACGGCGTTTGAATCCGGGAAGCAGAACGAAACTGCGCCTATCGAGCGAGTCGGACGGCTGTCGACACCGCGTCTATCATGCTCTGCTCGGAAGCGACTCCCTCGCCGGCGATGTCGAACGCGGTGCCGTGGTCGACGCTCGTCCGGACTATCGGCAGTCCGATGGTGACGTTGACGCCGCTCACTGCATCGCCGTCGCCGGTGAAACCGAGCATCTTGATCGGGATGTGGCCCTGGTCGTGGTACATGGAGACGACGCAGTCGAACTCGCCCGACGCGGCTCTGACGTAGACCGTGTCCGGCGGTAGGGGACCGGTCACGTCGACGCCCGTCTCGGTGGCGCGGTCGACGGCCGGTTCGATGACATCCGCTTCCTCGTCGCCGAGGAGGCCACCGTCACTCGCGTGGGGGTTCAACCCCGCCACGGCGACCGAGGGGTCGTCGATGCCGAGGTCACGCAGCGCCTCGTCCGTGACGGCAATCGTCGACGCGACGTCGTCGACGTCGAGGTCACAGGCCTCCCGCAACGGGATGTGCGTACTCACGTGTGTCACCGTCAAGTCGTCCTCGATCAACATCATCGAGTAGTCGTCTGTGTCGGTGTAATCGGCGAGCATCCCAGTGTGGCCCGCGTACTCGCTCCCCGCCATCCGGGTCGCCTGCTTGTTGATGGGGGCAGTCGTTATCGCGTCTATCTCGCTGGCCTGTGCCAACTCGATTGCTCGCTCGACGTACTCGAGGCTCGCCTCACCGTTCTCTTGCGAGAGCTCCCCGTACTTGTGGTCGGACACGTTGTCGAGGTCTATTACCGGTAGTTCATCGGGGTCGCCCGCCGCCTCGGACGGCGAGTCGACCCGACGGACGGTCAGGCCGGAGGCGAACCGGTCTACTGCGTCTTCCAGAACGGACGCGTCACCGATGACGACGACAGTCGCCGTCTCGACTAGTGTCGGGTACGATTTGACGATGACTTCGCTTCCGATGCCCGCAGGGTCACCCATGGTAACGCCTACAGTTGGCTTTGAATCACTCATCACGAAGACCGAGACGAGCGAGGGACTTAATTATTGCCTGCTCGCCGCCGAACCCGCCAGCCTTCGTCACGACCGCCGTCCCGTCCGCTGCACCCCCTTCGACGGCCGCGAGGGGAATCCCCGATTCGATTTCTTCGCCGGCCATATTGAGCGCCGTCGCGTCGAGACTGTCGAGAACCGCCCGAGCAGTTTCGCCACCTGTGAGAAAGAGGTTCGACGACCGTCCGTCGCCGACGACCTCGGCGGCGCCGGTCGCGAGCGCCTCCGTGACCCGACGCCGGACTGCCGACCCGTCGATGCCCGCCTGCTCGCCGGCCGCCATCGCCCGGTCGACGTCGCTGCGCGCGTCGGCGCTGACGAGCAGCACGCCCTCGTGTTCGTCGACAACACTGCGTCCACGGGACGCCAGTTCGCTCCCCGCGCCTGACGGGTCGGTGACCGCCATCTCGAGGTCGAGGCGTCGTCGGCGTTCGGTCGATACCGCCCCGACCTGTTCGAGCGTCTCCGGGGCGACGCTGCCCGACACGCCCACCACTGACCGGGTTTGGTCGACGTTGATTCCGGCGCCGGACGCTGCACCGGGGACGGTGATATGGCGGGCGAGGCCACCACTCCCGACGTACAGACACCGCTCGGAGAGTTCGTCCGCTGCAGCGGCGAGTGTCGCGAGGTGAGTGTCCGTAACGGCGTCACAGGTGACGAGAACGGGACGAGCCGTGGACATCGCCGTCTCGAAGGCCTCACGCACGGCGGCCGAGCCGCGTGCGACGGTCTGGACACCGACATGCTCGACGGGGTAGTCGCTCGACGCGAAGAATTCGGGGAGAGAGTCGTGTGTCGGTGGTCGCTCCTCGTCCTCGCCGGGCGGTGAATCGGTCACTAACTGACCATCGACGAGGTGATACCCGCTTGCGGTCAGGCGTCCGTTGCCCGGGAACGCCGGGGCCACGACGACGAGTGCCGGGTCGACCGCCCGCGTGGCGGCGTCGATCTCCACGCGGACGTTTCCACGAAGGGTCGAATCGACCTTCTTGTACACGACCGAGGGGTCTGCGTTCTCGAGGACCGCTCGAACGCGTTCGGCTGCGACGGTGGGCTTCACGTAGCGGGACTCGGTGTTGTACACGGCGACGTCTCCCTGTGGCGTCATCCCGGCCTGTGAGGAGAGTACAACTCGGGTGTCGTAGTCTCGCGTCGCGAACTCGTGACCGGCATCACAGCTCCCTGTGAGGTCGTCTGCGACGACGAGACACCGGGTCATCGCTGGCCCTCCGCGTATGTCGGAGTCCACTGTACTGGAGTGCGAGCGTCCATGGTCCGTATGGCGCGGTGCTCCCTAAAGAAACATTCGCACGGGTTCTGCTACCCGGGCCGGAGGGACAACACCTAAGGTTCAGATGCGTTTTAGTACGTGTATCTATGGAATTCGAGTTTCCAGACCGCGACCGTTTGGAGGCGGCCAACGACGCCGATGTGTCGGACCTTCCCCGCGCCTACCGTGTCAGTTGCGCCCGCGAGCACCCTACCGTCCCGGACGTCACGCAGGCCTCGATAGACGCCGTGGCCGACATCCCCGCTTTCGATGAACTCGAGCCGGGGAGCGCCGTCGGCATCACTGCCGGGAGCAGAGGTATCGAAGTCATGCCAGAGGTGCTCGAAGCTATCGTTTCGGAGCTACAGTCCCGCGACCTGGAGCCGTTCGTCTTTCCCGCAATGGGCAGCCACGGCGGCGCGACCCCAGAGGGACAGCGTGAGACGCTCGCGACGCTCGGTGTCACGCCCGGGCGACTCGGCTGTGAGATTCGGTCCTCGCTCGACGTCGAACAGGTGGGAGCCGACTCGACAGGGCGGCCGGTGTACGCCGCCGAGGACGCGCTCGAAGCGGACGCCGTCCTGCTCGTCAACCGTATCAAACTCCACACGGACTTCGAGGGTGCCGTCGAGAGCGGACTCTGTAAGATGGCCGTCGTCGGACTGGGCAAACAACGCGGCGCCGACAACATGCACAACGCCGCGCTGGAGCGCGGATTCCACGAGGTCATCCCGGAGTGGGCCGATATCCTCGTCGACGAGACGCCTATCGTCGGTGGTGTGGGTATCATCGAGAACGCCGCTGAGGAAGCAGCCGAGATTCACGGCGTCCCAGCCGCCGACTTGTTGGAAGAGGAGCCGAGACTACTGGAGCGCTCGAAAGAGTTCTTCCCGGAACTCCCAGTCGACGACCTCGACCTCCTCGTCGTGGACGCGATGGGCAAGGAGATCAGCGGCACCGGACTCGATACGAACGTCATCGGTCGAGTCAGGTTCCACAATCAGGCCGAGATCGACACGCCTTCGATAACTCGAATCTACGTGCGATCTCTGACGCCGGCCTCCCATGGTAACGCCCTCGGCATGGGTCTCGCCGACCTCGTCCACCAGGACCTCGCGTCGGCTGTCGACTTCGAGGACACGTACGTCAATATCGTGACCAGTGGTGAAACGAACCGGGCGAAACTCCCCTTCGTCGTCCCGAGCGATGCGACAGCGTTCGTCCTCTCGGCGTCGATGACCGGCGTCGCCAGTGCGAGCGACCTCCGCATCGCCCGCATCGAGAACACGATGGAACCCGGCGAACTGTGGGTGTCTGAACCGGTCGCCGAGGAGCTCGCCGACCGTGATGACATCGATATCCACGAGGACGGACCGTGGGTGTTCGACGAGCACGGCGACCTTGCGATGGACTGGGACTGACACCACTCGGTGCCGAGGGCCTTGGAGACACGCCGGAGTGACGACTCTGTGGACGGGGGGAGGGTACTACATCACCAAAATTTATTTATATTGGTAGTGGGGATATGGTGTCAGGCCGACTCACCCATACACACCTGCCATGACCACAGACAGTTCACATCCACGAATCGAGGTGGAACACGTCCAGAAGCGCTTTGGCACCGTCGAGGCGCTCTCTGACGTTTCACTCACGCTCAAAGACAACGAAGTCCTCTCGCTCGTCGGCGACAACGGCGCGGGCAAGTCAACGTTCATAAAGACTCTCGTCGGAATCCACCAACCGGACGGCGGTGAGATACGGTTCAACGGTGAACCGGTGACCATCGAGGGGCCGAAACACGCTCGCAAGCTCGGGGTCGGGACGGTGTATCAGGATCTCGCGCTCGTCGACGAACTCTCGGTCGCGGAGAACCTGTTCCTCGGACGAATGCCAGTCAAAAAGGTCGGCGGACTCGTTCCGGTCGTCGACCAGGAGTACATGGCTAAGGAGGCAGAGCGCATCCTGAGCGAGCACCTCAACATCCACGTCGACCCCGACACGCCGGTCGAGTTCCTCTCCGGCGGGGAACGACAGGCAGTCGCAATCGGACGCGCTCTGGTTACCGACCCGGATATCGTTCTCCTCGACGAGCCGACGTCGGCACTCTCGAAGGCAGCGGTCGAACACGTGGAAGAACTCGTCCAGCAGTTGCGCGATAGCGGCCACTCGGTCATCCTCATCGACCACAACCTGGAGGAAGTCCTGTCCATGAGCGACCGCGTCGCGGTGCTCTTTCAGGGCCGAATCGTCGACGTGGTCGACGCCGCGGACGTCACCCGCGACGACGTGGTCAGCATGATGGTCTCCGGGCACCGCGCCAACGAGGACGCGGACGGCGAGGACGAACTGGCCGGTGACGGGTCGGACGCTTCCTCGTCGCGTTCGTCAACAGCCTGAGTCCTATCGGGTGAGGAGGCAGTTCTGTCCCATCCCAGCTCAGTGGCGTACACGTCTCACCCGACGCCACGACCCCGCCCGACCCTCGAACGCTGATACCATCGCCGTTTCTCGTGTTGTCATCCCTATCCGCGTCGAGCAGTCACTCTGCAGTCGCTCGCGGGGAGCTTCTCTGAGACTGTGAGTTGGTGGGCGCCGGCTGTACTCGGGGATGTTGATTAGTACACTCACGTCACGGGGCAATCTGCCGTAACACCTCGATGTCGCGGCCGCCTGGCGAAAACATTAAGTACCATTACTCGAGAGGTAGGGTTGGAACTCAATCAAAAACCATGATTAGTAGACGCAACCTCGTTCGAGCAGTCGGAGCTGCAGGTATCGCCGGTCTCGCGGGCTGTTCGGGCGGCGGAGACGGTGACCAATCAGGTGGCAGCGACGGCGGTTCGAGTGGCGGGACCTCGACCGGCGACGGCAGCAGTGACGGCTCAAGCGGCGACACTCAGAAGTTCGCCGTTTCGATGAAGTCGATGGGGCAGGCTGGTCTCTTCGTGCAAGGTCAAGCCGCGAAGTGGTACACGCGGGACCGTGACGACGTCGAGGTCACTATCTTGGACGCCCAATTCGACGCCTCGAAGCAGACCCAGGACGCGATCAATGCGATCAACCAGGGACTGGATGGCATCCTGCTCAACCCCTTCGACGCCAAGGCGTCCAGACGCATCGTCGAAGCGGCGACAGAGGAAGACATCCCGGTGATGAACTTCGACACTGCGACGCTTTCGAAGGACATCCTCATGGGGGCTCTCTTCGGTCAGTACGCCGGCGGAAAGGTGGCCGCAGAGCGGTTCACCGACATGATCGAATCGAAAGGCATCGAGAACCCGAAGGTCATCACGAGCGTCTTCAATTTCGAATCGACGACGAGTCAGGCGCGCCTGTACGGCTTCACTGAGAACGTCCCGGACAGCGTCGAAGTCGTGAGCCGAATCGAGAGTGACGGGACGCCCGAAGACTCCGCTCCACAGACCCAGAGCGCGCTTCAGGCCAACCCCGACGTCGACGCCATCTACTCCAACAACGTCGGCAGCGGGATGGGTGCCCTGACTGCCCTCAA
Organism: Haloarcula sp. MBLA0163; assembly: GCF_055632435.1. Classification (NCBI taxonomy): domain Archaea; kingdom Methanobacteriati; phylum Methanobacteriota; class Halobacteria; order Halobacteriales; family Haloarculaceae; genus Haloarcula; species Haloarcula sp. MBLA0163. The sequence goes on from NZ_JBVMVV010000004.1 coordinate 117,555, forward strand.
TCAGATGGACATGTACTACAAGAAGGACCACGAGGAGCACGTCATGGCGTTCGGCATTGACGGTGGTCCCGAACTCAACCAGCGAATCGGAAGCGGGTACTACGACTTCGCGATCGACCAGCCACTCCACATGTACGCCCCGCTGACGCTCGAGTTGATGTGGGACTACCTTGAGAACGGAGAGAGTGCGCTCCCACAGGTTGGAGACACGGTCACACCCGGCGAGAATCTCTCGATCGAGAACAAGACAGTCGAGGGTATCCAGCCATGGTCCGAGCAGTTCTGGGGCCCCGCTGAGATGACGGAATACGAGGCCGAGGACACCACGTGGTGGCCGTGGCTGAAGTGCCAACACGCGACGATAACTCAGGACAACGCCGACGCCAGCTATCTCTACGGTAACGTCTTCCGCGAGATAGAGGGGTCGAACTGAATCGCGATACACGAAAGGACAATGAGCACACTATCGGACGTCAGTTCGATTATCTCCGAGTTAGAGGGAGACCGAACACGGATGATGTTGTTCGCGCTGGACAACCTCATCTGGCCCATCCTGTTAGTGGCATTTATCGTCTTCTCCGTTCTCCTCCCGGAGATATTCACCCAGTACCGAAACATCGAGTTCCTGCTGTACACGAGCGCCGGACTCGGGGCGATAACGCTGGCCGAAGCGATCTGCCTCATCAGCGGGAACTTCGACCTCTCGGTCGGGTCGGTCGCCGGCTTCTCCTCGATGTTCACTGCACTGGTCCTTACGAGCTGGTTCCCAGCGATTCCGGGAATCGCGGGAATCCTGATCATCCTCGCTGTCGGGGGGACAATCGGCTTCATGAACGGGTTCTTCATCGCGAAATTCGACGTGAACCCATTCCTCCAGACGCTCTCGGCGCTCATCGTCTTCGAGGGTGGGATACTGGTCTTGTCGACGCGGTCCGTCTACGAGTTACCGAAGAGCTACCTCTGGCTCGGCGGTGAAGATGTCTCGCTCGGCGGCCTCCTCCCACAGTCGGTCCCCGTTGCCGTCCTCTTCATGCTCGCCCTCTTCGTCACTGTGTGGTTCGTCCTGACGAAGACCCGGTTCGGTCGAGCGATATACGCGGTCGGTGGCGACGAGGAGTCGTCCGCCGAAGCGGGTATCGACACTGACCGAATCGTCATCGCCGTCTTCGTACTCTCGGGTATGCTGGCTGCCACCGGTGGCCTGCTGCTGACGGGATTCAACGGTGGAGCGACGCCGACGCTCGGGACCTCACAGCTGTTCCCAGCGTTCACCGCTGCCGTCATCGGTGGGGTGAGCCTGTTCGGCGGACGAGGCAACGTCTTCAACGCGCTCGGCGGGGTCTTGTTGCTCAGCACCATCGCGGCCGGACTCGTGATGCTGAACATCGACCCGCAGATCGTCCAGACGATCAACGGGCTCGTGCTGTTCGCAGCCATCCTCCTGTACACGTTCGTCCAGCGGTTCCGAGGCCGTCTTCTCTCGGACCTCTGAATCACTGGAACACGTCTTTCTCTGGGAGCGTATGGGGAATCCGAATCGGAGCGACCCCCTGTCTCTGTTCAATGGACAAGTGAGAATCCTGGCCTCGGCAGACGTTAGGTAGGCTCTCCAGATTCAATCTATTGTGGCCCCAGCACTCCGGTCGACCTATTCAAGTGCGTAGTTGGGGGCTTGCTGAGTACGTAAGTTCATGCTGAAGCAGGAGTTGACGGTGGGGTCTAGATTGTGCCGAAGCGATTCGGGAGTGAGTTTACCTGGGGACGTGCGAGATACCGTAGTGGTGTCAACAGATGCCATTCAAAGGCGGTTCTGAGCTTTCGGACGTATACGACGACGCACTCGAAGAGGGCTTTGGCCTAGTCGCGAGCAACATCGCGGAGCCAAACACCATGATCGGCCTGATGGAGGGGGCCTCGCGGGCCGAGTCTGACCTCCTGTTACAGATGGCCAGCGGTGCCTGCACGTTCGCCGGGAACGGCGACCCAATCGCGGGGCTGCAGGCAATGGGCAACTACATCGAGTTGATCGCAGATCAGTACGACATCGGGGTGTTCCTCAATATGGACCACCAGACGGACCTAGAGACCATCGAGAAGCAAGTGGAACTCGATATCCCTTCTTCGATCATGATCGACGCCTCCCACGAACCGTTCGAAGAGAACGTCGAAACCAGTCGCGAGGCCGTCGAGTTGGCCGAGCAAGCCGACAGCGACATCCAAGTTGAGGCCGAACTCGGCCAGATCAAGGGCGCCGAGGACGAGATCGAGTCCGAGGACGCATTCTACACGGACCCCGAGCAGGCCGTCGAGTTCGTCGACCGGACCGGTTGTGACCTCCTTGCAATCTCCGTCGGTACCCAGCACGGTGTCGCGAAGGGAACGGACCTCGAACTGCGCCCCGACCTCGCACGGGACATCCGTGAGGCACTGACCGACCACGGGCTCGACACGCCGCTGGTGCTCCACGGATCCTCAGGCGTCCAGCCCGACCAGCTCCAGCGGATGCTCAAGCACGGTATCTGCAAGATGAACATGGACACCCGGTACAAGTACGAGTACACACGAACTGCCTTCGATCATTACAACGAAGCACCAACGGACATCGTCCCACCCGAGAGCGTCGACGGCGACCGTGACACATTCTTCAACGACGTGGAATGGTCGCCTAACAAGGACCACTTCGACCCGCGCGTGGCGGACCGACAGATTCGCGAACGCATCGCCGACGTCCACGCCAACCTCGCCGAGGTCGCCGGCAGCGCCGGACAGAGTCGTTACATCTGAAGGACCGTCAACTCTCGCCGTATAGATGCGTCTCTAAGGACCGATTCACACCGTCGTCAGAACACTCCCGTTTCGAAGACGTGTCCGCCGTGAACTTAGTTCGTTGTACTACTCGAACTGTGCGCCGTAAGAGGTGACAGCGGAGACGACGTCTTCGTACGTCGGCGTCTCTCCAGTCCGGACGAACTCACGAGCGAGTGCGTTACCAAGAACGACGGCGGCGTCCTCGGGCAGTCCCTCGACGAGTCCGAGTGACAGTCCCGCGTTGAAGTGGTCGCCGGCGCTGGTGGTCAGCTCCGGGGACTCTACGGGCGTGACGCTCACGCTCGTCGTTCCCTCCTCACTCACGACGACTGACTCCGTGACGCTGTGGCCGACGAACCGGTCGACGGCCAGCGAGTCGAATACGACGCGCGCGTCCTCGACGATGTCGTCGCTCGTGTGAGCGCCGAGCACGGCCGCGAGTTCCTTCGTCTCGTACCGGTTCGCCGAGACGGTCACCTCGACTTCGTCAGCGAGGCGACGCGTGGCCGCGACGATTGACTCCAGTGTCTCGGGGTCTATCTCCCGGATGTCGGCGGGATCAAGTAGGACGTTCGCCGGTGGATTTGTCAGCTTCGGGAAGACGGTCTCCCGGAGTCCGTCGAGGATGGCCGCCATCTCTGGAATTACCGCCCAGTAGCCGATGCCGAGTAGTTTCGCCCCGTTGAGTTCGTCGACCAGCGTCTCGACACCGACACGTGACTCGATGGTTTCCCAATCCAACGTCGCAGCACCGCCACTCTCCATCAACATGAGCTTCCCATCGTCGAACTCGATGGCGTCGGTGATTCCCGGATCTCCCAGAGAATACATAGTCGATGCCTCGAACTCTCGTTCGAAGATATCCAGAACCGGGTCTCCACACATTCCCACGAGTGTCGGATCGAACCCGAGTGTCTGGTAGGCACGGGACAGGTGGCTGACGTGCCCACCGGTTCGCTGTCCGAGGCGCTCCCAGGAGATGGCGAGCGAGCTATCGGCGGCTGCCGAGGTCACGATCTCCTCGCCGAACTCGCTTAGCGTCGCGATCCGATCGCTACTCGACGAACCAGCGTTCGTGCCCGCCTCTCGGACATTGTCGACGAACCCATCGAAGCCGAACACGACGTCTCCACCGCTCGGTTCGGACGGGAGATGCTTTTGACAGGTCTCTACAGCGCCTCGTGTTTGATCGTCCGGGTAGTTAGTAGGCGACATTCCGATCACGTCCTCTTTCTTTTTGCATACATCCTGGCTGAGTATTCAGAACAGTATACCTCGCGTCGTGTTGTATATCAACCGATAGATAGTCTCTGAGGTGCTCTGTCTGGACTTCGATTGAACATTGAATTGGAGTCTGACGGGTGTCGAACTCTATCGGTTCGAGCACTACCGGTACTCGATGGTCTGCTAGCGGTCGCATGTTCGTCGTTACATCTCGGGGTAATATAAATGGTTATGTGACATCATGGCGGTCGGATGTGTGCTGACGGCAGTGACTTCAATGATTGGCGTGAGCGCAGTGAACAATGCAGTCCTAATGATGTAGGTTCGAATGATATTGGCCTTCGTTGTTCACGTGAAATTCACATATTAAACGTATATAGGAAAGCACGATTCTATATTTACCTACTTCAAAACTAGAATATTAGATATGAGGGGGAAAACCACTTCAAAGATAGACTAGGTCCAATTTTGTTTGTGTGAATTTATTTTAATCAATAAATTACCGTGATTCGAGATATTCAGTTGTAAGCACCCATCATACGAATACTGATTATGAGATAGCTATCATGAGATGGCCCAACATATCGTCTCTATCGCGCTGTTGATATGCAGGTGCTGACAGGCCGGCGTTGGCTGCCGCATTTATTCATCTGGATATCTGGCTGATTGGCCTTCCAACGATTGGCGGGGTCGGCTCGGAACAACCATGTTCCAGCGATCCCACATTCTCCTTCTCTATGCCGGTGAACATAATTCGGTATCGGAACTATTCGGAGTTACAGGATCGTTCAGAAATACGAAGTACCGAGTGAAGGACCCCGATGGAATTCTTCTCTTTGAGTAGTAGCATGTCTATCAAACTGTGGTTTTGCAACCAGTCGTATTACGATGGAGAACCCGGTCATGTGGTGCACACCTTCCAGGTCCGCGCAGTCGGCGAACCCCAGAAATAGCTCCCCAGCCACCAATTGTCATTAGGGCAATATGAGTCAGGCTACCGTGTCGCAAACCTATTTGGTTAGGTACTATATTGATTGAAACGGGGGCGAGATTTTATCCAACTACATATCATGTCCCACATAGTTTCATACTCTACGCGGCGGCCGAAAGCGCCCCCACTGGCCAGGTCACAGGACGCTCTTCGACGGTGATTCTGGCAGCGTTCACCATCCTCTCAGCGCACGTTTTTCTCTTTGCGTTGGCGTTCTGTGGAGTCCTCGCAGGGTTATGGTGGGTCTGGGGGCATCAGGAACGACAGGCCGCAACGGAGTTCGGGATTTTTCTCCTGATCGTGCTCTGCTGGATAGTGGCACAGCTCGGTGAGTTGTTTGCTGGGTCGGTTGGTGCGTATTATCTGTCGTTTGCGATCGAAGCTCTCCGTGCGGGCTTAGCGATCTCGTGGTTCTATTTCGTTCTCACTTTTGCCGGATACAGAACTGTTGTTCAGTCCTGGCCGGTCCGGGCCCTCGTTATGGTCGGAGCGGGGTACCTACTGCTATTCACAGCGTTTCCACCGATTGCGATGCACAGTACGTTCACAGCAACGTCTTCATCGACGCCATTCGTGACCGTAACACTGGTAGATTCGACCCTGTATGGCCAACTGGCTATCGTCATCGGCTATCTGTTCATCACGGTTGGGGCGGTCGGACTGCTCTACCGATTGGCCATTGCGAGATATACACAGTGGTGGCAGCCCACTGCGATCGGGGCCGCCCTACTCGGTGTCATCATCGTCGATGCGGCTCCACAGCTATTTGACCCACTCGTCTCCGGCGTTGACTACTCTGGGGCGGGGGCGGCGCTGGTAGCCCTCTTATTCATTGGAGCGGTGTACCGGCGTGCTGAATTCGGATTCGTCCCGGTGGCACGAGCCCACGTCGTCGAAAGTATCGACGACCCAGTAATCGTGCTGAACCCAAATTCCATCGTTATAGATTACAACACGGCGGCAGAGCCGCTGTTCGAGTGTACTGATCCAATCGGTCGCGAAATGAACGAAACGCTCCCTGACGCCATCAGCACCGTCAACTTCGAGCGCAATAGCGGTGAGACCACTACCGTCTCCCTCAGTGTCGACGGGCAACAGCGAGATTACGATATCAGTGTCGCAAGTCTCTCCGACGCCGGTGAGGAAGCTGGCCTCGCCCTCATCCTGAACGATATGACGACACTCCGCCGACGGACACGGAATCTGGAACGACAGACTGACCAGCTCGACGAGTTCGTCAGTGTGGTCAGTCATGACCTCCGCAATCCGTTGATGATTGCACGTGGCCGAGCGGCACAACTGGACGAAGACGAAGCCAAACGCATCCAACGTCCGCTCTCACGAATGGATGATATCATCGAGGACAGCCTGACCCTCGCTCGAGAGGGCCGTGCACTCACCGAGACGGAGTGGGTACTGCTCGACACTGTCGTGACCGAGGCGTGGGGAATGAGCAAAACGGATGATGCAACGCTACAGAACAGACTCGCTGACGACGTCGCTATCGCGGGTCATCGAAGCCGTATTAGGACACTTTTCGAGAATCTCTTCCGAAACAGCACCGACCACGGTCCCCCAGATGTGACTGTTCGAGTCGATTTCTTACCGCGCCGCCGAGGCTTCTTCGTCGAGGATACCGGTGACGGGATTCCTCACGAGGAACACGACCAGGTCTTCACGAAGGGATATTCGACGGCAGAGGACGGGACCGGATTCGGGTTGACTATCGTCGAGTCAATCGCCGACGCCCATGACTGGGAGATACACATCTCGGAGAGTCCGGAAGGCGGAGCTCGGTTTGAGTTCACCCAGGTCGAGCTACAGGAGTAGCAGAAAATCAGATACAGAGAGAGGATACTTCGGGTGTCAAGGTAAGGGCAGAACCGTGGAATCGGTTCGGGAGAATGTAGAGACACGCTGGGCCGAGTCAGTTCTCGGTCCTGCATGGGCCTCTGAACAGAATTCGTCCGATAACCCAGCCGACAGTTGACTATAATCCGATTTCAGTCGATGACGACCCTCAATAGCCAAAAAACATAAATTTAGTAAAACCAATTCACATCTCAGATGAAAGACAGTCTAGACTCTGAGTCGGATGTTCGTCAATATATCTATGAAATAACGACCGATCCAGAGATGGAACTGTCTGAGAAACAGCGCCAAGTACTATCGGTAGCTCGACAGTATCTCGGTATAGAAAGTGCACATATCCAACGCAGGCGGCCTGAAGAAAACGTGGACGACGTGGTTGTCAGCGTCGGTGATGACTCCGGACTCCTGCCGGAAGGATCGACGCTTGACCGTAGTTCCACTTATTGTCGAAAAACTATTAAATCTGACTCCGTCCTTGCACTCTCCAACGTTCCGGAGCAGGGCTGGGAAGACGATCCAGCGTATAAAGAGCATGAGTTCGACTGTTATCTAGGTACCACGCTCCTGGTCGATGGGGATGTCTACGGGACACTCTGCTTCATATCAAATCGCCCTAGAACCGACGATTTTTCCGATTCTGAGAAGATTTTCGTCGAAATGGTGGCTCGGCTGCTCGGGCGGGCAATCGAGGCCAGCGAGTATCGACACCGAATCGAAGAGGAGGCCCAGGCTCGCCGCCGCTCGTTGCAAAAATATCAGTCCATACTTCAGGTTGCACCTACTGCTATCTTCCTCGCGGAAGCCGGTACTGGGACTATCGTCGAGGTCAACGAGAAAGCCACGGATTTGAGTGGTTACGAGGTCACTGAATTGGAAGGTATGTCGGTTTTCGAGTTAATCCCCGATAAATACCGAGAGCGATATACCGAGATGTTCCAAGAACTGGACGGAGAAATACACAAATCTCGATTTGATGACGGGACTCCACTGTACTTAACTCGCGCGGATGGGTCTGTGATCCCAATCGAGATAAGCGTAAGCACAGTCACTGTCGACGACGAAACCCTCGTTCAAGGAATCGTCCGCGATATCTCGTCGCGGCGGGCACGGGAACAGCAACTCGAGCGGAACAAAGATTTCCTCCAACGGACACAGGAGGCGGCGAATATAGGAGGGTGGGAAGTCGATTTCGACTCTGAAACCCTCCGCTGGACTGACGAAGTCTATCGCATTCACGGCGTCTCGAGTGACAATAGGGTGACGATATCTGACTCACTCGATTTTTATCACTCGGAAGACCGATCAGTGATTAGAGACGCGTTCGATCGGCTCGAGAACGAAGGGAGGCCATACGATTTGGAGCTCAGAATCGAGAGACCTGACGATTCGGTTCGGTGGGTTCACACGATCGGTCGTCCGGTATATGACGACGATAAGCAAGAAGTCGTCAAAGCTCGTGGCATCTTCAGGGATGTTACCGATCAGAAAGAGCGCGAGCGGGAAATACGTGTTCAGAGCCAGGCCTTAGAGGAGTCTCCGATCGGTATCACGATTGCCGATGCTGACCAACCGGATCTACCGATCGTCTACGCTAATCAAGGATTCACCGATCTGACTGGATATTCGAAAGAGTCGATAGTGGGTAAGAACTGTCGATTTCTCCAGGGCGAAGAGACCGACGAGGCCACAGTGGCCGCGATTCGAAAAGCCATCAAGTCCGAAAAATCGATTCAGACTGAAATTCTCAATTATCGGGCCAACGGCACGCCGTTCTGGAACAAACTGACGATTGCACCTGTGGAAGGTTTCGAGAACTCACAAACGACTCACTTCGTTGGCATCCAGGAAGATGTCACAGCGTACAAGCGTCAGGCGCGTTTTATCGAAGTACTCGATCGTATATTACGGCACAATATTCGGAACGCGATGACGGTCATCCAGGGAAGCTCTCGAGAGATCATGAATAGATCGGACGGGGATGCCGCTGAGATGGCGAGCAAAATGGTCAATAAAGCTGCAGAGCTGACGGAACTGACTGAAAAAGTCCACAAATTCGATCAGGCGGTGGGTAATTCACACGCTTTTGAGAGTCGCAACGTCCTCGAAGATATTCGTGCAGCGGTGGCTGATTTAGAAGCGGCGTACCCCAACGCCGATATCGATATCCAGGCAGACGACTGTGAACCGGTGAGAGCCACCGGTCAACTTAGGCTAGCCTTCAGAGAACTGGGGGAGAACGCAGTGAAACATGGCGGAGGGTCACCGGTCAAATTCACTGCCGAAATGACCGCCGACGATCACGTGGAAGTTCAGGTCCACGACGACGGCGAAGGGTTGCCCGAGTCGGAACGTGCGGTGCTAGAGGTCGGGCACGAGTCCCCGTTGGACCACGGCACCGGAATCGGTCTTTGGCTCGTCAACTGGGTCGTCACAGGGTTCGGTGGTGAGGTAACCGCAAGTGTTGACGGCGGAACGACGATGACGATTCGGTTGCCAGCAGCGACTGCAGATGAGCCACGTGAACAGATCGACGACTTCCGGCACGCTGCGCTCGATGGCCAACTAGAGTAGTTATCGTGGACTTTGAACGCGAAAGCCAGATCTCCATGTCTAACCAGTAGCGAGCTAAACATCTCTGAATTCAGCTGTGGTTCAGAGGATGACGAGGAACACTGTCAGCCAGCCACAGACGATAACGATCCCGCCCAGCATCGCAACTGTGGTGTAGCCGATGATATCACGTGCACGCAGGTCGGCGATAGCGAGGAGTGGAATCGCCCAGAACGGCTGAATCATGTTCGTCAGCTGATCGCCGAGCATCTCTATAATGATGGCCTGCTCAGGCCCATAGCCGAACCCGGTCGTGATATCCAGCATGATCGGTCCCATCGCAACCCACTGACCGCCCCCCGACGGGATGAATATGTTGACAACTCCCGCTACGAGGACGCCGATCACGGGCCAGGTAGCCGGTGTGGCGAACGCGCCGAAGAACTCGACGATCACTGTTGCCAGCCCGGTCCCCGTCAGCAGGCCGGCAATCCCCGCGTAGAACGGGAACTGGAAGATGATTCCGGAAATGTTCGTGACACTGTCTTTCATCTGTGCGACGATGGCAGTTGGACGGACCCACAGAAGAATCGCACCCAAAAGAAAGAGCGCGTTGATGCTGTTGAGTGTCAGGTTCGAGATGCCACCAGACCTGAGGAACCACGCGTTGATGATAAAGAACGCGGGGAAGACGGCAATCGCCAGCCCAATCAGTCGCGAGTCGTTGAGCCGGTCAGCGACGGAGCTAGCGGGTGCGCCACCGTCGGTCGTCGGAGTGGCCATCGCTTCGGTGACCACCCGATCGATATCCCGGTAGGTCGCACGTGGCAGTTCCCGTATTCCATCCTCGGGATGGAGCAACCCCATGATGACCGGGACGACGAGGAGGAGCGTGCCGGTGGTCACGATGTTCGTGCGACTACCAATGGTCTGTGCGAGCGGGATGCCGTCGCTGACGTACTCTGGGAAGGTCGCCGGAATGAGCTGTGGGTCGGCCATCAGCAGTCCCACTGACGAGGACAGCCCGCCGTGAAACACCATGAGACTGGTGTAGCCCGCCGCGGCCAGCAACGGGTAGTGGACGGTGATACCCTTCTCCTGGCACTCGTAGGCGACGCGTTTGGCCATGATGGCACCGACGATGAGGCCGATCGCCCAGGAGACGACGGCGGCGGCCATCGCCACGAACGACGTGAACCAGACGGCGGTGAATCGTGAGTCCGGCAGCCGTGCCAGCCGTTCGAGACCGCGCGTGAACGTCGGTGACTTCGCGATGGCGTCGCCGGTCATCAACAGAATCGAGATGGCGGCCATGAACGGGAGGAGGCTCCAGACGCCGCTGCCCCAGGCAGTCAGCGTCGCCTGCGGACCGGCACCAGTCGCCATCGCGGCGACACTGGCGACGAACGTGAGAACGATGGCGATAACGTAGGGGTCTGGGATGTATTCCTCGGATAGATCAGAACATCGCTCGCCGAACCGACGGAGCACGCTGAGCACACCGGCGAGACACCGACTGTGGTAAAAAAGCGATCGGTCGGTAAACAAGTACATACATCCGGCCCCGAAATGAGGGGTAGATGAGTGACGACCGAACGAAGGTCGCCATCGCTTGTCAGGGTGGCGGCAGTCACACGGCGTTCACCGCTGGGGCACTACAACGACTCCTCCCGGAGATCTGTACGTCCGGTTACGACATCGTGGGGTTCTCCGGGACCTCCGGCGGGGCCGTCTGTGCGTTGCTGGGGTGGTACGGCACGGTCAGTCCGGACCACGCCCCCAGTGCGCTGCTCGGTGAGTTCTGGAACGACTTGAAAGCCCGCCAACCGGCCGAACGATACCTGAACGACCTCGCGGTCGGGACCGCCGAGTTGCGAACCAGAGGGGTACCTTTCCCGCAGTTCAGTCCGGGGCAGGTTCCCGCCGGTGCTATCGGACAGCGACAGTTCCGCCGTCTCCTCGAAGCCCACGTGGACTTCGCGTACGCCCGTGAGTTGAGTACGGTCGTCCGCGAACGCGAGCGCCGCGAGGGGGTCATCCACCCGGCCCTGCTCATCAGTGCCATCGACGTCCTGAACGGGGAGTTCCGTGTGTTCCGCGGGCGGGAGATGCGCGCCGAAGCCATCCTCGCAAGCGCCGCCGAACCAGGTCTGTTCGGCGCTGTCGAGGTCGATGGCCGACGGTACTGGGATGGTCTGTTCTCGAAGAACCCACCGGTTCGGGACTTCTCAACGACCGACGACATCCCCGATCCGGACGAAGTGTGGGTCATCCAGATTAACCCCTCCCAACGATCGAGGGTGCCGCGGTCACTACATGACATCGAGGACCGGCGCAACGAACTCAGCGGCAACACGTCTCTCGAACAGGAAGTGGCATTCATCCAGCAGGTCAACGAGTGGGTTGACGCCGGCTACCTGCCAGACCGGTACACGCATACGGACATCAAACGGGTCCAGTTCGACGAGGAACTTCGCTGGTCGACGAAACTTGACCGCTCGCCCGCTTTCATCGAGGCGCTCTTCAGGACCGGTCGTGAGCGAGCCGACCGGTTCCTGACCGAGCGCCGCAATTGAGCAGTACCGGGCCTATCGAGTCTGCCCTCCCCTACCGCGAATCGGCGCTCGAGGGTTCACTCGCTGGCCTACCCTCTGTGGGTCCGGTCGAGAGCCCGCCTCGTCGCCAGAGTTCAACCGCACCAATCACGGCGACGAGCAACGCGCCGACGGCGAGACCGCGTTTCCGGGAGCGTGGGGATGAGTCCTCGCGATCGGTCCGTGCTGGCGGGGACTCTTCGTCCCGGGCGGCAAGCGCCCTCCGGAGTGGTTCGAAAACAACTGGCATAGCTGAGTTCACCGCGGCCAGCCGTATCAATCCCTGCCTCCCTGAATTGATTCAGTAGGTCAGACTCATACCGCCTTCGTGAGTCATATCGCCCCCGTTGAGGTGGCTGCTGTGCTGGGAACATCCCATCACGAAGAGGTTCGCCACTTCGTAGGGTTCCATCATCTCCTTGACGCGGGTACGTTCGAGCATTACCTTCTCGACCACCTCGTCGACGGTCATGTTCCGGCGGTCTGCCGTGTCGGGCAACTGCTTTGCGACCAGCGCGGTCTTGACGTAGGCGGTGCTGACGGTGAAAGCCCGAACTTTCCCCTCGCCTTCGGCAGCGATGGACTGGGTTAGGCCCCGGAGGCCGAACTTAGTCGTGTTGTAGGCAACCTTGTCTTTCGTGACGATGTGGCCATGGACCGAGCACATGTTCCCGACGACCCCACGCCCGTCGTCGTTCGCACGGAAGTGTGGGAGACAGTGTTTGGTGAGCAGCAATGGCGCTCGCTGCATCACGTCGTGCATGAGGTCGTACTTCTCGACTGGGAACGACTCGATCGGTGCGACAGTTTGGATGCCGGCGTTGTTGATCAGGTACCGTAGCGACCCCTGTGCCGTCGCCGCTTCGACGATTCGTTCGAGATCGGCGTCGTCGGTCAGGTTCGCGGTGACGGTGACGATATTACCGGGAAGGCCGAGGTTCTCAGCCTCCGCCTCGACGGCCGCAAGGCCAGCCTCGTCCCGGTCAGTCGCGAGGACCGTGAGGCCGTTGGCGGCGAAGGCAAGCGACACCGCCCGGCCGATGCCCGCTCCGCCACCGGTAACGATAGCCACGTTGTCGGCCGCGTAGTTCGGATCGTCGATCGTCAGGAAGTCGTCACGGGTCACCTCGCTGGGTCCGTATTTCGCCATCGCCTCCTCGACAGTCATATCTGCCATATCCCGGAGGTCGTCGCTCTTCGAGTAATAAGTACCGACGGCACGGTTCCCCGTGTTCTATTCGGTGCTATCGGCACTGGCCCGTGGTATTGGGAGTATTGCCGGTGGGACACTGGCCACCCGGTTCGGATTCACTGTCGCCTTCGGAATCGTCGGCGGTATCATCTTTGTCGGTGCTGGGCTGGTGTTTGCCCTTCGAAGCCTCTCTTCGCGAACGAATGAACTCCGTGAGGAATCGGTCTCCGGTCTCGGCGATAACTGATGGGTGAACTAACCGCCCCCGGGAACGTATTCAAACGTCACATTCACCTGAAATCACACACCGAACCTTGTAGATTTGCAGCACCCCTGAAGGCGGGGCAGTACGAGTTGAGATCAAAGCACTACCTGACTGTCTCAGGAGTTAGCTTACCGGGTTTCTTTTCGAGTAGCCGGCGGAGCAACGGTGGCGTCATCGCCGAAGTGACCACCGCGACGAGGAGTACGATCGTGTACATCCGTGGACTCAGGATGCCCAGTTCCAGACCGACCGTCGCAATGACGATCTCTATGGCGCCACGCGCATTCAGTCCGATGCCCATCCCGATAGCTTCCCTTTGGCTGTATCCGAGCCACGACGCCGCGATGTAAACCCCACCGATCTTCCCACCCGCCGCGATGATGAGCGTCACTGTCCCGACCACGGCAACCGTCGAATCGAACAATAGTCCCAGGTCGGCATTCAGCCCAGCGACGCCGAAGAACACGGGGGCGAACACGCCCAATGTCAGACGCTCGAACGTCGTCCTCGCTGTCTCGGGAATACCGCCGGCGCGTGCGAACAACACACCGACCACGAACGCCCCGAGTGCAGGTTCGATGCCGACGGCATACGTGACTGCACTCCCGCCGACCGCAGCGGCGACGACGACGAAGAGGTGACCGCGGGCGTCGTCTTCGGGAAGGTGGGCGAGAACCATGTCGATGACGCGTTGACCGAGGACCAGCCCACCGAGCAGAACACCGACGAGTGTAAGCACCACTATACCAATCGCCCGTAGGTCGAGCCTGCCGACGCGGGCGAGGCCGACGACAACGCTCAACAGCAGCCAACCGACCACGTCGGTGAACATCGCCGTCGCGACTGTTCGCTGTCCGAACGCACTGTCGAATATGTCGAGGTCGATGAAAATGCGGACGATCACCGGAATTGCGGAAATACAGAGTGACGTCGCGAGAAAAAACGCAAACACGAGCCGAGTCGTCTTGCCGGTCAACAGGGAAGCCGGGACAACCAGACCAAACACGACGCCGACCACGAAGGGGATGGCGAGTCCGGCGGACCCGATGGCGACCACGTCGCGAGCGTACGAGCGGACGAGAGCCACATCGGTTTCGAGGCCGGCCAGCGTGAGAAGCAATACCAATCCGAGCAGCGAGAGGTCGCCCAATAGCGGAGACCCGATTGCTGGAGCGAGTTGCTCATAGACTGAGGGAACGAACAACCCGAATACCGAGGGTCCGAGAACGAAACCGGTCCCGAGTTCACCGACGACCCGCGTCAGGCCGAGTCGCTCGGTCAGCGCGCCGAGTACCCGTGCGACGACCAACAGCAGACCGACGAGAACGAGCAACTGGGCCGCAGTATCGAATGCACTGAACATAGCCGTCAGGACCCTGGGTTCCGAGTATCGATTCCTCTCCGAATTGAATAGGTTCTTCGGAGGTCCCCACAGAAGGCTATTGCATTTGCGAACTCAGATAGACCAGACAACGTGACTTCTTCCACTTAGAGTGGGTTCACATTCTAATCGGATAATTGAATAAACCCTCATATCGGCGATAAATTTGTAAGTCGGAGTGCCCGATTCGCGCCCTGTATTCTGCAAAGTCGTCAAAACCTATCCCCTGCTGAGGATTACATGCGCTTCTACAATGCTGATTGGGCCGATTGACAGTAATCGTCCAGATTGGCTATCTACCGAGGACGACAGTAGTCTTATTTTCCAGCGACACAAACGGTATTTCGTATGTCAGATGATGTGGTATACCAAGAGACAGAGCCTCGTACTCGAAAAGGTCTCGCGTCGTACTTCCGTCGCTTGTCTAGAGCACTCCGGCGTGGTGACCCGGTCCCTGCTGACGAAGAGCAAACGGTAACGGTGGACCCGGCCGCTGAGTCCGATGTGACAGTCGACGTCTCACGGGACGGTGACGAGGTTAGCCTCGATATCGAGATGTCGTGGACGGAATCCGATGAGGGAGACATAGAGACGGAGGTGACCGCCAGCAAGGCGACGTTCGAACGCTATCAAGACAGTGCTGACGAGTGGCGGTGGCGGTTGGTTCACGATAACGGAAATATTATCGCCGACGGTAGTGAGGGGTACGCATCCAAACAGAAGGCTACGCAAGGACTGGAGAGCGTAAAAGAAAACGCCCCTGGGGCACACGTCGTCGACACTACCAAAGAAGACTCGGCTGTTACCGACCCCGAAACCGGCAGTGACGCCACCTTCGAACTCTTCGTCGACTCGGCGGACAAACCTCGCTGGCGGCTGGTCCATGATAACGGCCAGATTCTCGCCGACAGTGGTCAGGGATATGCTTCCAAGCAGAAAGCGAAACAGGGCCTGCGTAGCGTCCAGACGAATGCTCGCGGCGCGCCAGTCGTCGACGAGTGACGTAGGGTCACCGCCAGAGTAAGCGTTCCCGTTTCATATTTTTAAATATTCAGTGAAAACTCTTTGGCAAGTCCCGTAATCGAAGCCTGATACGGTTCCGATTGGACATCGGATATTCTCTGTCATGCCAATACTTGGATAGGTTTCTTGTTCCATCGGCGCCAAATGACCGCGGAGTAATGTGCCCCCTCCTCGAAACCGACTACAGGATTTGATGAGTAACTGAAAACTTCATTTATCAATATGTGAATATTATAACTAGTCATGTCCATCAGACGTGCCATAGGGCGTATCCGTGAAGCTGAGACCGAGGCGGGCATCCGAGATAACGGTGACGAGCAACACGAGCTGTATCGGAAAACGTTCCGTGCGCTGGAGGACGTCACACCAGAAGACGACGACGAAGGGATTACAGTCGTGACCAATTGGATTATCGAGCAAATTGAGACGAGCGAAGCGCGACCCAGTTCGCGGGCAGTCCGCCGCCGAGCCCGACAGTACTGTCAGGACAACGGATACGGAATCAGTAACAATGACTGGCTCGGTGTCTAATCGATAGTTCGCTTCTCGAGGGTGAGCAGCTACCCAGTAGCTAAGAGCAGTGATAACGCTAGTACCGGAAGCGTCACGGTACAGGACTGCCGAGTCGGGGCGATTCTATACTGGAAGAACGAGGGCGAGTACCCCGACCCACCGGGGTCGGGGGTAGAGCCCGACACTTGGTCAACCTATCAACCGTAGTCCATTCAGAGCTACCGCTGCTTACGGTTTCGACGACTAGCATTCAGTCTTCGTGGATGTCTAACGTATGTTGTCGTACCGCCCCACAACGGGGGCATTCGTGCGAGTACTCGACGACGCTCCCATCCGTCTCACTCTCCCATGTACCGTCATCGTCTTCGTACCCACAATCGGGGCAGACGAGTTCTTCGTGATCGTAGTACTCTTTCAGGCGTTCGAACGGGGAACGACTGTCGTCGTTCGTCATACGACCTGATTATTATGCCCGATTAAAAAATATTTCGGGCTCTGATTGCTGTATAGCTATTTTCAGACGGTAAAATTTTTCGACTCGAAAACAAACCAATCAAAGAAGTACGGTCACAAGCCTACAAACGCTCTACTACGGAATCTATTTTTATTGATGCGAAAATAGAGGCGAGTATGAGTTACCGAATCGATGAAATCGATGAGCGAATTTTATATTATCTCGGGAGTGACGCGAGGAACACCTCAGCACCGATGATTGCAGAAGAGGTAGACGTGACGCCCGCGACGATTCGGAACCGCATCCGACAGCTAGAGGAAAACGGGATTATTCGCGGGTACCACGCGGACATCGATTACGAACTAACGAACGGAAAGGTTACGACGCAGTTCACTTGTACTGCACCGGTAAGCGAGCGCTCCAACGTCGCGACCAAAGCGTTGTCGACGCCTGGGGTAGTGAACGTTCGGGAGTTACTCGCCGGTCAAGAAAATCTCATCATCACTGCTGTCGGCTCCGAAACCGACGACATCAACCGAATCGCGCAACAACTGTCGAGACTAGGAGTTACGATCGAACGCGAAGACATCGTTCGAGATGATTCCACCCAACCATACGAATCGTTTGCTCCGGAACCAGACCATCCACAGTCAGCGGTTACTGATTTCCAGAACATCGTCGGAGGGGCTGAGGTGGTGGAGTTCACGGTCTCGGAGAACGCAGAAATAACTGGAAACACACTCGAGTCAGCAAACAAGAATGGACTCTTGCCGGACGAAGTGCTGGTTGTCAGTGTGGAACGGGGAGATACTCGGATCACCCCCAACGGCGACACCCGTATCGAGGCTGGTGACGTCGTTTCTATATTTTCTCCGGATACGTTCCCTGAAGAACTCATTGAGACGTTTGAGTCAGGGCAATCGGATGAAGAGGCATAATCCTGCTGCTGACTACCCCCCTCCAAGCCTAGAGGACTGTTCAATCCGACCATTTGATTTGTGACAACTGTGTATGACTTTGGAGAATGTTCTAGTAGCTCGAAGCTAATAGTTGAATATGGCAGGGGGCGTTCGTGTCATACATGTTGACGATGATGCCGATTTTCTCGAGGTAGCATCACAGTTGTTGGAAGCAGCTGACGAACAGCTGGAAGTAGAGACGACGACCAGCCTTGAGACTGCCATGGCCAGACTCGAAGAGGAAGAGTACGATTGCGTCGTCTCCGATTATGATATGCCGGATATGAATGGAATTGCATTTCTCAATCGAGTCCGTGAGAAATACCCTAGCCTCCCTTTTATTCTGTTCACTGGTCAGGGCAGCGAGTCTGTCGCAAGTGAAGCGATTTCTGCTGGCGTCACCGATTATCTCCAGAAAGACACGAACACGGAAGTGTACACGATTCTGGCGAATCGTATCGAGAACGTTGTCAAAGCAAACGAAGCGGCGTCAGACGCCTCACAACAGCGACACCGTCTCGAACAGATTCTAAAGACCGTTCCCAGTTGCGTTGTCCAGCTCGACCGAGACGGGAATTTCGTTTTCGCGAACCAACGAGCCGAGGAAGTATTGGGGCTAGAGCAAACTGATTTGATGGAACGGACATACGACGACCCCCGGTGGAACATTCGTGACATCGATGGGAGCGAGATTCCGGACGATGAACTCCCGTTTCAACAGGTCATTGCCAACGGTGAGCCAGTGCATGACTGCGTCCACAAGATTCAGTGGCCCGACGGCACTGAACGGACACTCTCTGTCAGTGGGGCGCCTATATTCGACGGTGACACTATCGACAGTGTGGTTTTTTCGCTCACCGACATCAGCCATCGGCTCCAGCGAGAAAACCAACTGACCCGACTTCACGAGGCCTCACGCGCTCTATACGATGCTGACTCGGTGGAGTCGGTCGCTGAAATAACTAGTCAAGCAGCGGCGCAGATTCTCAACTTCGAACTCAACGGAGTCCATATTTACGAGGAGGAGGCCGACGGACTGGTCCCTATAGCCGCTTCGGAGGAGACTCAGGAGGTCACTGACGAACTTGTCACCTTCGACCGTGGAATCGCCTGGGAAGCCTATCGGGACGGAGAGGTGCGTAGCTACCGTGACGTTCGGCAAGCTGAGGAGGTCTACGACCCCGATACAAACATTCGGAGCGGGCTCTACTTTCCGCTTGGGCACCACGGGATTATCATCGTCGGCTCGCGTGAGGTGGACGATTTCGATGAGACGGACCTCTCCCTGGGTAGGCTCCTCGCCGCCAACGCGACGACAGCACTTGATCGCATCGAACGTGAGTCCTTGTTGCGAGCCCGCTCGGACTCTCTTGCACAGCAGAACCGTCAACTAGACGAATTTGCCAGTGTAGTCGCTCACGACCTTCGAAACCCACTCCAGACGGCCGACGGCTACATCGAACTGGCACGCCGGACTGACGACCTGTCGCATCTCGATGACGCATCTCAAACGCTTGACCGAATGGAGACCCTGATAACCGACCTGCTGGCTTTCGCCCGTCAGGGTGAACGGGTCTCTGAGCCCGAACCGGTGCGACTTGACGAAATAGTAGCGGACGCATGGGAGACGGTTCCAGCGTCAGAGGCGAGTATATCGATCGAGACAGATCGACGAGTGGCGGCTGATCCGACGCGGCTCGAACAGCTATTTGCTAACCTCCTCGGAAACAGCGTCGAACACGGCGGTAGCGAGGTCGCAGTGACAGTCGGGGCCATGGAGGATGGGTTCTACGTTGCCGATAACGGGCCGGGAATCCCAGAGGAGGACCGGAACGAGATATTCGGTAGTGGCTATTCGACGTCAGAAGCGGGGACTGGCTTCGGGCTTGCTATTGTCCGACAAATAGTCGAAGCGCACGACTGGGAAATTACCGTTACAGAGAGTGACAGCGGCGGGGCTTCATTCGAAATTACGGGGGTTGAGTTCGCCGAGTGACGCTCTGCTGGTTAGCTGGACTGGATATGGGATAAAGACCATTGGTGGGGTGCTCGAGGATAGAAAACACTGGAAAACAATCAGCCAGTCAGAGTCCCCTCCATCAACGGCGATGAGCAGTCATCACTGATTACAGTTTGTCCCGTCATACCGTCGCCATCTCACAGACTTTGGGCCTAAACTTTCCGGACGGCCGGTTCCACATTGTGAATCGACCGGACAACACGGCAAAGCTGCTTTTCATCCTTGAGGGCATGGGAGAGACCTTCATCAACTCAGACGGCTTGGCATCGATTACTCTCAGAGTAGATAGCTAGACCGAGGTAGCTCCTATCTGATAGTCACTGGACAACTATTAAATAAATTGAACGAAATTTGTCTGTATTAGAAACAAAGCTACGTCACCGATTGTCCTCGTCATCATCGGGTTTGGGGCAATCGTTGTCGGCATTCACCAAGGGTTGGTGCACGTCGCACCGGGCTATGCGGGAACGATAATGTCCGGATGGGCCGGTCAACTCAATCATGAAGAGTGGCTGCTCACAGGAGTAGGTGCCGTTGGAATCGGCGGAATCGTGGCGGCACGTCGTTGGAAGCCCCTCTCTATCGTTCCGGTTGCAGCCGGCGGAGTAGTTCTATTTTACGCCTTCAGAGCAATCGTACAGACCGCCCAGAAAACTACTCTGTACGCTGAGACGACACTGTACGATGGCTCCCCGGTTGTGTATATCCTCGGCGCAGAACCGTTCTTACTCATTGCCGGCGGACTGTGTCTCATGGCGGCCGGACTGCAGGCGTGGAGGCAGCAGACTTGTAAGAGCGGCCCGCGGGAGACTCCTGCTCCGTCGTCCACCGCGTAGGACAGCCAGTTGGTCATGTGTTTGTTCGATATGATTGCTCTATGCAAAACTGAATGCCACTGGCTGGTGCCCGTGCAGATACGATTTCCAGTGTCGGAGTAAGTAGTGGAGACAGCGGCTCAATATTCCCGAACATCTGGGTGTACAGCAGCTCAATGATACGAGCATATGCTACCAACAGAATCATACGCCTCTGTTCGGAGATGTATCGTAGCAGGACGTTGTTCCCCCGTCCAACCACTTCCTGACTCAATCAATGCTCTCAGTACTCGGGATTGTCGCTCTAGCGGTCGTCGCGTCGCTATTTATGTCATTCACTGTCGGGGCGAACAGCAACTCCGCCCCGATTGCCCCGGCTGTGGGAGCGAATGCGCTGTCAACGCTACGTGGAGCGCTGCTAGTTGGAATCGTCGCCGCTCTCGGGGCTGTCGCACAGGGTGGGAGCATCTCAGAAACAATCGGTCACGGATTGGTGACCGGCGTGACGATCACCCCGTTGGCCGCGACCGCGACGTTGCTCACGGCAGCGACACTCATCACTATCGGAAACTCTCGAGGCTACCCTATTCCCTCTGCGTTCACGGTGACCGGAGCGGCAATCGGTGCGGGCATCGCTCTCGGCGGCGGCTTTGCTGTCGAAACCTATGCCAGGATTCTGGGGTTCTGGTTCGCGATTCCAGTCGTCGAGGGCATCCTCGCGTACGGGCTTGCCTGGCTATTGCTACACGAGACAGTCTCCGATGAACTGAGCATTCCGTTGCTCAGCGGTGGCGTCGGCTACACACTCGCCAACATACAGCTCTCATTCTTGCCGGCACCACAGGGCGGGCAAGGATCGATTGCAGGTGTCCTCACACGGCAACTCGACATCGCATCGACTGGAATCGGTGAAGCCGGGACTGTATTCGTCGGTGGGGCAATCGGGCTTCTCGCGATTGCAGTGGTCTACTGGCAGCTCCGTCGTGACTTGACGACCGGCATCAACCGAATGCTGGTGGCGCTCGCGCTCGTCGTCGTGTTCACTAGCGGCGGCTCGCAGGTTGGTCTCGCCACTGGGCCTCTAGAAGCCGTCTTCGAAGCCTCGCTCGGGCTCTCCTCTCTTTACCTGCTCGCACTCGGGGGCTCGGTATTCTCCTCGGTGGTTGGTTCCGGTCGCCACGCCTCATCCAGGCTGTTGCCCGCGAATATGCCTCACTCGGGCCGAAGCGGTCGATTGCTGCGTTCATACCGGCATTTCTCGTTGCACAGGCTGCAATCACGCTCGGGTATCCCATTTCGTTTAATAAGGTCATGATATCCAGCATCGTCGGGGCCGGACTGGTCGGTGGGTCGTCGAACTCGGATGGGGTATCCACAGCAAAGACAGCATACACAATCGGGGCATGGGTCGCCTCTATGGTGGGCGGGGGCGCAATCAGTTTCGCGCTCTATCACTTGCTCGCCGCACTCCCTGGACTGGGATAATCAGGCGTTTTGGAGTGTGAGGAGATTTTCGACAGCTGCGGTCTGTTTCATTTCCGTCCACGTCTCAAAATCGGTCGTCTGCGCAACAAACGTGTCACGTTCGTCTGCTGAGAGCCGTTGTACACTCCCGATCGTATCCTCGTCACATGGACAAGCCGCACAGAATCCACCGACAGAGTCAAACTCGGTATGGCGACGGATGAACGCCTCCGAGACGACTCGCTCACGGAAACCGGAAACCCACGTGTCCAGAGTGAGTGCTCGTTTGATTGCTGTTATAAGCTCGGTGTGTAGCGCATCGTGGGTCCTGACTCCAGAGTCAAGAACCATACCTCGTGTTCGTGTCTCAAGCCACCTAAGCCCGGTGACGGGACAACTTTTATTTGATGGTTTATAGGACCGCTTCTAAGAATTCGCTTCAGGATTCTCTGCGTACCTGGCGACCCGGGGAAATTCGGTGGAATACTGGCAGATGACAACAGGAGAGTTGAGAAATAGAGCTAACCAACATTGGGATGGCATTTTACCTCTTGTTGGTTAGCCACATACGCGATGGCACTACCGGGAAATCAGTCGACGAGTCACCAGGAAAGATACACCTATCGGCGGAGGGGAGACAGGAGGCGTGCCAACCGAACGTACTAGTGAGTAACAATCTACGATGGTAGTCGAGATAAGGAGAGATGTGACCGAGTAAGCGACATGTAGTGATGTATCTCAGTTCGAATATCCCCATGTGCGCTCGCTCATCACCACTCTCGGCAAATGGGTTCTCGTGAAGGCTGATAACCTCGGCATCGCCACTCCCGACCTAATTTATGGCTTCGGCGACCGGTGGCTCCGACTAGTGTCGACCACGCCGCCCCAAGAAGCCCACGCTGTCGCCGACGTCCTCTATGAGGAGTACCAGCCCGACTCGGTGGTCGATTTCGGCTGTGGGCTCGGTCGGTACCTGACTGGGTTCCAGGCCCATGGTGTCACAGTCCATGGCGTCGAAGGCTTCTCAGAAGCCAGACATCATGCCGAAATTCCCGCCGATGCACTCACTATCCACGACCTCCGCGAGCCATTGGAACTCGACGACGACTATGACCTGGCACTCTGTATCGAGACCGCCGAACACATCCCGGGACGATTCGCCGATACGTTGGTCGAGACCGTCACGGCGGCGGCCCCGCGAGTAGTCTTCACTGCTGCCCCACCCGGACTCAGCGGAACTCATCACGTCAACGAAGCCCCGAGAGACTACTGGATAGAGAAATTTGAGGCCAATGGGTTCTCGTACGCGCCCGACGAGACAGATCGACTCCAGGGGGCAATCCACTCCGAGATCGACGCCGCGGAGTGGGTCGCAGACCGCCCATTCATCTTCGTCCAGCGGTAGCGATGGCGACGGTACCACCCATCTTGCCGAAACATGCATCAGTTGGGAGGAGCCACCGTAGGCGGATTGCTGGCCGAAGTCGGCCTCAGTGGAGAACCGGCCCACGGCACTGGTCAGTTGGTACGAAGTTGTCAAATAGCTCCTTGTGACGTTGGCCCGACGTACAGCTATGGTGTTCCCGATACGTGTCAACGATGTAATGAGTAGTCCAGTCGAGACGGCGTCACCAGAGACGACTGCCAGCGATGCCGCAGCACGTTGTTATCGGGCCTCTATCGGGTCCTTGGTCGTCGTCAAGGACGAGAAGGTCGTCGGTATCGTCACCAGCGATGACTTCGTCCGGCTCCTCGGTGAACTCTCGGACCCGGAGGAGCGCTCGTTGTCGGAGTTCATGTCTGCCGACGTTGTGTCGATCGATGCGAGTGCCACCCTCGGAGACGCAGTCGATACGATGTTCGAGCATGGCATCGCCCGGTTGGTCGTCTTCGACGATGACGCACTGGTTGGGGTGGTCAGCACTGATGATATCGTCAGGCACGTCCCCCAGGTCTTCCAGCGGAGAGAAATCGGGAGGCACGACCGAGAGCCAGCCCGCTACTACCGGCAGCAGGAAGTCGCCTACGAGAGTGACGACTGGTCGGTCGAGGGGCGGGGACTGGACGATTATGAGGTTAACATCGGTGACAGCGTCGAGTTCTCGAAGACAGTCAGTGAACAGGACCTGCGGAATTTTGCGGCCGCCAGCGGAGACACTAACCGACTCCACCTCGACGCTGAGTTCGCCAGCCAGACACGGTTCGGCAGACGGATCGTCCACGGGACGCTCATCGGCGGATTGATCAGCGCTGCGCTTGCGCGACTCCCCGGAGTCACCATCTACCTCTCACAGAACCTCTCGTTCCTGAAACCGGCCGAACCTGGTGACCGTCTCACGGCCGTGTGTGAAGTGGTCGATGAGGTCGGGCGGCACAAGTACCAGCTCACGACGGACGTGCTCGATGCTGACAGAGAAGCGGTAATCGAAGGGCAGGCCGCCGTTCTCATCGACGAACCACCAGAGATGGGCGAGGTCGTGGCTGAGGCCATCGCTCTTAGCTGAGTGTGGTCGAAGCTCAAACTCCGCCAGCGTTCGGACGGTAATGTTGAACAGGGGCTATTCTCCTGCCGAGGGATCGGCCAGTCCTGGAGTTCATGCCGAATACCAAGATTTCGGTCTCGGGTTGCTCAAATTTCAGGAGTTGTCTTCGAACTTCACCCCAGATATTGGGCTAAGCTGTATTGTTACCCCTTACCGAACTATCGAGTGACCTGGTGGACCGACACAGGCCGCCATGAAATAACTTGTACCACCCTCTACATGGCGCCGGTGTCTGGTACACATAGGTCATTACACTGATTGGTAGTGGTTCTCAACGGACAGGTTTGGGGGCCACGAGCACGGTCCAAGAGGGTTTTACGGACGGACGAAGTAGCTGCCCCATATGACAGACTTCGGCCTGCAACTACGGATGCTCGTCGTCGGTGCGATCCTGTTCGCGTTCTACGTATTCGCCGGGACCGCACTGTCGGTACTTTTGGGCTTGCCACTGATACCGGTGTTACTGGTCGGGATCATCGTCGTGCCTGGGATCCAGTACAAACTCGGGAAGTGGCTGGCGCTGCGGAACGCGGAGGATATGCCCGACGACCAGCGCTTTGGCCACGTCCACCAGATGGTCCGGCGGCTCTGTCGAGACATGAATATCGACGAACCTCGGCTCATGACGATGGATATGGGCGTCCCCAACGCCTTCGCAGTGGGGCGGAAAGGGGCTGGTGTCGTCGTCGTCTCGACCGAGCTGATGCAACTGTTAGACGACGACGAACTTGAAGGTGTGATTGCTCACGAACTGGCTCACATAAAGAACCGGGACGTAATCACCATGGTCATCGGGCAGTCGATCGGGATGCTCGTGGGTTACGTCGCGTATTTCGCGGTGCTGTTCGGCGGTGAGCGTAACATCGGGTCGTGGATCCTTGCGATGGTCGCTTCCTCGCTCGCTAACGCGCTCGTGATGGTGTTTGTCCTTGCCATCTCGCGGTACCGAGAGTACGTCGCTGATGCGGATGCCAGGCAAGCTATCGGAACTGGAGAGCCGCTGGCCCGCGCCCTCGAAAAAATCTCGCGTGGTGCCGAGGGTCGTGAGTCGACCGTCGAGGACAGTATGAACGCCCTCTGTATCTTCAACGCGGACAAAGGGATGTTCGAACGACTGTTCTCGACGCATCCACCCACCGAGAAACGTATCCAGCGACTCCGTAACTAATTCCGCCTCAAGCACTGTTGACAGTGCCTTTTGAATACGGTACAGGGGTGTTTCGTGCCTGGGGAGTGGTTGTGGCAGCCGCGAACATCCAGAGTGCTGGCTTTACCGACTGTTGTGAGTAGACACTCTGCTCAGAAATCACTGAGATCCATATTTACTGTATCTGAATCATAGTCTGGAATCAATGACTCGAGGTTGTAATCGTCGAAGTCATCG
Source organism: Haloarcula sp. MBLA0163 (assembly GCF_055632435.1). Lineage (NCBI taxonomy): Archaea > Methanobacteriati > Methanobacteriota > Halobacteria > Halobacteriales > Haloarculaceae > Haloarcula > Haloarcula sp. MBLA0163. The sequence goes on from NZ_JBVMVV010000004.1 coordinate 143,607, forward strand.
ATATCTTTGATCATCACGTTCTCATTCGCTGCTCCTTCGATTCGCTGACTCATCATCCCTCTGTGAGCGGCCTGCAGTTCCGCAGGGGACATATCGAGTTCAAGGAACTCCAGTATTACCTGATCCAGCTCAGCTCTGGCATCAGTCTGCCCGCGGACCATCCGTTGACCGGCGTCCTTGATTCGCGCTCTCTGTGAGTCAGACATCAACTCCGGATTGGGGACCGGGACTGAGGAGACTTCGTATGTGAGCAGTTGCAGTGCGCCGCCACCCTCATGCCGGCCCCATAACTCAAGCATTATTTTATAAACTGTAGAGTTTAAAATATATTGGATCACATCGTCATATCGGGTAATGTCTATACATTGGATTGCGTTCGTTGGTGCAAACCCACCAACATTGTCAACAGTGAATACTCTCTCGTTGTAGAAGACTGGATGAAGCACTTCAGGCACCAAGAGATCGCCCAGATTGAACCACGGCGTATTCTGCTCAGAGACAGTCCTCCCCTCTGGAACGCCTTCGTCCTCTCCGTGCTCAAGATATCTTAGCGTAGAATCGTATCCGTCTTCTCGCAATCGCTTCTTCACTTCTTCTGCGAGATCACTGTTAGAACGTAACCCAGACCGCTGGGCCTCAACCCCTTTTACATATTCACTGAAGTCGAGGAGATACTGCTCCGTATCCCGCAAGGTCAGAGACTCCATATTTCGGATAGACCGGATGGCAGGTTTCAAGAACCGGTCATCGATGCCCCATTGCGAGACGTCCTGTTCATCAAGCAAAAAGAAGCCATTGTTCCCGGTTTTGTTGCCGAAAGCGACCTCTGCAAACTCCTCTAATTCCACCATCTTTTTGCTATTTACGAGAGGGATGAACGGGCTCGGACCATACAGATAATAGCCCAATTTTTGTCCACCTTGTTCCTCCAGATGCTCCTGTGGGACACTCACTGCCCGATAGTCGTCAGAAACCTCAATATCAAACAACTTTTCGTCCGGTACAGAGCGTTGATATCCCACGATAGAAGACAGATCTTCAGGAGAGAGCCGCTCTTTCACCCGGATAAAATCAACAACTGATTCCTGGCGTGCTTGCTCATCCTCACACCGCTCGACAAAGAGTAAGACCGTGTCGACAAGTGCACTAAAGGCCCTATCCGAGAAGCCCACTACCGCATGGACCTTTGTCTGGTCGTACAGGAACTCCTGGAACGACTCACCATATTTTGTAATCAACCATTTCGTTGGAACGATGAACCCGAGACGGCCGCCATCTCTCAGGAACTGTATGGCATGTGTGATGAAGTAAATATACGCGTCTGATTTCTTTGACAGGCTCTTTCGACCACTGTAATAGAGCTTGGAGTTATTCCCGGCGAAATCTTTCAGGTGAGAGCGGAAATGGTCCTTATTCGGGTACAAATTTTCCTGGCGGATATACGGCGGGTTAGCTACAGCAGCATCAAAATTGCCGAGCTCGTCCCCGCCGTCATTGGTTCTCGGAATACGTTTGTCTCGTGGGGAGAGTGTAAAGAACGAGTCATTGAAAGTATGCAACTCACGGGTCTTCTTCTGGATATTCCTCGAAGAGAGGTTGAGCGCCGTTAGATGGAGCGGAAATCGGTTGATGTCGACAGCGACGATACTGTCGATGATCTCTTGATGAGTTGCCGTTGGGTGTACCTGCTGGATTCGGTGGTATGCCTCAACGGTGAATGTCCCGCTTCCTGATGCTGGATCAAGTACCCGTGGGATGTCCTCTGAATCGGGCTCGATGGCCCAGTTACAAATCGCCTCAGCGATATCAGGATGTGTATAGAACTGGCCGAGCGCTCTGCGCTCACTCTCTGGGATCAGTTCCTCGTATAATTCACCCAGGAGGTCTTCGTCAATCTGTGAGATCTTCTTCGCTTCAATACTACCGAGGAGATCGACAATCGCGTTCCGAGTCTTTGCATTGTGTGGGTAATCCGCAAACAGCGACGAGCCCTCGTCAAACACGGGCTCGTAATCGATCTCGTCCTGAATTTCCTGAAATTGTTGTTCGATATGACGGTCAATGCCAGCCTCAGAGACTCCATCAACGAGTGAATCAAGGGCAAACCCACTTTCAGTCTCCACAGGGGCTGGAGTTTGTTCCCGAACGACCTCGTAGAACAGAATCTTATTCGAGATTAGGTAAGCGTACTGTTTGGCGGCTAAACCAAATTGCTCAGACTTGTCTAGAGAGGAATAATCGTTCTCGTGGACCCACTCGTCAAATTTGTCTGTGAATGTTGGATCGGTACCGTATTTATCTTGAGCCAGAGCTTGAAACGTCGGCCAAATTGAGGTATGAAACGAGCGAAGGAGGCCAACAACTCTATCTCGTTGCCCTTGCTTAGGGAGTTCACCGCGGTTTGCCAGGTACTGAACCGCGTTTAGAATCGTCGGGATGCGCTCGTTCAGTGATGGGTCATAGAGATTGACATCCCGCAAGTTGAGGTAATAATACGGAATTTCGGCAATTTCGATCTGCCCGCTGTAGTGGAACAAGAAAAAGTCATTGGAGTTGCATGTGGCGAAGTAGTCTACGCCGGTTGCGTCTGCGTAGTCTCTGGCTTGTTTGATCACTTCAGAATTTAGTGGATAGACACTGTCTTTCTTGACTTCAATAACAAGGCTCCCCGTCAAGTCAGAGTTCACAAATATATCTGCTCGCCCACGGTCGTTGTCTTCCTCAATCCTTACCGAATTGAATGGGGTGTCTTCACGATGGATGTAGTCTCGTAATCGAGTAAACAGGATACTATGAAACTCTGCTTCGGGAGCAGATTCGCTCATAGTGACCCGAAGTGACTCATCTGTATTGATGCTGTGGGTTGTGTTTGAAATATCTGATACACCGACAGAAATCGTCCCACCCACACTATCGGAGTGTATAATTATATTACCATTTCTATGAGGGTTGGTTGGTATAGTGGCCGTGGAGATGTAGAGGCTGCATCCGACAGAGGAGGACATAATATTCTGGAGCAAAGAGATACCTTGTGCAAGTCACGATTATCGATTATGGTGTGGGCAACCTCCGGAGTCTACAGCGAGGCCTTGAGCGGGCCGATGCATCCGTTTCCATCTCCGATGACCCCGAGGAAATCGCAGCAGCCGACGCGCTCGTCCTTCCCGGTGTCGGTGCCTATGGAGAGTGTATGCGTAACTCGAAGCCGTTCCATGATACTCTCATCGAAGCAGCGGAGGACACACCGATTCTCGGTATCTGCGTCGGGCTCCAGTTATTATTCACGGAGAGTACGGAGGGTGCCCCCGATGGTGAGACAATTGAAGGATTAGACCTTATCTCTGGTCGAGTGGAGCGTCTCCCAAACGGTGACGTAAATGTTCCACACATGGGATGGAACGAACTCACCATTGAGCGTGACCACCCGATAGTTGACGGAGTCAAAGACGGAGACTACGCGTACTTCGTCCACTCGTACGCGTCTGCAGTCGCTGATGACACAGTGATGTCCTGTGACTACGGGTTCGAATTCAGCGCTATCGCTACCAACGAGAAGGGGAACGTAATAGGGACACAGTTTCACCCAGAAAAGAGCGGGGAAACAGGCCTTCAAATCCTCCAGAACTTCGTGCAGTTCGCTCGCACCTACGACGACATCCCAGCAACGACTAATCAGTAGTCTGTCGAGGCAGGTTTCGTGGTTCCCCTTTCGAGGTTCGCACCCGACGGACTCACTACTCTCTCTATACTACTCGCTGACCACCCTTCGAAGATTGTTTTTGGAGCGTGCTGACTATGCGTACTGTATTCAGCACAACAGATTGGACTGATAGTTTTCTGTGGGGAATACAGAGGGTATATTGAACAGTAAGCTGAGGCGGGAGATGTATGGTGCACTATGCCACAACTGCCCGCCTCAACGGCGAAACAAGGGGGTGTTATTTAGATTTTCTGTATTGACCAATCCGACCTAACCGAATCTGCTCCTGGTCTCATTCGACATATGCGCTGTGTATCTTGCACGAGTGTCTGAATGATTAGTTGAATTAGAATATCTAACGGTGATCAATACGCAAATCTACGACTCTGTTGAAATCCGCTGATACTGATAGGAGTCGCGTGCTGAATACAGAGGTCGGATACAGTAATTGGTGGTGCTATATTTCATCCGATCCGTGATGGCTTGATTTGGTACCGCGGGCGAACAGTTTCATTGGATCGCGCTAGGTTGATAAGACGCCAGAGTGAACCGCGTTGGCGTGTCGAGCGAAGACCAGAAGGTGGATGCTACAACCGCCGTGAGGACTGAGCGTGCGCGCTGGGGATTGCTTGCGGGCGCGATTCTCATGTCCACGGGGCTCGGTGCGTATGAACTCGTTCCGGCGAGCGTGACGCCGCTCATTAGGGCATCGTTGGGGATCAATGCCTCGGAAGCTGGCCTCCTCGTGAGTGTCATGTTCGGGACGGCGGTCCTCGCAAGTATTCCGGTCGGGATCGTACTTGACCGGATGAATTCGCGGTACGCCATCGCGGTGGCAGTTGGTCTCCTTCTTGTCGCGGGAGCGTGGGGCTGGCAGGCCGCGACTGCCGGTGCTTATTGGTCGCTCGTCGCCTCACGCATCCTCGGCGGCGTTGCCTACGTCGTCGTCTGGAACGCGGCTATCGACATCGTCGGGCGCTCGTTCGCTCCTGCCAGACAGGGGACGGCCGTGGCGACATTCACCGCGAGCGGACCGGTCGGCTTCGCCATCGGGCAGGGCACTGGCCCCATCGTCGCCGAGCAGTTCGGATGGCCAGCTATCTTTCCCATCTTCACGGGCATCGCGTGTGTAGGAGTGGCTGTATTCTGGCCAATGAGTCGCGGTAGCGGACACGCTACCGAGACTCCAGCGCCGACGCTGTCGGACCTTGGCCGCGTCCTCACGAACCGCCGCGTCTGGACTGTCGGATTCCTCGGGTTCCTCGGCTACGCGCTGTATCTGTTCGTCAACAGTTGGGCTCCGTCGTATCTCACCGAAGAGCTGCAGCTGTCGTTGGAGCTCAGTGGCGCGCTCGTCGCCCTATTTCCGGCCGTTGGCGTGCTCTCGCGAGTGAGCGGCGGGATTCTTTCGGATACCCTCTTTGGCGGCCGCCGCCGCCCGGTCGTCTTGCTTTCCTTCCTCGTGGCGACGCCCACCATTGCGGGCTTTACCGCGATTCGAACTATTCCTGTGGTCGTCGCGGCGCTGCTCGTCGCCGGATTTGCCATCCAGCTGTGTCTTGGCCTTGTCTTCGCGTACGTCCGTGAGTTGGTCGAGCCAGCCGTCGCCGCGACGGCCGTCGCCTTCCTCACGAGCGTCGGCCTGGCGGGGGCGTTTATTGCGCCCATCGCCGCCGGGCAGCTCATCGACGTCTCGAACTACGAGACGGCCTTCCTCGTCGCTAGCGCTCTCGGGGTGCTCGGAGTGCTCTTGGCGTGGTACGCACCGGAGCCAGAGAAGGCGTAACCACAAATGACCTGCAGAGTGCCGACGAGGGTCGTCTGGACGACGACTCCCATCGTGGAGAATCGAACAAATCCGGCGAGGGAGCGCAGGCTGGGTCCGGTATCCGCGACGTATCCTCGAACGCTAGGGGAGTGCTCTTCGCCGCACTAGGACAGCATCGGTTCCAGCGCTCTCAGGACCTGTAGAACCGATAGAGAGACGCGTCGTCACTGCCGACGAACACGCTATCGTCCGATATTGCCGGGGTTGAGCGAATCGAGCCGGTGGTCTCGAACCGGTCGACGAGGCCGCCATCCGCGGCGTTTACCGCGTACATCCGCCAGTTACCGGTCGCGAACACCGTTTCGTCGGCGACGACGGGTGCCGTATCCACGATGGGATCAGCGGAGGAGTCGATTGTGAGCGACCAGCGGCGGGTCCCGTTCGCGTCGAAGTGGTGGAGGAAGCCAGTGTACTCGGGGTCCTCGGTCTCCTCCTCGCTCCGTTCGATGCTCGTCGCGTACACCGAGTCCGCCGTGGCAGTGAGCGATCTGATCCGGTGCTGCTTATCGGGCCACGGTGGCGCCCGTTCGCCCAAATTGAGGGTCCAGCGGTCCGACCCGTCGGCGGCGTTCAGCGCGTAGACGTCGGATTCGAAGTACTCCCCTGGACTGTGGTAGATGGTGTCGCGGCCGGCCGCCAGCCAACTCACGTGCTGCTGCGTTTCCGTGGTCCAGACTCGGGTCCCGTCGGTGCGGTCCAGCGCCCAGATCCTTCCGTCGCCCCTCGCGACGTAGACACGGTCACCAGCGACCACCGGCGGCGTCGCGATTCCCGGGGGACACGCCTCTTCCTCGGACGACGACCACAGGATGTCGCCGGTCTCTGCATCGATTGCGAGGACCCCAGCTCCGCCCGTCCGGGTGGCGATGTAGACGGCTCCGTCGACCACGGTTCGAGCGAGGGGACCGGCCACGTCGAGCGACCAGTGGGTATCGCCAGTCTGGGCGTCGAAGGCCGAGAGGCTGCCCCTCATCGTGATCAACAAGTCGTCGGTAGCGACGATGTCGAGATCTGCGACCACACCCTCGTCCCGGGTCTGCCACCGCGCTTCGCCACTCGTGACGTCGACCGCGTAGAAGGCACCGGTCGTATCGGCTGCAAACAGCGTGGAGTCGGCCACAGCGAGAGCCGACCGCACTGGTCCCGCCGCGTCAAAGCGCCAGTCGACCTCCGGATCTGACCTGGTCAGCGCGTAGGCGTAGCCGTCGCTGTCGGTGAGCACCACCGCGTCGGAGACTGGGGCGACTGCGGAGCCGCTCCGGACTTCCATTCCGACCCCCATGGCGGATCCCCGCATCGGGAGCTTCCACAGTACCGACCCGTTCTCGGGATCGAGTGCCCACACGCCCGGCTCGCGTTCGTCGGAATCGGCGGTGTAGAAATTGGGACTGACAGTGAGGTAGACGACGCCGTCCCCGGACGCGACCGACCCGGGCGCGCCCCCGTCGGGGTCGATGGACCACGCAACACTTCCATCGTTGCGGTTGAGTGCAGTGACTCGTCCTCCTCCGCCCCCCACCTGCGCGAACGTGGGCACGACAACCAAGTCGTCGTAACGGGCTGGGGGCGCGGTGGGGAGTTGAATGTCTGGTCCCTCGATTCCGGTCGCCCAGCGCGTGCTTCCGTCGGCGCGGTCGAGTGCCTCCACGCTATCGCTGGTGGCACCGACGACGATGACCGAATCGTCGGCAACCATCGACACCGCATCTGTCCTCGTGTGCTCCGTCTCACCCCAGATGACGCTCCCGTCTGTAGCAGAGAGAGCGGTCGGACCGACGAACACCATATCGCCGTCCACTGCCACCCGGGAGGGGAGGCCGTAGTCGGTCCCGATCCCGGCCCGCCACTGCTGTTCGCCCGTCACCGCCTCGAATGCGTATGTAGATGGGGAATCAGCGTAGCCGACGGTCGAGGTGTAGACCGTCCCGTCTATCACGGCCGGCACAGACAGGAACCGATCGGAAATCCGTTTCGACCAGCGGAGCGTGCCGTCGGTCCGCGAGAAGGCGAGCAGCCTGCCGTCGCTGGCGACGTAGATGGCCTCCGGTCCGACCGCTGGGTAGCTGGCCGGTTCCTCCAACTCAGTCCGCCAGCGCGGGACGCCGTCCTCCAGATTGACCGCCGTCACGACGCCCCGTGACTCGTCTTCGGTCCCCGAATACCCGCCGAAGTAGACGATCCCGTCCACGATTGCTTGCCCGATATACCTGTTTGGCTCCGGCCCAAGACCGAGGTCCGTCACCTGTCGGCTCCAGTCGACCAGCGGTACTTCAGAAAACGACGCGCCTTGAGGGTTGGACCCTGTTCGGTGGGGACCGCAACCGAGCATCGGCCAGTCGGAGTCCGACTGACTGTCCGGGTTTACGGCCGCCTCAGCTCTCGACAGCTTCGTGTTCGCAAGAGTGGCCCCGCCGAGCGCGAGTCCGGCCGCGCCGATGAACGAGCGTCGTGTGTGATTTGACATCAAGCGACACTGTCTGGAGTGAGTTGGTTTATTATGTGTCTATTAAGGATTCAACCCCGATTCCGTGCTCTTTCGCCGGGCAGACACTGGAAAACGGTTACTACATGTGACGGCGGATGTGATGCCGAGTGACGGTTGCTCGGCTTTGCTACGTTGGCCCTGTTTATTCCTATCGATTCGACACTTTCCCCGCTGAAACAACCGTTGGTTAGGTCTGCAGACTGAACAGAGAAGGAGATTGAATCGGTGACACGTCTGACGTGGTTTCCGACAATAACCTCGTTGGTCTGTTGGATTCATCCCTTCTCCTTCCTTTTTTAGCTCCAGACTGTCATATAAAGGGTGAGCAGGTAACGGAAGCTGCGTCCGAGATCCCCATCAGCATGTTTGATGGACGGGCAATGAGGTAGCCGCCTCATCCGCTCTTCTCACGGGTTTGCAACACTCGGTTTCAACTGCTTCGAAACACATCCAATGGAAAAGAGCGGATATAGCTAGAACAAAAACGATAGCCCCCATAGAACTCCCATGCCGACGGCGATTGTCGCCATCATGTTATCGGTTCGCCACGCGACGACCGCTGCGGTTGCACCAGCGACAGACCGCACGTTGACGATTGTATCGATGACCCCCTCCCCCGCTAGTGGAAAGAGTGCCGGGAAGACGAGGGCGGCGAGGACGGCGGCCGGAATGAAACCAAGCGCCCGCTCTACTACCGGCGGGAACCCGTCAAGGTACGCGTACAACTGAATGAACGAGAGGCGTAGACCGAACGTCCCGATGCCCAACACGCCGATAAGTACCCACACCATCCCCGAGTCGAAGGTCTCGGTCATTCAGGCCTCCCCCATCGACGGCTGAGCATCCCAGCGACGACACCTCCAAGGGTGGCGACGACGATTCCAAGCCCAAGTGGAGCACCGCTACTGACGACTGCGACCACCCCGCCGACGAGAGCAGCGGTCTTAGTGGCGGTATCCGTGAGGAAGTTCATCAGAAGCGCGATGAAAGCCAGGGGTACGATAAAATTCAATTCGAGGCCCTGAGGAACGCTCGCGCTGAATGCGACACCGCCGACAACGAACACCTGAACCGTGATCCACAGCGGAATCGCCATACCGAGATAGAAGCCACGAACGTCTGCCGTCGGCTCCGATTTGAAATGCTCGACAGTGAGAGCGTACACTGGCGTCCAGAGGAAGTACGCGAGCAGCCATTTCCATCCGGAAGAGAACCGCTCGAAGTACGGGGCAATGGAGAGGCTGAGAATCACGACTCGAATACCGACGACCAACGCTGTCACGACGATGACGACGGCCGGTAATCGGTCGGCGAGAAGGTCGACCGCCGCTAACCAACAACGGCCCGGGAATACTCCGTCTTGTTGGTTAGCCCAATCTCTCACTCCAGCGGCCGGTCGATACCGGATGCAGTCGCCGGTGGGGAACTGGCTGCGCCCATCAGTCGTCACCTGGCACCGAATCGGGAGACCGGTCCCAGAGCCGGCGGGCTGTCCCGTTCTTGGGCGGCTGTTCGTGGGCGATGTCATGCCGGTCGAGGGCCCGGTAGATCGTCTTCTTCTCGACGTCGTGGGCCCTAGCGAGGTCGGCAACCTCGAAGCCAGCCTCGAGGGCGGCGTCCAGGTACGCCGCCGAGGTGTAGGCATCCGACGAGAACTCGGCCAGATCGAGAGCGGCGACGATCTCGGCTCTTAGCTGCGCTGTGGCAGTCTGTGAATCGTGGTTGGTCATCAGCGTATATGTCAAGTTTACTAGCTACATTTCGGCAGCAGCAGTTCGAGACCGCTACCGGCCGATCCTGAGCGGGGCCATATATCGGAATTTCGAAATGAGTTTGTGGACAGGAACGAGTGCTGTGCTGACCGGGATATGCGGGGCCAGAGCCAAGGGTGAGTGGCGTTCAGCGTGCTGTCTGGACGGAGTGAAACCAGGGAATTCTAGCCGCCGTCAACGAGCGTTAGAGACTGCACTGAGCCCGTCGTGATTACCGAGCTCGAGGGAGTGGACGTGACGAGCAATCAGCCCGGCGGGAACGAAGCACGTTCTGGGAAATTAGGAGGTGTTGTGCCCCCTCCATTTAATACCCGCGCGCGTATGCATCTGGGCAGAAGTCAGCAGCCCGAGGCCGTTATTGCGCGGTCCTGAACGGGTCGGTATGTCTGAATTGCAAGCGCAATTCACGAGCATGGCTCTGGGCCCGATGTGGGCCGAGATCCAGTCCCGGAGCCGACGGTGACCCTCAGCCGTCGGGGGCCGGCGTATACCGATGCAGTTCCGTGACTGCCTCGGCAACGAGCGAGGTGTCGAGCGTGCCCTGGTGGCGGTCGAAGTCGCGATGCTTGATCGTCGTCGTATACCAGGGAGAGATGTACGCGTCGGCATCAGAGCCGCCCTCGAGCCAGGCATCATCCGGGACAGAGACAGCACCGGCGTGCTGCTGGGTCGTCATCGCGAGGGCGATACACTCCGTGTGTGCGAACGGGTGCGAGCTGTCGCTGACGATGACCCATGGTCGGTACGACGGGCCCGACCTGTGCGGTGCCGGGCCCCACCAGACGTCGCCCTGTTCATAGCTCATTCCGGCGACTCCGCGGACTCGTCGACGCCCGGGCCCCACTCGTCAGGATCCTCCTCACCGAGTCGGTCGGTCGCTGCGCGAGCGGTCGCGAGCGACGAGAGTGTCGTGTCGATGTCCTCGGCCTCGCCAATCGCCCAGTACTCCCCCCGGTGACGGACGAGCTCGCGATCTTCGAGCCGGGAGAGGACGACGCCGACGCTCCCCCGTGGGACATCGGTCGCCTCGTGGATCTCCTTGGGCGTGTACGCCTGGTCTGTGTTGGCAGCGAGGAACGCGAGGATCGCCTCGGCGTTCGTCCGACCGCCCGAGCGGAGGTCCTCGCTCGAGTCCTGCTCGAACCGGTCGATGTCGATAGGCATAATCGCTAATACGGTATCGACTGTAATAGATGTAATGAATGTAATAGCCAGTGCGGGTTTCGCATCTCCCAGAAAACTCAGATGAGGACTTGTATAATTAGCCGTGAATCAGTCAGTACAGAGAGCCTAATTATCAGTTTGGATTTTCAAGAGCCAATACAATTTCGTATGGAATTGACTCACCTGCATCCTGCTCCCCAGATTCCGAGATGAAAAATTCTTCCTCGAATCGATAGGTTCCGGACTTCAGATAACCTCCGACGCGACCGTCGTGATAAATCTCGTACTCGTTATGAACCGACTCACCGGAGTCAAATGTTTGGCCAGCACAGCCATAGTCTGGAAACCCCTCGGGAGGGTCAGCTACCCATCGGGGACCCTGTTCCGTTACGTACTGAGGGTCGTCAGCGAATCCAAGCCACAATCCTTGTGGATGGCTCGTCTGACTCCACCTATTGAATAGTGAGCACCCACCGGTCGAAACTGAGATCTCACGCGCCGACCCGTCGTTCGTGATTGTGACTCGGATTCGAGCCGTGTGTGTATCTGCAATCGTTGATTCAAGCACTGCCGTTTCAACTCGAACCTGATGCTCATCAGGTACTGACTCCTCTCTTGTGAGAGAGACACGCCGCTGAAGGCCTTCCTGAGGTGTGGTAGTCGAGGTTACCGATGACTGAGAGTCCGTGGTCGGTGCCCCTACACAACCACCAAGACCCAATAACCCACCCGCTCCGAGTCGTCTCAGAATTGTCCGTCGCTCCATAATCTCACTATTAAGCACACTAGTAAAACAGCGAGGATAAGACAAAGGGGAATTTGAACGATACGCACACCTACTGAGCGGGTATATCTTTGTTCTCCGTCTGAAACAAAGAGTAACGACTTGTCTAATAAGTCGTAACAGACGGTCCCGATTCGACCCTGCAGACCCCCCACAGCACCCCGTTCCTACCAACCAACTAGATACTAGTGTTACGGTAACTCAAGTAATCGTAATGCGCGTTGAATCCACCGCCGGGAACGAACACAAGGTGTGGCTCACCGACAGCGAGATCGAGGACCTTCGTCGTGCCACCAACTCCCAGCGGGACGACCTCATCATCCAGCTCGGGGCGTTCGTCGGCCTGCGTGCCTTCGAGATCCCACAGGTCCGACCGACCGACCGACATCAAACAGACTGACAGCGGGCAGTACCGCCTTCGCGTCGAGGCCATGAAGGACACGAGCGGGAATGGCGGGAAGCCTCGCGACGCCTACCTCCCCGACGGTGTCGAGCGCGATCTCCAGCGCTACCAGAACGAGCACAACATCACGCCGAAAGACCCCTTCATCGATCTGAAGCAGCCTGGCGTGCGGGCCGTCGTCCGCCGGACAGCAGAACGTGCCTCGAGGCAGACTGGCGACGAGGATTTCGAGAAGGTGAGCACGCACGATTTGCGGCGGCGGTTCGCCCAGCGGCTTCTCGTCGACGAGCAGGTGAACCCGCGGGTGGTGATGGCCGTCGGCGGCTGGGACAGTTTCGCAGCCATCGAACCGTACCTGAACGCGCCAAGCGAGGATGTAATCGATGAGGCCTTCGACGCCGTCGACGTCTGAACCTATCGATACTCACGCCGGGGTTCTGGGACATCGGAACAGTCACCCCATTCTATTACTACACCACCAAGTTCGAGATCTGCTTTGGACGATACTGACCCGGGCCACCTGACAGCGGATTTCGCTACGGTGGGTCCGGAGCGGGTGGTTGTCAGGTCGCCGGTCACTTATGTGTGAGACATGCGTCTCACAACACATGAGTACCGACACCGACGACGGTCGCGACGGCGAGGGATCGACGAAAATCGACGTCCGCGTCCCGAAGCAGTTGCTCGACCAGATCGATGCGGAGTACGAACGGCGAGGGTACACATCTCGCTCAGAGGGTGTTCGCGACGCGTTGCGGGCGTGGGTCGACCCACCCGTCAGACTCTCAGAAGAGGTTCTCGAAGACCTGCAGACGAGTCGTGAGCAGCGGGAGCGTGGCGAGACACACTCGCTTGACGAGGTCGCCGGCAAGTACGGCGTCGACGTCGACGAGTGAGTAGATGACGGACGTCGAGATCACGTCGCAAGCTGATGAGCACCTGGAGAGCTCGAGGCCGAGCCCCGCGAGCGCATTCTGAAGAAACTCGCTGAAGCTCGGGAGTGGACCGACCACCGACTCGAGCCGCTCTCCGGGTGGCCGTACTACAAACTCCGCGCCGGCGACTACCGAGCCATCATCACCTGGGACAAGGACGACGACGTGCTATACGTCGAGGCCGTCGGCCACCGCCGGAACGTCTACGACCGGCACCTTCCACCATAACCCACCTCTGACTGAGAATACACGTCTCACCCATCCGTCGAGCAGATTTACCGTTGGCGTGCACATCGCACCGCATCATTCCTTTGGACGATATCGTCGATATACATGAGGCGCTGACGGCAGGAAATCGACTCAAACACGGGTCGGGCTCTTCTAAGACCATAACAAATTGCTCGACGGGGTATTTAAACGGTGCCCGGGTCTGAGAAATTGCTCGACGACAGGGTGTACTGCCCGATTTCGAAGAGCGCCCATACTGCGTTTCGAGGGAGCAGCTGGCTGAGAGAGGCTTATAAACAGTTTACTGCTATCTCAGGCAGTTCAAACTCGGGAGTATAGTCCGCCAGTAGAGATGGTATATCCGATTGTGGAAAGATGTACGAAGCTGTCGACGGAATCACGCCGGTGACTGAACGCTCATGCTCGGTCGACCCCCAGCGCTGCGGTCGTCGCGAGGATTCGCTTGTCGTCGGCCGTGTCTTCGTCCTGCCTGTTGAGGTGGCGGACTATTCTTCACAATCTGACGACGAATCAGACAGCCCCATGGTAACGTGATGATTGCTGAATCGGAAGCCGAGATCGACTCAACCTGAGAGTGATTCAAACTAACCAACACACCCCGTTTTGACCCGGTCTGTTGGTTAGCCGAGCGGCGCACCGCCGGCGTGATCACGCCGGCGTTCTGGAAGGGCGGTGCAATAGACGCGCATGAAGTTTGCATCACTCGCGGTTGGTCTCGAACCACTCCACACCAAAGTCCACGAGTTCCCGTTGGGCAATTAGTTTCGCACCGCCTACCTCGATTTGCTTCGACTCGAATGTGCCCGTCGTCTTCGACTTGCCGGCGGAGCTGGTCACCGTCGTCGATATCATGTTCACGCCGTCTTCGGGCAGGGATATTTGCTTAGTTCCCAGAAACGTACTTTCGGCGTCGATTCCGTCGCTGCTCATACCGCCAGTATGTGACCTGCCATCAAAATCCTAGTGTGGCGCCACACTATTTCCAGTATCCACGCTCATTTTTCGTTCGGCGGGGGCGTGATTTCGTACTTGAGCATCTTCGAAAAGTCGGTCGAGTCCTCAGCGACCGCATCGAAACCGCCAACTCACTTTGTGCAGTTCCATCACGACTGCCAGAATCAATGCGAGTGCCCCAAACAGGAGCCAGTAGGACGGGCTCACCGGTGCGGTCTGCAGGACGCGCTGAGCAGTCGGGAGGTACAGTGCAGCGACGTGGATGGTGAATGCGGCTGACGCTCCCATCAGCAGAATTGGACTGTTGAGCGGCGACAAGCGGAATATGGACCGTGTCTCCGATCGACTGTTCCCGATGTGGACGTTCTCGAACAGAACCATCAACAGTAGCAGTCCGTTTCTGGCAGCCGGTTCGGACCAGCCGCTGTTCAGGAGCCACCGGAAGACCGCGAATCCGATTATCCCGATCGTGAGCGCGCCGACGACCGTTCGCTCGATCATGAGTCGGTTGAAAATTCGTTCGGTCGGGGTGCGCGGAGGGCGCCCCAGAACATCCTCCTCTTTCGGTTCAAACGCCAGGGCGACGTCCTGGATACCATTCGTGACGAGGTTCAGCCAGAGTAACTGGACAGGGAGAAGCGGGAGAGGGAGTCCGGCTGACAGGCTCAAAAGAACGAGCACGACCTCTGCCGCGCCGGTCGAGACGAGCAGGTAGATGACCTTCCTGATGTTGTCGAACGCGATTCGTCCTTCCTCTATCCCGGCGACGATGGTCGAGAAGTTGTCGTCCGAGATGATGAGCTGGGCAGTATCGCGGGCGACATCCGTTCCCTCCCGACCCATTGCAATGCCGATATTTGCCACCTTGAGGGCTGGCGCATCGTTGACGCCGTCCCCGGTGACCGCGACGAAGTGGCCCGCAGACTGCGCGGCCTGGACGATCTGGAGTTTTTGCTCGGGGGCGACGCGAGCGAAGACTCTAATAGAATCGATTTTCGCGACCAGCTCGTCGGGTGAGAGCGACGCTAGCTCCTGTCCAGTCAGTACCTCCTCACGCCGGTCAGCCAGCCCCAGCTCGCGCGCGATTGCCAGGGCTGTCTCCGGGTGGTCACCAGTCACCATCGACACGGCAATCCCAGCTCTGTTGGCCGTCGCGATTGCCTCCTCGACCCCGGGGCGAAGCGGGTCGATCATGCCGAGAAACCCTCGGAAAACTAATCCCGCCGGGTCGGGCGGCGAACCACCGTCCTCGTCCCCTTCAGCTCGTCCGTCTGCAACAGCGAGCACCCGATACCCCGATTCGGCCAGTTCTCGTGCTGCCTCGAGGCGAGCCTGTTCGTCCTGCTCGTCGATGGCACACATCGACAGCACACGTTCCGGGGCCCCCTTCACGAACACCTTCGTGCCGTCGGCGTCCTCGTGAAACGTAGCCGCGTAGCGCCGTTCGGGTTCGAAGGGAATAGTTCCGACCTGCGGGAATCGCTCGATGGCCGTCTCCCGCTCCCAGCCGAGTTTTCGAGCGAACGAGAGGAACGCGATGTCCGTGGGGTCACCCCGCCAGGCCCAGTCATCCCCTCGACGGTAGAGGTGTCCCTCGTTGCAGAGCGTCGCGGCGCGGGCAACGTCTTCGAGTGCCGCTCCTGGTGACTCGATCGAAACACCGTTTTGTAACACCTCTCCCTCGGGTTGATAACCTGTCCCCGTGACGTCGTATGCCGTCCCGTCGGGGAGGACAACGCGACGAACGGTCAACTCGTTCTCCGTCAACGTCCCCGTCTTGTCGGTCGCGATCATCGTACAACTGCCCAGTCCCTCGACGGCGACCAGCTGCCGGACGATTACTCCCACTCTGGCCATCCGTCTGGTCGCGGCCCCCAGCGCAGCAGTCAGTGAGACCGGGAGCCCCTCTGGAATAGCGGATACCGCGAGCGCCACCGCGAAGAAAAACATCTCGAACAGGCCGAATCCCCGAACGAAGACGCCGAGGAGTACCGCCACGACCGCCGCGACTAAGACGGCCCCACCGATGATGTGGGTGAACCGTTCCATCCGCTGGAGGAGTGGCGGATCACCTCCCTCGACGTCAGTCACATCGCGGGCGAGCCGACCAATGACGGTCTCTGCCCCCGTTTCCACGACCACCCCACGAGCCCGCCCTCTCGTGGCCGTCGTCCCGGCGAAGGCCATGTTCCATCGGTCCCCGATCGGTGCTGTCTGCTCGGCCACCCACGCTGGGTCCTTCGCGACGGGGCTGGATTCGCCGGTAAGCGACGACTCGTCGAGTTCGAGCCCTGTCGCCGAGATCAACCGGATATCCGCCGGAATTCGGTTCCCTGATTCGAGGAAAACAACGTCGCCTGGGACGACGGCCTCGCTATCGACGTCGACGACCTCGCCGTCTCTCAGAACGGTGGCGCTCGTTCGAATGAGTTGCTGGAGCGAGAGGCTACCACGCTCCGCCTGAAACTCTTGGACGCCGGCTATAAGCGCGTTGACAAGCAACACGAGGGCAATGAAGACGGCGTCAGTCCATTCACCGATGACAATGGAGGTGACGGCGGCCGCGACGAGGACGTAGATGAGGGGGCTCCTGAACTGCCTGACGAAGATGCGCCACACGGGAGTGGGTTCTCGCTGGGGCAACCGGTTGGGCCCGTACCGCTCCTGTCGTGCCTGTACAGCGTCTGTCGACAGGCCCTCCTCGAAATCGTCAATGGCAAGCGTCTCGTAGACTTCGTCCAGGTCCATCGCGTGCCATTGATACGGCATTGGTTCGTCCGTATCGGGTTCCTCGACTTCCATCTACGTCGACCGAGTAGTATGTCAATAGGTAGCAATATATTCGCTCCGGTGAAGTCCGTCCCGCGTGGGCCGCGCAACCACTCGAACATGATTTGAAAGTGCCTTGGGAGGACAGGGGGATCGAGAAGATGGTGACTGATCGTCGCTACCGACCACTCGAACAGTCGATGCCGACCGGCCTCCCACTGGTCCTCTGTCTTCTCGGTGGCACGTTCAGCATCCTCGTTCTCGTCTGGGCGGCTGGGATCACGTTAAATCGGGCCATCGCAATCGCATAGCACTACGACGTGCCGGCGGCTGCTCGAATCGTATCGAACTCCGTCAGCGTCTCGAACAGGACGGGAACCGAGGCTTCGTTATAGACCGGCGGTACGCCGCCAGTCGACCACCCGACCTGGTCTTTGACCCGCTCGGAACTGACCATCGAGACAGTCGTTCCCGGGACCAACATGGGCAGCAAGAATCCATCCAGCGAGGTCACACTCGGACGCTAGAGGGTGCTGCAGACGTGACTGGAGATGGCATCAAAGAGACGAAATGGGGGATCGGTCGCCGGTAGAGCGTGGGGGGTGACAAAGTACTCGTCCGACGACCGATTTGTCACTCGACACCACTCACTGATAAGAGGCCGGAAATCGGCCGACTGACCACAATTAATCCTGCAGAATCCGCACAGACAGCGCAGCCGACCATGCACACATCGCTAGCGATATCTGTCAGGACTTGCGAATCGTCCCTGCGACGAGACTGCCCGCCGGACGAAGTAGTACCACTCCACCGACAGACGTCGTCCCGACGGCCGCTCGGTGCCTGTCCCGAAGCATACGAGCGCAACCGACGCTCCGCACTGGTGCCCATGACTCTCAATCTCTCAGGCAGTGGCCGGTGAAGGGACGAGCGAAGGCCGCCGACACCGGGCGGCGGCCCCGACGGAGAGATGGAGGGTGGGCCCCATCGGGAGAGATCAGATGCGTCCATGCTGGGGGGTCGGACACGCGGTTCACAGATGAACCACGTCGTTGCAATGGGACCCACGGCCACTTCAGGACAGGTACTGTATAAAGCAGCAGCCTCCGTTTTGAGGCCGTATCTGGGACCGACGCTGACGAGACACTGGCAAAATATGAATTGCCGAGAGGACCCTGGGTCGTCGATGCTGTCTAAGGACGGTTCTCTCCCGTACTGTCTACAACGGTGAATCCGGCAGCCCCCGGACCAGGCTCATCGAGGCCGCGAATGCTGCCCTCTCTACCGTGACGGTCAACAACCGAAGCGTGACGGCAACGTCAGGTCAGTGGTCAACGGTGAACTCGACTCGGACGAACTGTAGGTACCCTACCTCTTTTCGGGGTCGCCGTGTTTGTGGGAACATCTTTCGCGGGACCCGCGAATTTCGGCCCACAGAGCAGGACGTTCGTGTTGGTCCCGCAATCGGCTTCCGAAGTGGTGAGTCTGACAGCTCGAACGATGTGCGGCAACTCTACCGGTCCGGACTGAAGCCGACGAAGGACCCCCGTGAGCAAACGGTTCCACTTTCACTTTCACCCTGCACCCATGGCTCACCCCCTTTACAGACAACGTGCTCTAGCCGGTCATGGGCACTGTATACGACGACAGAAGGGTCCACGAACGGGCCGAACGCCGCACGTACCGCGAGCACTGGACGACCATCGTCCTCGAGGAACAGCCCGACGGCCATTGGCTCGCCACGCAGAATGGTGTTGTCGTGGAAGGTCATGGCGACACGGCCGCCGCCGCTGCCGCCGCCTACTGCAGCAAGATCTCGGAGGCCGGTGATGAGTAAAGCGCGACGTGGAGCCCCACGCATTCGGTATCGCTGCCGGGCCTGTAGCGCCGCGTTCACGGACTCGCTGGCCGGCGTCGTCGCCTGTCCGCGCTGCCAGTCGATCGCCGACCACGAACAGGTGGGCCATGGAGTCGAGTGAGCCTCCACTCACGAGCGAGTACGAAGCGATCGCTCGCCGTCTGGCCGATGGCTGGCGGATGCGATGTCCCCACGGCCACAGTGACCTGCGGGATGGCGATGGACCGTCGGTGTTCTGCAAGACCTGCGGGGCTGCCTACCACTACGCCGATCTCGTCGACGCCCGTGAAGCCGACAGTCTCCGACTGGTCTCACCACCCGACCACCGCCATCCTTGACCAGCGACGCTTGAGCGCAAACTTCTAGGCCGCCCAGCAGAGACAGCCATCATTACCTTCGTCCCTATCGGCGAGCTCCTGATCGGTCTCGGTCTTGTCCTACTCGGCTTGGTAGCGATGGGGGGTATCGAGACGCTCATTGGAAGTACTCACTTCACCGAGCGAGTTCCCGGAGTAGGCGTCATCAGCGTCAAGACCTCGTCTATCCCTGATCGTCGAGCGTACATCGTCACTTTCGTGTTCCTCGTCCCCCTCACGTGGAGTGTCTCCCGGGTCACTCGTGCGATCATTGCGTCAATCAGCGCAGATACGTGAACTGGTCCTGGTGCCGAGTCGTACGGGGGGCGTACGGGTCCCAGACCGGCAGTCAGTAGCCGGATGGTACATCGCTCTATCTAGAAGAGGCACGCAGTTCTGAGTACAACATATATTCCGGCGTACCAGGACCTCTTGCGGTATCTCTGTAACGTTCGGACCGGTCTGAAACCCACGAAATATTCCATCTCCCGTATAAATAGGTTATACGTTTAACCTACAGAAAAATACAGTCGCGGGCTATCCTAATCTTTAGAATGGCTATCGGAGATCTAATGCTGACGGGGTTGATGGCCATCCTCCTCGTCGGCATCGCGGCGCTTCTCACGCGCATCGAGAACTGGCGGTCGTACACGCCGCTGGCGGGCGGCGGCACCGCCACGGGTGAGACCGTCGTCCACCGTGAGAAACCCGCAGGTATCGTTCGCTGGCTAACCACAGTCGACCACAAGGACATCGGGCTGCTGTACGGCGTCTACGCCGTCATCGCCTTCGCCGTCGGTGGCATCATGGCGCTGCTCATCCGCCTGCAACTCGTCACTCCGGGCGGGGCGTTGCTGGGCGCGAACGCCTACAACTCCATCCTGACGAGCCATGGCATCACCATGCTATTCCTGTTCGGCACGCCCATCATCGCCGCGTTCGCGAACTACTTCATCCCGCTACTCATCGGCGCCGACGACATGGCGTTCCCCCGCATCAACGCCATCGCCTTCTGGCTCCTCCCACCGGCCGCTCTGCTCATCTGGGCCGGGTTCTTCCTCGCGCCGGTCACCGAGAACATGATCGAACCGGCACAGACCGCCTGGACGATGTACACCCCGCTGTCGGTCGAACAGGCCAACCCCGGCGTCGACCTGATGCTGCTGGGCCTGCACCTCTCCGGTGTCGCGGCCACGATGGGCGCCATCAACTTCATCGTGACAGTCTTTACCGAACGGGCCGACGAGGTTAGCTGGGCGAACCTCGATATCTTCTCGTGGACTATCATCACCCAATCGGCGCTCATCCTCTTCTCGTTCCCGCTGCTGGGCAGCGCACTGGTGATGCTTCTACTCGACCGGAACCTCGCGACGACGTTCTTCGCCGTCGAAGGTGGCGGCCCACTGCTGTGGCAACACCTGTTCTGGTTCTTCGGCCACCCCGAGGTGTACATCCTCGTCCTGCCACCGATGGGACTGGTGAGCCTCATCCTGCCGAAGTTCGCCGGCCGGAAGCTGTTCGGCTTCAAGTTCGTCGTCTACTCCACGCTGGCTATCGGCGTGCTCTCGTTCGGCGTCTGGGCCCACCACATGTTCTCGACGGGCATGGACCCGCGCCTGCGAGCCTCCTTTATGGCCGTCTCCATCGCTATCTCGATACCCAGTGCGGTGAAGACGTTCAACTGGATCACGACGATGTGGAACGGCCGCCTCCGACTGACCACGCCGATGCTGTTCTGTATCGGCTTCGTCTCGAACTTCATCATCGGCGGCGTCACCGGTGTCTTCCTCGCCTCCATCCCCGTCGATCTGGTGCTGCACGACACCTACTACGTCGTCGGACACTTCCACTACATTGTGATGGGCGCTCTCGGATTCGGTGCCTTCGCAGGTATCTACTACTGGTTCCCGGTGTTCACCGGACGGATGTACCAGCGCACCCTGGGCAAGGCCCACTTCTGGCTCTCGATAGTCGGAACCAACGTCACGTTCTTCGCGATGCTGGCGCTGGGCTACCTCGGCATGCCGCGCCGGTACGCCACCTACCAGTTTGACGGCGCCATCGCGCCGCTGGCACAGGTCCAGACGTACCACCTGCTCGCCACCGTGGGCGCACTCATCCTGTTCGTCGGCCAGCTCATCTTCGTCTGGAACGTCGTCCAGTCGTGGCTCGAAGGCCCGAAGGTCGAGGACGGCGACCCGTGGAACCTCGAGCGCGACGGGATGCTCGACCGCGAGTTCCAGTGGTTCGGCCGCAAACTGGAGACGGCCGTCACCGACGGCGGCGAGGACGAGGAGCAGTCCGCACTGTTTGACGATAGCGAGCCGACGGAAGACTGAGCCATCAGACGCTGTTCCGCGAGTTTTGCAGTTCCCGTCCGATAAACGATTTCACTACTTCGTTGCCGTAACGGTCACAATGGAACTGACAAGTCTTGGGCGGTTGGAAGAAACGCTGTGGCAGACACCATCGGGGTCAGGTAGTGATGTGCTAGGTAGGTGCCGCTCTGCAGCACGACGTCAGTGACTTACGCCTCTCGTGGTTCTGGCCGCACCGAGCAAGCGACGTATACAAAGATAGATGTTCGGAAGTTTTTGACCCCCACATAAACGGGTTAAACGAATAAGCTACAGAGTGATTCGGTGGCGGCTATGCTAATTGGTAGTATGGCACTGTATTCCGGTGGCGCCGAGCGAACCAGAGCTACTGAACCACGATTCTCCCTCAGAGAGGGGGTTATCACGGCATTCAACACCAGTCGATCCAACCGTATCTGGACGACGCTATTCGACCATTATGATGGAGGACCAAAGTAGATCAACAATGGCGGGTAATCAGCATCATCCAAACCACCCCGACGTCGACCAGTCGGATCGTACCATCCCCAGAAATCTCCGTCAGACAGGTGACGCAGATGTCGACCTCCTGATCTCTACGCGAGTTCGGCAGTCACCGTTCTGGCACCTCTCCGTCGAGGCGGGGTGTCGGCAGGCGACGGTCTACAATCACATGTACCACCCGCGGTCGTACATCGACCCCGACGATGGCGGGTTAGACGCCGAATACGATATGCTGGTCAACGAGGTGACGCTGATGGACGTCGCGGTCGAGCGCCAGATCCGTGTCGAGGGACCCGATGCCGAGGCGTTCGTCAACCACGTCATCACGCGAGACGCGACCGATATTGACCCGATGCGTGGGAAGTACTCCATCTGCTGCAACCAAGACGGCGGTATCCTCAACGACTTCGTCCTGTTGCGACTCGCCGACGACGAGTTCTGGTTCTCCATCGCAGACGCCGACCTGAAACAGTGGCTGCAAGGAGTCACGGTGCACTCCGATTTCGAGGTCGACATCGACGAGATCGACGTCTCGCCGATGCAGGTCCAGGGCCCGAAATCGCCGGCCGTGATGGAGTCACTTCTCGGGGACGTGATCGAAGATATCCCGTACTACGGCCTGATGGAAGCCACGGTCAACGACATCCCGGTGCTGGTGAGTCAGACCGGCTTCTCCGGAGAGGCGGGATTCGAGATATACGTCCGTGAGGCGACGACGAACGCCGAAGCCGTGTGGAACCCAGTCCTCGAAGCGGTCGAAGCCCACGGGGGTACCGTGACAGGCATCTCCCATCAACGACGTATCGCTGCCGGAATCATGTCGCTGGGACAGGACATGGACGACCAGACGTCACCGTTCCAGGTCAACCTCGGCTATCAGGTTCCCGACGACAAGGACGCGGACTACATCGGTAAAGCCGAACTGGAACGCCAGCAGGAAGCCATCGAGAACGGTGAGTTCCCGTTCACGCATAAACTGGTCGGCCTGAAGATGGCCGGCGAACCAATCAAGGACTACGCCCCGGACTTCTGGATCATCTCGGATCCGGAGACCGGCGACGAGTGTGGGTACATAACGTCGGCGTGGTGGAATCCAGAACTAGGGACCAATATCGGCCTGGGATTCGTGCCGGCGGAGAAACTGCAGGCCGCGACTGACGTTCCGCTCGACGACTCGATATACGACGCGGATATCGACGTGGAATTCGAAGTCCACCTCCCGGACGAGTTCGCCGAAGAGCCCGTCTATGCGACGGTAGCGAAAGTTCCGTTCAAAGAGTCAGTCAATCCCAGCGCTCGCGAACAGGCCAAGATTCACGCCAGGGACGATATGAACGATTAACGGGTTTCGGCCAGCAGGAGAACGAGAATAGGCACCCAGGGAGCATTCGAGACCGGAAAAGTGCGCATGCCAGAACCAGTCATCACGTCGGCCGGCGCATCGCCAATCGGCCGAGAGTGAATACAGCAGTGTGTGTGCGCCGACTACTCGACCTCTGTCAGAAATGGTGTGACCGATACAGGGAGTGTGTGTCCAGTATGGTGTCGTCGCAATGATTGACATCCTCCTCCGCGGAAACGCGGAGGAATCCCGAGCGGTGGGAGTTTCAGGTTTGCAGTCCCGGCAGTGGGCTACCACACCTTTCGGGCACGGGTAATCCCACAGCATCGGTGTGGTGGACTGCTGGCGGTGCCAAGCCGCCGTTACCCCTATCCTCGACCATGTAGGGCGTCCCTGTGTTGTTTTTGCCACAGGGATGCCAGCAGGCGTCGGCGGACTCGGGGATACCTTTAGGTTCGCTGTGAGCAGTCAGCACGGGCACACCCTTCTAGAATGTGCGTTCACTGCCTGCCCTTCCGGATATTACCTCGTTACAGGGGTGGACAGGCCACCTCCGAAGGATAGGACGGAATCCGCTCCGTTCCACCCGATTCCTACATATAAATAGGGTTGCCTGTCACTTAAGCTCCAGTATTCTGAAACTCAGAGCGTTGTCGAACGTGGACTCGCTCACAAGCGACGGCGCGTATCCACGGCGTGAACGCCGTGGTATTGCGCCTGCTCAGCGTATAAAGCTCTTCCCAGCGTTACACGGTATATGTCTGGTACGTTAGAGGAGGAGTATCCTGAGGCTGCTCCGTATATTCTGGATGCAGTCGAAGAGCATGGCGAAGACTGGGTGATTGAGAATTACTTCCCAAAGATTGCCCAACTGGGGGCAGTGATGGATATACCATCAATTGAAGAATTACCCTTCTATGACGAGAAAAAGCACGATATACCCAGCGAAGAGGAACAACGACAACAGGCAGAAGCGTACCGAGCCTACCTGAAAAATCTCCGTACCGGACACAAACCCGGTGAAGAGTAGCTCCCTAGATGACTAATTTGCGCCTGTATGCAGCAGGTCTCCTATCATCAACTCGATTTCTGTCAGTGCCACCGCGACCGACACAGAAGATGGGTTCAGCAGACAGAGTGCGGATTTAACATCCGATTCGAAATATAGTTGCCTTATATATTTAACATCATTAGTAATCAGAAGTGGCATTCTTGAATGTCATATGAGCAGAGATTCCCCGATGTCGGAACGGGACCAGTGGGAATCGATTCTCAATGCGCTCTCGGACCCATATCGGCGGCATCTGCTGGTCGCACTCCTCCAGCATGACCCCCAAGACGACGACCTTGACCCGATGGACATCGTTGCCGACACCGGCGAGGATGAAAAACACCTACAGATCCAGATGGTCCATACCCATCTGCCCAAACTGGAGGACCTCGGCTTCATCGCGTGGGACTCCGAAGAGAATCGAATCAATAGAGGCCCGCGCTGGGACGACATCAAGCCGGTGCTCAGCCTCATTGAGGACCACCGGGACGAACTTCCCAGGGGCTGGCTGTAGGTAGCTCTCAGCCCATTCGAGACGGGCATCGCCTGTATTGACCGACACACTGCCCGTTTTGTGCTGAAGGGGGCTGACCGACTCGTGCCCTGTATGCAACAATAACGTTTCGATCTACTCAATCACTATCAGTACCGACGTGACCGATAGAGAGGATGTGCTCGGCAAGTGGCTACTCTGTTACACCGGTCAGCAAACAACCGGTATCGGGGCGTACTGATTAAAGAACATACCCCTTATCGCCACTTACTCTGGTTCGTCGTTCTGAAGCTGTTCGACCTGCGCCTCTAATCTGCCGATTTTCCGCTCGATTCGATCCAAGCGATCGCTAACACTCCCTCCCGAACGAATCCGGAGGAGAAAGTAGCCGAGGCCACCTAAGAACCCAACGAGAACCAGTAGATTGAGACCGAGGGCGATAACGAGCACAAGGAGTTCGGGACCACCTGGAATCTGCAGAGGGACCATCGCTCCTAGCAACGCAAAGAGTTAGTACGCTCTTGCGTAGAAGATTGTTGATACTGCAGAGCGGTAGCTGCGGAGTCGAAGAGGACAAGGGCACCGCGTCAGCGGTGCCCGACACGAATGATTCCGCTAGATGTGTTTGGGTCGGAATCGGTCGCAGCGGACCTGCTGGAACAGGTTCGCTGGCGTGACGGTGTTACCTGTCCTCGCTGCCGTTCTGACCGGACGGTCAGAAACGGCAGCTACAGAGAGTTTCAACGGTATCTCTGTAAGAATTGCGACCGAACGTTCAACGACAAGACCGGCACAATCTTCGCTCATTCGAAGATTGCGCTCCGTCGGTGGTTGTTCTCAATTTACGCGTTCCTCCGGTTTAACACGAGTCTCCGCCAACTACAGTGCGAAATCGGAGTAACACACAAAACGATGCACCGGCGCATCGAGCGCTTCGCCAGAGCGCTCGATGCGCCTTCTCTCGATCTTGTCGGACCCGTCGAAATCGACGAAGTGTACGTTTCTGCGGGGAAGAAAGGCCGCGAGCGCGACCGGGAGTCGCGCTCGCGTGGCCTGTCCACGCGCGGGCGTGGTTCGTATAGCGGCGACAAGCCACCGGTGTTCATTCTCGCTGACCGCGGCACCGGACAGCGGTACGTGATCCCGTCGAAAGCCGCGGACGAATCGACGATTCGACTCCTGCTGGCCGACCGCCAGCAGGAGTCGCTCACCGTCTATACCGACGGCTTTCGAGCGTACGAACCGCTCGAAGACGACGACGCATTCGACCGCGAATACGTCGTCCACGGCGACGGCGAATACGCCGACGACGAGGTCCACGTCAACACCTGCGAGAGCCACGCGTCGCAGGTGCGACGGTGGCTCTCGCCCCACCGAGGAATCTCCAAAGACAAGCTAACACAGTATCTCAGAGCGTTTCAGCTGCGCCGAGAGCTGTTTCGGAAACCCGGCCGAGATGCTCTCAAGCACGCTGTTCGAGCGACACTGTGAAATCAACAATGTGCTACGGATGAGCGTATCGTCGTAATCGGTAGTCGACTCGTCGTCTATGGTCTGGCATGGGTCTGGGTCGGAATCGTGCCGAGCCGCCCGGACGGGACCCAGCTCAGACGGGCCTGGGCCTTTGCCAGGTGGAGTATCCCGGACCAGATACTCGATCGCTTCTCGTACAACATGCCTGTGTACGTGTTGGGCGTCGTCGCGACGCCGCTTGCAGTTGGCGTGTACGAGACGGCGGACCGGATCGCCGATTTCGGGGCCACCATCGCGTGGGAGCTGTCCTCGCCGCTCCTCACGAAGGTCAGTGGCGACACTGCGGCAGAGGAGGATGTCAGCGCGTATCTCGGCGCAGCGGTAACCAGTGGGACTGGTGTCACGTTTCTGGTCTTCGGATATCTGCTCGCCGCGCACGGCTTGCTTGCCGATATCGCGTTCTCGGCCACTCGTCGCGCGTTCTCGACGACGGTCTTGCTCGTCGGCGGTGTCAACCTCTTCCGAGGCTTCTGGACACTGGCATCACACGCCATCGAGGGCGTCGGGCGACCGAGCGTGAGCTTCCGTACGAAACTACTGGGGCTCGGACTCGGACTCCCAATTCCCGTGGTGTACGGGGCGCAAGCTGGCGCTGTCGCAGGTGCCCTCGGCTATGCCGTGATGAACCTCGCCGTCTGTGGCTACGTGGTCTACCACGCAACCGAAATCTTCGGGACGCCGCTGGTCGATACGGCAATCGTGCTGCGACTCATCGTTGGTCTGGGCACGACGGCCATGGCGACCTGGGCTGTCGTCCGTGCTATGACTGGTATCGGGCTTTCAGCGGCCGTCGTAGCCGCTCTGGCTGCGCTGCTCGCCGTCGTGGTCTTCAGCACGACACTCGGCGTTCTCTCAAGACGGGTCCGATATGCGTTCAGACGAGCCTCTCGCATCTATCTCGGCCGACTGTAGTCCGGGCGGGACAGGCAGAATGCCGGGTGAAGTCCTGTATCCGAACTTGCTTCCCACTCCTACCCGTACCCGGAGGCGATGCGTGTTGGTCTGGACCGGTTCAAACGTCCACTGTTGTACGTGATGGGGCCACTGTACGTTGTCGCCGGTATCTTGCATTTCCTCGTTCCGCAGCTGTACGTCCAGATAGTACCCCCGGCTCTACCGGCGCCGCTGGTTCTGGTGTATCTTTCCGGCGTCGCCGAAGTCGCCGTCGGAATCGGGCTGCTGGTGCCACGGACACGTCCGTATGCTGCGTGGGCGACGATCGCGTTACTCGTCGCGATCTTCCCCGCGAACGTGTACATGGCGGTATCGATGGTCGCTATCGAGGGGGCACCCGGCGGGGGTGACCCCTCGGCGTTGGCCCGGTGGGCCCGGTTACCTCTCCAAGGGGTATTGATTCTGTGGGCATACTGGTATACCGACGCAGTGACTGAAGATAGCACGTAGCGCTGACTGGTCAGCCGCCAGTCGCCACTCGAAGTTCCGGGAAGTAGCGGCCGTGAAAGTCGAACGGGGCCGCATGGGGCAGCGTCACCCGAGCGCGTTCCTCGAACGTCGTCCCGTCAAGCACGAGCAACCGTGACCGTTCGCGGTCGGTATCGAGACCAACCGTCAAGACGACGCCGTCGTCTTCGCTGTCGGCGTCGGGTGCCGGGACGAAAATCGGCTCACCGAAGTAATCACCACCACCATCGAACGTTTTGGTCGAGCCCGTAGCCGTGTCGAGTTTGAGTATCCGACGGGCCCATTCGGTGACGGGCGTGTCCATCCCCATCGCGTAGATGTACCGATGGGGACTGCACCAGCAGCGGGGTGAGACCGTCGGCAGTGCGCTGCCATCACCGTAGAGCATCTCGCGTCCCACAGTTGCCTCCCCACCGCCGTAGCGAGGAGTCCTGCTGGCGGTGCCAATGTCGACAGTGAACCGTTCGAGACGACCGACGATAGCACCCATCTCGCCGGCCCTGAGGTTATCCAGATACAGTGAGTCTATCGTGGTCGCGTCAGGCACCGTTTCGAGATCGAAGACGATCTCTCGACCATTGTTTCGTTCAAAGGCATTGATATGGTGAAAGCCGAACATAGCTTCGATGACGGGTTCAGCGACCACCGCACCGGTCGTCCGGTCCATGACGACGATTCGGGTTCCACGGTCTGGGTCCCACTCGAACTGTTCGATGAATGGTGCCTGTCGGCCCGGCTTGAGGAACCGCCGCGGGTCGAGTCGTAGGGGAAACTCCGTGAGCACGACGTACCGCGGTGTCAGGGCGAAACTGTGCATGTAGGCCGGCCGGTCCGTGTCGACACTCCCGACGTGCCGACGGTCGCCCGCTGAGGTGGTCGCGGTGACGTGATACTTGCTGGTGCGCCCGAACCTTGTCTCGACGTTGACCAGCACCCCCGTCGCGGGGTCACGCTTGAGGTGAGCACAGGACAGTTGCCCTGCTGGTACATCGTCGTCGTACTCGAGGTGGCCGACCGTCTCGAGCGTGTTCGGATCGAACCGGACCTTCCTCGGTGATTCAGTCAGAGCGACGTAGTCGTCGCCGACTCGCTCCGCGATGATGTTGGTGTTGTCGTACGGGTCCGTCAGAAAGGTCGCCAGACGTGACCGGAGCGTGGTCTCGCCCGTTGCAAACCCACCCTCGAAGTCGTCTCGTCGTGCGGCCTCGTACGCGTCGGTTCGAAGGAATCGGTTCCAGTAGTGGACCGTGTCTCCGTCGGCACCACCAGCCCGTGTCCCCGGGTCGAAGGTGAACCGATATAGCATCGCGAATCCGTCGAACCAGTGGTCCACGTTGCTACCCGACGGAACGTCGAAAGCCCCGGGCCGTTCCGGACGAGACTGCCAGTGAGCCACTCCGGTAAGGTACCCGTCACCGCAAGCGACGTCGCTGTCTCCTCGTGCAGCGAGTGAAAGCCGGGATAGGGTTCCATGGGCATTCCAAGGCCTCGGCCGGCTAAGAACTGGCGGCGGCACCACCTCGGCTGTTATGTGTATCGGTGTGTGGTCTGTCGGACGTCGACCGCAGATGTCTCGGAGCTTTCGGGAGGGAACTAGTCAGGAATTTCGCGTTTCAGGTTTAGACACGGCCGACTGTCTGCAGGTCCTACACTTCAAGCGTGGGTAATCAACTCACTATGATACTCCTCAGTGACTCACTGCCAACGACCCTACTGGATTGTACGACTACGTCGCTTGAAGATTCCCTGGCAGTCGTTCTCTCGAGAGCGCTCCCCTGAGTACCGAGGAGTTACGTGACTGCTGCCCTGTATCGGCGTGGATATCGCCTACATGATGTCGGTGCAGTAGGACGCACACCTGCGTGTCAGTTCTCCGGCCCAAGAGATGGGACGGATTGATAGCCCCCGTTCCTCACGCGAGGGCCATCGACCCGCCTCGTCTCAGTCCCATCCGTGCACCAGACATCGGGCGAACTGGGAGTCGGACCCCGGTGAGACGAGGGGTGGGAGTCACATGGTCCGTACTGTGTCGGGGTCCGTTCCTTGGTACCACGTGTATGACTGAGTCTGTTCGGGTTCACGCTACAATTGCCATGCCGGGCTCTGTAGTGGATGCTCTTGAACGAGCAAAGACACGACTGGCGTCCGAGAACCACTGTAGTTGCTCGGGCAGAATTGGTCGTCGACCACATGCACGCTCTTGGGTGAGAACACGAGCGGCCGACGACCGTATCGTGAACTTGCACTTTCGATACAAAAACAGTCGGTAGATACCGGTTCATATGGACCTACTTACCCGCAGCCGCGCTCACCAGCAATTCCTTAAGTAGTCTGGCTGATCCTTCTCCGACGGACCTACGACAACGGCGCGTCCGACTCAGACGTGTAATCACCAACTCTCCCGACCGCGATTGCGTTGACGACGGCGCCTAACAGGAGCACGACACCGCTGAAGTACAGCCAGGTGACTAACAGGAGGATGCTCGCGATCAGATTGCCACCGCCACCGCCACTCAGGGAGACGTACAACTGGAACAGTACCTGCAAAACAGCCCAACCGACCGCCCCGACAATCGTCCCTGGAACAACCTCCCGCGGCTCCAAGTCGATGTCCGGAAACAGGTAGTACATCGGAAAGAACGCGACGATGAGACCGATGACGAGTACCAGTGGGACCAGAATCCCGACGAACGGAATGACAGAGAAAAACGCGACGAGACCAGTCGCAACGACCATCGCGATGATCCCGAGCGTGAGGGTGAGAAGCACGAGCAGACTCTTCTTAATCTGTCCGACGAACGACTCCCGGGCGGTCGTCTCGTAGACCTCCGAGAACGCCGTATCGAGGCCGCGGAACACCTTGATGGCACCCCATACGAGCGTGAACACCCCGATTAGAGATGCCCCGATGGTGGATCCGGTCCCGGCCTCGCGCTGCTGTTCGATCATGACCGCTATGACGCCGCCGACCGACGGGGAGACACTGGTAGTGGTCACCTCGATAATTTGTTGCTGTAGGTCGGGCGCGCCGAACACAGAAACCGCGAGGAGAACGAACATCACCAGTGGCACGAGCGATATGAACGCGCTGTAGGCGATACTTCCGGCGAGGAACGTCACGTTCTTCTCGCCGAACACGCGCTTGACTGTCTTCGCCTGCGTGATAGCCGATTTGGTGTTCATAGACCAATTATGTCATTCAAACAATTATAGCCGCAGGACTGGTTTCTGCAATGGGGGTCGGCGAAAATAGTGAAAGAGAGTAAGAACCGGTGTGTCGGCCGCAAACGGAGTATAATCGAAAGTGCAAATCAGTAAAGTCAGCGGGAAATTCGAGAACAGGGGATGTCGGGTTCGACGGTGCGGGGCCAAACTGGGTGAGCATTAGTAGTGCTCACCACGCGCTAGTCGTGTCGGTGGAGGGTCGATCCACCTCGGCTGAACTGTCCGGAAAACGCTCGCTGGACGACTTCAGGGAGTGCAGGGTGGATGTGGACAGATTCCCGGATGTCTCTGACCGTCCCAGATCCTGCTTTCATCGCGACGACGACTTCCTGCACGAGTGTCGACGCATCTGGACCGATAATATGGCACCCGAGAATCGCACCGTCTACGTCGATGAGCACCTTCACGAATCCTTCGGCTTTCATCGCGTCGCCTCGTGCCGTCTCTTCGTACCGATACGTGTTCGTCGCGTACTCCCGTCCCTCGGCCGCCAGGTCCTGTTCGCGCGCACCCACGCCAGCGACTTCGGGCGAGGCGAAGACGGCGAAGGGCATCGCGCTGTAGTCGACGGGTTCGAGGTCTTCACCGAAGAGGTTCCGTACCACTGCCCTGGCTTCGTGGTTGGCGTTGTGTTTCAGTAAATACTCACCGACGATGTCGCCGAGCGCCCAGATCGCGTCCGCGTCTGTCCGGAGGTACTGGTCCGTCTCGACGAATCCTCGTTCGTCGGTCTCGACGCCGGTCGCGTCGAGATTCAGGGTATCAGAGTTCGGTACCCGTCCGGCGGCAACGAGCAACTCGTCACCGGCCACGGTCAGGCTGTCTGCGCCGTCGACGGTACCGGCGTCGTCGCCGTATTCGTACGGTTGTGCTTCAAGCTCGAGTTCTCCGTCGCGTCGGCTGACGGCAGTGGCAGCGTGGCCCGTGTGGACGGTGAATCGGTCCGCGTATCGGTCTGTGAACGCCTCGGCGACTTCCTCGTCAGCTTCGGGCAGGAGTACCGGCCGTCGACCGACGATGGTCACTTCACTCCCGAACGTGCCGAAGAACTGCCCGAGTTCGGCCGCTATGTACCCGCCGCCAACGATGACGAGTCGGTCGGGTAGCTGTTCGAGTTGGAGTGCCTCATCGCTCGTCAGGAACGCCACGTCCTCGATACCGTCGATGTTTGGAATCGCCGGTCTCGATCCAGCGGCGATGAGTACGGTGTCGGCCCGTATCCGAGCGCCAGCGTCGTCACCGCCTGCAATCTCGACGGTTCGTTCGTCGACGAATCTGCCCTCGCCGTCGTATAACTCGTGTTTCGACGACGACTCCAGTCCTCGACGAATCGACGCCGAGTCGGCACGCACCTCCTCATTGACTCCCCTGACGATTTCGGTGAACTCGACCCCCTCGACGGTGGCGTCGATGTGGTACTCCTCTGCGCGTTCGACCGTCTCGAGCACGTCCGCGTGATACAGCAGAAGTTTCGACGGGATACAACCCCTGTTGAGACAGGTCCCGCCGAGTGGCCCCTTCTCCACGACCGCGACCGACTGGCCCCGATTCACTGCGACGTTTGCGACGTCCAGCCCGGACCCGGACCCGATGACCAAGAAATCGAATTCCTCCATGTTCCTGATCAGAGCGGTTGAACCAGTGAGGACAAAGTTACCTTCAAACTACCTTGATGATACCCTTCACAGAGGTAGTTAGCAGCGATTGGCATTATTTCACCCATAAATGATTGCAAATTACATATTTGCCTTCATATTTTGATTTTCTATAATCTATTTTTGCATTCTGTATGTTTATTTCCCCACTGGTGATTAGAATTCTCGATATAGCTCCGTAGCTAAGGACTTACAGCGATAGGCTGGTCTTATTTCTGTCCTCATTTAGTATTGGTTGGAGTTTTCGATAGGCAGACACATATGACGACGACTCTCCACAAAAACAGACCGGTCCACATAAAACCGGACCGGAAGCCCCACGGTAGGTTCGTGACCAGACGAAGGCTGGTCGTGTCTGACACCGTTTCAGTAGTTCCCCGTCGAGACGATAGGTGGTGCGTCGTGAGGACCGTATGGCGCATCGTCAAGGTACTCACCAGCCGGTTCGAAGTAGTCCGCTAGCGACGCGGCAGCTTCCTTCCGGAGCACTGTCGCCGGGTTCTCACCCTGAAGGTACTCCAGAGCCTGCCCCGCCGCGTTGAGGTTGTACTCCGCAGCCTTCTCCCTGCGAGCGGCGTACAGTTCGACCTCGTCCCGAGCAACGGCATCCGTCTGAGCACGGTACGCGACGGCGACGGCAGAGGCGGCCTCGTCGGCGTCGGCGATACCGGAGTTCATCCCACGTGCGCCGAACGGTGCCAGGAGGTGTGCGGCCTCGCCGGCGAGCAGTACGCGTCGGTGCTCGTCGACGAACGTATCGGCCATCACCTGGAGGAACTTGTAACTAGAGACCCATGTCAAGTTGTCTTCGTACTCTTCGCCCATCACTGCGGCGACGAACTCGCGCATCTTCTCGTCGGTGACAAGTTCGTCAGGGTCATCGCCTTCAATACACTGGATATCGAGCCGCCACCCGCCAGTGAACGGGACGAGCATCACGTTACGGCCGCCCACGTCAGGGTCGTCGTAGTGGAACAGACGTTCGAGAGGCCACTGCTCGTCTTCGTCTTCGAGCTCGTCGACGTCGGCGATGATGAAGGAGTTTTTCGATTGGTCGCCCTCGAACTCGGCTCCGATTTCGTCACGGACCGTCGAACCACCGCCGTCGGCACCGACGAGGTAGGGCGTCTCCCACTCCTGGCCATCGGAGGTTTCGACGTGAACCCCTTCAGGGCTGGACTCGACTGTTTCGACAGCACAGTCCCAGTGGATGTCGATACCAGCTTCATCGAGGGCTTCGTGCATGTATTCCTCTGTACGGACCTGAGGGACACTGGTGAAGTGGGGGAACTTCCCGTCACCACCGGGGTTGTCGTATGTCCGTTTGAATACTTCCTTCCCCCGCCAGCAGGTCCGCCGGGTCGGCCAGACGAGTCCTTCCGCTACTAGGTTCTCTCCGAGCCCCGGATGGACTCGTTCGAGAGTATGAAGCGTCGTGCCGTGAACGTAGATGGCGCGGCTCCCAGACCGGTCACGGTCCGCAGAGTCCGCTTCCAGAATCTTCGCTGGCACGCCGCGTGCGTTCAGTGCGAGCGCTGTCGTCATGCCGACTGGGCCCGCACCGGCAATCAACACCGGGCGATCCGCATCAGTGGTGCTCATCGTGTCTGTATGATTCTTGTGACAGGACCCTCATAATTATTGTGGTCGAGTTGGGTCATACGGCCTTTTCAGCCCCTCTAGCGTCGAATATTCGCACAGCTATCGACGGGCGAGCGGTCTCGAACCGATCGGCGTTACAGGCCCAGTTGCGTCTCGACCCAGTGATCGCGCGCGGCGAACACCATCGTCTCCTCGTCCTCGAACGTCGTGGTCTCCGCGACAAACTCGTCCCACGTCCCGTCCGGGACGAGGTCCAGCTCTGCTGCCGAATCGGCATCAGACGGGCTCGCTGCCACCATCTCGTCGAAGTTCTCGAAGTCGGTGTGTTCCTGCATGAACGCCTCGTCGAAGATATCGGTGATTGGTATCTCCTCGTGTTCACCGACGATGTCGCGCGGGTCTGGAAGGTCACCAGCTTCGGCAGCCGCTTCTGCCAGCTCGCTTTCTCGAACCATACAAACGATGATGACTGATGCTACCTAAACGTTTCTGGTGAGTGGTGGAGCAGAGCAGATACGATCGATGGTCTCCGGTTGCTACACTGGGGCCGGCAATGACGTCTGGTCGTCAGCGATAGGAGGCTGACCGAGACACTTCGGCGAGTACGGACGCGGCGTAAGCGCCTCGCTCCGGGGTGTCGAACGTCGCGACGCCGAGTTCCTCCATCCGCTCTCTGTCTTCCGT
The DNA here is from genome assembly GCF_055632435.1 of Haloarcula sp. MBLA0163. NCBI lineage: Archaea > Methanobacteriati > Methanobacteriota > Halobacteria > Halobacteriales > Haloarculaceae > Haloarcula > Haloarcula sp. MBLA0163. Next base: position 178,711 of record NZ_JBVMVV010000004.1, read on the forward strand.
GAGAGCAGCGTCCGGCCCAGCGACGGTAAACACGACTGGCTTGTCGATATCGTTCGTGAGGCGTTCGAGTTCTTCGACCGGATAGCCGAGCGAGTGCTCGAATATCTCGTAGACGAGGACGATGTCGACGTTATCGTCCCGACCGACCGCGTCAATGACCTCACCGAACTCTGGCATCGGCCGACCCGTGTCGACGGGGTTCTGGTCGTACGTGAACCCTAGCAGAATGTCGTCCAGACGTCCGCGGGTCTCTTCGGTCAAGGCCGGGAAGTTCACGTTTCGTTCCTCCAGATAGTCCGCCATCATGATACCCGGCCCAGCCTGCGCAGTGACGAGACCTACGTTCGGACCGTCGGGTTCCGGACACGTCGCAAGGACGCGACTCGCGTCCAGCAATTCTGTCATCGAATCGGCCATGATGGCACCGGCGTCGGTAAACTCGCGTTCGTAGCGGCCGTACTCCTGGATCGGTGCGGCCGTGTGTGCTTGAACGAACTCCTCCATTCGGTTTCCGGACTTCAGGGCGACGACGGGCGTACTCGCTTCGTTTATGGCATCGACGGTAGGGTCTATTTCGCTGGTTCCCTCGATATGTAGTGCTATCGCGTCCGTCTGGGGGTCGTCGTCCAGAACGGGAATGACATCGTCGAAGTCCGTGTTCACTCGGTTACCGAGACCGTACATTCCCGCTGTCCCGTACCCCTCGCGGTCTAGCTGGAACGTGGCGGTCACGCCCACCCCGCCACTCTGTGCGACGATGGCGACGTCACCGTTCTCTATCTCGTCGAAGCCCGGTACGAAGGAACTGAACACGTTTCTGTGTGGGATGATGTGCCCAGCGGTGTTCGGTCCGAGCACAGAGATGCCAAACTCAGCAGCAGTATGATGGATCTGTTCCTGGAGTTGTTCACCGTCCGGACCGGCTTCGGCGAACCCCCCCGCGAAGACCACTGCGGCCCCGACGCCGGCCTCGCCACACTCTTGCAGTACGTCTGGCGTTGCCGGAGCAGGGACACAACAGAGTGCGAGGTCCGCGTCGGTCTCCGAAACGGAGTCGACGAACTCGTACCCGTAGACTGACCCCTCACCCGAGGGATTGACGGGATACACGGGGCCGTCGAACTCTTTGGCGTTCGCCATGGCGTCGTTACCGAGTTTACCAGCTGTTTCTGAGGCACCGATGACTGCGATGCTGTCCGGGTCGAACAGGTCTGGGAGGCTCATAGGAATAGTTCTCTGGAGCCCTGAATATAATTTTCGACTATGTACTCTGGGAACGGCAGCGGTGAAACGAGACAGTGGCAGCAGCACGCCGGATTTTTGTTCGCCCGCCACATTCAGGAGGATATGCGTTTCTACGACGACATCACGGTCGGCGACGTGCGCCACTCCGAGGAGTTCCAAATCACTAAATCCGACATCATAGAGTTCGGTGAGAAGTACGACCCTCAGCCGTTTCACACGGATGAGGAGGCAGCCAAGGAATCTGTCTTCGGTGGCCTCGTCGCCTCAGGGTGGCAAACTGCTGCTATCTGTATGCGCCTCCACGTCGAGCACAGCGAGGATACAGCCACACAAGCCGGCGTCGGAGTCGACGACCTACGGTGGCGCCACCCACTTCGGCCGGGCGATTCGCTGCGGTTGCGCAGCGAGGTCGTCGACAAGCGACCTTCCGAAAGCGACCCCAGCCGAGGGCTGGTGACCACGTACCACGAAGGGATGAACCAGGACGACCAGGTCGTCATTTCCTACGAAGCGACCGCGATGGTGCGGCGACAGCGCGACGAGTAACCGGGTGGCGGATCCACGAACATCTGACCGTTTCCGGTATGCAATATCTTAACACGAAGGTGTTGACAAGGTCCACTCATCACGATGCCTGCCACCAACGATGCGACTCTTGCGCCAGAGTTGTCGGACGAGATGGACGAAACTGAGCGTATCCGCGCCGAACGCGACCATTGGCGGCATCTCTTCGACCAACTCGCTGCGCGGTTCCCCGAACCTGTCATAGTCGTCGACGGCGACGGCCGATTGACTCACTGGAACGACGAACAGGCGGCATTCATCGGCACGTCGGCACAAGAAGCGCTCGGTCGACCAGCACACGAAGTCGTCGGCACCGACGAGGTGACCGAGACGCTGGCAGAGGAGGTGGCTCGGACCGGCGAGGCAGTCCGGGAGACGGATGTCAGATCAGGCACGCACGATGACGGCAGCGATTGGCACGTTCGGGCAACCGGTGTACCCCTTGTTTCGCCGGACGGTACTGTCGTGGGGTGCTTCGAGTACGTCAGCCGAGTCACAGACCTCGTCGAACAGCGACAGTCGATGCAGCAGGTCCAACGAAAGGTGCAAGAAGAACTCGAGACGTCAGTCACGGATCTAGAATCAGCAGCCGGTCAGGTCGCCGAGAACGCGGCGGAGATAGCAGATATAGCGGAGCAGGAGGCCGAGAACGTGGATGGCGTCGACGATGAGATACAGACGTTGAGCGCGACGACGGAGGAGGTCGCCTCGAGCGTCGAGACCATCAGTACGCAGAGCGACGAGACGGAGACGTTGGCCGAAGACTCCGAGGACGCCACACAGGAACTCCTGGAGACGGTCGAAGCAGTCTCAGATGCGAGCGAACAGATGGCGACCGACGCGACAGAACTAGCGGACCGGATCGCTGAGATAGACGACGTAGTCGCTACTATCGACGACCTCGCAGAACAGATAAACATGCTGGCGCTCAACGCGTCCATCGAGGCCGCTCGCGCAGGTGAAGCGGGCGAAGGGTTCGCCGTCGTCGCCGAGGAGGTCAAAGCCCTTGCCACCGAGTCACAGGAAGAGGCCGACAGAATCGAGGATTTGATCGACTCAGTCTCGGGGATAGCGACGACGACGGTCGATAGCGTAGAGAAGACGACCGAGATGGTGGCCGACATCGAAGCGAAGATACGAGCGGTGAACGATAATCAGGAGCAGATACAGGACTCGATTGCGGACATCGCAACGCAGCTAAACCAGATAGCCGATGCGACCGATAATCAAGCGACCAGCGCGGAGGAGATCACGTCACTCTTAGATAGAACTGTCGAGGGCGTGACGAAGGTCGCCGACGAAGTAGGCGAACTCGCAGCCGCGAACCAACGCCAAACGGCACAGATTGCGCAGATACGTGACAGTGTCGAGTCGCTGGAACGGAATCTCGACGAGGCAGTCGATGCGAGCTGACTGTTACTCGTCCTCGCTCCCGCAGACGAGAACCGGGAGGTGAGTCCCGAGAATCACGTCCTGGGTGACGCTCCCAAACAGCGCTTTACCTGCAGGGGTTCGTTTCCGACCCCCGACGCAGATCTGGTCGACGTCGTACTCCTCGGCGTATTCTAGTATCTCGCCGGCTGGGTCGCCGCTCGACTCGAGGAGTTCGACGGTGACACCTTCGGCTTCGAGGCGGTCCATCGTCTCTCTCACTGCTTCCACTTGATGGACAGATGCTCCCTCGGGATTGTCGTCGAAGACATGTAGCAGGAACGCCTCTGCACCGTCTGCTGTATCGACCATGTCCTCGATGGCGCGTATCTGTGCGTGTGCCTGCGCAAGGTCGTCGTCCAGCGCTACCAGTAATCGTACCATATCAGCTTGTTCAGCACAGATGCCCTTATATCCACTGTGTATTCTCACCCGCACGTGTTCCCACGATATCTGAAATGGGCAGAGATACTAATGTCTGATATGGCTCGAGAAGACACGCGGGCCTGCGATGGTTGGGACAACGGGGAGTGCGTGGGGACGCCGTACTGTCCGCCCCGTTGTCCTCGGTTCACCGACCAGAACTCTGTTCAGGGGCTCGTCCGCCCGCACGGACCAACTGATACAGAAGCACTCGTTGAGATGTATCTCGAACTCGACCCATCGGACAGAACCATGGGTTTGCCGCCAGCAACCGAGAGGAGACTCCGGCGGTGGCTCGACAGATTTATCGACGAAGGTTGGAGCCTCGTCGCCGAAATCGACTCGACGCTCGTCGGACACACCGGTGTGACGCCGGGTGATGATGCAGCGCCGCACATGGTGGTCTTCGTAGCTAACGGGGCACAGGGTCGAGGTATCGGGTCGGAACTTGTGCGTCACCTCGTAGCTCACGCAGCAGACCGAGACCACGATGCACTGACGCTGACAGTCGACGCTGAGAACGACGCTGCCGTATCGGTATACCACAACATTGGGTTCGACGTGGTCGAACATATGGGTGGTGAGCTTGAAATGGAGCTATCACTCGAGGACCCTCTCGTAGAACGTCTACAGCGGCCACCCGCCGAACGAAAGCAGTAGCACTGACCATGGCAGGCTGATACTCAAGGAATGTTGTTCGACAGGAGCGAATATTTGGTTCAGTACAGACACCTATGTTTTAGTAACTGCACGTCGGTCGAATCCGTATGCAGCGCTCCTACGATGGGTCGAGCCCTCGAATCTCGGAAGAAGCGTTCGTCTCGGAGATGGCCTATGCAGTCGGCGACGTGGAAGTCGGTGCACGGTCGAGTATCTGGCCTTTCGTCTGTCTGCGGGGTGACGGCGGTCAGGTGAAGATCGGCGATGAGACCAACGTGCAGGAATTCACCATGGTCCACGGCGCGACAATCGGTGACGAGGTGACAGTCGGCCATGGAGCAGTCGTCGACTACGCAGAGGTGCACGACCACTCGCTGGTCGGAATGGGAAGCGCAGTGATGGGTGGCGCGACCATCGAATCGAACTGTATCGTGGCCGCGAACGCCGTCGTCAAACAGGGTCAGCGAGTACCCGAGGGGCACATGGCCTACGGGGTCCCTGCCGAGACACGCCCACTCAGCGAGGACCAGATAGCACAGATCGGTGCGACCCACGAGAACTACGTAGAGCTGTCAGCCAGATACCGTGGAACTGCGGCCGAAGAGGACCGAGACACCAATCATCGACTAAAATAACATATGTACAGTAGTTAGTATCTGGCGAGGTAGCTGGGGCGGCGGTGTTTTCGACAGTATCGAACAACGGACGTCCAGTCAGTGCTACCTGGCCGCCCATTCAGCAATGCTTAATTGTGATGTATACGTTGTCGACTGTATGGAACAGAGCTCGAAAACCGGAAACGGAATAAAATCCGACGAGACGCTGTTCGCTCTCATCGAAACTCTCCGGGAACACGACGGTGCAGGAGTGACCGAGCTGGCAGATCGGCTCGGTATCGCGAAGAGCACCGTCCACGGCCACCTGACGAGTATGCGTGAGCACGGTTTCGTGGTGAAACGAGGACGGGAGTACCACCTCGGACTGGCGTTCTTCGACTACGGCCAGTACGTGCGAGGGCAGATGGGTATCTTCAGGTCTGGAATGCACGCGGTCGACGAACTCGAGAAAGCGACCGGTGAGATGGCGTGGCTCATCACTCACGAGAACGGGAAGGCGATGTACATCTACGGCCGCGGCGGACAGAACGACATCGACATCAACACTATTCTCGGGACCTGGGCGTATATGCACTGTAACTCGGGTGGGAAGGCAATACTAGCCCACCTGCCCGAGGAGGAGATACACGACATCGTCGACGAACACGGTCTTCCGGCTCGGACTGAGAACACTATCACCACGCGCGAGGCGCTGTTCGAAGAACTGGAACAGGTTCGGGAACAGGGGTACGCACTCAATCGCAGTGAAGACCTCAAAGGCGTGCATGCCATCGGTATCCCGTTGATGTTCGAAGGCGAAATACAGGGGGCACTGAGCATCGCAGGTCCCGCACACCGCCTCTCACAGGAGCGGTGCGAAGGCGAGGTACTCGACCAACTGCGAGCCGCCACCGACGAGATAGAGTTGAATCTGGCCTACCGCTGACGAGTGGACGAGTCTGGTGGTCCAGGTCCAGGCCGCGCAGCGGTCCATGCACAACCCGACGAACAACGACCCGACGAAGGCGTAACTCAGTGCCATTTGAACCCTCACTGCCCATCGAGGCGTCGTGACCAGAGTCCCCACTGCACAACCGCCGGCAGCGAGTGCTGCGAGAGCGGCGAGAGGTGGGAAGACACCCGAGGCGACGAAACCGAGGATGAGGAGCGCAGTGGCGATGAAACAGCCGATGGCGATTCTGTCGGCGCCGGTTTCCCCGGCGAGGACCGGAATCGTCTGTTTCTCCACGGTGCGGTCGAACGCCGCGTCAAGTCGGTCGATGCCGATCTTGATACCGGCCAACAGCATCGCGATACAGAGGGCTGCCGCGACTAAGTCACTCGGGAGTTGCCGAGTCTGCGTAGCGAATCCGCCCACGAGTGTCAGAGCGATGCCGACCGGGTAATCGGCGGTGACTGGGACAGGGTGCCTGTCGAGGTACGGTGCGTGCAGCAGCGCCAGAGAGACTAGTCCGAGGACGGTGCCGACTGCGACGACACCTGCTGTCACCGCCAGCGACCACGCGAGTCCGAGCGAGAGAACGACAGCGACCCCCGTCGCCCAACGGTACGTAGAGACCGAGAGTGACGGCCGTTCCTCACCGCGCACGTGACCGTCCACTAATCCGTCCCGAAGGTGGGCGACGTACAGCGTCGTTCCGACAGCGGCCGCGTGTTGGGCCGCTAGCCAGAGGCTCACGCTCGGGGCTAGCAGAGCCCCGCAGAGCGACGTCGCGACGACTGGCACCATGAACACCGGTCGGACGTGTGCAGCCAGCCCGACGAGCCCCCGTGCCATGGGCCGATTAACCGACGGAGCCACATAAGACACACCGTCCCGGTCACGTCGGTGTAACCAGAACTATTAATACTGCAGTTAGTCTGGTACATCTTAACAGCATCACCATGCTACTCAGAGAGGCATTCGCCCGGACAGTTCGCTGTCATCCGAACGAAAGGGCCATCATCACCGAAGACGGGCAATCGTTCACGTACGCGACGCTCGACGAGCGGAGCACGAGACTGGCGAACGCACTCCAACAGCGGGTCGGTGACGGGCGATGTGCTGTCCTCGCACTCAACGGCCTCCCTGCAGTCGAATCGATGCTCGCCAACAACAAGCGTGGTGTGGGCAGTGTCCAGCTGTCGTATCGCGCGACGGCAGCAGAACTAGAGCGAATGTCTGAGACTGCGTCTGCCCGTGCTCTCGTGTTCGACGACGCCAACGCGGACACGGCGCGTGACCTGCTCGACCGTGGTGGGTTCGAGACGGCGATTCACGCTGGCGACCGTGAGGTCGACCACGAACTCGTCGAATCATACGACTCGGTCATCGACGAGGCGCCTCCTGAGCTCGATTCTTCGCTCCCAGTGGGTGATGAGTGTGGGGTCCTTTACACCAGCGGGACGACCAGTACGCCGAAAGCAGTCCCCTTCGACCAGGAGCAACTGTGGTACGGTGCCATCCAAGTCGTGATGGAACACGGCATCGACGAGACCGACACGGCGCTGTGCACGACACCGTGGTACCACATGGTGACGACCGACGCGTGGCTCTATCCTCACTTCGTCGCGGGCGCGACAGTCGTCCTCCACACCTCGTTCGACCCCAGAGAGGCACTGGAACTCATCGAGGAACACGACGTGAGCGGCCTCCTCGCCGTGCCGACCCAGCTGAAAGCGCTCAACGGCGTCCAGCGCGAGGCGGGCTTCGACGTCGACGAGTTGGAATACATCAGGACTGGGGGGTCCATCGTCAGCGAAGACCTCGTGGAGGAGACGACTGCCCGACTGACGGACGGCGTGTACAACACCTACGGCATGACGGAGGCTGGGCCGGACCTGACGTTCGCTCACCCGAGCGTCCAGGACGACCATCCGGGCACAATCGGCAAGGCCTCGTTCTCGTGGGACCTGCGAGTCGTCGAGACCGCCCCACTAGACGAGAATCCAGACCCCGAAGCAACCGTCGACGCCGGTGAACGTGGAGAGATTATCGCGCGCGGTCCGGGGATGTCCGATGGCTACATAGACAACGACGAGGCCGAATCGAAGACCTACTTCGACGGCTGGCTCCGCACCCGTGACGTGGCAACCGTCGACGAAGACGGCTACCTCTACATCGTCGACCGGGTGGACAACATGATAGTCAGCGGAGGAGAGAACGTCTATCCCGCCGAGGTGGAAGCCACTCTAGAGAGCCATCCAGACATCAAGGAGGTGTGTGTATTCGGCCTCGACGACGAACAGTGGGGGCAGGTCGTCACCGCAGTCGTCGTCACCGAGAGCGATATCTCGGCCTCGGAACTGGACGAGTACTGTTTAGAGACGGATTCGCTGGCGGACTTCAAGCGGCCCAGGGAGTACGCCGTCACCAGCGACCCACTCGCACGGACGGACACAGGGACCGTCATACGGAGCCAGCTAATCGAGGAGCACTTCCCCGACAAGTAGTTCAGAACGCGATCGCGAAAATCGCTATCTGGACCGGCACGAGCAAGAGAAGCGTCGCGAGCGAGCAGACGGTCGCCATCTTCGTCAGTTCCATCGAATCGACCACGTCCAGGCCGAGGATAGCCACGAGCACTGCCGACTGATACGGGAAGAAGTAGGCGTTCAGTGCGACAGCCTCGATCATCGCCACCGGCACGAGCGGGATGCCGGCGCTGGTGGCGAAAGAGACCAAAATGGGGGTGAGGACGCTCGCGACGGCGAGCCCTTCCATCACGAGTGTCAGTGCGAGCGCCGCCACGACAACGACACCGAGTACGAGCGGCAGCGACGGGTCGGCCGGGAGTATCGACAGGAGGCGGTTCGCGGCGAGATCCGTGAACGCCGTCTGTCGTAGTCCCTCAGCGATGGCGAAGATAGCGCCGAGGAAGAAGAGGATGGAGAAATCCGCCTCCCCGGCGGCCTCGGCTCCAACGACACCGATTTGCGGAGCGAACGCCAGCAACGTCACCACGACGGCCCCGAACAGCGGGTGCAAGCCGTGGAGGAAGTCTGTCGCCCAGATGGCGACGCCGAGCAAGAGGAACGCCAGCATCCGACGTTCTCTCGGCGTTGTGGTCACGGTACCGTCCCGCTCTGGTGCGTTCACAGCGTCCGGGTCAGAGGGGCGGTACAGCACGTAGGCGATGCCGACGATGAGCGCGACGCGCCCGAGTCCCATCACCGGACCGAGCCAAAGCGTCCACTCGGTCCACGTAATCGCCGGGCCGCCGCTGGACTCGACGAGACCAGTTACGATGATGTTCGCAAGCGACCCGGTGAGGATACCCGACGAGCCGTAGAACGTCGCGAACAGGGGGCCGAGGAAGATACCGATCTTCGCTCGTCGCTCGTCGAAAAGGTCCCCGAGTGATTGGAGAATCGGAGCGAGTATGAGCACCCTGACCAGTGAGGATGGGACGAGTACTGCGAGTACTAGACTCCCGAACGAGAGGACGAGGAGTAGGTACCGATAGGCCGCGACGGCGTCCGTCGCCACTGCCGCCGGCATCCGATGGAGGGCCAGTCGCTCGACGAGGTCCGCCAGCCCGCTCTGACGGGCGGCCTCGCCGATGAGGATACCGACGACGACCAGCCAGGTCGCTGGGGATTGGAACCCCGTCAACGCGAGGTCCGTCGAGAACGTGACGCCGATGAGACCAACGCCAAGCAGTGCCGTGAACCACGGTTTGACTGGGGTCCCGACCCAGAGAGCGACGCAGAAGACAGTGATTCCGAGCATCCGTGCTGCGCCGGCAGGGAGCGGGGCGAACCGGAGGACCGCTCCCGTGGCGAGCAGTCCGACCGGCACTGACAGCCACGCCGGGTCGACACCACGGAAGACGGCCGCGCGACTCGCAGTTTCGTCCGACATTCTGGGTATCGAGTGTCACACCATCGACCACTATCAGACTATCGGTGGCGAAAGAGGCTTGCAGGTGCCGGACCAGTCTTCGAGTGGAATGCCGACAGAAATAGCACCGGATGTGTACGACATCACTGTCAAGACTGTCCCGGACGCGCGCTATCGGGTCTTCCTGTTCGATGGCGAGACGCCGACACTAGTCGACGCCGGGTTCGAAGACACCGTCGACGTCGTTGTCGACGCACTCGACGGCCTCGGGGTGGTTCCCGAGCGTATCGTCATCACGCACGGTGATCCCGATCACATCGGTGGCCTCACAGGCCTCGTCGAACGATACAGCCTCGAGACGTGGGTCCCCGAGGATGTCGAGGCGGAGGTAGCTGTCGACCACCGATACGCCGATGGCGACCTCGTCGGACCGTTCACCGCCGTCCACGTCCCCGGCCACACACCGTCACACCACGCACTCGTCGACGAGGCAGCTGGTATCGCGGTGTTGGGTGACGCCCTGTTCGGGTCTGATTCACGCGGCCTCCCACCGGGGTACTTCGTTCTCCCGACGGCGTTCTACTCGGCAGACGTGGCAGCCGCCGACGAGAACCTCGAACGGTTGTTAGGCTACGAGTTCGATGTGGGACTCGTGTATCACGGGTCCAACGTCACGGAGAACGCAAGTGAGAAGATACGGTCGTTCGTCGAGTTCGCCGGGAAACCGTCGTAACGATCGGGATCGTTAGTCGCCGGTCACGGCGTTCGAGAGGTCCTCGTTGGCGTGTTCGCCCAGATACGCCTCTATGACCTCGTCGTCGTTCTGAATCTGGTCGGGTGTTCCCTCGGCGATGAGGCGACCGTTGTTCAGCACCATCACTCGCTCGCTGACGGTCATCAGCGCCCGCATCACGTGGTCGATGAGGAAGACAGTCTTCCCCTCGTCTTTGATGTCGCCGATGAGTTCGACGATGTCCTCTGTCTCTTCAGGGTCGAGTCCACCGGCCACCTCGTCGAAGAGGACGAGTTCGGGGTCGGTCGCCAGCACTCGCGCGATCTCGAGCCGTTTCAGTTGGCCGACACTCAGTTCGTCCGGTTCACTGTACTGGAGGTCAGCCAGGTCCACGAATTCCAGCATCTCGCGGGCTCGTCCACGTACGTCGTCGAACTCTCGGCCACCGAACTCAGCGCCCACAGCTACGTTCTCAAGCAGCGTCATGCTCTCGAACGGTCGGACGATCTGATGGGTCTTCGCGAGGCCACGGTGACAGATTTCGTGCGGGGCGTGTCCCGTAATCTCCTCGTCGTCGAAGAAGACTCGACCCTCGGTCGGTTCGTGGACTCCGGTTACGGTCCGGAACAGTGTGGACTTCCCCGCACCGTTCGGGCCGATGAGTCCGACGGCCTCGCCGCGCTCTACGGAGAAGGAGACGTCGTCGATAGCCACGACGCCGCCGAACTTCTTCGTGAGATTCTGCCCTTCGAGTAGCGCCATTGGGAGTTCGTACCTTATCCACTCAGATAAACCTACCCCTGTCACTTCGTATCGAGGGAAAACGCTTTGAGCCAGTTGCGAGAAGTGGATACCGTGACTCTGAGACAGATGTTCGACCCGTCGGCTGTGGCCGTCGTCGGCGCCTCTACCACAGAAGGCAAGATAGGCTACGAGGCGATGGCGAACGCCACCGAGTTCGACGGACCGGTGTATCCGGTGAACCCGTCCAGCGAGGGGCGTCTGTTCGGCAGGGCGTTCGTCGCCTCTGTGACCGACATCGACGACGAGGTCGACCTTGCGCTCTGTTGTGTCCCCGGCCCGGCGACGCCGGACGTTCTCGCGGAGTGCGGCGAGGCCGGTATCGGAGCGGCGGTCATCTACGCCGGTGGGTTCGCAGAGGCGGGCGAGGAGGGCGAGCGATTACAGGCCTCGGTCGTCGAGACGGCAGATCGACACGACATCTCGTTGCTTGGTCCGAACACGAGCGGGTTCGTCGTTCCGGAGACGGACCTCCTGTGTTCGTTCGCCAGCGGCGCCGAGAAGCTACCGGCGGGCAACACCGCCGTCGTCGCGCAGAGCGGAGGTGTCGCGCACGCGCTGGCCTTCCAGTCTCGGAGACAGGGGCGCGGTGTCTCCGCGATGGTCGGCCTCGGCAACCGCGCTAACGTCGGGTTCACCGAGACTATCGAGTACTTCGACGAGGACGAACGGACCGACGCAATCGTCCTCCACGTCGAAGGGACGGACGACGGACGCGCCCTGTTAGAGGCCTGTCGTAGCAGCAGTACGCCGGTCGTCGCCTACAAGGTGGGTCAGTCGGACGTGGGTGCGTTCGCCGAATCGCACACTGGGGCTCTCACCGGAGATCACGAACTGTACGCCGCCGGCTTCGCTCAGTACGGCGTGCCGACGGTGGACGCGACCGACGACCTACTGGACGCGGCCGCGGCACTGGGGAATTCGCCAGTACCGGACGGCCCGAACGTCGGCGTTGTCACGGCACAGGCTGGGCCCGGCATCATCATCACCGACCGAATCCAGCGAGGCGGCGGCCAGCTACCCGAACTATCACCCGAGACCCGTGACCGGGTGGAGGATATCTTACCTGGAGTAACCTACACCGACAATCCGGTCGACACGGGCCGTCCGATGCCGGCGTTCGGTGACGTCGTGACCACAGTCGCCGAGGACGACGCCATCGACATCGTGCTGGTCTACGAACTGTACGAACAGGCCATGGGACTCCCTGTCGAGGCCCTCGACGGCCTCGCAGAACGGGTCGACAAGCCGGTCCTGTTCGCCACCGACGGTATAGAGGAAGACATGGCCGAAGATGAATCGGCGCTGGCCGACATCGGCGTACCGATGTTCGAGACACCGGAAAGAGCGGCCGACGCCGCCGCCGTCCTCGCCCGCTACGCTGGACTGCGGGAGCCCGTCGGAGACACTGAGGTGGTCGCCGATGACTGAGGACCCAGTCGCTGCTGCTCGCGCGGACGGGCGACACACACTCACAGAAGCCGAAGGGAAACGATTGCTCAGAGACGTGGGTCTGGAGACTCCATCGTTCGCGGTTTGTGAGAGCGTGGACGAGGCCGTCGGGGCAGCCGAGGAAATCGGGTACCCGATCGTCGTGAAGGTGTCCTCACCGTCGGTGACACACAAGAGCGAGTGGGCCGATGGCGCTGGCGTCACAATCGGCGTCACGTCTGCCGAAGGTGTTCGCTCCGCCGCGAAGCGGATCTTCGAAGCGGCCACTGAGCGGTCTATCGAGGCGGACGTCCTCGTCGAAGCAGCATTCGACGTCGACGCTGGCACCGAGGTCATCGTCGGAGGATTGCGCGACCCTTCGTTCGGGCCAGTGGTCCTCACGGGATTGGGGGGCGTGTTTACCGAAGTGTTCGAAGATACGAGCCACCGTATCGCGCCAATCAGCCACGCAGAAGCGAAGGCGGCTATTGAGGAACTACAAGCTGCGGAGCTGCTCGAGGGGTATCGAGGGAGCGAACCGGCGGATGTGGACGCACTCGCCGACGTCGTGGCGAGCGTGGGGGACCTCGTAACAGAGTACCCCATCGCGGAGCTCGACGTCAATCCAGTGCTCGTGTCCGCAGACGGTGCCGTCGCATTGGACGCGCTCGTCGTTCTCGAGGCGGAGGCCACAGGGGACGCGGCAGTTGGGACAGAGGCAGAAGCAGGGGTAGACCGATGAGCTACGAACGCGTCTGGACAGTCCGGTTCTCCGACTCGGACCCGTTCGGCATTGCGCACTATCCCCGCATCGTCGACGCCCTCCACGAGACGTCGGACATGTTCATGCAAGAGATCGACTATCCGTTCTGGGAGATCTCACAGGACCACGGTTTCGGCCTCCCACTGGTCGAGATAGACTTCGAGTTCGAGTCGCCCGTCGAGGCCGGCGACGATGTGACGATCGCGCTGACTCCTGATGTAGGTGACCGAAGCGTCAGATTCGATTATTCCGCGACCTGTGACGGGGCGGTTGCATTCGAGGGGTACGAACAGCGAGTGTGTGCCGAACACGGTGGCGGCGGTGCAATCGAGGTACCCGACGGGCTTCGAGACGCGATGGCGGCCTATGCCGAACAGTGACCGACGGTGTCGAAAGTAAGGTTTCGAGGTAGCGAAGCGTTTTTATCGATTCCCCAACGTTGTATCGATATGGCGGAATTCGAGAACCCGTACGCTGAGGAAGACCCGTTCGTGGAAGCGCATTTCGACTGCTTGGACTGCGGCGGGAAACTCTGGGAATACGCCATTCAAAGACAGATGGTGTGCGAGGACTGCCGGTCGGTGTTCTCGTCCGCCGATGTCTTCGAAGTGCAGGTGTAGCTTCGGACTCGAGGGACGTGGACCGACGACGCCGGCGCTGCCCAGAGATAGCTATGCGCCCCGAAACGCCGTTTGAAGCCTTTTCAAGCCCGCTCCGTGGTGTTTGTCCAGTACACTTATGATGGTGGTGTGCTAACGTGTTGATACACTATGGCCCAGACAGAGCCAGATGAACAGGAGCTAGAGGAGCAACTCGAGTTGAGTTCCGACACACGGAGCATCCTCGAGAAGCACAACCTCCGTCCGCTGTGGGAAGTAGAGGACGACTTCGGGAACACCATCGACGACCTGGAAGCGGACATCTGGAAGTGGGAAGATATCCAGGCGGCAATCGACGGCGTCGAAGACGACGTCCCTATCGCCGACCTGCCTCCGGGTTTCCAACGGCGGGTGGCGGTACCCATCAACGCATCGTTCGGCAACGCAATCTCCAACACGATATACGTCGGCGTCCAGACCGTCTCGCCCGGCGAGACAGCGCCCTCCCACCGCCACGGAGCGAACGCGCTCCGGTTCACTATCGACGGTAGTGAGGACATGAAGACCGTCGTCGCGGGCGAAGAGTTCCCGATGCAGGACAACGACCTGATCACGACCCCCCAGTGGGAATGGCACGACCACGTCAACGACTCGGACGAGACGGCGGCGTGGCTGGACGTCCTCGACCTGCCGCTCGTACTGGACTCGCTGAACGCTCGGAACACGTTCGAGAACCACGAACTCGAACGCCAACCAGTCACCAAGACGCAAGGCTACTGGGACTCTCAGTACGGCCGCGGCCGCCCGGAAGGCGAGGCGAAAGACGGGAGCATTCCCGGCCCGTTCGAGGGCATCCGAGAGGCGACACCCCCGTACCGCTTCAAGTGGTCGGAGATGGTCCAGTCGCTTCACCAGCGGGCCGAGAACGACGAGCCTGACCCCTACGACGGGTACAGCCTCTCGTACGTCAACCCCGCGACCGGGTCGCCGCCGCTGTTCCCGACGATGTCCTTCCGTGCTCAACTGCTGCAGGAGGCCACCGACGCACACTTCCACAACGCGACGGAGGTCTACTTCGTCGTCGAGGGAGACGGTGCGACCCACGTCGACGGCGAGGCGCTCGAGTGGAGTGAGCGAGACATCTTCGTGGTCCCGCCGGATGCGACTCATCACCACGAACCCGACGACGGGGAGGCCATCTTGCTCGGGATGACTGACCGACCGGTGTTCGAGGCGATGAACTTCTACGCCGAGGCTAGTCCCTCGTCGTAGCAGCAGAATCGGTCGGCCGACTCAGTCTCTGAACGCGCTCGTACCCCTTTCCGGTATGACATTCCCCCCGCAATAACGGGTATCTTTATAATCTATCATCTATATCAGCCTATACGGTATGGTCAACGACGATAACCCAGTCACACGTCGGTCGTATCTCAAAGGAACTGCCGGTGCTGCCGCGATGGCCGGTCTCGCTGGATGTGCATTCGGTGGCGGGGGTGGAGGTGGAGACGAAACGCTGACGATAGCGGGGACGATCCCGGAGACGGGCGCATTCTCCTCGCTCGGTCAGGACCTCCGGCGTGGCTACGAACTCGGCCAGGCCAGGATGAACGAACAGCTCGACCGAGACGTCGAACTCATCCTGCAGGACGACGAGAGTGACGCCCAGACGCTCCGACAGAACCTCCAGCAGATGACGAGTAACAACGACGTCGACATGATCTGGGGGAGTTTCTCCAGTCTGCTGGTTACCGCAGGGAGCGCCTTCGCTGAGAACCAGAACCTCCCGTTCCTCGGCATCGCCTTCGCGTACGAGGCACCCCACCGCAACGACAATTACGAGTGGACGTACGCACCGTTCCCGAAGTCCCGTGACGTCGCTCGGTCGACGCTCGGGACGCTTGAACTCATCCCGGAGGGCAACCGACCGAACCGGGTCGGTATCTGGGAACCGAACTCGGGGTGGGGTAAGGAGCAAGCTGACTACTGGCAGGAGACTCTCAGCAACGAGGGGTACGACATCGTCCTGCGTGAGACGTTCGAAATCGGGTCACAGGACTTCTCTACGCTCATCAGCCAGTCACAGAGTGCTGACGTCGAAGTCTTGCTGTCGAATCCGACACCTGGCGGCGGTATCACGGCGGTCAACCAGATGCAATCGAACAACTGGTCCCCGAAGATGCTCAAGTTTGTCCGCGGAGCCGACCCGTCGGCATGGTGGTCGGCGCTCAGTGACGCCGGCGCGTACGCTCTGATGTGCCCGGGCTGGGTCCCAGGCCTGACGGGCAACGGCAACCAGCGTCTTCGGGAGTCCTACATGAGCGAGTACGACACAGAGAGTCAGTACATGCCGGTCAACGTCGGTGGCTCCTACAACCTCACGCAGGTCGCCTTGCAAGCTGTGCAGGCCGCCGGCTCGACCGAGGCAGACGCCATCCAGAGCGCACTTCGTAGCGAGACGTTCCAGACGGTTATCGGCGAGTTCGGCTTCGAGGACAACGGCCTCCCGGCCGAGGGCGACCTGACCGCACCGACCGGACAGTGGTGGGAGGGTGCCCAGCGACTGGCCTACCCGAACACTGACTCCCAGCGCTCCCTCGAGTTCAAGTACCCGATCCCACCGTGGAGCGAGCGCTGAGCCACACATGGTAGCTGGCGAACTCGTCTCACAGTCGATTGTCAACGGGATACTGCTGGGGGGTATCTACGCCGTCGCAGCGCTTGGTCTGTCGCTCGTGTTCGGTATCATGGACATCGTGAACCTCGCGCACGGGCACATGCTGATGGTGGGGGCGTACGTCGCTATCCTGGCGTTCGCAGCGACTGGCATCACACCCCTGGTGGGGATGTTCATCGCCATGGGGTTGCTGTTCGTCCTCGGAATCGTCCTCCAGAAGGTGCTGTTGAAGCACGTGGTCGGCGAGGGGATCGAACAACCCATCATCGTGTTGTTCGGTCTCGCGTTGATACTCCAGAACATCGGTCAGCTCGTGCTGGGTGGTGACGCCCGGACGGCCGACCTCGGCATCCCCGGTGACGGTATCAACCTCGGGTTCGCCTTCCTCTCTCTGCCTCGGACAGTGACGTTCGTCGTCGCCGTCGTCCTCATCGGTGCGACGTGGGCCTTCCTGCAGTACACCAAGACGGGGCAGGCGATCCGTGCGACGGCACAGAATCGGACCGCGGCCCGATACATGGGCATCGACACCGACCGGATCTACATCATCACGCTCGGTATCGGCACAGCACTGGCCGGTGCGGCCGGCGCGTTGCTCTCGATGCTGTTCCCGATCAACCCCTTCGTCGGCTGGTCGTACCTGCTGAAGGCGTTCGCCGTCGTAGTGCTGGGCGGGGTCGGGAGCATCCTCGGGACACTCGTCGGGGGCGTCATCCTCGGTGTCTCCGAGAACCTCGGCGCCCTGTACCTCGGCGGCGGGTATCGTAACGTCGTGAGTCTGCTCATCTTCCTCGGTGTGTTGCTACTCAAACCCGAGGGTCTGTTCGGGAGCGGAGGTGGTGGTGAGTGAGCTTCCTCGAACGGCATCCCGAAGAACCGCTGCTCGCGAACCGACGCCTGCAGGCCCTCATCGGCGTGGTGATGGTGGCACTACTGGCGGTTCCGTTCGTCACGACGGACGCGCTGACCGGCCTCATACTCACCGGACTCGTGTTCGTGATGCTCGGCGTCTCGTGGAACCTGCTCGCGGGGTATGCAGGACAGATTTCGCTGGGACACGCTGCGTTCTTCGGCATGGGCGCGTTCGTCGCCGCGTGGCTTACCACACCCTCTGCAGCGGGGTTCCCGGCGTCGATACAGCTCCCGATACTGGTCGCCGTGGTCGTCGGAGGTGTGGCCGCCGCGCTCATCGCGCTGGTAATCGGCCCTATCATCTTCCGACTCAGTGGCCACTACTTCGCCATCGGGACCTTGGCATTGGCGGCGGTCATCGAACTGGTGATGCTTGACCAACGGTCGCTGACCGGTGGCTCGACCGGCTACTACGTCCAGGGCGATCTCGCGATCAACGAGTTCGTCGGGCACGGGGACGTGATGTTCCTATTGACGCTCGTCGCGACGGTGCTTACGATCGCAGTGACCTACCGTATCGTCCGCGGTGCGGGTGGCCTCGGCATGAAAGCAATCCACGACGACGAGGAAGCCGCGAGCACCCTCGGCGTCAATCCGCTGAAGTACAAGATGTATGCCTTCGTGGTGTCCTCGTTCTTCGCCGGACTGGCAGGCGGCCTCTACGGGCACTACACGCTGTACATCAACCCAGAATCGACGCTCGCAGTGACGTGGACGATCGACTCCCTCGTCATCGTCATCCTCGGCGGGATGGGTACGTTCGCAGGCCCGATCCTCGGTTCAGCACTGTTCCTCCTTCTCGACACTGGGCTGGCCGCTATCGTCGGGAGCATCGCGACCACCATCGAGGGCGTGCTGATCATCCTGTTCATCATCTTCCTCCCACAGGGACTGTACGGTCTCGCGGAGGACTACCTCATCACCGACGTCGGCAGAGGCGGTGCGTCGGCGGCCCCGCAATCCGGAGAATCGACA
Source organism: Haloarcula sp. MBLA0163 (assembly GCF_055632435.1). Taxonomy (NCBI): domain Archaea; kingdom Methanobacteriati; phylum Methanobacteriota; class Halobacteria; order Halobacteriales; family Haloarculaceae; genus Haloarcula; species Haloarcula sp. MBLA0163. Next base: position 197,361 of record NZ_JBVMVV010000004.1, read on the forward strand.
CCCGGAGCGGATCCAGACGTGGTCAGCGACGAGGATTGAGTGGGCGCGCTCACTCTTTTCGGCATCGCACCGACGAAAACGCAGTGGGATTCTGTGCGCGCTGAGACTCAGGCGCCGAGGTACGATTCCTCGACGCGTTCATCCTGTGCCAGTTCCGCGGCGGTCCCGGAGAGTGTCATTCGTCCCGTCTTGATGACGTACCCGCGGTCCGCCACCCGGAGCGCGTTGTAGATGTCCTGCTCGACTAGGAGGACGGTCGTCCCTTGCTCGTTGATGCGCTCGATAGCCTCGAACACGTCGTCGACGAGGACCGGCGCGAGGCCGAGACTCGCCTCGTCGAGCAAGAGCAGGTCTGGGTCACTCATCAGGCCACGACCGATGGCGAGCATCTGCTGTTCGCCGCCGGAGAGTGTGCCAGCGCGCTGGTCGGCCCGTTCCTCGAGTCGCGGGAAGATGTCGTACACTGTCTCCAGACGTTCGTCCATCTTACTGCGATCGACGTACGCACCGAGTTCGAGGTTCTCGCGGATACTGCTATCCGTGAATATCTCACGGCCCTCTGGGACGTGCGCGATACCCTCCTTGACGACTTCCTCGAACGGCATGTCGCCGATGTTCTCGCCTCGGAACCGGACCTCGCCGGCAGTCGGAGAGAGGTCGCCACAGATTGTCTTCAGCGTGGTCGTCTTCCCGGCACCGTTCGCACCGAGCAGTGCGACCGTCTCGCCTTTCTCGACGGAGAGACTGACGTCCCACAGTACCTGTACGTTCCCGTACGACGCGTCTATCGAGTCGACTTCAAGGAGTGCCATCGATTACCACGTCGTTCGTGGTCTGCTTTCTTAAGCCTACCCCTCTCCAAAAGTCGGTCGGCGACGGCGGCGCGGCTTGTGGGGTCGGGAACCGCGAAGAAGTGGTATGAGCCGAGCGCGGTCGCTCGTGGCCTTACTCCTGACCGCCTTTCTGTACGTCGGCCTCGGCGTAGCTTACGTCGCGTTCGGTAACGTCGACAGTCATCGAGCCGATGGACTCGATCTCGGCGTCGATGGTGTCGCCGTCGGAGAGTTCGCTGACGCCCTCTGGCGTCCCGGTAGTGATGACGTCACCCGTCTCTAGCGTGGCGCCCAGTGAGGCGTACTGGACGATGTCGGCACAGGTATACACCATGTCGCCGGTGTTCTCGTACTGCCGACGCTCGCCGTTGAGATGCAGTTCCATCTGGAGGTCCTGGGGGTCCTCGATGTCGTCGGCCGTCGTCACACATGGTCCGATGACGGTAAACGTATCGTAGGACTTCCGGTTCGAGCGGTCCTGATCGCCGCGGAGCGAGATGTCCAGCAGGATGGTGTACCCGAAGATGTGGTCCCACGCCTCTTCGGCGGGGACGTCTTTGATGTCACCCTCCATGACGAACGCGAGTTCTATCTCGTGATCGGTCCGTCGATCAGTGAACGGCAGCTCGATGCCGTGGTCGGGGCCGACGACGCTGGAGGGCGCCTTGAGGAAGTAGCCCTTGTCTTTAATCGAGAACCACTCGTCGGTGGTGATGTCACGGTCCGATAGTGCCTCTTCGATGTGGTTCTCGTAGTTCAGCGGCGCGGCGATTACCTTCCCCGGTCGGCCGACTGGCGAGCCGACATCTACGTCGGCGACGTCGTGATCGGCGTCAGCCTCCTCGTACTCACTGGCGTCGTAGTCACCCTCGATATACTCGACGAGTGGGTCGTCCGCTTCGATACCGAGACGGTCGTTCAGCGCGATGACGCCGGTACCGTCGTCTGTGAGCAGGCCTAGCTGGTCGTCGTCGTAGCGAACGAATCGCATGGACGAAACATCGACGGAAACCGTGATAAAAGATGCCTTTCTGTCCGACGGACTGTGTGGCCAACGAGGAGTTATCCCGTACTCAGAAATGTGCGTCCGTTCGAGTCAGGTCAGAGTCCTGGGCCACGTCCTCGCGGAAGTGCTCGGCCAGCGACTCGAGTGTCCAGCCGCCCGGTTCGACCCCGACGGCTTCCATAGCTGGGTCCGAGAACACACCAACGCGGTCGCCGCCAGCGTAGAGCGTACACCCAGTCACGTCTTCGGCAGCCTCACTGGCGAGATAGGCGACCATCGGCGCTACCTTCTCCGGCGGCATCTCCTGGGGGGTATACGGCCGGTGTTCTTCTGGGACCGTCTCGGTCATTCGTGTGTAGCCGTTCGGAACGAGAGCATTGACCCGAACGTCGGAGCGGTACATCTCAGTCGACACCGATCGGACCATCCCGAGGATACCCGCTTTCGCGGCGGCGTAGTTGGCCTGTCCGAGGTTCCCGCGAGCGGCCCCGGCGCTGACAGCGAGGTACGACCGCTGCCGGTCGAAACCGTCCTCACCAGTGTCTCGCCAGTGGCCACACGCTGCACGGAGCGGTGCGAACTGGCCGGTGAGGTTGGTCTCGACGACTGCCGTCCAGTCCTCGGGGTCGAGTTTGTAGCTCATTCCGTCCCGAAGGATGCCCGCGAAGTTCGCGACGAAGTCGAGCCGGCCGTGCTCGTCGACCGTCTCCTCGACGAGCCTGTCTGCGTACTCGAAGTCACTCACGTCGCCGTAGTGGGCCGTCGCCGCCCCACCGGCCTCGCGGATATCGGCCGCGACACGCTCGGCGACGGCCGCATCGCTCCCCTCACCCGAGACGGAGGTCCCGCGGTCGTTTACCACGACAGTCGCGCCGTTGTCGGCGAGTTCGTGGGCCGCCGCCTCACCGAGGCCGTTCCCCCCACCGGCGACGATACAGACCGTCTCGTCCAACATCTCAGAACGGGAACTCGCGGTCCTCGTGCTGGAGGGAGATCCACTTCTTCTCGGTCACCTCGTCGAGGAAGGCCTCGGTGTTGTAGCCACCGACACCGGACGCACCGGTCCCGCTGAACGGCACGTGAGCCTCGTCGTTTATCGGCTGGTCGTTGACGTGGACCATCCCGGTCTCCATCCGCTGGGCGATGCGCTTGCCTGCGCCCACGTCCCCGGCGTGAACCGACCCGGAGAGGCCGAACTCTGTATCGTTCGCGAGTTCGACGGCCTCGTCGACGTCCGAGAAGGGGATGACCGGGACCACCGGACCGAAGTGCTCGTTGCACGCGGCAGCCATGTCGTTGGTCACGTCCGAGAGCACGGTCGGTTCGACGACCAGCGAGTCCTCGACGTCGTCGAGCTCGACCGTACCGCCGCCGGTCTCGAGGGTCGCTCCGGCGTCGATGGTCCGCTCGACGTAGTCCAGAATCTCGTCCCGCTGTGACTCGTCGATGATGGGACCGACGACGACGTGGTCGTGAGCGCTCCCGGCCGGCAGGTTCTCCGCGCGCTCGGCTATCTTCTCGACGTACTCGTCGTAGACGTCCTCGTGGACGAGGTGACGGTTGATGGAGATACAGACCTGTCCCTGATGGGCGAACGACCCGAAGACGCCGGCGTTTACGGCCTGCTCGAGGTCGGCATCGTCGGTGACGATGTGAGCGTTGTTGCCACCGAGTTCCATCGCGGCTTCGGCGAGGTTCTCGCCGGCCGCGGCGGCGACGCGCCGACCCACTTCGGTCGATCCGGTGAACGCGACGACGTCGCTCTGGTCGTGACTGGCGACGGCGTCGCCGATTTCTGAGCCCCGACCGGTGACGACGTTGATGACTCCGTCGGGGAAACCCGCGTCCTCGAACAGTCGAGCGAACAGGAGACCACCCACTATCGGCGTGTTGGTCGCGGGTTTGACGACGACGGTGTTCCCCGCGGCGACGGCGGGAACGATGGCGCGTGCCGAGAGGTTCAGTGGGAAGTTCCATGGCGAGATGACCGTCACGACGCCCTGTGGCTCGCGTTGCACGACGTTCTCTTTACCGGGGATGTTCGAGGCGGCGTGCTCACCCTTCATCCGTCGAGGCAGTGTCGCGGCCTCCGCAATCTGGTCTTCGGCGAGGTGAACTGACGTCTCGCCCATCCCCTCTATTTGCCCGGCTTCCGTCGCCAGGAGGTCGACGATCGCCTCGCTGTGTTCGTCCATCGTCTGCAGGAGGTTCTGGACGAGTTCTTCACGGCGTGCCGGCGGTGTCTGTGCCCACTCGGTCTGGGCCTGCGCAGCCGACTCGTAGGCCGCGTCGACGTCGGTCTCGTTGGCACGTGGCACCTCCGTGACCGTCTCACGTGTGGATGGGTCCGCCACGGCGATCGTGTCTCCGCTGTCGCTCGCACGCCACTCACCACCGATGTAGAGCGAACTCCAGTCGGCGTCGATACTATACCGGGATAGGCTGTCCTGCGCCATACGCTCACATACGGCGAACAGAGTATGAAAGTTTGGTAACACCGATGTCAGTGGCCACCACTGACCAAACCTCCGCAGGAACGGCTCACTACTCGAACAGTCGATTCTGAGCGTCGACTTACCGACGGCCACCAGACAGTGCCGCGTCTATCGCTTCGATCGGCGTCGGAGGTCCGTCCCTGTCGACCCCGGCGAACGCGCCGTCAGTTTCGACGTCGAGATCCGCGAGTTGTGTCCGACAGGACGCTCCAGGCGCGACGACTGTCCCCGCCTCGCTTTCGGTCACCTGTCCCTCGAGTGTGTCACCGATAGCCATGCTCATCGCGTGGTGTTCGGCCTCGTAGCCGAAACTGCCGGCCATGCCACAACAGCCCGAATCGAGCGGGTCGACTTCGTAGCCGACCCGACGCAAGACACCAACTGCGTGGTGGTCTTTCCGCGTAGCTTTCTGATGACAGTGCCCGTGGTAAGCCATCGAGCGTCGGGGGGCGTCGACCGACAGTTCGTCGTCCAGTCGGAACGTGTCGAGGTACTCACAAACCCCGTAACTGCTGCCCGCGAGTGTCTCGACGTCCCCACCCGAGAGCAGATCCAGGTAGTCAGACTGGAGCATCACCGCGTCGCTGGGTTCGACCACGACGACGTCCCATCCCTCCGAGACGCGAGGAATCAGCGCGTCGACGGCCTCGCGAGCCGTCTCGCGGGTGGCGTCGACGAAACCCTTGGAGTACGCGGGCCGACCGCTGTCGGTCACGTCGGCCACGTCGACGTGGACGCCGGCCGCTTCGAGGACCCGGATTGCAGCCTTCCCCACTTCGGGGTGGCTGAAGTTCGTGTACGTATCCGGGAACAGGACGGCCTTGCGGTCTGCCTCGGTCTCCGTGACCTGTGGCCCACGTGACTCGAACCAGTCCTGCAGGCTCTCACGTTCGAAGGTCGGGAGCGAGCGCTCGCGGGCGATGCCGAGCGATTTCTCCATTATCGCCCGCGCACCCGGTAGCTTCGGACCGAGGTTCGAGACGGGGGCGAGGGCACTCCCGAGGCGGGCCAGTGTGTCTACGTTGGCGAACACCCGTTCGCGGAGGCCGGCTCCGTGTTCCTGGTGATGAGCGTGTTCGACTTCCGTCTTGAGTTTCGCCATGTCCACCTCGCTCGGACAGTCGTGAGCACAGCCCTTACAGCCGATACAGAGGTCCATGACCTCGGAGACGAACTCGTCGTCGGTGGGGTCGTCGGGCAGGTCACCGCTCATCGCCTGCCGAAGCATATTCGCCCGGCCCCGTGTGGACGTGACTTCTTCGTCGGCAGCCCGGAAAGTCGGGCACATCACGCCCCCCTCGGACTGCTGGGTGCGACAGCCCCCACAGCCGTGACAGAGTTCGACCATCCCCTGCATCCCGTTCTCGTTGTCCCACTCGAGCGCCGAGTCGAACCCGGCGTCGAACTCGTAGTCGGGGTCGAAACGCAGGTTCTCGGTCAGCGAGACGTCGCCACAGACCTGGCCCGGATTGAGGAGCCAGTCGGGGTCGAACGCGGTCTTCAAGTCGCGGAACGCCCCCCACAGTCGCTCGCCGTACAGCTTGCGGTTCCACTGGGTGCGTGCACGCCCGTCACCGTGCTCGCCGGAGACAGAGCCACCGAACTCCACGACGAGGTCGGTGACGGCCTCACCGATGCTCTCCATCGCGTCGAGGTCGGTCTGGGACTTCGTGTTCACGAGGGGCCTGACGTGTAACACGCCTGGGCCGGCGTGGGCGTAGAACGAGGCGAACGTATCGTTCGCTTCCAGTACGTCCTGGAATTCGCTCACGAACTCCGGAAGGTGTTCCGGCGGGATGGCACAGTCCTCGAGGAAGCTGATGTGCTTTGCGTCGCTCGTCCGCCCGAGCAAAATCGGGAGTCCCGACTTGCGAAGCTTCCAAATCTCTTTGCGCTCGTCGGCGTCGTACGCCTCCAAGGCATCGAACGCGTATTGGTCGTCGCCAACATCTTTACCGTCGCTCTCGCCACCTAGAACCCGGTCGGCCAGCAACTCGGTCACCTGGTCACGGCCGTGTTGGTCGTCCTCGGCGTAGAACTCCACCAGCAGCGCGGCCCGCGTCCGGTCGGGGAGTTTCGCTGCCACGTCGGCGAACTCCGTCGTGTCGGACGCGAGGTCGATGAGTACGTCGTCGATGAGTTCGACCGCCGCGGGGTCGTGCTCGAGGACGTGTCGGACGTCACTGACCGCCTCGACCACGCTGTCGTAGGTCAACAGGGCGACCGATTTCGTCTCTGGGAGCGGTTCGAGCGAGACGGTCGCTTCGGTGACGATGCCGAGGGTCCCCTCGCTGCCGGCGAGCAGACGGGCGAGGTTGACAGTTCCTGCCTCCCCGTACTCACCTTCGTACTCGGCGACCAACCGGTCGAGGTTGTAACCGGAGACGTTACGTTTGAGTTCGGGATAGCGTTCGTCTATCTCGTCGGCGTGTTCATCGAGGAGCGACAGGACACCGGCGGCGATACGTGCTTCGAGGTCTTCGCCGTCGGGGTCTGCACTGTCCCGGAGTTCCTCGACCGCGACCTCGCCGAACGTGGTGACGGTGCCGTCAGCGAGGACCACCTCGCAGCTCTCCACGTAGTGGTCGGTCTTCTCGTAGACGAGCGAGTGGGCGCCAGTCGAATTGTTGCCGATGGCGCCACCGATTGCGCTTCGGTTGCCCGCAGCGGGGTCCGGTCCGAAAGTCAGGCCGTACTCGGCGGCCTCGTCGTTGAGGTCGGCGAGGACAGTCCCGGCCTGTACGCGGGCTTCGCGGGCCTCGGGATCCAGCGATTGCACGCCATTCATGTGTCGTGTGAAGTCCAATACGACTGCTTCGTTGACCGTCTGGCCCGCGAGACTCGTCCCCCCGCCTCGCGGCAGGACTGGTATCTCACGCTCGGCGCAGTAGGAGACGACGTTGGCCGCCTCCGCCGTCGAGGTGGGGAAGACGACACCGATGGGAGTCACTTCGTAGGCGCTGGCATCTGTCGCATACAACTGTCGAGTGTAGGTGTCGAACCGAACTTCGCCGTCAATTCTCGTTTCGAGGTCTGAGACAAGACCCGGCCGTTCGACAGAGCCACCGACGTAGTCGTAGTCCGCTCGCTCGTCGCTCGCCGTTGGGGCGAATTGGACACCACCGTCTGTGGCGGCGTCGCTATCGTCGTCGCGCATGTACCCCGACCTGTGTGAACCAGTCACTTAATCCCCCCGTTGTTGCTGCACCGGCTGTCGCGGCAGTACAGTTTTTATCGTCCCCCTCGTCGTTCCACATCGTGACCGAGAGAGAGACGGCGTCGTCTGACGAGCAGTTACAAACTCTGGTGAATCGCCTCCTCGTGAGAGATGCCGACGCCCACGCCGAAGCTATCGAACGACTCGCGGAAGTAGGGGACCGACGTGTAGTCCCGCACCTCCTCGAAGTCCTCGTCATCGACGCAATCGGGAACGACTGGGGCGAGTTCGGGTTCCCCGCCGTTCTCAGAGAGCGCGACCCACCGCGGTACCTCGACCTCCCGGAAGTCCGTTGGCCCGGTGTCCGCGATGCGCTGGCGGCGTTGGCCGACCCGGACTTCGACTCCGACCACGCGTGGGTCGAGTGGGAGTCGTGGTACTCCCAGCAGGACATCGACCCGTTGGCTGGCTTCGACGACTGGAAACTCCGCCTCTACCGGTCCTACCTCCCACCTGTCGGCGGCCTACTGGACTGTGGCCCACGGGACTTCGACCTGCAGGCTATCCGCTGGGGGAACTGTGACCGGTCGTTCCTCGCCGCGCTGAACGCCCCAGACTTCGTCCCGGGCGAGGCCGTAGACGCTGCGGGGAGCGGCGGCGAACAGGAGAGATATCTTGAGGCGGACGACACGGTCTTCGGCTTCGAACTCGACGGAACCGCCTACGCCGTCCCACGGTGGGTGCTCTTCCCACACGAACTTCTGAATGCCACTCTCTCCGGCGTTCCAGTGAGCCTCACTTACTGCACGCTGTGCAACGCCCCGATTCTCTACGACCGGCGCGTCGGAGCGGAGACGCTGACCTTCGGAAGCTCCGGCATGTTGCTGTCGGGCAACAAGGTGATGTACGACGAGGAGACCGAGACCCTGTGGGACCAGCACAGCGGTACCCCCATCGGCGGGCCCTACCTGGAACGTGATTCCGGGCTGTTCCTCGATCAGTTCGCCGTCACACAGACCACCTGGGCGGACTGGCACGCCGAGTATCCAGACACACTCGCACTAGACCTCGATACCGGCTACGATTACGATTATTCCTTCTACGACGGAAACATCGGTTTCTTCGAACATTACTGGAACAGGGAGGAAATCGTCCAACCCGGCGTCCAGAGCGCAGACGGCCGGCTCCCCGAGAAGGCCTCAGTGTACGGTATCACCGGGAGTGAGCCCGACTCGGTGTGGGTCGTCCCGGTCGACGACCTCGATACTGACGACGTCCTGACGGGGACTGTCGACGGACAGGACGTCGTCGCGTTCCTCGATGCTACGGGCGACGTGGCAGTCTACGAATCCCCACCGGCCCCCGTCGAGCGAACTGCAGACGGCATCGTCGACGACGAGGGGAGACAGTGGGTCGTCGAACGGAATGCGCTGCGGGCCGACGGCGCGGCTAAAGACCGAATCGCCGGCCGTCACGGTCTGTGGTTCGCGTTCCGAACACATTACGAGACCGTACACATCCTCGAATGACCGGTCTTCTGAGATGAGAGCCGTTTTTTGGCTCTCATCTCCAGTTTTGGGCATCTGCATCGGTCCAAACCCTATAGAGCGGTGAACGAATGCGGTTTGAACAGAAGTAGGTTCAGTCAGGTCGTAAGTAGTAGTACAAGTTCCTATTTTAAGCATAAATTTACAGGTCCGTAGATGAGTTGTATCTGCCCGCGAGAGGAGGAGAGGTGTGATTTCAGACTTGTATCTCGTACTCGGCTGTGTCTTTGCACTAGCAGCTACGCATGCTCTGTCCCTGAGAGTCACCTGGTATGGGGCTCGATTCGGCACATCGACTGGTGGAACAGTCCGACGACTGGAGCAGCAGACGCTCAACTATCGGTCTGGACCGCTAGTGAAGCTTCTGCGAGTGCCACGAGACTGCCGTATCACGGCGGGTAGAGCAAGGTCGGGAATAAAAGACGCCGACCCGAGACAGCGCTACTGATCGAGGACTGGTGCTTTCAGCTCCGCGACCTCGGAGAGAATCTTTTCGACCGCCGCGTCGTCGACACCGTTGTCCCGCAGCGCGGATTCCAGATGCTCGGCCACCGCGCGGAAATCACGCTCGTCGAGGTCTAGATGGGCGTGTGCCTCCCGCATATCGTCGCCGGTGTAGTCGACCGGGCCGCCCGTGACCGAACTGAGGAACTGAATCTGATGAGCGCGTAGCTCCGACATGTCCTGGTCCTCGAAGTACTCGACGAGCCGTTCGTCATCGAGTACCGCGTCGTAGAAGTCCGTAACGACCGCTTCGACCGCCTCGCGACCGCCTATCTCGTCGTAGATGGTTCCATCCATTGTCGCGGTGGAGTCTTCCGGGAGGAGCCGGAAAAAGACAGTTCCGAACAAATTCGTTTGATTTGTGTCAACGCCCCCCATCACTCGGTGGGGCGCTCGTCCGTCACCCGAGTTCCAGCGTCTCGAAATAGTGGAGACATGACACCAGTGCGGGGTTCGGTTCGTAATGCACGCTACGGTCGGCACGGTCGAACTCGACGACGCCCGCATCACTCAACCGTGGCAAGTGGTTGTGGACGAGCAGTTTCTTGAGTCGCTCTCGTGACGGGACGTCTCGACCCGGTACTGCCGTCGCCCGTCGGTGTACTTCCTCCACCAACGTGTCGAGTGGAATCGTCCCTGCCTCTCGGTCTTTGAGGTGGTAGAGCACCGTCCGCCGTACCGGTGCCGACAAGAGTGCCAACACGGTGTCGAAGGAGTATCGAAGTGACACGGCGTCGGATTTGTCGGCCGGCAGTGCCACCGTCTGGCGGAACATTGGCCGCTGGTCGGCATCTGTCCCATCCACGACTATCCACCCGTCACCGTCACGCTCCACCACCGCATCCACGAGTGGCCGTAACATCATCAGGGTTGCCTCGTCACAGGTTTCAGCGTCGACGTGATAGTGGATGCAGACATCGTGACCAGCAGCCAGCTCGTTCAGCCCAGTGACCAGCGTGATGACATCTCGGGTATCGAACCGCTCTAACAACGCCGTCACCGAATGTACACAGACTCGGGTCGGCAGGTCTGTCTGTTCCCATGCACCGAGGTACCTGGCGATTGCCATTCCCAGGTCCAGTAGGTCCGTTTGGGCGACCAGTGTCTCGATATCGACCCCTTCCGTCACGGGAGGTGAACGGGACTCTGGCGCTCTCGAGACGCCCGAACGGGCGTCCACGATAGTCGCTCGTTTCGGGGTTCCATCCTCGACGTGTCGTTGCCAGACAGAGAGTCGTTGCTCGGGAGAGACGTCAGTCGTCACGCTTAGCACGTTCGTCTCCGACCGCGGCGTCGCTGTCAGCAGGTCGATGCACGCGTCATCGTCGGGTTCACTGTCTGCAGGTGCGAGAAGGAGGACCGATGTCGCGCCGGTGAGATACTCCGCTATGTCTCCCCGGTCGAACGTCATTGGGCTTGCTAATTTATCTAACCGTAAAAGCATTTCCACGATGACAGCCACCATTTGAAATTTGATTGCAGAGAACCGACCGGAAATACAGAGCAACAAGCTAGAAACGAACAATCTTGATGTAGTCCGTCTCAAGGTGTCTACTGCTCACTAGAGAGTCCGTAACTAACGGTGCCTCTCCCGACGTGCCGACTGAGCCATGACCTCGGCAGTCGAAGGAGGCGACGAGTCGCTTACCGAGAAACAGCAACGGATTCTCGAGTACCTGAAATCGAACGCCGACACGGAGACATATTTCAAGTCACGCCTCATCGGCCGAGACCTCGGGTTGTCTGCGAAAGAGGTCGGTACGAACATGGCTGTCATCGAAGCGGGTGAGTACGACGTTGCGGTCGAGAAGTGGGGGTACTCGACATCGACAACCTGGCAAGTAGAGCTCTGAAACGATGTCGGGCGTCCAACTAACTGACAGACCCGCCGGTCCGGATCGAAGCGAGGACGTCGTACCCACGGCGCCGATGGTATCTGTCGGTCAGTACGATACCGGTCGGTCAGGTCGGCGAGAGACGCGAACTCGGTTACAGGGGTACAATACTTTGTCACCAGTCGCGTACCCAGAAGTAGCGTATGGTATCCCGCGAAGCTAGTCGGTTGCGACCCTCCCGGCGGACCGTGTTGCGTTCGACGGCCGGCCTCACGGCTTGTCTCGCGTCAGTAGGCACCGGCTCGGCAGATTCGGTGTCTCTGTCGACCCCGACTGTCCTGACACGGAACGTCTCGCTCGGCGTCGATCTGTCGCGGCTCCTCGATGCAGAGTCGCGATCAGACGTCGAGCGTATCGCCGGACAACTCCTCGATGAAGTCGACCCGTCGGTGTACGAGGCCCGTGCCGAGGCGGTCGCAGGAGAGGTTGACGCGGCCGACGCTGACGTGGTCGCACTCCAAGAGGCAGCAGTGTTCCGGACCCAGCAGTCGAGTGATTACGACTCTGAGAATCAGAAACCGGCAACGGCTGTTATCGTCGACATACTATCAGAGATCACGACGGCGCTCTCTGAGCGCGGCCTCAACTACGACGTCGCCGCCGAGACCGTCACGACTGACATCGAACTCCCCGCGGCCACCGACGGAGGGACTGTCGACGTCCGTGTCACGGACAGGGATGTCTTGCTCGTCCGTAGCGACGTCCCAGTTGAGTCTGTGGTGACGGATACCTTCGACGCTGCGCTCGAATTCCCAATACCGGAAAGTGACGAGCGAGTCGTCCTCCGTCGCGGTTTCTGTGCCGCGACAGTGCGTGTGGGCGACGGTCAGTTCACAGCCGTCTCGACTCATCTGGAGTCGGTGACCCAGTTGTTCCGTCTCTCCCAGGCTAAGGAGCTACTCGCCAGTCTTCCCTCGGACCGGCCTGTCGTCCTCTGTGGTGACTTCAACAGCGGTCCAGGGGGGCCAACACAGACCTACGACCGCCTCACTATGTCGTTCGACGACGCTTACGCCGTCCGCCGGCCCGATGCGGACGGGTACACCTGCTGTCAGGCAACGGATTTGCGCAACGAAGAGTCGCAATTGACTCGCCGAATCGATGCCGTCCTCTACCGGGGTGGACTTCGGCCGACGGCGGTCCGACGAGTCGGTCACGAACCGAGCGCCCGTTTCGAAGTCTCACGCGACGATGAGACAGTCAGCGTATGGCCCTCGGACCACGCTGGCGTGGTCGCGACGTTCGAAGTGACTGCGGCGACGCCGTCTGGAACGCCCGCTCCGACGACGACGGAAGCGCCTCGCTCGGTCACCGAGAGTGACTCGGCGGTCCCCGATACGGACTCCTCGACCGCCGAGTCACTGGAGACGACAGTAGGTGGATCTGGACCGGGGATGGGGGTGGCCGCGGCTCTCGCTGGGCTGGTGGTGGGTATCCTCGCACGGTCGCGTCGGGAGTGATATCCTTCCAGTACCTGTCCTCGTTGCGGTGCCGATTCTGTAGCCTCTTCGAGCTCTCGATGACCACGGGCGCGGGTATCGTCACGCAGGCATCTGGTATAGCTGTCCAGATGAGTTGGTTGGCTATACTATTTAGCTATACCATGTCGGAGTCACGTCTGGAATGTGAACATACGACGCAGTTCGCGTTCGATATTGTCGGTGAATTCGTCGAGTACGGTTTCGACTGTCGCTTCGTCACCCGGTAGGGACGCTACGCGCTGGTCGACATCCTCGGGCAGCCTGACACTGAACTCACCGTCGCCATCGTAGACCGGTTCGCTCTCGCTGAGGACCTGCCGGTCGACAGCCCTGAGGACCTCGGAGTCGTACTGACCGTGCAAGGTCTGGTAAGCATTCGAGTAGGCTGTCTCCAACTCCTCGAAGTAGTGGACGTACTTCTCGTCGAACTTCGCCGGGTCGAACTCGGTCATCGTCGACCAGTGGTCACCCCCGAGGATAAAGCGTTGTGCGATTGCTCTATCGAAACCTTCACTTGGTTTCCAAAATCAGGATGCCGTTCTTTCACATAGTACCCGGTGAATCCGCTTTGTTTCAGTAACTCTTTCCGTCCAGTCGCCACACCACCGATATGAGACTCGCACGCTTGCAGACCCCCGAGGGTGTAGTCAGCGGCCGGTACGACGACGGTGTCGTGACGACGGACGAGGGCGAGTACGTCGTCGGCCGCGACGGCGAGCTGACCTACCCATGTTCGCCGTCTGCGCTGTACTGCGTCGGCCGGAACTTCGCCGAGACGTTAGAGCAGATGGACTACGAGCGACCGGACGAACCGGACTTCTTCATCAAACCGCCGGCATCGCTGGTCGGGCCAGAACAGCCGATTCGGTACCCGGACTGGACTGACGAACTCACCTACGCGGGCGAACTCGTCGCCGTCGTCGACGAACGCTGCCGGAACGTCGAGGCCGACGAGGTACCCGACATCGTCCGTGGGTACACCGTGATGAACGACGTGGACGCGCTCGACCAACAGGGCCGCACCGCGCGAAAGGCCTTCGACACCTCGGGACCGCTCGGGCCGTGGTTAGAGACCGATCTCGACCCCCGAGGCATCGATATGGAGACGGTCATCGACGGCGAGACCCGACAGTCTGCGAACACCGAACTGATGTTGTTCGACCCCTACGAGATTGTGTCGTTCCTCTCGCGACGGTTCACGCTCCGACCCGGCGACGCTATCGCCTTCGGTAGTCCCGCGAATCCGGGTACTGTTGAGCCCGGTGACACAATCGAGATAACGTACGAGGGTGTCGGCACGCTCAGGAACACGGTCGTCGAGTCCCGTTCCTGAGCTTGACCTCCTCCCACCCCTAAAGGGGTGGGCTTTCGCCTCGCTACCGCTGTAAGGAAGCGCTCTCGAAGCGCCCGATCACTCGCGGTGGACCTCACAGCCTAAGTCACGGAGCGTCTGGATGGCGCTCTCGAGGTCCGACGCGTCCACCAGGACGTGGTCTGTCGAGTACGCGGAGACGACGAATACCGATACGTCGGCGTCGGCCAAGGCCGAGGCGACAACCGCCAAGAAGCCGACGAGGTCAAACGGTAGTGTCACGTCGAATGTCAGTCGTTTCCAACCGCTATCTACCTCGAGGGCCTCCGCCACGGTCGGACTGGCTTCGTCCACGACGACAGTGGTCTCGGCGTCGTCCTGTACCGTCGCAAACGCATCCGGGTCTGGCTCGTCGGTTCGGCAGATCGCGTACATCCCGTCTGCGACGATGACGTCGGCACCGTCGAGGACATCGTTCGGATCCATACGCTGGTTGTTTGCCCCCTGATTAGTAGAGGGTACCGTCCAGGGGCGATACGAGGCGGATACCGCGACCTTCATGCTCGAGGAGGCAGCCGACAACCGATAGCAGGGCGACTCCCAGCAATCATACTACTGGGGGTGTCGAAACACTGGTGGAAACAGTGAGACATACAGACGAGCCGTAGCGGGTGGACTTCCATACTGGACTGTTCCTCACACCCATCCGCAGATGACGGATTCGCTCGCTACGTATCGGGCCACCGCTCGATATAGACGTGCTTGTCGGTGTAGAAGTGAATCATGTCTTCGCCCTGGGCGTGTAGGTCGCCGAAAAAGGAGTCTTTCGTCCCGCCAAAGTGGAAGAAGGCCATCGGCGCAGCAGTCCCTGCATTCACTGCGAGGTTGCCTGCTTCGGCGTCGTGTCGGAACTGAGCGGCCTCGCTCCCGCGGTCGGTGAACAGGGACGCAGCGTTCCCGAAGTCACTGGTGTTCAGGCGAGCGATTGCGTCCTCGAAGGTGTCGTAGGCATCGAGTGCTACGACAGGGCCGAAGATCTCCTCCTGTGCGACGACCATGTCTGCGCTGACGTCGCCGAGCACGACCGGCCCCATCCAGTTGCCATCCTCGTGGCCTTCGACGGTGACGTCACGACGGTCAAGCAGGACCGTCGCCCCCTCGTCGATACCCGTCTGGACGTAGTCACGGACCGACTGCTCGTGTTCGGGTGAGATGAGAGCACCCATATCAGGTTCACTGAGGCCATTGCCGACAGTCATGCCCGCGGCTCGCTCGACCAGCTGTTCCGCGAAGTGGTCGTAGACGGAGTCCTGAACCAGGACGACGTCGTTGGCGAGACAGCGCTCGCCGCCGCAGGCACACGCCGAGGCGAGGGTCTTCTCGGCGGCGAACGCGAGATCAGCGCTGTCACTGACTATAACGTGGTTTTTCGCCCCGCCCTGCGCCTGAACCCGTTTGCCAGATGCCGCGGCCGTCTCGTACACGTGACGCGCGACTGGAGTGGAACCCACGAAGGAGATTCCGGCGACGTCCTGGTGTTCGAGAAGCGCGGTCACGGTGTCGGCGCCGCCGTGGACGAGGTTGACGACACCGTCCGGGAAGCCGGCCTCGGCTGCGAGGTCAACGAGGTGGGTGGGGGTAAGTGGATCCCGCTCGCTCGGCTTGAGGATGAAGGCGTTTCCCGTCGCGACGGCGTAAGGAAGGAACCACAGCGGAATCATCCCGGGGAAGTTGAACGGTGTGATTGCCGCAAATACACCCAGCGGTCGGCGAACAGCCGTCTCGTCTATGTCCACAGCCGCGTTGGGGAGGTGGCCAGCCTGCATCATCGAAGGGATGCCACAGGCGACCTCGACGTTCTCGATACCGCGGCGGAGTTCACCTCGCGCCTCCGAGAGCGTCTTCCCGTGTTCACGCACGAGTGTCTCGGCGAGCTCGTCCTGCCGTTCTTCCAGCAGCTGCTTGTATCGGAAGAGTGGCTGGATGCGCTCCTCGACGGGTCTCGACCGCCACTCCGCGAAGGCATCGAGTGCTTGCTGGACGGTATCGTCGACTTCGGCCGCGCTGCTGAACGGGACTTCAGTGAGGCGCTCCCCTGTCGCGGGGTTCCGGACGAGTTGCGCGTCAGTTGCGTCCGGGTCTCGCCATTCGCCCCCCACGTAATTCTGCAGTTCGCCCGCCTCTGTCAGATGGTGGCTGCGTGTCATTTGATGTGCTTCTCACGCACTGATTGTAAGGATAACCCCACCACCAAGATCAATCGTCGTCATTTAGCTGAATTGAGGCGCTAAGCCCCCTTCCTCAGCGAGCGCCGACCGAATGGGAGGCGCGAGCAGGGAGGGGATACAGCGCCGCACAGTTCTCATATACGATTCGGTGACAGACTCACAGGCCCACGCAGTCGTTACGTTTTTGCAGTAGGGTAGTATAGTAATGTCCGAACCTAATGGAATACGACCTCGATTCGGGAGCGCATTCGACGTACTCCTTGCACTACCACCTGATACTCACCACGAAGTATCGGCGCGGAGTGCTAACCGAGGAGCGAACCCAATTCATACACGAGGTCATCAGCGGGTTCACGGACAACTACGGCGTCGAATTGACGAACCTCGATGGCGAGGACGACCACGTTCACATCCTATTCCAAGCGAAACCAACCACAGACCTCGTGAAGTTCATCAACACGGTCAAAGGCGCGACCGCCCGCCGTATCCGAAACGAGTACGCGGACGAACTAAAGACCGAACTGTGGGGCGATTCGTTCTGGAACGACTCGTACTGCCTCATCTCGACGGGGCAGGTGTCGCTGGATGTGCTGAAACAGTACGTCGAGAAACAACGCGAGTAGAGAGTTATGTACTACGCCTACAAGTACCGTCTCAAGCCGTCCGACGCCCACCGTGAGGAGTTGGACCGCCACCGAGATGTTTGTAGGCAACTCTACAACCACACGCTCTACCGCCTCAACGAGTACCAAGACGAACACGGCGAACTGCCGTCCATGACCACACTACGGTCGGAACTCCCCGACCTCAAGAAGTGGTGGGACGACCTCTCCGACGTGTACTCGAAGGTTCTCCAAACCGTCGTGGAGCGCCTGTTCGACAACCTCAACGGCCTCTCCAAACTCAAGGAGAACGGCTACGGCGTCGGGCAACTCAAGTGGAAACCACCACGGGAGTTTCGCAGTTTCACCTACAGTCAGTCTGGCTTCAAGCTCGACAAGAAGGGCGGTCAGCCTGTGCTGTCACTCTCGAAACTCGCGGACATACCGATTCGGCTCCACCGCACTATCCCCGACGACGCGAAACTCAAACAGGTCACGCTCAAGAAGGAACCGACGGGCGAGTGGTTCGCCACGTTCGGTGTCCAAATCGACCGTGAGCCACCCGAGCCGCCAGAAAATCCCGAGAAGTGCGTCGGCATCGACGTGGGGATTCTCAAATACGCCCACGATACCGATGGAACTGCCGTCGGGTCGCTCGACCTGTCCGCAGAGCGCGAACGCTTGGAACGTGAGCAACGGAAGCTCTCGCGGAAGCAACACGGGTCGAACAACTGGGAGAAGCAACGGCGGCGCGTTGCGGAGTGTCATGCCGACCTCCGACGGAAACGCCGCGACTTCTTGCACAAGCTCTCGGCGTACTACGCTCGGGAGTACGACCTCGTAGCGGTCGAAGACCTGAACGTGAAGGGGATGATGGAGTCACCGTCGAACAGCCGCAACACCGCGTCTGCCGCGTGGCGAACGTTCCTCTCGTTGCTCGAATACAAGTGCAAGCGAGAGGGGACGCACTTCGTGGCGGTCAACCCGAGAGGGACGACCAAGGAGTGCGCGTCGTGTGGCGTCTCGACGGAGAAACCGTTGTGGGTCCGTGAACATTCCTGTCCCGCCTGCGGGTTTGAGGCGGACAGAGACGCGAACGCGGCGTGGAACATCCTTTCTCGCGGCCTCGAAGACGTAGGAGTGGGATACTCCGAATCAACGCCTGTGGAGACTGCGCTCCCTGTGGATACACCTGTATCTGCAAAGCGCGTCGTGGAAGCAGGAAGCCCTACCCTCAAGGAGCGAACGGCGTCAGCCGTGAGCGAGTAGGGTAGGGTAGTTCACCGACAGGACCCGTGGCAGTCCAGACGGGACAAATTGTACTCCACTCTCGACCGACAGAGCGGATTCGACTGACTTGTTGACAGTAAAATAGTAAAAAACTTGATAACACATGCTACCTATTCTACGACCAATCAACCATGGGAGAGAGGGCCGGCATCAATGTTCTCCACGTTGATGACGAGCCAGGGTTCGCCGATCTTGTAGCAGACTTTCTCGAACAGAGAGCGGACGGAATCGAGGTCGAGACCGCGACGAGCGCCAGCGAGGGGCTCGAGCGGCTCGCGAACGAGGACTTCGACTGCGTTGTCAGCGACTACCAGATGCCGGATAAAGACGGGATAGCGTTCCTCGAAGCTATCCGGGCAGAGGATACCGATTTGCCGTTCATCCTCTTTACTGGAAAAGGAAGCGAGGCGATTGCGAGCGACGCGATCGCGGCCGGTGCCACGGACTACCTCCAGAAACAGCGTGGGTCGGAACAGTACGACCTGCTGGCGAACCGTATTCACAACGCCGTCGAGCAGTTCCGTGAGAGGCATCGACGCGAGACCCTCGAACGGATTCGCTCGTTGATCAGCGAGGTCAATCAAGCGCTGGTCCGTGCCGATTCGCGTGTCACGGCTGAGTCACGCGTGTGTGAGATCATCAGTGCTGCCGACCCGTATCTGTTCGCCTGGATCGGCGAACTCGATCCGGAGTCCGGGCAGGTCGTGCCGCGGGCCTCTGCCGGCATCGAAGACGGGTACCTCGACGACATCTCGATCACTGCCGACGAAACGGCGACCGGCCACGGACCTGCTGGCACGGCGTTCCGGGAGCGACGCGTCGCAGTCTCACAGAACATCCAGGACGATCCGGACTTCGAGCACTGGCGGGAAGACGCGCTGGAACGTGGGTACCGAGCGGTCGCGGCCGTGCCGCTCGAGTACAAAGGGACGCTGTATGGCTGCCTCGGTGTCTACGCCGAACGTCCGGAAGCGTTCGACGAACAGGAGCGCAGTCTGCTCGCGGAACTCGGCACGAATCTCGCTCAGGAGATCCACTCACTGGCACTGCAGACAGACCTGCAGAACGAACGTGCGTTCATCGAACAGGGGCTCAACACGCTCTCCGATATCTTCTACGTCATCGACACGGACGGGACGCTCCGCCGGTGGAACGACCGTGTCTCGGCGGTGACAGGCTACTCCGAGGAGGAGCTCGCTGGGATGGCCGTCACCGAGTTCTTCCCCACGGACGAACGGGCAACGGTCCGGGAGGCGCTCAGGGACATGCAGACGAGCGATGTGACTGTCGAGGCAGACCTGCTGACGGCCAACGGCGACCGAGTGCCGTACCAGTTCACCGGGTCGGCCCTGACCGATGCCGACGGCACTCTCACCGGGTTGATCGGAATCGGGCGTGACATCAGCGACCTCAGGACGCGTGAACGGCGGTTACGACAGCAACGAGAGACGATCAGAGACCTCCACGACGTCGCGATGGACATCGACACCTGTGAGAGGACCGAGCGGGTCTACGAACTGATGGTAGAGGCCGCAGAATCCATCCTCGATTTCGATATCGCCGTTGCGAACGAGGCGACTGACAGCGCCCTCGTCCCGAAAGCCGTCTCCTCGCGGCTCTCGGACGATCAGTACTACAGTGAGCTGCCGCTCGACGCGGAAGACAGTACTGCAGCGACCGTGTATCGGACCGGTGAGTCAGCGATCACTACCGATATCAGATCTCACGACGTGACGCCAGCCGACGCCGACTTCCTGTCGGCCTTGACGGTCCCAATCGGAGAGCGGGGGGTCTTCCAGGCAGTCTCCGAGACCACCGACACGTTCGACGAGACCGACCGCGAACTGACCAAGTTGCTGGCGAGTCACGCCGAGGGTGCACTGAATCGGTTGCATCGCGAGCAGGAGTTGCGCCAACAGAACGAGCGTCTCGAAGACTTCGTTCGGGTCGTCTCACACGACGTCCGGAACCCGCTGAACGTCGCGTCGGGCCGTCTGGATTTAGCCCGCAAGGAGTGCGACTCCACGCATCTCGACGAGGTAGCCCAGGCACACGACCGGATGGACGCGCTCATCTCCGACCTCCTGACGCTGGCGAAAACGGAACACGCTGTCGACGATATCACTGCGGTCGACCTCGAGGCGACGTGTGAAGCCTGCTGGCAGCTCGTCGAGACGGACGAAGCGACCCTCGTTATCGAGACCCAACAGACCATTCGGGCGGACTCGAACCGACTCAAACAACTCCTGGAGAACCTGATTCGGAACGCGGTCGAGCACGGCGGTGACGGCCTAGTGGTGACCGTCGGTGATATCGAGGACGAGAACGGGTTCTACGTCGCCGACGACGGCACCGGCATCTCCGAGGCCGAACGTGAGCAAGTGTTCGAGGCGGGGTACTCGAGCACACCGGAGGGAACCGGCTTCGGCCTGAGTATCGTGCGCCGAATCGCTGAGTCCCACGGGTGGGAGTTACGTATCACGGAGAGCAGTGGGGGTGGTGCGAGATTCGAAATCACTGGTGTGGAGAGGATTGCAGAGTGAGGGAGTCGTCGCTTCGTCCCGGAACCACAAGTGCCTCGCCATGACGCTCTGGCTAAACGTAACCAACTCGACGGTAGCGTTATACACCCCCATCGAATGTGTCCGATAGGTGCCGAACGCGGTGCAGTGCAGGGTGGCACCTATCGGAGGTACAAGGAATGCGTCCACTCCCACGAGCGCTGGTCGTCACCCTCGTGGCCGTCGCTGTCCTGGCCGTCACCCCCGCGGCTGCAGCCGCGCAGAGCACGCATCCACCCGCGTCGGGTGACCGCCCAGGTCAGGCGGCCATCCAGTCGACTGAGACCGTCGACCACGCCGGATCGGTGTCAGATAGCCTACTGACGTACGCGGACCTAGAGACCACGACTGCGACCGGGCTACGAGGCCACACCACTGCGGACGTCCGAAACTCCAGATTCGGTGATGTCGAGCCGCTAGGCCACGATACCCGGAACGGCTCCACGACGAGATCACCGAAGATCCTGGTGTGTACCTCACGGAGCTCGCTCGCCGGGCCGACACCCCCGTATCGACTGTCAGGTACCACGTCCGCGTCCTGGTCGACGCCGGACTGGTCGAACGGACCACCGAGCGTGGCCGGACCCACCTCTCACCCGCCGAACTCGACGAGGCCCTGTCCCCGGTACAGCTGGAGGACGGCACTCGACGTGCCATCCTCAACGCGCTGGACCAACAGGGGCCGTCGACCGGCCAGGAGTTGGCTAGCCACCTCGGGCTGACGGAGGCGACGCTATCGTACCACCTCCAGCGGCTCTCAGACGATAGCTTCGTCGTCCGCGAGGACGACGGGCGAACGGTCGTCAACGCGCTGGCGACCGGGGCCGAAGACCTGCACGCGACTGCGAAAAGCTGACGGCTAGAGGGTGCCGTCAGAACGTCTTTTTTATAGCGGTGAATCGGTCGATGCGTGATGAACCTGACCCGAGTACGTCCGAACGCGACGATGAAGCAGGCCCGCGCACCGAGGACTCCCGACCGTATAGAGCCCGGACTGCTCGCTGACCACCGATCAGCGAACTTGGAGGGACGGTCATGACTCAGAGCAAATCGCCGGCCGGGTCGACAGACACCGGGCCCGACAACAGCGCTCAGCACACAGAGTCCGACACCGACCCCGAGGTCGGCGAACTCACGCGAGACGACGTGTTCCACATCCTCCAATCTCAACGCCGCCGGCGGGTGCTCGCGTACATCAACGTCTACGGCGACGAGGGGTACGCCCGGATGCAAGACATCGCCGAACACATCGCCGCACTCGAGAACGACACGACAGTCGAGAAGCTCCGCTCCCAGCAGCGCCAGCGTGTGTATATCGCACTCTATCAGTCACACCTGCCGAAGATGGACGACGTCGGCATCGTCGATTACGACCAGGACCGTGGTCACGTACGGACGACAGAGCGAACCGAGCGCTTCGATAGATATCTCGACCACGAGTCGGTCCGTCTGACCGACGACCATCGGCAGTCCGTCGGGACGGCCGACACCGGGCGGGTCGACGAGCCCGTCGATACGGACGAGTCGCGTGACGGACCGACCATCGATTGGCACCGACGATACCTCTTCACGTCCGGTGGGAGTCTGCTCGTTATCGCCGCGGTCGCGAACGGGTTGCTATCGGGTACTATGCTGTCGGCAGGAAACGTCGGCTTCGTCGTCGCAATCGCCTTCGCGGTTCTGGCACTCACCCACTGGGTGATAGAGTCGTCTTGACACGTACCCCACGACTGAGGTCGTGAGGGGTCTTCTCGGAGCTCTGTGGTTGATCCGTCAGTATGCGGACTCTGGGGCCTCTTCGGGCGTGCAGACGACGTTTTCGCGGCCCGTGGAGACGCGGACCAACAGTCCCTCCTCCTCTAACGTATCGAGTAGGCGACTCACCGTCGTCTCCGACCACGGGAGACACGTAATGATGGTCTGTTGCCGGACGCGACCGCCCTTGCTCTCGACGAAAAGGTGGACGAACGCCGCTGGTCGCATCCCTGTGACCCGTTCAAACGTCGACGCCGAGAAGCGACCCTCGGCATCTGTGACTGCCTCTGATGAGACATCGGGAAGCACCTCTACTGAGGACTGTCGAGCGCTATCGTCGGTAGCGATGCGTTGGAGGAGAGTGCCGTACACGTCCTCGATACCGAATGCACTCAGGACGACTGCGCCCCCCATCAGGATACCGACGAGGACCCACCCCCAGAGGATACCCGAGAAGAGTTGTAGCAGATTCGACATGAAATGCCAGATAGAGCGTCCTATCCCGTTGGTAACCGTGTTAGCCCACCGCAGTACCGTTCGCCAGAGCCGACCGATCAGTGCCACGAATTCAGTCCAGATAGCGGTCAGAACTCCGCCGGTCGGTGTCATTGATACTCTGTGTGAATACTGAAATCTCGGCCCACCCAATAAGCCTTGGATACGGATACGTAGGTGGTCTGGCTACAGATATCGGGGAGTAACAAACCTGCGCCTGCTGGCTAAACATCGAGTAGCAGCAACTACTCAGTCTCTTGTCCGTAGGTTTATGAGTCCCAATACGATGGTAGTTCGTATGGACGAGAAACGTCTCGTTGTCGCCCTATTTGGCCTCCTCGTCGCCGTCGTCGTCAGCGTTCTCGCTTATCAGTTCATCGCGCCGCTCACCGTGTCCGTGTTCCTCTATTACTCGACCCGTCGTTTTCACGTATCACTGCGTCGGCTTAGACTACCGGCGAGAGCTAGAGCCCTCGTCGTGATGGCGTCTGTCGCGCTGCCCTTCCTCCTGCTGGTGAGTTACGCCGTGGTCCTACTCGTCCTCGAGGCTCGGCAGTTCGTCGACCAGTACGGCCTCGTGAGCGTCGCCGCGACGCACGTCGATTGGCTCGGCGAGTTCGAATCGACGCCCGATCTCACCGTGCAGGGGCTGTACGAAGCGTACCAGTCGGGGCAGTTGTCTCCGCTGATCGAGTTCCTCAGCGAGCACGCAGCCCTGTTGACGTCGGTGGTCTCGAACTTCTTCCTCAACCTGTTCGTTACCGTCATCGTCACCTACTACCTTCTGCTCGATGGCCAACGTATCCGCGAGTGGCTCCTGCGGTTCGACGACGGTGCCATCATCCGCGAGTACCTCGAAGCAGTCGACGAGGAACTCGAGGCCGTCCTGTTCGGCAACCTCTTGAACGTCCTCGCGATATCGCTTATCGCCATCGCGGCCTTCTCCGGATACAACGCGCTGGTTCCGGCGTCCGCTGAAGTACCGTACCCAGCGCTGGCAGGGGCCCTGACCGGTATCGCGAGCCTCATCCCGGTCGTCGGAATGAAAATCGTCTATGTGCCGCTGACCGGCATCATGGCATTGCCGGTAGTCCTCGGTAGCGAATCGTCTGTACTGATATACGTACTGACCTTCCTCGGCGTCGCCGTGGTCATCGTCGACACCATCCCGGACCTGCTGTTGCGGCCGTTGCTCAGTGGCGAGAACACGCACGTGGGCCTTCTGATGCTGGCGTATACGCTCGGGCCCGTCGTCCTCGGCTTCTACGGGCTCTTCTTCGCACCGATACTGCTGGTCGTCGGGCTGACTTTCGCCAACACGGCGCTCCCTCGGCTCCTGGGGGCCGACGAACCCGACGGACTCCATCCCGACCAGTTACGACTCGACGATTTCGGCCAGTAGGTGGGCTGGGCAACGGTCGGCGAGAGCTTGGTGCCAGTTCAGGGTGAGCGACGCGGTACTCAGAGCGAGACGTCCTCGCTCCGAACGTCCTCGACTCCCGATTCGATGCCGGCCCGGTCATCGTAGTACTTCCGCCCGATGAAGCCGTCCTCGAGATTCCCCATCAGTGACGTGTAGAGTTCGTCCGGGGAGTGGTACGAAGCCTCGTCGGTGCGGTTCAGGACGTCACGGAGCGTGACTACGTCGCCTTCGGGCGTCGACAGCTCCACGTCGCCCAACTGCGTCACTACCGTCTCCCTGTCTGCAGGAAAGTCGAATGCCTGCTCGAATAGCTGCAAGGTTTCGGAGTAGCGCATCGGTACCGGCAAGACGCATTCATAATCAAAAAAGATTATGAATTGGTGGCGTCAGGATAGCCCCCACACGAAGCCCCACTTTCCGGAAACGATGTGTCCTCAAAACTCGGTGATGACTGGGATACCGACCGTCTCGAAATCCGTCATCGACGCCAGTTTCTCACCGGCCTCATCGAGTGGAACCCGCTCAGAAATCATGGCCCCCGGGTCGATTTTGCCGTGTCGAATCATCCGGAAGATCTCGTCGTATCGAGGGCGCGGCATCCCGATAGCCCCGACGAACTGGATTTCCTTGGCGACCATCAAGTCAGTCGGCAGCGGGACTTCGCCACCTTCCTCGCTCGACGTGAGCCCGATCTGGAGGTGCTGGCCGCGCTTACCGAGACTCGCGACTGAATTTCGACACGTTTCGGCGACACCGAGTGCGTCGACTGAGACGGCGGCTCCACCTTCCGTAATTGTTCTAATCTCCTCGGGCACGTCCCCGGACTCATCGGCGTTGACCGTCTCGACGGCCCCCAAATCACTGGCCACGTCCAACTTCTCGTCGAACAGGTCCACTGCGACGACGTTCGCTCCGAGTGCGTCGGCGATGTGGACCGCTGACAGACCGACCCCACCACAGCCGTGGACGGCGACCCAGTCACCGGCGGTGACGTCCGCCCGGTGCACGAGTGCGTGGAACGAAGTCATGAACCGACACCCGAGGCCGGCCATGTCTATGGGGGACACGGCGTCGGGCAACGGAACGACGTTGAAGTCGGCCCACGGGACGTGGAACTGCTCGCCGAACGCGCCCGGCGATTCCGGCGTGAGTCCCAGCGGGATACGGTTGTCACAGAGGTTCGAGTGGCCGTTGCGACACGAGGGACAGGTCCCGTCGCCGAGGTTGAACGGAACCGTGACCCGATCGCCTTCACGAACCTGTTCGACCTCGTCCCCGACGGCGACCACTACGCCCGCGGGTTCGTGCCCGAGGACGTGCCCCTCTTCTAACCCCCGCGACTCCCAGAGTGGGTCACCCTGCCACGCATGCCAGTCGCTCCGGCAGATGCCACACACTTCGGTCTCGACGACGACACCCTCCGGGTCTGGCTCCGGTGGGTCGATGTCCCTGACCTCTAGCGGTCGCCCGTGTCCGGTGAACACAGCTGCGCGCATCCTACCGTATGAGTCGTTGACATGCGGCATAACCGTGTGGGTGGACGGCTCCGATGGTAGAGCCACTGACCTTCCAGCCGGCGTCGGTGGCCAGTGATGATCGGGCAGACTGTGGTCAGACGACGGCGGCGACCCATTCGGCCGTGACGAACTTGTGCCGACAGCCCTCACACAGTTCCATCTCCATGACCTCCCCGGTAGAGAGATGGACGTGATAGCGCTGTGTCGGCAGGTCGTCGTCGCAGTTTGCGCACCGCACGGGCATACTCGACAGTACTGCAACGAGCGTGATAGATATTTGTAGACTAACACGTTCTGTGAGGTCCCGTCGGTCAAACCCGTCCAGTCTGTCGAGCTTATGAGGGCGCGCGCCCGCGATCTCGATTCTTGGGACGCTGTTAGCAGGAGCACGGTCTACTGAAACGGACTCGCGGCCGTTCAGCTGCTACCCGGCGGCACCGTGCTTGGCCACAGTCCGGGTCCATAAGGGAAGCTTTGCCCCGGCGAGACGCCAGCCTTCGAGCGACTGTCCTCGGGCAGACGCTGGTTCACTGTCGGCCTCTCGACTCGCACCGATCTACTCTGGTGGCTACCCCGGCCTCGAAGTCACTACGCTTGTAGTGGACTTTTGCCGCTGGAGGAAGAATAGACCCTATATGTCAACAGCGGCGGTAGATGACGTCTTGCGAGCCATCGCTGCGGCGGAGGGTGTCGAACCGGGTGACCTCGAACTGGTTCTGGAGGAACACGTCTCCTGTGACGCTATCTCGACGCTGACGAAACACGGGGACGGCGAGTGGCACCTCTCCTTCCAGGTCCCGGACCACGACGTGACGCTCTCGAGCGACGGGTCGATAGTCGTCGACGGGACCGTCGAACATCGCTGGACCGACGAGTCAGCGCGATTCTGAGACGGGTTGCTGACGCCAAAGGATCAGTGTGGCCGGGGTCAAGCTCCGAGGCACCCCCTTGTCTGTTTGAAGCGGATTCGTCGAGTTTTCTCAGATCACAGGCACAGGCGGCATCTGCGTCGTCCAGTAGGCACCACCTGAAGGTCTAACGGAGCGTTTAGTGGCGGTATCAGGGCCCGTACTATTGTAGCCGGCTTCCGGGCCATGCACATGGTCGTGTCGCCGTCGCAAGTCGGCCGACGACGCCGACACTGGAGGCGGGTGAGCAGCCCGTGAGCACAGGTCGTTTCGTCGGACTACTGGTGGTCTGTCTCACAGTCGTCGGTGCGACGATAGGTGGCCCGGTCGTGAGTGTTCCTGACCTGGCTGACCAGACAGCGGCTCCTGACACTCGACCGACCGTGGGGTCCGCGGCTACCCAGGACGGTGACGAACAGAGGACCCCCCGAACAACGGCTATCGACCCGGCACTGCGGAACGCGACAGGTGTCGCCGACGTCTGGGTCCGCATCGCAGGCGATGACACCACAGCGAGCGATGGAGAAACCACCATCGCGCGACTGAAACGGGAGCGTAATCGGACACAAGAGCCTGTCCTCGCCTACGCCCGCAGACACGAGGGACTGACGGTAGAGAACCGCTTCTGGGTCATCAACTCCGTTCTGCTGCGCGTTGATCTCGATCGCGTAGACGTCGCGGGACTCGCAGCCGTCGACGGCGTCGCAGGACTCGCTCGCCAGCGACTGGCGTCGGACCAGCCCGCAGCGAAGTCGTCGACCGTGACCGACAGCGAGGCACGCACGGTTCGCGTGGCACTGCCGAACGCGACGTCGGGCACTGCGTGGCAGGTCGAAGCGACGAACGCCACGGATGTCTGGTCGACGTACGACACCCGAGGAGACGGCACACGTGTCGCGGTTCTCGACAGCGGCGTCGACCCCGAACACCCCACTATCGATGTGTACACCACCGACGCGAGCGACCCGACCTATCCCGGTGGGTGGGCCGAGTTCGACGCTGATGGAGACCGAGTTCGTGGCTCCCGACCGCATCTCGACACGGCACACGGACAGGCGACGAGCGGTCTCGTCGCGGCCGGGAACGCCAGCGGGTACGAGCAGATGGGTGTCGCCCCGGAGACGCAGTTGCTCCACGCCCTCGTCGGGGAGCGCGCGTCCGTCCTCGCGGGCATCGAATGGGCGCTGGAGAACGACGCCGACGTAATCAGCATCAGCCGAGTAGTCGACAGCCGGACGACGCGGTACGCACCATTGGTGCAGGCCGTCTGGCGCGCCGAGCGGATGGGTGTCGTCGTCGTCGCCGCCGCCGGCAACGACGGACAGGGCTACGTGCGAGCGCCGGCCAGCATCTACGAGACGATCGGGGTCGGGGCTACTGACAGCGGGGGCGCCGTATTGGATGAGTCGTCCTCCGACCGGCGCGCCCTGTTCGTCGGGCCGTATAACCGAGACCGGACGCGGACTGTCCGGTACCCCCGAAGTTGGCCACTCGCCTACTCGAAGCCGGACGTCGTCGCGCCGGGTGAGCAGCTCGTCGTCCCACGTGGAAACAGGTCGGTCGGGTCTTTCAGCGGGACGAGTGGTGCGGCCCCGCTCACCGCAGGCACGCTCGCGCTGATGGAGAGCGCTGCGGACCGACAGGTCCACCCAGGTATCCTGAAGACGGCTCTTCGCTGCTCGGCGAGACCGCTCGAGGCCGATGGGTCGACGGCCCCCGAACGCTACGGCGGGGGCCGAGTCGACGCTGCCGCAGCGACAGAGCGTGTCGTGGACGGACAGGGAATTCGCGGGCGGATAGTGTCACCGGACGGAACCCGCGTCGCTCCCGCGTCTGTCTCGGTCAGCGACTGCTCGTACTACAGTTCCCACGGTGGCTCGTACGGACTCTCGACCGACGCCGGTCGGCAAGCGGTGACCGTCCACGCGCCGGGCTACCAGCCGAGGACTGTCACCGTCGACGTGCCCGCGGGGCGCTACGTGAACAGGACGATACGACTCGACCGGGCGGGGGTCGTCGAACGCTGGAACGACACGTACCCGACCGACTTTACCGCCGACGACGTCGGCACGACGCGTGTGGCAGTCGCGGGCCTGGAATCGGTACGCATCGACACCGGCCCGAACAACACCGTCCAGACGTCGAATATCTCCGTCGAGATTGCCTACGACGGAGCGCCAGTAGGGGACCTGTACGTCCGGTCGCGGCTGGCGTTCGGCGAGCGGTACGATCTCCGGGCGCCACAGACGAACTACGTTCTCTTCGATACACGTATCGAGGGTGACTACGCAGGGCATCTCGAACTCGTCGTCACATTGCGGGGCGGTGAGTCTGTCATGACCCGCCGCATCACCGCCCAGTTCTCGACACCCGCGAGTTCGACCGAGACACAGACCTCGTCCCCGGCACCATCATCGACGCCATCGCCGACTCCGTCTCCGACACTCTCGCCGACGCCGACAGCCACCCAGACGCCGTCACCCACGGCCACACGCTCACAGACACCGACAGCGACGGCTACGCGGACGCCGTCGCCCACTCCGTCGCCCACGGCTACACGCACCACGACGCCCTCGCCGACGCGTACGGGGACACTGACGGATACGGCGAGCGCCACCACGACGCGGACTCCCGCAGCGACGCGCACGCCCGAACCGACACCGACGGCCTCACGACCCCAAAATGCGACTCCGACGCCAGGGTCGGCCGCCGCTCCAGAACATGGGGGGCGGCGAGCGCAGGCGTCTGCCCCGTCGGCATCGACGTCTGCAGAGACCGCTACTCCGACGGCCCTCCCGACGTCGACGCGGAGTCACACGAAGACGGCGACCGACTCGGCCTCGTCTGGGACCGTATCGACGACGGTTCGAACCACGGTCGTACCGCTCACGACGAGTACGGCGCTGGCGACGGATGAACCCTCGACGTCGTCACGAACCGCAGCCCTGTCGTCGGCCGCCCGTTCCCAGACCGGCGAGAGTGGACCGGGTTTCACGTGGTCTCTCACACTGCTTGCGCTGGTCGCGACTGTACTGCTCGCCTCGCGACGGCAGTCCCGGTGACCCGGCCGGTTGAGAGCCGTCGAGCTCGCGAACCAGGCTCTGAACGAAGCCCGATTCCGACAGCTCTCACGCGTCCGGTGCGCCCACCTGTTCGTACAGCGATTGCGTGTCGTAGTATATTCTGTGTTCCCGCACGGCTCCGTCGACGAATTCGACCGTGTCCATGCCTTCGAGCTCGACGCTATTGCCCGTCGGTGCGACGCCCGCAAACTCGCCCTCGTGTGTTCCGGTCATGGTCCACTTCGCCATTACCGTCTCGCCATTCACGGCCATCTCCTCTATCTCGACGCGGAAGTCCGGGAACCCTTCACGTAGCTCTCTGAGGTACCTCTCGAAGTCGTCGCGACCGCGGACGGTCTCGGGATAGCCCGGGTCCTCGAGGACGACCGATTCGGCGACGAGCGACGGTATCTCCGCGAACTTCCCCTCGTTCCACAGGCTCTCGTAGTCACTGATTAGCCGCTCGACATCTGATTTTGCTTCTGACATGTTGTCTCCCCCGTGATGAACGTTCACACAGCCACGTCCCACGACCCTCGACAGCACGGAACGTTCCTCTCTATCGAGGACACCCAGCGTGTTAGGTATGTGCCGGGTATCGGAAGCGGAGTACGAGTAAGGGACGACAGGTGTGAGAAACGGAGACGAACCGTCGAGCCTCAGGGCAGATTCGCGATGAGGTCCCGATAGTCGTCTTCCGGCCAGGCTTTCATCGTCTGCGAACTGACTGCACCGGACTGTCCGATTCGGAGGAACGCCTTTGCCGCGGCGTCGTCGTTCGGGAATTCGGTGACGGTGACGATGTCGTGTGCCCCCATCGTGAGGTAGAACGCCAGCAGCTCGCCGCCTACGGATTCGACGAGTTCGATGGCATCGTCGAGGCGGTCGGGGCTGTCGTCGATGTTCTCGATGCCGTGCTGGGTGTAGTCCCAGAGTGTGATGTAGGTTGGCATGGGATTGTGCGCGTCCTTCCGACGCCGACGACGACACCGACTACATCACACAGAACGCCGTTATCGATTCGTCTCCAGCCACGTCAACAGTCGGTCCATAGGTTGACTGAGCAGGAAGTAAGAGCGCCGTACCGAATCGGCGACTACGACGAGTAAAACCCTACGGTTTGCGACGATGAGGGACCAGAGCGGTCGACTCAGGAAAGGATGTACAGACCGCCGGAGTCGGTCACGGCGAATATCCGGTCGCCGACCGGCGTCACGTCCCGCACCACGTTGTCGAACCGGTGCGTCCACCGCACGCCACCATCGAGAGTGAGCGCGCGGAGGAAGCCACGGTCCCCGGCCGTCTCGCCGCCGACGAGGACAGACTCGCCGGCAACGGCGGGGTCGGCGTAGTAACCGTCGTCGGTACCCAGCGAGGAGTTCGTCCACGCGGTGGTGCCATCGGTGCGGTCGAGCGCGTAGAGGCGGTCGTCCGACTCGTCCGTTCCCCCGCTGAGCATCGCCACGAACAGGTGGGTCCGGCCGAGGGCCGCCCCCACGGGAACGGTCCCGAGCTTGCGACGCCATCGGACTCTCCCGGCAGCGTCGAGGGCGACGACACCGCCGTCGGTGCCGCCCATCGTCTCGTTCGTCAGGTACACGTCACCGCCGTCGACGAGCGGGACGCGGCCGAAGTCAATACCCTGTTCGACGCGCCACGTCGCGGTAGGCGGTCGGTCACGGAACCGCCTCACTGGACCGCGGGGCGAGAGCCGCTCGACCATTCCGACGTCGGTGACGTAGACGCTCTCATCGATGGCGACGCCCGCAAACCCGAACCCGTCACCCCGGTCGATTCGAAACCGCAGGTCGCCGTCGCGTGTGTACGCGACAGTGCCGCCGTTGAACGGGACGAACGGTCCGGTAGACGACGGGACGACGCAGTACGGGTTCGAGGGGATGTCGGACGACCACTTGACGCTACCGTCGTCCAACGAGACGGCTCGGAGCGTCGACCCGGCTAAATACCCGATTTCGTCACCGGGCCTGACCGTGGCGGTCACTGCGTCCGGAGCACGCCACAGTTCGGTGCCGTCGGGGTGGTGGGCGCTGGCACCTTCGTACCCCGCCACGATTAGACGACCGGGTCGGCCGCCGACGACCAGTTCCGTCGCGTTGTCTACCGTCGAACGCCGCGTACTGCTCGGGTCCACCGGTGGCGAAGCACCGACGGCGTGAGCGGTGTTCTGTGGTCCGTACCGCGGCAACGGCCACGTGCCCCGCTCTGGCTCGATAGCTGCCGCCTCCCGTTCCGCGAGACAGCCCGCCAGACTGGCAGTGCCGACCGCCGAGAGAGCGCCCACCAGCTGTCTGCGCGTGCAACCGGCGACAGGGTCGGAGGGCATGTCGGTTGGTCCACAGACCACCAGCAAATCCTTTGTGACCGTCTCGGGCCCGTGCGAGTGACGTCTACCGCTCGACCACGATAGCCTCGTAGGGACGGTAGGTACGTCGCAGGGCCCGGTTCGAGGTGTCGTCGTAGTTCGAAATCAGTACCCTCGGATCGGCGACGTCGACGTCGACGGAGTCGAGCGAGGCCGCTTCGCCGGACCAGTTGAGGACGACGATGAGCGTCTCTCCCTCTAGCGTTCGGGTGTAGGCGTACACTTGTTCGTGGGCGGGACACAGCAGGTCGTAGTCGCCGTACACCAGCACGTCGCGGTCGTGCCTGAGGTCGATGAGCCGACGATAGTGGTGCCATATCGAGTCCTCGTCTGCGATTGCGGCAGCGACGTTGACGTCCGAGTAGTCGGCGTTGACCGCGAACCAGGGGTCACCCTCGGTGAAGCCAGCGTTCTCGGTGTCGTCCCACTGCACGGGGGTCCGCGCGTGGTCACGACTCACGTAGTTGACGAACTCCCGGACATCCCCGAAGGAGTCGATGGCATTGGCCTCGAGGAGGTCTTCGATAGCGCCGATCGTCTGGGGGTCGTCGAGGTCCGCCAGACTGTCGAATTCGGCGTTGGTCATCCCGATTTCGTCACCCTGATAGACGAACGGGGTCCCCCGGGAGGTCAGGAGGAAGGTCGCCAGGAGTTTCGCGCTCTCCGTGCGGTACTCGCCGTCGTCACCGAACCGAGAGACGATTCTGGGCTGGTCGTGGTTGCCGAGGTACTGCGCGTTCCACTCGTCTTCGCCGAGGTCGCGCTGCCAGCGCGACATGATTCGCTTGAACTCCGTGAGGTCCCACTCGCCCCAGCCCTCGGGGTCCCACCGACCGCCGGGACCGGCGTCGACGCCCATATGTTCGAAGTGACATATCATGTCTATCCCGTCGCCGCTCTCGCCGAGGTACTCGTGGGCCAGTTCGACGCTCGTGTCGTTCATCTCGGCGACGGTCATCACGTCGAATTTCGCGAACGTCCGCTCGTACAACTCACGCAGGTACTCGTGGATGTGTGGCCCGTGACTGAACTGCTCGACCCCGGTCGGCGACCGTTCGGGGTCGCCGTCCGGTAGTCCCTCGGGCTTCGAGATGTAGTTGATAGCGTCGATGCGAAAGCCGTCGATGCCTTTCTCCAGCCACCACTCGACGAGCGAGGCGACATCGGCACGTACGTCGGGGTTGCGCCAGTTCAGGTCGGGCTGTTTCTCGTCGAAGAGGTGGAGATACCACTGTCCGCGCATCTCGTCGTAGGTCCACGCGGACCCGCCCATGAACGACCCCCAGTTGTTCGGTGGCTCGTCCGGGTCGCCGTCCCGCCAGTAGTAGTAATCCGCGAAGCCGTCCTCGCGCCGCCGAGACTTCTGAAACCACTCGTGTTCGTCGGACGTGTGGTTGACGACGAGGTCCATGAGCAGCCGCATGTCACGGTCGTGGAGCGCATCGAGCAGTGCTTCCCAGTCGGCCATCGTCCCGAACTCGTCCATGATGGCCCGGTAGTCGCTGACGTCGTAGCCGTTGTCGGCGTTCGGAGATTCGTACACCGGACACAACCAGACGACGTCGACGCCGAGGCTATCGAGATAGCCGACCTTCTCGGTGAGACCGAGGAGGTCACCGACGCCGTCGTCGTCGCCGTCGTAGAAGCTCCGCGGGTAGACCTGATAGACGACGGCTTCCTTCCACCACTTCCGTCCCTCATCCTCGTCGGTCGGCGTGTTCCCCGATGGCATGGTCGAACAGACGGTGACCGTCCCTGTAGTGTTTTCTCACAGACCAGGCAATCCCGGTAGAGTGGCCGTCGCCCGTTCGGACCAGCTCTTTGCAGCGCACGTCCATCTCTGAGTAACATCGGCTTGCGTCTCCGTACAGACTCTTCTGGCTGACACCACGCAGTGCTAAACTTTCTCCCTCTCGTCGACACCAAACGGGGTGAGGTTCAGGTGAGTAACACGTGATTTCCGCAACCGAGACAGCCAGCGTCACCACTTGCCGACTGTCGTCTCCCAATGATCGCTTTCAGACCCGATCCTACCGGCAGTCCTGTCTTGTTTCGGCCGCGAAAACGAGCTGGGTAATTCCGACTTACCGTCGTGTTCACGGTTCGACGGCGGGGCTTACGGACAGTCTGGTCAAATAAAGGACGCAATACAAAGTGCGCAGTGGCGATTGGTCATCTCAGTCGATGGCCTCCACATATCGACGTCGCCACAGTCCGTTTTCGAGACGGAGCGCGGTTGAGGGTACGGTCCTGAGACGATGAGACGACTCCTCACTATCTCACTCACCCTGCTCCTGGTGTCGGCGCCAGTGGCAGTGGCGACCGCCGCTACCACGTCGACCACCGTCTCGGCCGGAATGTGCGGTGACGACGACTGCCACGACGACGGTGGAGACGGTGACGGCGACGAAGGAGGTGACGATAACGGAGACAGCGACGACAGTGACGATACCGACGACGAGGTGACCGAACCATCGGGCTTCCGACTGGTCGACGTCGACAGGGACCTGCAGGTCGGCGAGAACGGGACCGTGTCGGTGAAGCTAGAGAACGAGGACCTCGGCGATCTCACTGACGCGACGGTGGTCCTCCAGTCTTCGAATCCAGAGATTCGCGTTGGTGCCGGCCTGAACGGCAGCCGGTTCGTCGGCGACTGGGACGAGGGAGAGAAGGAGCGGGTCGAGTTCGCGGTGTCGGCGACGGCAGCGGCGCGGTCACAGCGGTATCCGCTCACTGTACGGGTCCGATACACCGACCCCGAGGGGAACACCACGCGGTCGGCCCCGCTCTCGTTCGGTATCAAACCCGATCGTGCACAACGGTTTTCGATAGACGACGTGGACGGGTCATTGCGGGCCGGTGACGACGGCGACATCGAGGTCACCGTCGAGAACGACGGTCCGAAAGACGTCGAGGACGCGGTACTGGTCGTCCGGGAGACGGCCGACGGCGTCACCGCCCTCAAGTCGGAAGTGGCGCTCGGTGAGTTCGATGAGGACGAGGACGAAACCGTCGAACTCCCGTTCAGAGTGGCGCGTTCGGCAGAGCCGACAAAGCGACAGTTCGAGTTCGCAGTGTTGTACACTACGAAGGACGGCAACCGTCGTGAGAGCGGCCCGCTGTTCGCCGACGTCAAGATTCGTGACCGGCAGGACGTCATCGCCGTCGAGGACGTCGCCTCGGACGCACAGGTCGGCGCGAGCGGAATAGTCGAGGTGACGCTCGTGAACGAGGGGGACGAGGAGCTGACCGACGCCAGAGTGACCTTCTCGTCGCTGGACCCCGGGCTCCGGTTCGGCACGGCTCGGAACACGTCGCGGTTCGTCGGCGAGTGGGACGCCGGCGACGAGCAGACCTTCGAACTGAAGGCGCGACTCTCGAACGACACGGTCACCGACGAGTATCCCGTGTCGGTCACCACCAGATACACCGACGAGGACGACGACGAGCGCGTCGCCGACGACGTGCAGTTCGGCGTCGAACCGGACGACGAGCAGTCGTTCGACGTCGACGACGTCGAGGGGAATCTCCGGGTGGGCGACGACGGGACCCTCGAAGGGACCGTCGAGAACGACGGTCCGAGAGACGTCGAGGACGCGGTACTTATCGTCCGGTCGCCGGAGGACGGTGTGACCCCGCTAAAGACCCAGGTCCCCCTCGGCGATTTCGAGGACGGCGAATCAGAGGACTTCGAGTTCCCGTTCCGCATCGCCGACACCGTCGAACCGACGGAGCGGCAGTTCGAGTTCGCGGTACGTTACACGAACGCTGAGGGCGACCGGCGGACGAGTGCCCCGCTGTTCGCAACAGCATCGATTCGCGAGGCGATCGACGTAGTCGAAGTCGTCGAGGTGGACTCGGACGCCCAGATAGGTGATCGCGGTACCGTGAGGGTCACGCTCGTCAACGACGGCGAGGAAGACCTGACGGAGGCCCGCGTGACGTTCTCCTCGACGGACCGCGCGCTCAGGTTCGGCACGGCGGCGAACACGTCGCGGTTCGTCGGCGAGTGGGACGCCGGCGAGGAGCGGACCTTCGAACTCCCGACGCGAGTCACCGCCGATGCCGCGACGGACGAGTATCCGATACTGGTCACGACGAGGTACACCGACGAGGACGGTGACGAACAGGTCGCAGACGACGTCCAGTTCGGCGTCACGCCGGCGGCCGAACAGCAGTTCGATGTCCGGTCGCGCGAATCCACCCTCCGTGTCGGCAGAGACGGCACCATCGAGGGCGTCGTCTTCAACGACGGCCCCCAGGACGCTGATTCGGCGGTCCTTCGGGTCGTCCCGCCGAACGATGACATCGTCGCACTCGAATCGGAGTACGTCCTCGGGAACTTCGACAGTGGAGACCGTGCGTTCTTCGAGTTCCCGACTCGCGTCCTCGACAGCGCACGACCCGGGCGCAAGCAGTTCGAGTTCGTTGTCGAGTACCGCAACCAGGACGGCGACGTCGTCGAGAGCAAGCGCCTCCCCGCACGCTACGCCGTCGTCGCCGAGAGAGGGCAGTTCCGAATCGTCGACGTGGACAGCGACGTCCAGGTCGGCGAGGACGGGACAGTGGCGCTCAGGCTCCGCAACGTCGGCGGGGAAGACTTGACCGACGCTGTGGTTCGGCTGGAGTCTGTGAGCCGTGACCTGACGGTTGGTGCGGCAGGGAGGCGCAACGACAGTCGTGCCGTGGGGACCTGGGACGCCGGCGACCGCGAGACAGTGCGGTTTCAGGTGGCCGCTCTCGCCGACGCGGCCCCACAGAATTACCCCTTCGACGTTCGGGCCGTCTACGAGGACGAGGACGGCGACCGACAGCAGTCGGACCCCATCTCCATCGCACTCACACCAGACCCAGAACAGGCGTTTTCGGTCAGTGGTGTCGGCGGAGACCTCGAAGTCGGGGCCGAACGCGATCTCACCGGACAGGTGGTCAATGACGGTCCCCGTGCAGTCGAGGACGTCGTCGTCGAGATCACCTCGACCACCGAGTCGCTGCTGCCACAGGAGACGGAGTACGCAGTCGGGAACCTGTCGACCGACGACTCGGCTCAGTTCCGACTCCCGGTCCAGATTCCGTCCGATGCCGAGGCGATTCCACGGCAGGTCCAGTTCGTCGTCCGCTACACCGATGCCGATGGGGACCGTCGGGAGAGCAAGCGCCTCTCGTCGCGACTCTCAGTCGACAGAGAGCGGGATACCTTCCGAATCGTGCGCGTCAGGCAGTCGGTGCAGGCCGGCGACGACGGCAACGTCACGCTCACACTCGAAAACGCCGACGACAGACCGGTCCAGCAGGTACTCGTCTCCTTGCGCTCCCGGAGCGGGGAACTCGACGTGGGAGACGCTGCGAACGCATCGCGGTTCGTCGAGGAACTGCGACCCGGAGAGCGGCGGACCGTCTCCTTCCGTGTCAGAGCGGCCGAGGACACGGGGGGGCAGCGTTTCCCGCTCCGTCTCAACGTCGATTACGAGGACCGGACCGGCGACAGTCAGCCAGCAGAGACCAGGCTCCTCGGGGTACAGACTGCACGGGGACAATCCTTCGCGGTCAGGAACGTAGCGGGCTCGCTCCGGGTCGGTGCAGAGGGGACCATCAGGGCGCGAATCAGGAACCGTGGCCCCGCGCCCGTGACGGGTGCGTTCGTCAGACTCGCCGTCGGCAGCGAGAACCTGAAGCTACAGGAGAGCGAGGCGCCCATCGGGCGGTTGGGTGCGGGGGAGACGTCGACTGTCACGTTCCCCGTCGAAGTACTCGACGAGACCGAGCCCGGCGAACGTCGGGTCTCGTTCGTCGTGGAGTACCAGAACGTCGAGGACGAGACGCGCGAGAGTGACTCGTTGCCGGGGTTCGTCCCCGTCGACGAGCGCCGACCCGTCTTCGTCGTCAGGGCCGGGAACGCTACGCTCGACGTCGGCGGGAGCGACGTCGTCACGCTCGTCGTCACGAACAACCTCGACATCACTCTCAGTGAGGTCGACGCGAAGGTGTTCGTCAACGACCCGCTGGGTACCGACGACGACCAGGCGTTCGTCGGTCGCCTCGAACCAAACGAGACGGTGGAACTGGAGTTCGCGATGAGCGCCGCCGGTGGCGCCACGCCCAAGGATTACCCGCTCTCGATCGACTTCCAGTATCAGGAACCGGACGCGGAGACGAAACTGTCGGACACGTACCGCGTTCCGGTCACGGTTCGGGAGCAGACCGGTGACGGAATCCCGTGGCTCCTGTTGCTGGGCCTGCTGGTACTGCTCGCCCTGATCGTCGCCGCAGTGGTTCTCTATCGGCGAAGACAGGGCGGGCGTGATGTCGGCGAAGAGGTGCCGACCGAATCGAATCCATCAGACCAGTCGGTCGAGGAGGACTCGGATACGGTGGGTGGGTGAGGCGTGGCCTCACAGGACCGCTTCTTCCGACGTGTCAACGACCTCGTCGTCGGCCGGCCCAGAGCCGTCGTCGTCGCCTTCCTGCTCGTGACGGTGCTGTTCGTCCCGGGTCTCGCGACCATCTCGACAGAGGCAGGGACGGAGCAGTTCACACAGGAGAGCCCGGCACAGACGGCACTCGAACGGGTCAACGAGGACTTCGGGCCGACCTTCGACACGTCCGGCGGCAGTACGCAATTGATCCAGCGCGGACGGAACGTGCTCGCCAAGCCCGAACTCCTGCGGATGCTCGATGCCCTCGAACAGTTGGAGTCCCGCGACGAACTGCGTGTGGCATCGACCAGCAGTGCAGCCAGCACCGTGGCCCGCACACTGGACCCGTCGGCGACCACCCTCGACGCGCAGATTCGAACACTCGAGTCCGCCTCACCCGGTGAAATCGACCGCGCGATACGGACGGCGGCAGACCAGCCCGCGTTCAGGAACCAGGTGAGTGATGACTTCAATCGGCAGTCGGCCAGCGCTTCGGCGACCATCGCTGTCGTCCAGCACCGCATCCCCGGCGGCGTCGACGAGGCTGCGGGGATGGGCGGTGAGAATCCGCTTGTTCCCATCCAGCGACAGAGCCAGCGTGTGGTCCAGTCCGTGGGTGGCAACATCGTCGTGTTCGGGTCCGGACTCGTCGCCGACGAGTTCTCCTCTGTCATCTTCGACTCGCTGTTCATCGTCGTGCCGGCCGCGGTGATACTCATATTCGTCTTCCTCATGGCGGCTTACCGGAACCCGGTGGACCTCGTTCTCGGTCTCGTGTCGTTGCTCATGACCATCGTCTGGACGATGGGGTTTCTCGGGCTGGCAGGCATCCCCTTCACACAGTTACTTATCGCTGTGCCGCCGCTGTTGCTCGCCGTCGGTATCGACTTCGGGCTCCACGCTATCAACCGCTATCGCGAGGAGCGGGCGTCGGGATTCGACATTCGCGAGTCGATGGCCACGGCGAACCGACAGTTGCTCGTCGCCTTCTTCATCGTCACTACGACGACAGTCATCGGGTTCAGCGCCAACACGATCAGCGACCTCGGACCCATCCGTGACTTCGGTATCGTCGCAGCCGTCGGCATCGTGTTCACGTTCCTCATCTTCGGCATCTTCCTGCCGGCAGCGAAGGTCTCTATCGACGAGTTGTTCGACTCACTCGGTATCCCGATGCCGTTCCAGCGACCGCTCGGGCGGTCGGGGACCCTTCTCGGGAGCGTCCTCTCGCTGGGCGTACTCATCGCTCGCCGGGCTCCAGCGGTGTTCGTCGTCCTCGTGCTTCTCGGGTCCGTCGGTGTAGGGTACTACGGTACCGGCGTCAGCACGGAGTTCTCACAGGACGACTTCCTCCCACCGGAGGAGACGCCCGACTACCTCGAGCGCCTACCGGAACCGTTCCGACCCGGGGAGTACACAGTCACCGAGCGGACGAACTTCCTCGAAGAGAACTTCGAAGCGGCGCAGGGCGAGAACGTCGTCGTCTACGTACAGGGTCCGCTGCGACAGGACGACGCACTCGAGTCGATCCAGCGCGCCAGCCAGAACCCCCCGGATACGTTCGTCACCGAGAATCGTGAAGCGGACGCCCAGAGCATCATCGGCGTCATCCGTACGCATGCGAACGAATCGGCCTCGTTCGCACGGTTGGTGGACCGCAGCGACGTCGACGACGACGGCGTCCCGGACGACAATCTCGAAGCGATATACGACGCCCTTCTCTCATCGTCCGCCCGTGACCGGGCGCTGTCGTTCATAACCAAGGACCTTCGAAGCGCTCGCGTCGTCTATTCGACAGAAGCCGACGCCGGACAGGGCGCAGTCGTCAGCGACGCACGCGTCGTCGCCGACCGCTACCGGTTCGAGGCCACCGCCACCGGCACGGCCGTAGTCTTTCAGGACGTGGCCGACACGATACTCGCATCGGCGATTCAGAGTCTCCTCATCGCTCTGGGCCTCACTGCGGTCTTCCTCGTCGTCATCTACCACGCCCTCGTCGACCGTGCATCGCTCGGTCTAGCCAACCTCGTCCCGATTCTGGTGACCATCACGGTCCTCGCAGGGACGATGCGGCTGCTCAACCTCCCGTTCAACGCGCTCACGGCGACCATACTATCCATCTCGCTTGGACTCGGCATCGACTACTCGGCGCACTTCGTGCATCGGTTCGCCGACGAGTACGAGGCGCGTCTGAACGACGACGCAACACCCGCGGACGTTCCCAACCAGGCTGTCATCTCGGCGCTCACGGCGACGGTGACCGGGACTGGCGGTGCCCTGACCGGGAGTATGGTCACCACCGTGAGCGGTATCGGCGTCCTCGTTCTGGCGATTACGCCAATACTCGGGCAGTTCGGCGTGCTCACAGCCCTCTCTATCTTCTACTCGTATCTCACCGCGATGGTGGTCACACCGAGCGTCGTCGTCCTCTGGGCCCGCTATACTCGGTGGGCGTCGAGTGTGTGAGACACTGCCGTCCGGATATCTGCTCCTGCTTTCAGTTCCGTCGTTCGAGAACGGTCCCGTCGGGTCCGACGCCGACGGCGAGCGTTTCGGTCGCTGCGACTCCGTCGATCGCGGCTGTGGCGGGGGTGAGTGCTCGCTCCCACTCCTCATCGACCACCCACTCGTAGAGCGTCCCGTCTTCGCCACCTATCAGCGAAGCTCGGTCCCCGCCAGCTATCGACAGCAGTCCACAGTCGGCCACGCTCCGAGGCGTCCACGTATCGCCATCGTAGTGGCACACGGAGCCACTGTCGGTTGTCACCCAGGATTCCTCGCCAGTCGCCGTGACGTCGGTCATGGTTCCGGGAACAGCATCAACAGGAATCTGCTCGAACGTCCGGCCACCGTCGGTAGTCCGGAAGACCTTCTGACTCGTGTCACAGGCCCACCCGACCGAGTCGTCCACCAACGTGATACCCGCGATACTGGACCCACTTCCGGGAACGGCTGGGTCGGCCCAGACCATCTCGCCGCCCTGATACACCCCCCGGCGGATACGTCCCGAACCGTCTGCGAGAACCACGACTTCACCGGTTTCCCCGGCAGTCGCCGCGACATCGACGAGGTTCGACGTATCGCTCGCCGGCTCGGAGTGGTCTGTCTGCCGCTCCGTCTCGGCATCGATACGAGCCACCGTCCCGCTCGCACCGGCCACCCAAACACCGTCGTCCCCAGCACTAGCCACCGCTCGGAGTGAACTGGATTGGGCTCTGGGTCCGTTCGACAGCAGCGACGACCAGCCCGCATCGTCGCCGACCAGAACAACGCCGTCCTCTCCGACCGCGTATGCGGACGTACCGGCGATAGCGACGTCGTGGAGATGGGCATCGGTCGGAACTGTTTCGAGCGTCCACTCCGCTGGAGGTGTCGAGCCTCCGGCGGGCTCGGACTCTGTCGACGAGGTCGACGACGTCTCGATGGTCCCACGGAAGTACAGTACGATCGGGGGCAGCGTGTACGCCGCGATTGCTACCGCGGCGAAACGCGGGTCGATGAAGGTCAACGTCCCGAAGGCAGTCAACGCTGCGGTCGCGAGGGCGTGTATCCACGTCTTGGTGTAGCGGCGGATGAACGCCGTCGGGGACGCCCGGCCGGACTGAGAGGGCATCAGCGACCGGTTGGCACTCCCGACGGTCGTGTCTTTCGCCCGCCTACTCGAGGTCGAAACGGTCGAGGGTCATCACCTTATGCCAGGCGTCGACGAAGTCCTGCACGAACTGCTCCTCGGCGTCCTCGCTCCCGTAGACTTCCGAGATGGCTCGAAGGCGGGAGTGCGAACCGAAGATGAGATCTGCGCGGGTCGCCGTCCACTCCAGTTCGCCGGTGGCACGGTCGCGGATCTCGTAGCGGTTGTCTCCGGCCTGTTCCCACTCCGAGTCCATCCCGAGGAGGTTCACGAAGAAGTCGTTGGTCAGCGTCCCCGGCCGGTCGGTGAAGACCCCGTGGTCAGCCTCGCCGTACGTAGCGTCGAGCGTTCGCATCCCGCCCACCAGCACGGTCATCTCCGAGGGCGTCAGGTTGAGCAGGTCAGCCTTATCGACCAGCAGTTCCTCGACCGGTCGGTCGGTCTCCGCACTTCGGTAGTTACGGAACCCATCAGCCTTCGGTTTGAGTGCCTGGAAGGACTCGACGTCGGTCTGCTCCTGAGAGGCGTCTGTGCGACCCGGTTCGAACGGGATCTCGACGTCGTAGCCAGCTTCCTGTGCCGCCTGCTCGACGGCCGCGTTGCCGCCCAGCACGATGAGGTCTGCCAGCGAGATTTTCGTCCCGTCGGAGCGAGAGGCGTTGAAGTCCTCCTGGATGTCCTCCAGCGTCTCCAGCACCGTCGTCAGTTTGTCGGGCTCGTTGACCTCCCAGCTTCTCTGCGGTTCGAGCCGAATCCGGGCCCCGTTCGCGCCACCGCGTTTGTCGCTGTCGCGGTACGTCGAAGCCGATGCCCACGCCGTCTTGACCAGTTCTGAGGTAGACAGGTCTGATTCGAGTACCTCGGCCTTGAGATCCGCAATCGCGTCCTCCCCAACCAGACCGTAATCTGCATCGGGTATCGGGTCCTGCCACAGCATCTCTTGGTCGGGCACCTCCGGACCGAGGAACCGGGTCGGCGGACCCATGTCTCGGTGGGTCAGCTTGTACCAGGCTTTGGCGAAGTTGATGCCGAACTCCATCGGATTGTCCTGGAACCGCTCGATAATCTCCCGGTAATCCGGATCTTTCTTCAGAGCGATGTCCGTCGTCAGCATCATCGGCGTCCGCGTCTCCGACGGGTCGTGGGCGTCAGGGACGGTGTCCTCCAGCTCGTCGTCTTTGGGCGTCCACTGCCACGCGCCGCCGGGTCCTTTCTCCGGCTCCCATTCGTAGTCGAGCAGGTTGTTGATGTAGCCCATGTCCCACTCGATGGGCGACTGCGTCCACGGGCCCTCGATGCCGCTTGTGATGGTGTCGGCACCCTTACCTGATTCGTAGTCGCTCTCCCAGCCGAGGCCCTGCTGTTCGATGGGCGCGGCTTCGGGCTCGGGACCGAGGTTCTCGGGATCGTCGGCGCCGTGGACCTTGCCGAACGTGTGACCACCAGCGATGAGCGCGGCCGTCTCCTCGTCGTTCATGGCCATCCGGCTGAACGTCTGCCGGATGTTCTTCGCCGAGGCCTCGGGG
Organism: Haloarcula sp. MBLA0163; assembly: GCF_055632435.1. Lineage (NCBI taxonomy): Archaea > Methanobacteriati > Methanobacteriota > Halobacteria > Halobacteriales > Haloarculaceae > Haloarcula > Haloarcula sp. MBLA0163. The sequence continues at coordinate 241,388 of NZ_JBVMVV010000004.1, forward strand.
TCGGGCTGACCGTCCGGACCCTCGGGGTTCACGTAGATGAGTCCCATCACGGAGGCACCGAGGCCCTCCTGGATCTCACCGGCAGCGTCGAACCGTTCGTTGGTCTCCATCTCGTCTTCCGGGCCCCAGTCGACGGCATCGTCGGGCTCGAACGCGTCTTCTCGCCCGCCGGCGAAGCCGAACGTCTTGCCACCCATCGATTCGATCGCGACGTTCCCGGCCAACACAATCAGGTCCGCCCACGACAGCTTGCGGCCGTACTTCTGTTTGACGGGCCAGAGCAGTCGGCGAGCCTTATCCAGATTCGCGTTGTCCGGCCAGCTGTTGAGAGGGGCAAACCGCTGTCGACCGCCATCGGCGCCGCCGCGGCCATCACTCGTGCGGTACGTTCCCGCGCTGTGCCACGCCATCCGAATGAACAGCGGACCGTAGTGGCCGTAGTCGGCCGGCCACCAATCCTGCGAGGTGGTCATCACCTCTTCGATATCCGCCTTCACTTCGTCGAGATCGAGTTGCTGGAACTCCGACGCATAGTCGAACTCCTCGCCCATCGGCCCGGCCTGGCGGGCGTTCTGGTCGAGAATATCCAAGCTCAACTGATTCGGCCACCAGTCCTTGTTGGAGCCTTTCATCAACGGGGCTTGTCGCCTTCGCCTGATAAAATTGTCCACTCCGGAAATAAAATATTGCCGTACCCCAAATCGAACTTTCGCATTTATCAATATCTGTCGTCTGTAGTTCTGAATCCCTCGATCAGATAAATCCGATGTGTCCTTCCCTCGACGTACCAGCGCGGCAAACGTTTGCGATTCATGTTCTCACAGATCTCGCCTACCAGGCTTCCAACGTGCCAGACAGATGCATCGAGCAGGACCACCGCTACTACCCGGTAACACTCACGTCAGCACGTATTGAAGTAGCTTCGACGCCTACACTGCGTAATGGCAGACCCAACCCCCACACCGGGCATCCACCACGTAACGTGCATCGCTGGCGACCCACAGCGAAACATGGACTTCTGGGTCGAGACGCTCGGGCTGCGTCTCGTGAAGCGGTCCATCAATCAGGACGACCCTGGTACCTACCACTTCTTTTTCGCAGACGCCGAAGGGACGCCGGGGACGAGCATGACCTTCTTCCCGTGGGAAGACCTCACACAGGGGAAGGTCGGTTCAGGACAGGTCTCCCGGACCGCGTTCCGTGTCCCGGAGGGCAGTCTGGACTACTGGGAGAGGCGGTTCGAGGAGTACGACGTCGACTACGACGACCGCATCGAACGGTTCGGGGAGACAGTCCTCCAGTTCCGTGACCCGGACGGCCTGCCGGTCGAACTCGTCGAAAGCGACATTCCCGACGACGACCCGACCGTACCGTGGACCGAGTTCGTTCCGGAGGAGTACGCCATCCGCGGGTTCCACTCGGTGACGCTATGGCTGGCCGACCCCGAGCCCACCGAGGACCTGCTTCGGACGATGGGTCTGGAAGAGGTCGGGACGGAGCAGGCACAGGGCGACACACCGGGCGACGAGCGGACCCGATTCGCCGCCTCGGGACCCGTCGGCAAGTACGTCGACGTCCTCCCGACCATCGAAGGGGGGCGTCAGGGCCACGGGACGGTCCACCACGTCGCCTTCCAGACGCCGACCGACGAGGACCAGCAAGCCATGCGCGAAGCCGTCCAGTCCGCGGGGCTGCGACCGACCCAGCAGATAGACCGCCACTGGTTCCGGTCGGTCTACTTCCGTGAGTTCGGGGGCGTGTTGTTCGAACTCGCGACCAGCGGCCCGGGCTACACGGACGACGAACCACTCGAGGAGCTCGGGGAGCGGCTGGTCCTCCCCGGGAAGTTCGAGGCCCAGCGTGAGCAAATAGAGACAGGGCTCACCGACGTCACTGTGCCACGAGCGTCGCGAGCCGAGGCAGACGACTGAGCACCACTCGTACAGTTCAACACCAATCGTGAGGCGGTACTGTTTCGTTCAGTTCGCCAGAATCTCTGAGAGCCGCGCCTCGCCCAGCGTATCGACCAGCTGGGCGAGTTCGACGACGCGTTCTTCCCCGAGCACGTCTACCAGTTCCCGAATCTCCTCCGGGTCGAACGTCCGAGCGACGTAGCCGAGGTTCTCGACCATCTCCGTCGTCCGTTCGACCACGTCCTCGTCGGGAACGAGGCTGAGCGGCCGATTCGTGAACCGACCGTCGTCGTTGTAGTAACAGAACCGGAGTTGCGCCTCGTCGGCGTCGTCCGGTTTGACGACCTGGAGGACACCTGTTCCGTCCTCCCACTCGTCCAGTTCCACTTCGAGTAGCGTCTCGTAGCGAGTCATAGCAGGCCGTACCAATCGATTGCACGTATCTCTTGGGACTGCATCCTTGGGAACGCTGGGTTTCGTTTGGGAGACGCAACTGTTCTCCATGTATTGTTCAGGCCGCATTGCCGTCACGGTCCCCCATGCGTTGGCTCGTCGGCTGATTCCCGGAGCAGAGGTGTACTCAGTTGCCGAAGCGGTGCTGGAGAACCAACATCTTTGCCTGCCGGGGTTCACGTCAAGAGTAGATGGCCCGGACGAACACCCGGCCGCCGACGCCACCGACCACGCCGATGGTCGGGCATACGGCGGCCTTCGTGCGCGACCCTTTCGGCTTCATAAGACAGTCTGTGGACTCTACTGGCGACGCGTTCCGGATGCGGCTGCTCGGCAAGGATGTGTTCGTGTTGGCGCATCCGGACTACGTCGGGACGGCGTTGTCCGACCCGGAGAAGTTCGCCAAGCCGGACGATTTCGAGGTAGCGTTCGGAGATGCCCTCCTCGCGGTCGACGGTGACCAGTGGCGGCGGCAACGTCACTCGATGGAGCCGTTCTTCAGTCCGCGACGTATCGCCGACCACACCGATACGATGGCGGACATCGCCGAGGCGAGAATCGGTGATTGGGCCGCCGGCACGTCTGTGCGTATCGACGAGGAGATGAAGGCAGTCGCTCTACAGAATCTGTTTCAGGTGGTACTCGGACAGTCACTCACGGACAGCGAAATCGCGGAGCTTTCGACTGCCGCTCGCGACCTCAATCTGTGGTTCAAACCGACGTCGTGGGCTCTGCCCGAGTGGGTGCCGACACCGGCGCGCTGGAAGTTCAATCGCGGCAGCACAGAGTTGCGGAACCGAGCGCGAACCCTGCTGTCAGATACAGGTCAGGCGCCGCGAACGGAAAGTCTACTCGCCACGCTGGCCGAGTTGCGTGATGACCCGGACTCGGCGTACGACGAGGCGGAAGTGCTCGATCAGGTAGTCGGGATGCTGTTCGCCGGCCACGAGACGACGGCCCTCGCCATGACGTACGCGCTCCACCAGCTCGCGACACACCCACAGGTCGCCGAGCAGTTCCACGCCGAAATCGACGCTGTCGTCGATGGGTCGCCGACGTTCGACCAGTTACAGGAGTTGGAGTATCTCGACCGGATCGTCAACGAAACGCTCCGCCTGTATCCTCCCGTCCACGCGATTCCACGGGTGACGACCGAACCGGTCGAGGTCGGCGACTACACACTTCCCGAGGAATCGACCGTCTTGCTCAGCGTCTGGTGCCTCCACCGCGATGCGCGGTTCTACGACGACCCGCTCACGTTCGACCCCGAGCGATGGGCCGGAACCTCACCGAGAGACCGGGGCTACGCGTTCGTTCCGTTCGGGGCGGGGTCACGCATCTGTATCGGCCGACACTTCGCTCGCCTCGAAGCGAAGACCGTCCTGGCCGAGGTCGGCCGCCGGTATCACCTCGAGGCGGCGGACGGTATCGAGGTGAACCCCCAGATGACGACCCAACCAGCGGACCCGGTACGTCTCGGAATCTCCGACCGGACCTGAGCATCGCGACCCAGAGGTTCGACCCCGAGTCGAGAATCTGGGAGGTCCTCTACGTCTGTCGGAGGGTCCCGGGTTCGACAAGGTGACAGGCCGCTCGATGGTCGTCGGTCACCCAGACCTCCCCTGGATTCTCTTTGGCACAGACCGTCGGGAACGATGCTTCGAGACGGTGGTGTGCGCCGGACACATCGCCGTCCAGGACCTGCGACAGCGCTGTGTCAAGAACGTCCTCGGCATCCGGGTCTCCGAGCGCGTCCGGGAGGTCGAACTCCGCTCGGATGGCCGTCCGGACCTGGTCGTCGGTCACCGCCTCGACCGGTCTGTCCGATTCGGCAGCGACGAATTCCCGGACAGTGTCTGGGTCGACGCCGTCCGTGGCGAGGCGACGGCGGAAGTCGAGGACCGCCCGCCACGTCTGTTGGTCGATGTCGTATTCTGGCGGCGGGATGACCTTCGGACAGCGGGTGTGGAACCGACAGCCGCTGGGTGGGTCGCTCGCGGACGGTACATCACCACGTAGCTCGACCCGAGTGCCGCGTTTCCGGGGGTCCAGCGTCGGTATCGAGGCGACGAGCACCTGCGTGTACGGGTGCTGTGGCGAGTCGAACAGGCTGGTCGTCGAGGCACACTCGACGATCTCGCCCAGGTACATCACGGCGACTCGGTCGCAGATTTCCCGGACGATACCCATGTCGTGGGTGATGACGACGATACCGAGCCCGAACTCCCGCTGCAGGTCCTCCAGTAACCCGAGAATCGCCGACTGGACGGACACGTCGAGTGCGCTGGTCGGTTCGTCGGCGATGAGGAGGTCCGGGTTGAGCACGAGTGCTCTGGCCAGGGCGACGCGCTGTTTCTGACCGCCCGAAAACTCGTGTGGATACCGGTCGACGTCGTCCGCCGACAGACCGACGCGTTCCAGAAGGTCGGCTACCACCTCCCGCCGGAGTTCACGGTCGGTTACGCCGTGTATCACGAGCGGTTCGGCGACTGACTCGCCGATGGTCATCCGCGGATCGAAACTGGCGCTCGGGTCCTGAAATATCATCTGAGCCTTCCGGCGGAACGCCTTGAGTTCGCGTCCGGAGAGGTCGGTGACCTCCTCGCCCTCGAAGCGTATCGACCCAGCGGTGGGCTCTTCGAGGCGGAGCATCGTCCGCGCCGCGGTCGACTTCCCACAACCGGACTCGCCCACGAGGCCCACCGTCTCGCCGCGTCGGACCGAGAGGTCGATGCCGTCGACGGCTTGTACCGTCCCGACCTGTCGCCTGAGCACGCCCTCGGTGATAGGGAAGTGTTTCGTCAGGTTCTCTACCTCGAACAGTGGCGGGTCACTCATCTGAATCACCGGCGCTGTGACCGTCTCTGAGCACCGACTGGTCACCGGTGGGGCCGTAGTAGACACACGACGCGGTCTGGGACTGTGTGTCGTCGACGTGGTAGAGCGGGGGCTGGTCACCAGTGTGACACTCGTGGCGCGCGTAGTCACATCGGTCGGCGAACCGACAGCCTTCGGGAGGATTGTGGAGGTCAGGGAGCCGCCCCTGGATACTCCGCATGGGTCGGCCTCGACCGGGCAGACAATCGAACAGCACCTGCGTATACGGATGCGCCGGGGCGTCGAACACCTCGTAGACGCTCCCGCGCTCCATTACTTTCCCAGCGTACAGCACGACAACACGATCGGCGAGTTCGGCGACGACGCCGAGGTCGTGGGTGATGAGCAGGATCGACATGTCGTACTCGGTCTGCACCTCTTCGAGAAGTGCCAGTACCTGCGCTTGAATCGTGACGTCCAGCGCCGTCGTCGGTTCGTCGGCGATGAGGAGGTCCGGGTTGGCCGCGAGTGCCATGGCGACGACGATGCGCTGTTTCATGCCGCCGGAGAACTCGTGCGGGTAATCGTCGTACCGCGTCGTCGCGTCCGGAATCCCGACCTGGTCAAGGAGCGTGAGCGCCCGCTCTCTGGCCGCGCCGTCGCTCACGTCCTCGTGGACCTGTATCGCCTCGCGGATCTGCCAGCCGACGGTGAAACAGTGATTGAGCGCGTGCTGTGGGTCCTGGAAAACGTGCGCGATCCGGTCGCCCCTGACCTTTCTGAGTTCCCGTTCGGAGAGCGAAAGCAGGTCGCGGCCGTCGAGTTCGGCCACGCCGCGGACGACACGACCGGGAGGCATCCGTATCAACTTCGTGATCGTCTCGGCGGTGACGGTCTTCCCGCTGCCGCTCTCGCCGACGAGACAGACCGTCTCACCCCGCTCGACGTCGAAGTCGACGCCGTCGACCGCTCGAAGTGGCCCCATGTCGGTATCGAACTCGACGGTGAGGTCACGGACGGACAGGAGCGGGGTCCCCTGTTGGCTCTCGGTCCTTCGGTCGTGTTGCTGTCGCATCACTCTACCTCCGAACGTGGGTCGAGCGCGTCCCGCAGTGCGTCACCAACGAAATTGAACGCTAGAATCGTCAGGAACAGAAAGACACCGGGGACAGTGGAGATCCACCACGCAGTCCGGAGGTCCGAGCGCCCGGCAGCAATCGTCTGACCCCAGGAGGGTATAGTCGGATCGCCGAGCGAGAGAAACGCCAGACCCGCCTCGAACAGGATGAGGCCGGGAATCAGCAACGTCAGGTTCGTGATGACCGTTCCGGAGACGTTCGGCAGGATATGCCGCCTGATGACGTGTGCGGTGCTCGCGCCGCCACAGCGCGCTACATCGACGTACTCGTCCTCGGACCGTTGGAGGGCCGCGCTTCGCACGAGTCTGGCCGTCCCGCCCCAACTGAGGAGACCGAACACGAGGATGAACATCAATAGACTCCCGCCGAAGAGGTAGATGAGGAGGAGGTACAGCAGGAACGATGGGAAGACCTGCTGGATGTCCACGTAGCGCATCAATACCTCGTCGACGAGGCCGCCGACGTAAGCGGCGACAGTGCCGACCGTCGCACCGATACTGATGATGAGAAACGAGGTTATCAGGCCGATTCGAATCGAGACACGCATCCCGAGGACGACCAGCGAGAGGATATCCTTGCCGTCACCCGTCGTCCCGAGGGGGAACTGCCAGCTCCCGTGACAGCGACCCCCGGCCACGTCACCGACGCAGCTGAGGGGGACAGTGCTGTCGACGCCGAGGCCGACCGGCGGTTGATAGCTCTGTGGGAGCGCGACCTGTGGTTTGCCGACGAAGAGCGGCCCGACCAGTCCCAGGGCGAAAACGCCGATCAGGAACCCCAGACTGACCACGGCAGCCCGGTTCTTCCGAAACTCTCGCCAGTAGTGGGCAGTCATCCGGCGATGGGTCGCTAGCGGGACGAGCACGTAGAAGACGAACAGTGTCAGCGAGACCACGAACAACCAATCCAGCTGGGTCAGGTCCCAGCCGTCGCTGAACAGTGGGTTCGGCGAGAACAGCGGGGCCTCCCGAACGTAGTCGAACGCGAAGACGACCCCGAGGGCCGCTAACGTTGTCAGGAACCCCGCTGTCCGTCGGCCCAGGGTGATACCGTGACTCGCTTCCCAGTCGATGTCCTCGAAGCGACGGCGGGGTGGATCGGTACTCATCAACGGTCACCGTAGTCGATGCGGGGGTCCAGAACGGTGTAGGCGACGTCCTGCAATAGGTTGCCGACGACAGCGATGAACACGCCGACGAGGGTCGTCGCCAACACCAGTGGAGTGTCCTGATTCTGGATGGCCTTGAAACTCAGCTGTCCAAGTCCGGGGATGCCGAACACTACCTCGACGAGATAGGAACTCGCGATGAACAGTCCCAGCAGGTCAGCCACGAGAATCGTCGAAAGCGGCACTGCAGCGGGCCGGAGCACGTGCAACAGCAGTATTCGTCGCTCCGAGACACCCTTCGCCCTCGCGGTCTTCGTGAACGTCGCCTCGACGTACTCCAGCGCTTCTGCGCGAGTGTACCGCGTCAGACTCGCTATCGACCCCGTCGTGAGCACGAAAACCGGGAGAACCAGTTGCCTGGCGTTGGCCAGACTGAACACCGGCGCGTCCGGGTCGAAGACGATCGGGACGACGTCGAGGTGGACGCCGAAGATAACCAGGAGGACGATGCCGAACCAGAAGTTCGGAATCGCGTATCCGAAGAACGCGACGAACGTCGCCGCGTAGTCGAACCGGGAATACTGGTGGGTCGCCGAGTAGAGGCCGATAGAGAGTCCGAGTGTTACTGTGAGAATCGTCCACGGCACCGAGTACATCATCGTGTAGGGCAGGGCATCGGCGATGGCTGCAGTGACCGGTTGTCCCCGCGAGGTGCTGTACCCCCAGTTGAACGTCGCCATGTTGGTCATGTAGTCGGTGTACTGTTGCCACAGTGGCCGGTCGAGGCCGCGCTGTTGTTCGTATGCCGCTCTGGCGGCCTCCGCGTCACCACCGGAGACTGCGGCCTGGAACTGGATGCTCGTAAGCGCCTGTTGCTCTGTGACGTACAGCAGGACCCACGTAATCGAGAGGATGACGAACGTCGCGACGATGGCCCAAAGCAGCCGCCGGGCAACGTACCACCTCATGACTCGAAGTAGTACGTTTGTGAGTTCCAGCCGCTCGCGAACGTTTCTGTCGGCCCGACGAGTTCGTCCTGTGCACCGACGATGTTCGAGGGCATGAGCAGGAACCCGAACGGCTGTTCACGAGCGAGTTGTTCGAACACTTCGGCGAACAGGTCACGTCGCTGGTCCTCGTCGACAGTGCGCGAGGCCTCGGCATACAACTCGGGGATGTTCGACTCGGGGACATAGCCGTAATAGTTGATCGTCCCCCGCGTGCTGAAGAACGAAGCACTCGAACTCGGCGTTCGCGGGTAGGTGTTGAACCCGAGGACGACGGACATGTCCCACGGTTCCTGACTGACGGACAGGTCACGTGGACCACCGTTGAACGCGCCGGCGCTCCACGGGACCTCCGCCCCACTCCGGGGGCTGTTCGCAGCGTACCGCTGCTGGAACGTGTTGCCGGGAACCGTCTCGATTCCGACGCGAATACCGAGGTTTGCGTCGACCTCCTGAGCGATTAGTTCCGCCAGCGTCTGGTTTGTCCTACTGGCGGAGCTGGCGTACAACGAGAGCGTCACCGCCGACCCGTCGGGGCCGACGAGGGTGTCACCGTCGTACCGGTACTCCGTGTCTTCGATGCCCTGCCGCATTCTGTTTCTCGCCGGCTCGGATCCATAGAGGTCGCCGACCCCGAAGCGATACGGCTCGATGCCATCTTCGACGTACCACTTCGAGAAGCGAGGCTGCATCGTAAAAGCCGGTTCGGCGAACCCGCGATACAAGTTGTCAGCTAGCGTCTGCTTGTCGACGGCACAGGCGAACGCCTGCCGGACCGGTATCTTCCTGAACAGTCGCCAGCCATTCGCCCGCATGTTGTACTTTATCGCCTGTACGAACGGTTGCGGCTGGACGTACACGTCGACCGATTCGAGGTCCTGAAACTCACGGGCGTTCTGTGGGGGGATACCCGCGCTTGTCACTTCGCCTTCGCGTAACGCGTTCAATCGCGAGGACTCCTCCGCGATGATTCGTATCGTGTACGAATTGAAATACGGGACGTTGCGCCACTCCTCACCGACGTCGTCGACCTCCCGGATGTAGTACTCGTCGTTGCGCGTGGTGACGTACTGCGATTCCCGTTCCCACTCTTCGAAGGTGTACGGCCCGAGGTTGCCAGTGTACTGGAGTTCGTTGATTTCCTCGTCTTGCTGGAGCCCCTGAGTGTCCCTGTCTGGAACGTACGTCTCAAGTATCCCCCTCGGGAGACAGCTCTGCCCCCACATGACTGGTTTGAGCGGGAACGAGGGGTCGACCTCTGGCAAGCGTATCTCGAAGGTCAGCTCGTCCAGCTGCTCGACCGGAATGGGCTCGCCCTGCCGAAACCAGTCCCCGGCGTTCGTGTAACCAGCCCAGTTGTCCTCACCCTGGAAGACGTTCCGTATCATGTACACCCAGTCGCCGGCGGTCATCCGTCCGTACCCGCCGCCCCATCGGAGATTGTCACGGAGCGTGATTCGATAGGTCTGTCCGTCCTCTGTCGATGGCTCGGCCCAGAGCGGGAACACGTTCTGGTCCTCGTCGACGGCCCACGCGCCGTCAAGTGTGAGACCGACGAACGCTCCGGACGTAGTGTCGTTCGTAAAGAGCCAATTCAGCGAGTTCGCGTCGGACCCCGCAACGCCGACGAACTCACCGGACGGTCTCCGCACGCCCGTCCCGTCGATGCCACCCTCGGTCTCCGTTGCGCCGGATTGGGTATCGCTACCGTCGGTACCGAACAATCCGTTACAGCCTGCTGCCGAGCCCATGGCACCGATGCCCAAGGTTCGAAGTATATCTCGTCGAGTCGGCGTCGAAAGCGTCCGGGAAACGTCGCTTTCGCCTGACATTGACTAGCACAGAAGAACTGTGAGTAGATTAACCATTTGGATTTTTCCACCGTCTGAGTCATGCTGTTAGGTGACCCACCAGCCACGGGTTCCCCGTCAAAGCGAGTCCGAGGCCCATTTACTCCTCGACTGCGTGAACCCAGATATGGAACCGGACGACGTGCGCCGAGACTGGGCCGAACGCTCGGGTAAGTACTCGCCGACGTACTACGCAGATATCGGCCCGAACGAAGTGAGCGAGACGCTCGTCGACGTGCTGGGCCACTACGTGTCTGACGATGCCGCTATTCTGGAGATCGGGTGTGGCTCCGGGCGACACCTCGCGCATCTATTGGACCGAGGGTACGAGGACCTCACCGGCATCGACATCAACGCCGACTCTTTCGATGTGATGGCCGAGAACTATCCCCGACTCGCCGAGACTGGAACCTTCTACACTGGTGCGGTCGAAGACCTCGTAGAGGAGTTTCCGGACGACAGCTTCGACGTTGTCTACACCGTCGAGACACTCCAGCACATCCACCCGGACGACGTGTGGGTGTTCGAGGAGATTGCACGAGTCTGTGGGGACCTGCTGGTGACAGCCGAGAACGAGGGTAACAGCCCCGAACGCGGCCGAACGGACGCTGAAGTGAGCTACGTCGACGACGATTTCCCACTGTACCATCGTAACTGGAAACAGGTGTTCTCGGAGTTGGGATTCGCCCAGCTCATCCGGGAGCCGACTGCACGGGACACGATCCGCGTGTTCCGCGGCGTGTGAACCCAGCAGCTTTGCCTGCGTGTTCGCAGGGGCTCGTCCGTCGTAGTGTCCGGAGCCGGTGTCGCCGGAATACACGGATCTCGGTTCCGTCGGTTTAAGATGTGTTTAAACAGTTTTTGCAGCGTCTCGGTGGACGCCACTGAGGCCGTAAAGCGGCTAAAACCGGTCGTTTCGGTTGAACGGTTCTGAATCGGGACTAACGGTCATTCGTTTATATAGAGGTAGCAACGGATGGTCGAAGCACGCGAAGCACTCATGTCCACCGTCGACCCCTCCCTGCCACGGTTGCCCACCGCCGTCCCGTCCGTCCGGGCGCTCGTGTCGAGCGCCTCGGAGGCGTGCCTGAACGGCATCCGAGCCACGGCCTTCTGGACAGCCATCCCCCTCCCGTTGGTCATACTCGGGACCCTCGTGACCGACGTCGTCGCCACGGCCCCGCTTTTCGTTGGCGGTCTAGTCGTTCTGAACGTCCTCTGTGCGGTCATCGGACAGCAGCACTCACCGGAGAGATGAGCTTCTGACACCCTCCACCCAACACCCAGAGGAGTGCCAGTAGCCGACGAGTGGAATACACCGGCTCAACTCAGTGCGTCCATCGCAGGTTCGTGGTCGAGAGGTACACGCAAACGTTGAGAGAGACGTTCTGGCCGCCTGCCACTGTGCCGTGGTTGGCTATGGTTTCCCCTAGATCGGGGCCATGGTTGTCGGTATAGCTCGGGTGCCGAGTACGGGCCAGAGCACATGGTTAATCAACCGCGGCAGTCTAACTACCACACAATGTCAGCGGAGTCGGGCACGACGTGTAAGGTCGACCGGGTCGCCGAGAAGCGGGGGCTCACCGAACTGGACGACGAGTTGCGGGAACGCTGGGCCGACGGCGATAGCCTGCGAGAGCTCGAACGGTTCTGTAACGAGGCGATACTCCGGTCGGCGATGCGTGCTGCCGGGATGGACACTCTAGACGGTGAGGCGGCTAACCTCTACCGTCTCCTGACCGACGACGACGTCGGTCCGGGTAAGCGCATAGACGCCAAGTCCAGACTTCAACGCAACGGACTGGACCCCGAGACGCTCACTGGCGACTTCGTGAGCTACCAGACTGTCCGGACGCATCTCAACGACTGCCTCGACGTGACGACTGCTCGTGACAGCACGCTCTCAGTCGATAGCGCTCGGAACACGGTGCTCAAACTCGTCTCACGTACCGAATCCGTGACCAACCAAACCATCGCCCGACTCACCGAACAGGGGTCGGTGACGATCCCCTCGCCTTCGGTGACGTTGAGCCTACGAGTCGCTTGCGCTGAGTGTGGGGACGAGTACACGTTCTCCGGGCTCTTGGAACGGGGCGGTTGCTCCTGCCAAAACACCGAGAACGCTGCAGAGCCCTAGGAATCTGCGACGAACGACTGCGTAGAGATGGTGTCGTAGCGTCCGTCCAGTTGTGCCCGTTCCTCGGGTAAGACAGCCGTGACGACGTAGTCTGCTGACTCACCGAAGTGTTGCATGAGGCCGTGGATGCGTTCAGCGTCGAACATCTCGACGGCGTCGACGACGATAAACGGGACTTCCTCGGCGACGTCGTGAACCAGATAACCCGCCAACGCGACGATGAGGCCGATGACCTCCCGTTCGCTCTTGCTGAGGTTGTCCACGGTATCGTCATATGCCGTGCCGTCATCGGTTGCTCGGACCACGTGGATTTCGAACTCTGTCGCTGACGTCCCTCGGTCACCCGGAGAGCGACGCTCCAGCCAGATACGTTCTATCGAGTCGTACTCGAGAGTGTCGAGGACGTGCTGCATGGTCTCGTTGAACGTGCTCACGAGGTCACGTTCGAGGTCTTCTATACGTTCACGCTGAGTCCGTAGCTCCGCCGCCACGGCGTCTCTGTCTGACTCGATGTCCGCTCGCTCGGCGAGTGCTGCCTCGATGTCGGCTATCTCCGACTCGATGCGCTCTATATCGCTGGCCAGTTGCCCACGCTCGTACTCAAGGTCACTCACCTCGTCGTAGTACGTGGCCAGCTGTTCATCGTCAGCGGATGCATCGTCGATGTTACGCTGGAGGGTTTCGATTTCTGTTTCGAGCTCTCGGCGGTCGGCTTCGAGGGATTCGAGCGTCCTCTCTCGGCGCTCGATTTCGTCTTGGAGGTCGTCGTGCCGGGCGCGCAATTCTTCCCGGCTCTCTCGACGTTGCTCGAGGTCACGCTTCTGTTCGGAGAGGCGCTGGATGCGGTCGGTGACAGCATCCCGTTCGGCGCGTTTCTCCTGAACGATGCTCTTGACGGCGTCGACCTGTTCTGCTATCTCGGCGCGCTCCACGGTGGTGCCGCACGTCCAACAGGTGATGGTCTGAGAAGCCGGGTCCAGTTCAGAGACGATATCGTCGGACGTCATGGCACTCGGGATGTCGGTGGACTCATCGAGTACCTCTGAATTCATCTCCACGATGGGGCTCAGGGCGTTGATTGTCGATGTGAGGCGTTGTTTCCGCTGGTGGAGTGTCTCCAGTTCGGCGTCGAGATCCGCGACGTCAAACTCGGATTCTACATCCTCTGTCGCGTTCAACTGCTCTGTGACCGATTCTAATTCCGACTGTAGCTCCTCGATAGCAGCCTCCTGACTGGTGATTCGCTGTCGGAGATCGTTCCGCTCGGACCGTTTCTCACGCAAGGCCTCTGTTTCGCCGTTTCCGTCGTCGGCTTCCGCTTCGAGGGTTTCGATAGCGTCGCGTTTCTCCTGCAGCTCCGCCTCGACGTCGGCGAGCTGTTCCTGAAGGCTGTTCTCTCGCGTTCGAAGGCCCGGTAAGCGGTTCTCCATCGAATCGAGTTCTGCCAGACGGTCGTCCAGCGCCTCTTTCTCGTCAGTCAGGCGGCGTATCTCTGACTCGATGGCGTCGGTGTCCACGGGGCGCATCAGATACTCGTAGATGTCCTCATCGGCGAGTACCGCCTGTCGTATCGGATTCGTCTCGGTCAGCGCGACGAACAACTCACAGAGATCGTCCGCGGAGGAGTACTGATGAGCGCTTCGGACGACGGTGTCGCTCCCGTCGCGGCCGAGTTCGACGTGGTACTCCGTCTCCCCGAGCGCCATACTGACTCGCCCCTCATCCGCATCGCTCTTCAGCGGTGGCAGTGGGCCTCCTAGCACACCTGCAAGTGACCGCAGGAGTGACGACTTGTTCGAGGCATTCCGACCGGAGAGAAGCGTGACACCCTCCGTGATTGCTAACTCCGCATTCTCGATGCCGCCGACGTTCTCCACCCTAAGTTCGAGGTGATCAGCTGTCTCGCTCGTTTCCAGTGCGTCGTCGTTCGTCGTATCCATCGTAAGCTTCCCTCAGTGAGTGTTTGGCAGGTCGTGACGCTGGTCATCCGCCACGGGAGCCCAGACCCCAGATTTCCGCTGGCGGGATGGCCTGGTACGTCGCCGTCGCTTGCACTCTGTTCAAGCGCTTCCACCGTCTAGTTGTCGACTCCGCCAAGGGCGTACTCGGTGGCAGTGGGCGGGCAATCGACGTTCAATGTCGACCGCATCGTGACTGGCGTGTCCAATCGTGTACTCGAATTGTGTACGCTATCGTATGTACGTTTTGTGCTTAAAAACACGTTTCATATTCCTCATCAACACCCATGAAATACAGGTGCGCTATACAGTAACATGGGCGTAGCACGGACGGACGATTCCGACGGAACAACCCACCATCTCAGTCACCAGTGGGACGGTGATCGAAGTGTGAGCGAGACGCTTGTCGACGCGGTCGCGAGGCACGCCGGTGTGTCGCGAGAATCGTTACCACCGATAGGGGAGAGTATAAACCCCGATGCACTCGACAGTCTCTTCGAGACGGGATCGGAGAGAGCCACCGCACCCGGGTGTGTTACGTTTTCCTACTACGAATACACCGTCGTCGTTCAGAGCACCGGACAGATTTTCCTCAGAGAGAGCTGAATAGCCAGCCTGCCTCTCGATTTGACCGACACAATCGACTCACCGTCACTGTAGTTTTCGCACTCTGGACGGTCCGGAGTTCTCGAACGTTTCCAGTAGATGTCAATTTAGCCACCCCAGAGGGGTTGGTGCCGAGTCGTCTCCGCTGTGAGCCAGAGGGTCAGTATCCTACCTAATTAAAAATTGCCAATTTTTCCAACATAAAGGCCCGTAATTATACTCCTCAAGCCCTATACGGTGGGAACCGCTATACAGAAATGAGATGAACGAAATCAAAACCCAAGACGAGAAGACGACTACGACGGAGAAGTTCTACATGCCGGCCGTCACCCTCCCGCCACACCTGGACCGTATCGAGGATGTCGTCGCCGACGTCTTCGATTTCCACGGTGTGGTCCTCATCCCCGACAGTTACAACAAGTGACATACTTCCCGCGGTGAACGACGGGACTCCCTTCGTCACTCAGATGGAGCCACCTATCACCGGAATTGCGACGAGATCTATCGTCGGACTTTTCGACGTTTTCTGTGGCCATTAGTAACGACGATATCCATTCACCGTCGTTTGTGCTGGCGGGAATTCTCAGGTCGTCCCAGGCGGTGAAGCTACCGGAGGGCAGGGCGGACGCCGTCGGTCACATCTAAACACTATTGTATGCAGGTTGTGTACATCCATTTAACAGGGAACGACCGAACGCGCCACCACGTGACGGCCGATGGCCGGTTCGCTGGGTGGTGGTGCCACAACAGGTCCCGCACGTTACATGTCGATCACAGCAAAAGTACACATCGAACACGAACGACTCGCTCTCGTCCCGACGCTTCAGACCCTCGAAGACATCGACATACGAGTGATCACGCAGGGGAACACCGACCCGGGTTCGACGGTGTTCCCGTTTCTCATCGAATACGATGACAGAGACGAGTTGGAGGCGACGTTGGACGAGGACCCTACAGTCGATAGCTACGAACTCGTCGACTGGACCGACCGAACCGGAATCTACTATATCGAGCATTCGCCGGAGACCAAGCTCATCAGTACCGTCGTCACGGACGTCAACGGGTTCCTCGTCCACACCGAGACGAAGCGCCATGGCTGGCTGGTACGTCTCCTACTCCCCGACCGTGAGGCGCTGAACACTATCTGGGAGTATGCCAACGAGAACGATATCGCGCTCGACATCATAGAGATATACGGCAACAGCGACACCGGTGGCGAACAGTCCTATGGCCTGACTGAGGAACAGCGTACCGCACTGAGGATAGCCTACGAAGAGGGGTACTTCGGAGAGCCACGAGACATCTCTCTCAACGAGGTAGCGGATGAGATTGGACTGTCATCGACGGCCATGAGCGGCCGACTGCGCCGTGGGATGCGGAATCTCGTCGGGGCCACGCTCGTCGACGACGACACCGAAGAGTGACTTCACAACCAGGTCACCAATCAGTAGTGGCTACCTCTACTCTTTGGGCCTGTAGACCGGCCTGAGTGACGTCACGTCTTTGTCGTAGCCGAGCCACTTACTGAGGGCGGTTGCCACCAACACCAGATAGACTGGAAACAGGACGAGGAGTGTGTATCCAGCGACCACGGGAGTGATGGTACCGAAACTGTACAGTAACGCGACCGCTGCAAGTCCGACGACGGCACCGGCGATGATGCCGAGCCGAAACGCGTAGGCGGCGGCCGGACCTGGCTTGGTCCGAATCGCATTCATGTGGGCCTTAACAGCTACAATCCAATAAGTCGCGCGGGAAGGTAGGTATCGTGTGTCGTCCGGAATATGGTGCCGACCACCAAGAAATTCGAGGCCTCCCCAGCGTGTCATTTGAACGGCTCGTCGTGTCGTCTGCCAACGTCGAACCGGAGAGTGAAAATATATCTTGTTTTCGATACCTTTCGTTATTTCTAATTTAAGGTATGTCTTAAGCGTGGAGTCGTCGCGCTCCAAGAAATACCAGCTGAACACTGACAGAGTTATTGGAAGATACGGCGGAGCGAACGAAGTCGGCAGCGCTGTCCGACCATAAAGCAGTCAGGACCGTCTCGTCCGCACTGTTCGGTTCGGTGGAATCAACATTACTTCGCGTCGCTGAGTCCGGAGACCAATGTCAGAGCAACAGCTGCTATAGAGAATGGTACTGTAGGCCTTCATGCTGCACAGACTAATCATTTTTGTTACTATATATGGTAATTGAGAATTTTTTTCTCCGGTCCGTGCTGACAACCTCAGTTACAGAGGTCACCAGTAGAGTGACACTCGGGTGTGTTCCCGCCGTGTCTGATGAATCAAGTTTTGTGCCCAGACATCGTCCTTTTCAGACGAGATGCGAATCGCACTCGTCGCCGCCGTCGCGGCTAACGGTGTCATCGGGGCTGATGAGCGGGTTCCATGGCACTACCCTGCAGACTTACAGCACTTCAAGCAGACTACCGTCGGACATCCAGTCGTGATGGGGCGACGGACCTTCGACACTATCTATCGAGAGCTGGGCACGCCGCTTCCAGACCGTCGGAACATCGTTCTGACGCATCGTCCGGAAAGTGTTCCAGACGGCGTCGAAACTGCAGAATCCAGTACAGCGGCTCTTCGAGCAGCCGAGTCCGAGGAGGTCTCGACGACCTATATAATCGGTGGTGGAACCGTCTACGAACAGTTCCTCCCGCGCGCAGACGAACTGATTTTGACCGAACTGCACGAGAACGTCGATGGAGACACGACCTTTCCGCCAGTCGAGTGGGATTACTGGCGCGAAACAGACCGTGAGGAGCACGAAGCGTTCGATATCGTCTGGTACGCGCGGACAGGCAAGACGGCTAGGGAGTGACGAAAATCGTCAGCGAGAAGCACCAGATTGCTACCGGTACATAAATAGCAGGGGTAATCAGCGTCATCTTTTATGAGAGACACCAGTCTTTGTCCACAAGCATGTCCGGGAACGAAAGTCATCCCAATCACCCTAGTGTCGACCAGTCGGATCGGACAGTACCACGGAACTTGCGGCAGACCGGCGACCCCGGCATCGAGATGCTCGTCTCGACCCGGGTTCGCAAGTCACCGTTCTTCCACAAGTCCTTCAACGAGGAGGGTGCGTGGCGCGCAACGGTCTACAACCGACTCTATCACCCCCGCGGCCTCATCGAGGAAGAAGATGGCGGCGTCATGAAGGAGTACGATGCGCTGACCAACGACGTCACGCTCTGGGACGTCGCCGTCGAGCGTCAGATTCGAGTCAAGGGCCCCGACGCCGAGGCGCTGACGAACTACGTCGTCACCCGCGACGTGACGAGCATGGACGCGATGGACGGGAAGTACGTCATCCTCTGTAACGAGGACGGTGGCGTCCTGAACGACCCTGTTCTGCTGCGCCCCGAAGAAGACGAGTTCTGGTTCTCTATCTCGGACTCGACCCTGATGCAGTGGCTTCAGGGAGTCAACGTCGACAACGACTTCGACGTCGAAATCGACGAGATCGACGTGGCCCCGATGCAGATTCAAGGCCCCAAATCCGAGGACGTCATGGTCGACGTCGTCGGTGACGAGGTCAAGGAAATCCCGTACTACGGCCTGATGGACGCCGAAATCAACGGTGCCGAAGTCCTCATCAGCCAGACCGGGTTCTCCGGTGAAGCTGGTTTCGAGATATACGTCCGAGACGCACACGAGAACGCCGAGCGCGTCTGGGACCCCGTCATGGCGAGCGTAAAGGACCACGGCGGTCGCCAGATCGCACCGGGCCATCACCGTCGGATCGCCGCCGGTATCATGTCCTGGGGTCAGGACCTCGACCACGAGACGTCGCCGTTCCAGGTCAACCTCGGCTACCAGGTTCCCGACGACAAGGACGCCGACTACATCGGCAAAGAGGAACTCGAGCGCCAGAAGGAACTCATCGAGAACGGCGAGTACCCGTTCGAGCACAAGCTCATCGGCCTGAAGCTGGCCGGCGAGCCGATCCGGGACTACGCCCCGGACTTCTGGCTCATCTCCGACCCCGAAACGGGCGAAGAATGCGGGTACATCACCTCGCCGTGGTGGAACCCGGACCTCGAGACGAACATCGCCATGGGCTTCGTGCCGGCCGACAAACTGCAGGAAGTCACTGACACGCCGCTCAACGACGAGATCTACGACGAATCTCTCGACCTCGAGTTCCAGGTGCACCTGCCCGACGAGTACGCCGAGGAGGAAGGTGAACCCGTGTTCGCTACCGTGGCGAAGGTTCCGTTCAAGGAGTCAGTCAACCCGAGCGCACGCGAGCAGGCGAAGCTCAACGCACGCAAGGAAGCCGAAGCAGAGTCCAACGACGACTAATCGGCCCCACCCTGTCGCTCATACCATCCGCTCACTTCCTTTTTTGCGTCTAGCCCGTGCAGGGAGGGCTCTCTCGTTCTCGGCACCGTTCGCTGGCTTCGATGTGTCGTCGACCCCACCGACCGATCGCACCGGCTCTATCCAGTAATCGTGACTGGGCGCTCCGAAGACAGCAGGACGTCTTGCGCGGTGCTTCCCATGAGGACTTTCTGGACGCCGGTCCGCTTCCGGCCACCCATCACGATACCGCTCGCGTCGACGTCGGTCGCAGCATCAAGTACCTCGCGGGTAATCTCCCCGCCCACTGTGGTCCGTTCGACCGGGATGTCTCGGTCCTCGAGGTACTCCGCGGCGGCGACGGCCGCCCCGATTTCTG
This sequence comes from Haloarcula sp. MBLA0163, assembly GCF_055632435.1. Lineage (NCBI taxonomy): Archaea > Methanobacteriati > Methanobacteriota > Halobacteria > Halobacteriales > Haloarculaceae > Haloarcula > Haloarcula sp. MBLA0163. The sequence goes on from NZ_JBVMVV010000004.1 coordinate 261,068, forward strand.
CGAACTCGTGGGGCGGTGCGCCAGCGTAGTCCTGATGCTCGAACACGTAGAGGACCGTCGCTCGGACCTTCTCTGCAGCCCTGGGGAGAGTTGCGACGAACTCCGCTTGACGGACAGCCCGCTCGCGGCTCTGGTCAACTGGGACCAGCATGTGGCGCTCACCCTCGCTGAACACCATGCCGGTCCCTGTAATCGTGACCGGCCGCTCAGTCGAGACGAAAACGTCGTGTACGGTGCTTCCCAGCAGGACGTTCGCCACGCCCGAGCGTTTCCGTCCGCCCATGACGAGTTCGTGGCTGTCGAAGTCGTCCGCGATGTCGAGTATCGACGCTGCCACGTCGCCCTCAACCACCCGTCTGTGCACGCTGACGGCCGCCGTCTCCAGATGCTCTGCCGCCGCGACGGCGGCGTCCACAGCTTCAAACGCGGTGGTATCGCCCCGCTCTTGTGCCCTCGGTGGGACGACGTGGAGCACTGTCGCTTCGACGTCCGTCGCCGCGTCGGACAGCCCTGTTACGTATTTCGCTTGGTGGAGTGCGCGGGTCTCGTTGTCGTCGACTGGAACGAGGACTCTATACATGTCACTAGAGATGGTGTCTCGGCGCAATTATAGCCTTTCCAACAACATATGGATGGAGCCAACGCGTGTGGCCCCGCTCCAATCCAGCAGTCGTGAAGCGCCTCTGGGTCAGGCCACGAGGCACTCGCCCTGCTCAGTCGTAGAGGGTGTACTCGTCGGTGAGTTCGTCCACGCGCTGGCTGACCTCGGCGACGACGTCGTCGTCGTGCGGGGCGTCGACCACTCGGTAGATGAGATCTGCGACCTCACGACACGCCGCTTCACCGAAGCCCCGGGTCGTGAGGCAAGGCGTGCCGGCCCGGATGCCCGAAGGGTTGAACGCGGAGCGGGTCTCGCCCGGGACGGTGTTGGCGTTCAGGACGACGCCGGCCTCTTCGAGGCTCTCCTCGACCTCCTTGCCGGTGGTGTCGGGATGGGATGGTCGGAGGTCGACCAGCACGAGGTGGTTGTCCGTGCCGCCGGAGACGAGCTCCAATCCGTGTTCCTGAAGACGGTCGCCGAGCGCTTTCGCGTTGGCAACCGTCTGTTCCGAGTAGCGTTCGAATTCGGGCTCAAGCGCCTCGCCGAAGCCGACGGCCTTGCCGGCGACGTTGTGCATCGCCGGGCCGCCCTGCGAGCCCGGGAAAACCGCACTGTCGATCTCGCTGGCGTACTCCTCGTCACACATGATGATACCACCGCGGCCTGCGCGGATGGTTTTGTGCGTGCTCCCAGTGACGAAGTCGGCAACGCCGACCGGCGACTCGTGAACGCCGGCGGCGACGAGGCCCGTGATGTGGGCGATGTCGGCGAGGTGGTAGGCGTCGACGGCGTCGGCCGCCTCCTGAATCCGCTCGAAGTCGACCTCGCGCGGGTACGCCGAGTAGCCCGAGACGATGATGTCAGGCTCGTACTCCTCTGCGTGTTCGTGGAGGCCCTCGTAGTCGATGTAGCCGGTCTCCTCGTCGACCTCGTACTGCTCGACCTCGTAGACCTGGCCCGCGAAGTTCGCCGGGTGGCCGTGCGAGAGGTGGCCCCCGTGAGTCAGATCCAGCGAGAGTATCTTGTCGCCCGGTTCGAGCGCCGCGAGATAGACGCCCATATTCGCCTGGGAGCCGGAGTGGGGCTGGACGTTGACGTGGTCGGCACCCCAGAGTTCCTTGGCTCGGTCGATGGCCAACTGTTCGACGTCGTCGGCGTACTCACAGCCGCCGTAGTAGCGCTCGCCAGGATACCCCTCAGCGTAGTTGTTGGTCAACTCTGAACTCTGGGCCTCCATGACGGCCTCGGAGACGTGGTTCTCGCTCGCGATCATCGCCAACGTGTCGTTCTGACGCTGTCGCTCACCTTCGAGAGCCTCGGCTACGGCTGGGTCTGTCGCTCTGACAGTTTCGTACGTCATGCCAAAAGACACGAGCCAGAGCGGCAATAAACTGGCTCTCGACAGAACATATACGTATTTTTATACGTCGTGTCGACCCTCCTCGACGACCGTTCCTCCTCGGGTGGGTGAGAATCCGAGGTGTCTGTCGATCTACTTTTCGAGGCGTTCGTACCGCCAGGATTCCGTATCGGGCGTCTGGTTGAACGTGTATATGTGAACGCCCTTGATGTTGTACTCCTCGTCGTCGACATACGGGGCCAGACCGTCGATGAGGTCGTCGGGCTTGTACGTTCCCCGCGAGCCCACGAGTTGTTTGATGAAGCCGAGGACGCCGGTCGTCTTCTTGAGGAACTTGATGGAGTCCCCGACACCGACCTTCTGTGATATCTGTAGCAGTCGCTGGTACTTCATGACCCCCGGGATGCCGATTTCGACGGGAAGGTCCACACCCCGGGCACGAATCTCCTCGATCCACTCCAGCACAGTCTCGGGGTCATAACAGAGCTGCGTGACGATGTACGTGGCATACGGTGCCTTCTTCTCCATGGATTCGGCCAGCGTCTCGTCGTCGATGAAGTCGTGGCCTTCGGGGTAGCCCGTGATGCCAACCTCCTCGAACGAGTACTCCATACCGTCTAGTGTCGACAAGAGATCGTATGCCGACTCGAACTCGCCCTCCGGTTCCTCTCGGTCGCCGCCCGGGACGAAGATGTCAGTAATCCCGGCCTCGGTGAGACGCTCGGCGATCTCGGCGAGGTGTTCCCGGTCGCGGACGTATCGCGCGGCGATGTGCGGGACGACCTCGAACCCCTGTTCGACGGCGTCTTCGGTCCGTTCGAGCGTCGCCTCGATACCCAGTTGCGGAGACGTCGTGATGGCGATAGTCGCGCCATCGGGGAGATGCGTTATCTCCTCGTCGAAACTGTCGAACGGCATCAACTCGAAGCGAGCATTCTCGAGGAGGTTCTCGACCCCGTCCTCCGGCGTCATGGTAGGACTTCGCAAGGACATTACTTACCGACCAGAGGTATCGGGGACACTTTTGTTTGTGGGTGATTCACCGAACCCGTTTAAGTTGTGTCCGAGGAACTCAGGCCGCGCGGGGGGTGCACTCCCGGATGCGCGTTGCGACTTCCTCGTAGGAGACGGTCTTTTCGGGGTCGTCGGACAACTGCCGCATGACGAGATTCAGCAGGTTCAGTTCTTCCAGTAGTTCCTGCGTTTGCTGGCGCCCCAAGTCGAGGTGCCGTTGGACTTCGTAGACGGTGACCGAATCGACGACGGCGTCGGCGATGTCTTCCAACTGGACGTTCTCGGGGAGGCCGAGGCCGTCGGTGACGAGCTGCTCGTCCGGGATCGTCTCCATCGGGTCCTCGGCCGTCGCCGCCACTGCCGCGTCGACGTCCGTCGCGGTATCCGTCGAACCGGCCTCTGTATCGGCGTCCGTCGTTTCGACAGTGGATGAGGTGTCGTATGAGGTCGGGTCGTGGACGTCGGCCTCGATCATGTATCGCCGAACCGTCTCCGAAGAGACGTCCATCTCGATTCGCTCGCTCATCTCGGTGAAGTTTTCACAGGCCTCGTAGAGGTGCTGGAGATACGCCGTGTCCTCGTAGGCCGGCACGTCCTCGTCACGGACGGCTGCGAGTTCGTCAGGTTCGTCCTGGGTCTGCTCCTCGTCACTATCGGAGCGCCACGCGGGGGACGCGGTGTGGTCGGCGTCGTCGACTGTCTGTTCGTCCTGCGACGTACCCGGTTCCTGTGAGTCCTGGGCACCCTCTTCCGCGTCGCGTGTGTCGGTCGTCGTCTCTCCAGTCGGGTCGATAGTGAGCTCGACGCCCAGGACGATACTTCCGTCTTCGACGTGAACGGCCTCTTCGCTCGCCGAGATAGATGCCGCAGTCGTCGGGGGTAGCGAAGCGAGAGTGGAAGAGGAGAACTCGACCTGCAAACCACCGCCGTTGGTCAGCGTCGCCGTCTGCGGCGTCAGGTCAGAATGAACGTCGTCACTGCCCGCCGCACACAGTGACACTGGAACCTCCATAGAGACGTTCAGCGAGCCGTCGTCGCTATCGCTCGCGGTCGCTTCGACGTGTCGGACGGTCCGGCCACGCGACTCATACTGGTCGACGATTTCGGAGAGGACACCGAACGCGGTTTGTAGACCCATGTTATTGCTTATCTATGACACGTTATGGACGATAACGATATGTGAGTAATAATTAACCTATTTAAATACCCGAAATACAGGCCTCGTCGTCTTACCACCGATCACACGGTCGAGTGTGAGGCAGATCGACCGCCGCCCGGATAGAGATGTCTGTGCTATCGGTCGGCATCACAGCGGTGACGCGAGGCCGGCGATTCGCTCACCGGCGACGACCACGGCCTCTCGGGCCAGCGAGTAGGCGACCCCGCCTTCGTCGGCGGTAGGCGTCTGGAGTTTTTCGAACGTCGACGGCGAGTAGACAGTTCCCAGTTTCTCACCGGGCCTGATGTGGTCACCCACAGAGAGGTCTGGACGGAGTTCGAACAATCCCGACTCCGCGGCCGTGATGGTTGCTCCGTCGTTACGGAGTCGTGTCTGGTCGGGTGGTATGGCGGGGTCGTCCGGCAGGACATCGAGTTCGCGAAGTACGTTCTCGACGCCGGCGACGCCGGTGTCGATGGCCGAGTGAGTGACTGTCCTGCTGTTCGCGAGTTCGACGGTTATCGCGGGGATGCCAGCGCGTGCGGCCGCTGTTCTGAACGTCCCGCTGAACTCGTCGTCCGCCGGTGTCTCGTCGCTGTCCACGACGAGGTACTCCGTTCCGAACGCTTCAGCCAGTGACTCGGCTCCCTCCTCTCCGTCCTGGTAGCGGACGTGTTCGAGCATGTCAGCCGTCCCGGTGTGAAGGTCGATGGCGGCGTCGGCCTCTATCACGAGGTCCCACAACCGGGCGGCCAGTCGCTCTTGCAGACTCCCGTCGTCGTCGCCCGGCCAGACGCGGTTGAGATTCGGGTTCATCACGTCGTACTCCGCAGGAGTCATGTACGAGCGGTGATCGAACGCCAGCGGGTTCACCACCGGAACGACGACGATGGTCCCCGCCATATCTGTCCCCACCAGCCGTTCGTGGAGACGCCGCAGAGCCGCGGGGCCGTTGAGTTCGATACCGTGTTGAGCACCCTGTACGTAGACGGTCGGACCGGGGCCGCCCTCGTACCGGTGGAGCGTCACCGATACCTCGCTGCCGGACGGGAGGCGACCGAGTCGGCGGTCGCTCGTCGAGTGCGTGACAGACGCGTATTCCATACCTCGCCACTGCGGCGCAGGTGTAAAAAACACCGGGAGTAGGGGCTTTATTCTGGTCCGGACAGAGGGGGCGCGTATGCACATCGAAGCGGAATCGTGGACAGACCTCGACGAGGCCGATACGAACCTGGCCCTGCTTCCGGTCGGAAGCACGGAGCAACACGGGCCGCACGCCCCACTGGGAACGGACACACTCAACGCGGAGACTGTAGCCGAACAGGCGGCACAGGAGTATAGTGGGGAAGTGGTCGTAGCGCCCGCAGTACCGGTCGGCGTCGCGGAGGAACACCGCGCGTTCACCGGGACGCTATGGGTTTCCGAGTCGACGTTCCGGGAGTACGTCCGTGATGTCGTGGGAAGTCTGGCCCACCACGGATGGGACCGAGTCGTGCTCGTCAACGGTCATGGTGGCAACATCGCCGCCCTACGAGAAGTCGCCGGTCGTATTTCGAGACACGACGAGGCGTACGCGGTACCGTTCACCTGGTTCGACGAGGTAGGAGAGCACAGCTCGGACATGGGCCACGGCGGCCCGCTCGAAACGTCCCTCCTCCAACATTCGAACCCCCAGACTGTCCACGAGGACCGCCTCGATTCGGCCGCGGAGAACGGCAGTGACCGCTGGGGTGACTGGCAGGGTCGAGTCAACCTCGCCTTCGATTCGGAGGAGTTTACCGAGAACGGGGTGGTCGGCGACCCCCGCGAAGGGAGCGCCGAGCTGGGTGAGAAGCTTCTGACTTCGGCCGCGGACGCGCTCACGGACCTCCTGGACGCCGTCGAAGGGCGCCAGCCCGGTCCCCGAGTGGACTGAGTCGTTACTCGGCGAGTTCGTTCCAGCGCTCGACGCCCGCTTCTGCCACTGTCCGATCCTGTGAAACGGCGCCCCCGGAGACGCCGATGGTGCCGACGATGTCGCCGTCGCGTTCGAGGGGGTACCCGCCGCCGAAGATGACGATACGCCCCTCATCCGTCGTCTGGAGGCCGTAGAGGGAGTTGCCTGGTTCCGACGGCTCTGCGAGTTCGTGCGTCGGTGTCTCGAGAGCGGCCGAGGTGTAGGCCTTGTTTCGGGAGATGCTGACCGATGCCAGCCAGGCACCGTCCATGCGGTGTTGGGCTACGAGGTTGCCCTCGCTGTTTGCCACGGTGACGACCATCGGGTTGTCTATCTCTTCGGCTTTCGCTTCGGCGGCGGCTATCAGTTCCGTCGCTGTCTCCAGCGAGATGGAGTCGACCATGCACGTGAGGTCGGACCCGAGTATCGGAAAAACGTTGTTACCAGCTTCTCACTGAACTTTCAGCGATGCGGCGGTAATCGGGACGCAGCGGCCTCATCGCGGACTGTTTGCTCATAGGTGGGAGCCACATCACTCACCCTCTCCGATTACCCTTCAGACACAGTTTCACAGTACTATCGCTGTGAAGTCCGAAACCTCTACCAGACAGCGAAGTGACTGGTTGAAAACCACCGGGGAGACAGGGGATAACTATATTTGACCGCCAGAGTCACCTTCGAATCAGGATTCATGGAGACGACAGACAGTCTGCCGACCGAAGCTGGTACCGTCATCGTCGGTGCCGGCATCGTCGGCTGTAATCTGGCGTATCAACTCACAGAACTAGGCCGAGATGACGTGGTCGTCGTCGATCAGGGACCGATGCCGACGACTGGTGGTTCGTCGACCCACGCTCCCGGCATCATGTTCCAGACGGCCGAGCCGAAGGTACTCAGTCAGTTCGCGGATTACAGCCGTCGGCTGTACTCGGAACTCGAAGGCGCCGACGGGCAACAGGCCTACAACGAAGTGGGCGGTATCGAAGTCGCCCGGAGCGAGGAACGGATGGACTTCCTCCAGCGCAGGGTCGAACACGCCAAGGCGTGGGGTATCGACGACCCACAGCTCCTCTCACCTGAGGAAGTCACCGACCACCTACCGCTCGTCGACGCCGACCAGATACTGGGCGGGTACTACTCGCCGACGGACGGGCAGGTGTCGGGCGTCGTAGCCTGTGACGCGCTCGCTCGGGAAGCGATGGACAACGGCGCACAGTTCGTCCCGCACACCCGCACTGAAGACGTTGTGACGGACGGGGACTCCATCGAGGGTGTCGTCACCGAACACGGCACCATCGACTGTGACGAAGTCGTCGTTGCGACGAACATCTGGGCTCGACAGTTGGGCGAAAAGCTCGACGTTCACCTGCCAGTCACGCCCGTCGAGCATCAGTACACGATGACGGAATCGCTCGACGAACTCTCGGACAGCGCCGTCGACATCACGGACCATCCGCTGTTCGAGAACTACGAGAACGTCTCGGGCGAGAAGGCCAAACGCCTGCTCGTCGGCCCCGACCGACCCATCCTCCGGGACCAGGACAACGCGATGTACTACCGGAATCACGGAGATTCCTACGGTATCGGCTCGTACAACCACGAGCCGATCGTCCCTGACCCACAGGAGCTTGGTGGGAACGATCCGGACGGTGAACAGGGCTCTGTCCACGAGTTCACCGATTACCACATGAACACCGCGACGCACCCGGACCGTCCGGACAAGGCGCCGCGACAGGCCAGCGACGAACTCATCCCGGCTACGAAGGACAAGAAGCTCGAACACAAGTACAACGGGATGTTCGCCGAGTCGCCAAACGGCCTCCCGGTCATGGGACCCGTACAGGAGTACGACGGCCTCTGGACGGCGGCGGCCATCTGGGTCACGCACGCCGGAGGCGCCGGCAAGGCACTGGCAGAGTGGATGGAAAACGGCGTGCCGCGACTTCCCGAAGGACCCATCGATCTGGCGCACTGCGACGTCAACCGCTTCGACGAGCACGAGGGGAGTTGGGACTTCGCCCGCGACATCGGCGGCGAGGAGTACCGTATCGTCTACAACATCATGCACCCGAAGTGGGTGTGGACGGACAAACAGCGGGACATCCGTCGGACACCCATGTATCATTCCCACGAGGAGTGGAACGCGGAACTGTGGGCGGAGGCCGGTTGGGAAGAGCCCCAGTGGTTCGACGACAACGCCGATTTACTGTCGAAGTACGGTGAGCAGATTCCCGAGCGTGAAGGCTGGGAAGGCAAGTACTACTCGCCCATCGAAGGCGCCGAGGCGCTGAACGTCCGCGAGAACGTCGGCCTGCACGACATGACCTCGTTCAACAAGATGGAGGTCGTCGGCGACGAGGCTGGCGAGTTCATACAGTACCTCTGTACGAACGATATGGACCTCGACGTTGGCGACGTCAAATACACTCTCATGTGTAACGAGGGTGGCGGCGTCCGCGCGGACATCACCGTCACGCGCACCGACGAGGACCGCTACTTGCTCCTGACTACCGGTCGCGAGGTGGGGAACAACCACGTCGCGTGGGTCCGCGAGCAGTCGCCCGAGGACGTCCTCGTCAACGACGTCACCTCGAACCTCGCCGCCATGGTCTGTACGGGCCCCAACGCGCGGAAGGTGCTGTCGAAGATCACCGACGTAGACCTCTCGGACGACGCCTTCCCGTTCTTCACCAGCCAGCAGTTCTTCGTGAAGAACGTGCCCGTGACGGCGCTTCGGGTGTCCTACGCCGGCGAACTTGGCTGGGAACTGTACACGCCCGCCGAGTACGGCGAACGACTGTGGGAGCACATCCTGGAGGCCGGCGAGGAGTACGACATCAGGCCGTACGGCAACGGCGCGCTCGACGCACTGCGCATCGAGAAGGGCTTCCGCCTGTGGGGCGAGGACCTCCACACCGAACACAACCCGTACGAGGCCGGTCTCGGCTGGGCCGTTGACCTGGACACCGACTTCATCGGGAAGGAGGCTGTCGCCGCGGCCGCGAACGGCGACAACATCGACCACAAGGTGGCATGCCTGACGTTGGACGACCCGGAGGCAGTGGTGCTGGACGACCGGCCAGTGCTCGATGGTGACGAGGTGCTCGGCTATCTCCACAGTGCAGAGTACGGGTACACTGAGGGAGCGTGCGTCGCCTACACCTACCTCCCACCGGAGTACGCCGAACCGGGCACCGACGTCGAGATCCTCTACGAAGGCGAGCGCTACGACGCGACGGTTCGCGAGGAACCGCTCGTCTCCTGACGTCACAGAGACGAGCATCAAATCGTATCGCGTTCTTGTCACGCTGTGGTTCGGGGGACACACGTTCTATTCGACCGTCTCTGGGCGCGTTTTGCCCAGTAACCAAATAACGTGATATCGGCCTACACAAGACCTCTCGATTGGTTTTCGTGTAGACCCAAATCGAGTTCGTCGGTGTATTTAAGAGAGTGACAGAAGGACCTCGATACGAGATACATGAGCACAGAGGCTCCCCCATCACGGGCGGATACCGTCATCATCGGTGCCGGTGCCGTCGGGTGTAGCGTCGCGTACCACCTGACGGAACTCGGTGCCGAAGACGTAACGGTCATCGACCAGGGACCGCTGCCGGTCACGGGCGGGTCGTCCGTCCACGCTCCCGGCATCATGTTCCAGACGTCACCGTCGAAGATTCAGACGAAGACAGCGTACTACACGAGCCGGTTGCTCTCGGACGCCGGCGTTTACGACGAGGTGGGCGGTATCGAACTCGCCCGCAGCGAGGACCGGATGGACTTCCTCCGTCGTCGCAAGGAGTGGGCGACGTCATACGGGTTGCCCGAACCCGAACTCCTCTCGCCAGACGAGGTCACCGACCACCTGCCGATGGTCGACGAAGACGAGATTCTCGGCGGGTACTACTCACCGACCGACGGCCGTGTCGACGGGATCGCCGCCCTACAGTGGTATATCGGCGAGTCTTCAGCGGACTTCTACGGCAACACCGAGGTCACGGACCTCGACGTTTCTGGCGGCGAGATACAGGCTGTCGAGACCGACAAGGGACGCATCGAGTGTGGGCGCTGTGTCATCGCGACGAACAACTGGGGCTACCAGACTGGGCAGCTGGCTGGTCTGGACCTGCCTATCGCGCCCGTCGAGCACCAGTACGTCGTCACCGAACCGATGGAAGAACTTGCTGACGCTGGTTCCTCCGTCGGTGACAACACCACCGGCCTGGACGTGCCGGGCGAGCGGTCCATCGCGGAGTACATGAGCGAGGGGCCACACCAACCGGTCGGTCGCGACCAAGACCACTCGCTGTACTTCCGGACCCACGGCGACTCGCTGGGGATGGGGTCGTACAACCACGAGACGCTCTCGGTCGACCCCGAAGAGATGGGGAAGAACTCCGAGGAACGGCAGGCGTCGGTCCGCGGGTTCACAGAGGAACACTGGACCCAGCCGACCCACCGCAACCGGGACAAGTCCGCGAAGCAGGCGTTCGACGAACTGCTTCCGGACACACAGGACGTGGACTACGAGGTCACCGAGAACGGCATCTTCGTTTTCACACCGGACGGGATGCCCGCCGTCGGCGAGACGGCGCAGGTGGACAACCTCTGGACGGCGCTCGCAATCTGGTGGACCCACTCGGGCGGCTACGGCCGCATCCTCGCCGAGTGGATGGAGAACGGGACGCCTCGCCTCCCGTCCGGTCCCGTCGACACCGGCGGCATCCACGTCCGACGGTTCGAACCCCACGCAGGCGAGAAGGACTACTTCGTCGACCGGGGTGCGAAGCGCTACGAGCAGGTCTACAGCATCGTAGAACCGCGCTGGCAACCCGACGACCACCGCCGCCTGCGAACCAGCCCGTTCTATCATCAGGAGAAGGAACTGGGCGCTGAGTTCTACCAGAGCGGCGGGTGGGAGTCGCCGCAGTACTACGAGTCCAACGAGGACCTCGTGGACAGGTACGAGGACCAGATACCCGAACAGGACGGCTGGCAGGGCATCAACCGCTCGCAGATCGAGGCCGCCGAGCACCTCCACACCCGCGAGAACGTGTCGATGTTCGACATGACCTCGTTCAGTTCCATCATGGTCGAGGGCGAGGGGAGCGGCGAGTTCCTCCAGCGGGTGTGTAGCAACGACATGGACATCGACATCGGCCAGGTCCGTTACTCCCTGCTGCTCAACGAGGGCGGCGGCATCCTCGCGGACATCACCGTCGTCCGCCTAGACGACGAGGAGTACATGGTCACCACCGGTGGCGGTAACTCGCCAGGTATCCACGGTGGGTGGCTCGAAGACCACGCACCCGAGACGGTGTCCGTCCATATCGAGGAGGGCGCGAAGTCGACGATTGGCCTCTGGGGTCCCAAATCGCGGCTCCTGCTGCAGCGGTGTACGGACGCCGACGTGACCGACGACGGCTTCCCGTACTTCCGCGCGAAGCAGATGTACGTGGGCGAGGTGCCCGTCATCGCCCTGCGCGTCTCCTACGTGGGTGAACTGGGCTGGGAGCTGTGGACGCCCACGGAGTACGGGCAGCGCCTTTGGGAGACGCTCTGGGAGGCCGGTCAGGACCTCGACGTCCGCCCGATGGGCGGCGGCGCCCTCAGTTCGATGCGACTTGAAAAAGGCTTCAGGCTCTGGGGCACGGACATCGATACCGACTCGAACCCGTTCGAGGCCGGTCTGCCATTCGCCGTCGACATGGACACTGACTTCATCGGGAAGGAGGCCCTCGAATCGGCGAAGGCCGACGGCATCGACAACCGCATCACACCGCTCACCCTCGACGACTCGGCTGACATCATGCTCTCGGGACGTCCAGTCTTGAAGGACGGCGAGGCCATCGGCTACGTGCAGGCCGGCGACTACGGCTACAGTATCGGCGAGTCGATCGCCTACACGTACGTCCCGAGCGAGTACGCCGAGGCAGGCACGTCGGTCCAGATCCAGTGCGAAGGCGAGACCTACGACGCGACGGTCCGGGACGAACCGCTGTTCGATCCCGGCCGGGAGAAGATACTCCGATGAGCCGGCGCCGGCATCGCTCGACGACCGACCGGGGGTAAGTCCCGGTACCGACAATCCACTCATGACAACGTCAGAATCCTCGGAACTGCCCGTCACATACGCCGACATCGAGCGGGCGCGTGAACGCCTCGACGACGACTCCGTCGTCAAGAAGACGCCCGTCGAACGGAGCTCGTCTCTCGACGAGTTCGTCGGCGGCGAGGTGTACCTCAAGATGGAGCACCTCCAGTGGACGGGGTCGTTCAAGACCAGAGGTGCGTACAACAAGATTTCACAGGACGTCGCAGCGGGCGTCGACGAGTTCGTCGCCGCCAGCGCGGGCAACCACGCACAGGGTGTCGCGCTCGCGGCGACGAAGTGTGGAGCGAACTCGACCATCTTCATGCCGGTCAACGCTCCGCAGGCCAAGGTCGACGCGACCCGGGGCTACGGTGCGACGGTCGAACTCGTCGGGAAGGACTTCCAGGAGACGATGGCCCACGCGCAGGCCGCCGTCGAGGAGACGGATGCCGCGTTCGTCCACGCCTACGACGATACTGACATAATCGCTGGACAGGGCACCCTCGGCGCCGAGATGTACCACGACTGCCCCGACGTGGACACGGTAGTCGTACCTATCGGCGGTGGCGGCCTCATCAGCGGTGTCTCGACAGCTATCAAACACCTCTCTCCCGAGACGCGCGTCGTCGGTGTGCAGGCCACTGGGGCCGAGACGGTCCACGAGAGCCTCGACAAGGGGATGCCCGTGACGTTGGACGAGGTGGACACAATCGCCGACGGTATCGCGACCGGCGGCATCTCCGAGACCACGTTGAGCATCATCCAGCAGAACGTCGACGACGTCGTAACCGTGAACGACACCGAGATCGCTCGAGCGATTCTCCTGTTGATGGAGCGAGCGAAACAGGTCGTCGAGGGTGCGGCCGCCGCCTCCGTCGCCGCCATCCTGAGCGACGACCTCGACGTCACCGACGAGACGGTGATGCCGCTGCTCTGTGGCGGAAATCTCGATATGACGCAGCTCCGAACGGTGCTCATCCACGCGCTCACGAAGCGCCGTCAGCTCATGCGCCTGCGGGTCCGGATCGACGACCGGCCCGGTGTCATGGAGGACATCTCCGGGACTATCGCTGACCAGGGCGCGAACATCCACGACGTCCGGCACGAACGCTCCGTCGAAGACCTGGACGTGGGCGAGGCGTACCTCGTCTTCAACGTCGAGACCAGTGGAGAGGAGCACGCGACCGCCATCGTCGAGGCCATCCGGGAAACGGGGTATCCCGTCGAAGACATCGCTAGAATGGTCTGACAGGTGTCACAGCCCCCTGCAGTTCGGCGGGGTATGAACCGGTTTTCCGACGGGTTTTTCGACGGGAGTATTTGCCGAATACTGATATTTCGCGGGGGAAATTATTTCAGCGCAGTCGTGGAACTACGATTGCACCGTAGGGTATGTACGAACACATATTAATTCCGTACGATGGGAGTGCTGAATCGAAAAAGGGGGCCACACACGGTATCGAACTCGCGGCCGAACTCGGATCGACCGTTCACGCCCTCTACGTCATGGACCTCCCCGGCGTCCCCCGGGCGATGTCACTACGTGACGACGAGGAAACAATCCGTCAAGAGTACGAGGAGTACGGCGAAGAAACACTCGACGAGATAGCCGAAGTCGCCGCCGAATATGGCGTCGAGTGTGAGCGTGCGCTCCGGACCGGCACGCCGAGCGAGGAAATCGTCGACTACGCGGAGCAGGAAGGCCTGGATGTAATCGTGATGGGCTCTGCGTACCGGGGTAAGATAGGATCGATACTCGGCGGGACGACGGACAAAGTGGTCCGGACAGCAACAGTCCCGGTCATCACACAGCGGATGGAGATGGACGAGCTGTAGTGCCAGAAACGTGACGTTGTCGGACTCTATTTTTACCTGAGGCTCAGGTGTCGATGAGCCTGGTCTCCCGCAGATAGATGACGAGGCTCGCACAAAGGAAACTGAACCCCGCTATCCGTAGGTCGCCGTTCGACATCGCAAGCAACGCCGTTCCGATCAGCAGGACTGCCAGACCCGCCGCGACGGTCGCTGCCAGATTTGCCATAGAGACGAGATGGTCGGCTGATAAATAAAGGCACCCGGAACTCGGTGTCAGGTCAGTACGAGTGCTTGAACTCCCAGTGATACCGGCAATTGTGGCAGGTCGCCCACTCTGGGACGTCGAACGCCTGTGGGTGTCGCTGACCGTGTTCCATCTGCTCGCCGCACACTGGGCAGACGAAGCACTCTACCTCCAGTTCGGGGAACTCTTCGTGAGTGAACTCGGCGACACAACGAGGACAGTCGATGTCTGCACGCGGGTCCGTGTGGTCGATGTCGGCACTGCAACGTGGACACCGGACAATCGCCGGAGGTCGATGTCCCCACCCCACGTCGCCATCGATGGTGGTCGTGTGTGTCTCCGGGCTCGAGAGCCGGAAACTGGTGGACTCGGGGTCGGCCCGCAGTGGATCGACAATCATCTCGAAGGCCGCTCTGAGCCGACCAAACACGACCTTCAGGAATTCCTTCATTATTGGTTACTAGAGGTTCACCGTCTTAATTCGCGTTGGTCGACACCATCGATGGCGGCTCGACCGAGGACTGCTACCGAAGCCGGCACGATTTCACGGTCGAATCGGGCGAGGACGAGAGAGCTGTGCGCAAATGGAGCGGGTGAGGTACGGATTAGTACGTTCCTACCCGTAGTATATAGGCGAAGTTTTAATATATTCCACTCGTTTTTTCGGGGTGAGGTAGTCTAACACACCACGGAGGCTCGGACACCGATGGCCAGACTACCGGTCCGACGTTTGTCGAACCGCTACGATGGCCCGGTGAGCATCCCAGAGTCGGCCGAGACGACGTCTTGGCCGAGTGCTCAGACGAAATGGGGAATCGGGCGGAGTGAACGACCCGACTCGAAGGGAAACCGAGAATGAAATCACACGTAACGCGGATACGCACGACGGGGGTAACGTATGTCAGACAGTGACGATACTAGTGGAGCGATGTCCGACGGTCTTCAGGTAGAGCTGTTCCACCCTGAGTCCGACCGGGAACCCGGAGACACCAACATACAGCGGTTTGGGTTCGACGTACATCCGATCGTCTTCCCGGTATCGCTGGTCATCATCGTCGCCTTCGTCGCGGCTACGATCGGTCTCGGCGAGCAGGCGTCGACGGTGTACACGAACATATTCAATTTCATCAACGGAACCTTCGGATGGTTCTACATCCTGGCGGTGAACCTGTTCATCGTCACGATACTGTACTTCGCCATCAGTAAGTACGGGAACATCAGAATCGGAGGGGTAGAGGCGGAAAAGGAATTCAGCGACTTCTCGTGGATGGCGATGCTGTTCAGCGCAGGCATGGGTATCGGACTCATGTTCTTCAGTGTCGCCGAACCGATGTGGCACTTCGGTTCCAGCGCCTCGGACTTCATGGTCGTGCCGCCGACTTTCGGCGCTGAGGGCGGTACAGCGGGCGCGGCCAGTGCAGCGATGGCACAGACGTTCTTCCACTGGGGATTCCACCCGTGGGCCATCTACGGACTGGTCGGCCTCGGACTGGCGTTCTTCTCGTTCAACCGTGGGCTCCCACTGACGTTCCGGTCGATTTTCTGGCCGCTCCTCGGTGAGCGTATCTACGGGTGGCCGGGCCACGTCATCGACCTCGTGACCGTCTTCGCGACCCTATTCGGCCTGTCGACGTCGCTGGGCCTCGGGGTGGCACAGGTGAACACCGGTCTGTCGTACGTCGGGGGCGATATCCTCGGGCTCGTCAGCGTCCCGACGGGGACAGTGCCACAGGTGATACTCATCGCGATTATCACCGGCATCGCGACGGCTTCGGTCGCGGCAGGGTTGGAAGGTGGCGTCAAGCGCCTCAGTACCCTGAACCTCTACCTGATGTTCGCGATGCTCGCGTTCCTGCTGGTGGTCGGTCCGACCGTGTACATCTTCGGGACGTTCGCCGACGGGCTCGGTGCCTACCTCGGCAACTTCCTGACGCTGTCGTTCTTCACCGGCACCATCGGTGGCTCTGCAGCTCTGGGCGGGTACACCGTCAAGGGCTGGATGGGCAGCTGGACCGTGTTCTACTGGGGCTGGTGGATCGCGTGGTCGCCGTTCGTCGGGATGTTCATCGCACGCATCTCGAAGGGACGCACCGTTCGTGAGTTCGTGCTCGGCGTGCTGTTCCTGCCGGCCATGTTCTCGTTCCTCTGGCTGGCGACGTTCGGCGGCTCCGCACTGTGGGTCGAACTCATCGGAAGCGGCGGTATCGCCTCTGCAGTTGCGAATCAGGGCCAAACCGTCGCGATGTTCGCGATGTTGAATCAGTTCCCACTGGGGGCCGTCACGGGCCTGCTCGCGACGTTGCTCGTCGTCACCTTCTTCGTGACGTCCTCTGACTCGGGGTCGCTGGTCGTCGACCACCTGACCTCCGGTGGCAAGCACGACGTGCCGAAGGTCCAGCGGATCTTCTGGGCAGTTACGGAGGGCGCTGTCGCCGCGACGCTCCTCATCGGCGGCGGTCTCGGCGCCCTGCAGACGGCCGCGATTACCACCGGATTGCCCTTCGCGGTGATCCTCTGCCTGATGTGTTACACCGTCTATCTGGGGCTGGACAACGAGTACGAGATTCTCGAATCCGAACAGTTCCAGGAGCGCATCCAGGACATGACCGCCGAAGAAGAGGTCGACATCACCAAAGCCGGCGGCGACGTCGTGACAGACGTCAAAGGCGGTGCGGACGCCGAAGGTAGCGACTGACTCTTTTTCCGTTTCCTCTTTCGGTCCGAGCTCGGCGGATAGTCGGTGGTACATCCACACCCCGAAACAAATAGTACAGTTCCACACCGTGGGCCTACTTTTAGAAGGTTCTCGATTTACTCGAGTATAAAACAACGATTAGTCTATTTTAGCCGTCTCGATGAGGACACTTGAACGTGTGTCATATAGAATCTCAGGATTGACCATGGGCCCTGAAAATTGAGGAATGCATGCGGACGATACGCACCACCGTACAACAGTTCGTCGACGAGCTCGACCTCTCCGTGTTCGGGGTCGGGTTCTCGGTATCGTTGCTGGCGATTCTGGTGTTCTTCCTGAACCCGGAAGCGTCGGCAACGCGGATGGGAGAGATAAACGAGTACCTCTGGACGGAGTTCATGTGGGTCTACGTCGGGACGATGTTCCTGATGGTCGTCTTCAGCCTGTGGCTGATGTTCGGCCGATGGGGGTCCATCAAGCTCGGGAAGCCCGAGGACGATCCCGAATTCAGCCTCCTCTCGTTCTTCTCGATGATGTTCTCGGCCGGTATCGCGGCCGGCATCGTCTTCTGGGGGCCTGCAGAGGCGCTGAGTCACTACGAGACCGTGCCTCCGCTCGTCGGAGCCGACCCAAAGACGCCGGCAGCAGCCGTCGGTGCTATCCAGTACACGCTGTTTCACTGGGGGATTTCCTACTGGGTTCCGTACCTGATCGTCGCCATTCCGATAGCCTACTACGCGTTCCGGAAAGACGCACCGATGCGCGTCTCGACGCTCATCGCGCCGTTCGTCGGGGTCGACAACCTCGATGGGTTCTGGGCGAAGACGATCGATATTCTCGCAGTTTTCGCGACGATCGGCGGCATAGCGACGACCCTCGGTTTCGTCGGCAAGCAGTTCCTCACGGGACTCACCTACACCCTCGGTGTCTCGCTGGGTGACGGGGGGACAGTCCTGATGATAACTGGGCTGACGGTGGCGTTCACCGTCTCCGTCACCCTCGGCGTCAAGAAGGGCATCGCCAGGGTATCACTGTTCAACATGGTCGTCTTCGCACTGTTAGCCGCCGCTACCTTCCTACTGGGCCCGACGAACTACATCATGAACACGGGCCTGCAAGCGGTCGGGGGCTACTTCGGTCAGTTCCTGACGATGAGCCTCTACACCAACGCGGCTGGCACCGGTGAATGGGTCGGGAATTGGACCGTGTTCTACTGGGCATGGGTTTTCTCGTGGGCTCCGTTCGGCGGGCTGTTCGTCGCCAGGATTTCGAAGGGACGAACCATCCGGCAGGTCGTGGCGACGGCGCTCGTCGGTGCGACGGCATCCACGATTCCGTGGTTCCTGACGATGGGCGGGAGCGCCATCTACTTCGAGCGAAATAACATCGCACCGATGCTGGAGATGGTCGACCAGTACGGCGTCTCAGTCTCGGGGTTCCCGTTGTTCGCCAGTCTCCCGTTCGGTGAGGTGTTGGCAGCAGTGTTCATGCTACTGGTCGTGACGTTCTTCGTCACCTCCGCGGACTCATCGACGCTCGCACTGGGGATGCTCACGACGGGCGGCAAGCAACACCCATCGACGGTCAACCGGGTCATCTGGGGCGGCCTGATGGGCGGGCTCGCCTCACTGCTCATCGTCGGCGGGGGCATCAGTGCGCTCCGTTCGTCTGCCATCATCACCGGCTTCCCGTTCGCACTCATCTCCGTCGTCGCCATCGTCGGCATGACGTTGGAGTTCCAGTCCGTCCGACCGCTACTGCGCGCCGAACGGGACCAGCGGGTTGCCAAATCAGGTCGCTCGGTGGCCGGCACCGACGACGATTAACGGTCCTCAGTAGTACTTCCAGTCGTCCTCGTCAGACCCTCGCCTGACCCCGTCCTCCCCCTCCTCGTCGTCCTCCATCTCGTCCGGCCAGCGGATGCCGTCGCCTGCGAGGCTCTTGTAGGCGAACGCACCGAACGCGACGAGGAGCATGAGTAAGACGAGTGCACCGATGGCGCCGATGAGTTGTGCAGCGACTTCTCCGAAACCGAAGTCGAACGGGAGTTGGAACAGGAGCATACAGGAACCTATGGGCCCCGAGGGTTTCAGAGTTCGTAGGGCTATGCCGGATCGGCAGGGGGGCCGCTCCCGTGAACCCAGCGGCGGGCCGGTCCGCCGAGGCCGATAGCAGCGATAGCCAGCCAGACGGCCACACTCAGCACGGCTGGGAGGACCAGCCAGGCGAGGGCACTTACCGCCCCCACACCGACCAGTCCGGCCCAGGGGTCCCGCCCGCCGAACGATTCGGTAATCCAGACGCCGACGACGGCGAATCCGAGACCGCCAAGCGAGAGGAGTGCGACGGCGAAGACGACGGCACCGATGACGGTCAGAACCCCCGTCCCGATCCCGAGGTTCGCGAGTTGACTGAACGCATAGACGACGAAGAACGTCACGATACCGAATGCCATCAGACCGTACACGACGGCGGCAAGCGGCCGCTCGCTGGAAGCCTCGACGGCCCCGTCGAGGCGGCCGCCACCCCGATAGATGACGGCACCACCGAACAGGATTGTCAGCAGGAACGAGACCGCGGCCCGAACCGGCGGGGACGCCTCGGTGACCATCGACACGTCGAACGCCTGTATCGGGAGTGGCGAGGGCGGCCCGAAGAGTGGAAAACCGATAGCTGACGTGGTGGCTGCTAGCATGGTACGGGATTTCGGGAGGGCCTGTGAAAAACTGTCGGTCGGTGTCTTGCCCTGCACAGCCGTCGGTGCCCGGGCTAGACGTCCCTGGCCGCCGAGACGGTACGCACCGCGGCTGCGTTCTCTTCGACGTCGTGGACCCGAACCACGTCGACGTCTCGCTCGGCGGCCATGGTCGTCACCGCGATGGTGGGCGGTAAGCGGTCGCCACTCGAACAGTCGACACGTTCGAACATCGACTTCCGAGAGTGGCCGACCATAATCGGGCACCCGAGGGCCCGCAGTTCTGCGAGGCGGTCGACCAGCGCGAACGATTCGGCCGCGTCCTTGCCGAACCCACATCCCGGGTCGACGATAATCTGCTCCCTGGCGATACCCGCCTGTTCGGCGAGCAGGACTTGCTCGCGGAGGTCCGAGACGACATCCGCGACCACGTCGTCGTACGTCGCTGTCCGGTCCGGATCGACGGGGGCCGACAGGCTGTGCATGAGTATCAGCGCCGCGTCGTGGTCGGCGACCACGAACCGCATGTCGGGATCCGAGAGGCCCGAGACGTCGTTGACGATGTCCGCTCCCGCCTCCAGTGCGGCGTCAGCGACGGCCGCCTTCCGGGTGTCGACAGAGAGTGGGACGTCGAGTGATGAGAGCGCCTCGATGACCGGGACGACGCGATCGATCTCCTCGGCTACTGGAACTGGGTCGGCGCCAGGACGTGTGCTCTCACCACCAACGTCCACGATGTCCGCACCTGCCGCGATCATCTCCTCGGCTCGTTCGACAGCCGCGTCGAGACGATTGTACTCACCGCCGTCGTGGAAACTGTCGGGTGTGACGTTCAGTATCCCCATCACGGCAGTCCCCTCGGTATCGATAGCAGGGGCCGCTGTGGGGCCCTCGAGTACCGCACCGAGTTGCTCCGCGAAGCGGCCGAGACCGTGGCCCTCCTCTTCGAGTGTACTCGCAAGAGCACGTAGCTGGTTCGGAGCGCCGGAGAGCGTCGTCGAGACCAATTTCTCCGGCGCGTCACGGTCGGTTCGCACACACGTTCCGCCGATCGCCTCCAGACGGTCGCCGACGACCGCCGCCTGTTGAGGCCTGAGGGTTGTCGAGAAGACACGGCTGTCGACGCCGTCGGCAGTCCGACCCCCGTCGGCTCTGGCCGACAGTGTCACCGAGCTAGACGGGCCGGCGTCTTTGGGCACGACCGTCCGCGTCCAGCGGTCCCGCGCCTCCGCGACGGCGTACAGCGACCCGGCGACGAGGACGCAGTCGGACTCGTCGGCGGCGGCTATCGCTCGCTCGGTCGCCTCGGGGACGGAGTCGATAGGCTGGACGGCCTCGGCGTGACCGTCGAGGGCGTCGACGAGCGTCTCGACGGACGCCGCCCGGTCGACCGCGGGACGTGTCGCGTAAGCGGTATCGACGGCCGGGAGTTCGGCCACCATATCGCCGATGTCCTTCCCACCCATGGCAGCGAAGACGAGGTGGAGGTCGTCGTAGTCGTACCGTGAGAGCAGGTCGGAGAGCGTCGCTACGGCGCCGGGATTGTGTGATCCGTCGAGAACGACCAGCGGCTCCGTCGAGCGGACTTCGAACCGGCCGGGCCAGGTCGCCTTTCGTAACCCGTCCGCTATCGTCTGCTCGTCTACCGACGTGACCTGTCTGGCGAGCGTCGCCGCGACACCCGCGTTCGTCGCCTGATGCTGACCTAACAGTTTGAGGTTCGTCTCGACGGTCCAGTCCGGCCCGGTTATCGAGACGCGATTCTCGACCGGCGACGACATGCCCGTCTCCACTGCGGAGACGTCCGCAGCGTCGTCACCGACTCGTATCACGTCTGACTCCGAACGGATGGCCGCAAGCGCTCCACCAGAGGTTCCAGTAACGAGCGGTCGGTCCGCGGGCGCGACCTGCGCTTTATCACGAGCGATTTCCTCGACAGTGTCACCGAGCAGGTCGGTGTGTTCCAGGCTGACGCTCGTAACGGCACTCGCGACTGGGTCGACAGCGCTCGTCGCGTCGTATCGGCCACCGATGCCGACTTCGAGGACGGCGACGTCCACCTCCTCGGCGCCGAAGTGATACAGTGCCAGAGCGGTGAGGACTTCGAAGTGCGTCGGCATGTCGTCGTCAGCTCGCAACCGCTCGAGACAGGGGTCGATTCGGTCGACGAACTCCGTGACCCGCGCTTTGGGGACCTTCCGGCCGTTGACCGTCACCTGCTCGCGGAAGTCGTTCAGGGCCGGCGACGTGAACAAACCTACGTCCAGGCCGGCGGTCCGCAGGACGCTCTCCAGCATGCGGGCGGTACTCCCCTTGCCGTTCGACCCCGCTATCTGGATGCAGTCGACGGATGCCTGTGGAGTCCCGAGGTGTGAGAGCATCCGCGCCGTCGTCTCCGTCCCGAGTTTGGGACGACGGCGCTGTAGTGACTGCAGATAGTCGGCAGACTCGTGGTACTCCATAGCACATATGGTCGGCTTCGGCCTGATTAAGCTATCGCCGTCCCACGGAGCATGGTCAAGCGCGTGATTTATTGGCACGGCCCCCCAGGCGGCGTGCATGACCGTGGAAGCGACGGCCAACCTCGCCAGCGACCAGCCATACGTCACCTCCTTCGACGCGACGGTGCGTGCCGTCGACGGATGTGACGTGACGCTGAACCGGACGTACTTCTACGCCGAGGGCGGTGGACAGCCGGCGGATAAGGGTACACTTGCCGGCGTCGACGTCGTCGACGTCCAGAAACGCGATGGTGAAACGGTCCACACCCTCGCCCAGCCACCCGAAGTCGACGTCGGCGAGAGTGTAAGCGGCGAGATAGACGAGCAGTTCCGGACGTACAGCATGCGGGCACATACTGCGAGTCACGTGGTCTACGGCGTCGGCCGGAGACTGTTCGACAGTCATGGCTACGGTGGGTTCGACATCGGTGAAGATAGCATCCGCCTCGACTTCGACGCCGAGGCGGACGCCGACGAGGTCAACGCGCTTACCTTCCAGCGGATGGCCAACGAGGCAGTCTGGGACAGTCGGTCGGTGGAGTGGTACGAGATGGACGTGGAGGAGGCCCGAACAGACGACGACATCGTGTTCAACCTCGGTGACGCCGACCCGACGGACAGCGTCCGAATCGTGGAAATCGAGGGCTGGGACATCTCAGCCTGTGGGGGCACGCACGTACGGAGTACGAACGAGATCGGGCCGATCGAGGTCGTCGACGTCTCGAACCCAGGTGCAGACCTCGTGCGCGTCGAGTACGCGGTCGGACCCGCGGCGATTCAACGGCAGTTGAACCGGCGGCGGAGTGCGTCTCGGGCCGCTGACACGCTCGATACGAGCGTCGCGGACCTCGCACGGCGGGCACAGGGACTGTTGGAGGAGAAGAAGTCCTTACAGGCCGAGGTCGATGACCTCCATGAGCGACTGCTGGACGCCCGCATCTCGTCGCTGGCGGCCGACACCATAGCCAAAGGGGGACAGGAGTGGCTGGTCGGCACTGTCGACGGCGTCGGACCGAACACTGTCGCCGACCGCGTGGGAGCGCTGGACGACGACATGGCGGACGTGGTCGTCCTCGTCGGGCGAGACGGGGGAACGTTCGTCGTCGTCGGTACGAGCGGTGAGACGGACGCCAACACCGTGATTGACGACGTGACGGGTGAGTTCGGCGGGGGCGGTGGCGGGCAACCTACGCTGGCCCAGGGAGGCGGCCTCGACGCCCGACCCGATTCGGTCGTCGAATATCTTCGGAGTGACTGATGTGAGCCCACCCCGGTACCTCAATCTCGTCACGTTGCCTGACAGACACGACGAGCGAGAAACGTAGCTACGAACACATCCTATCCCCCACTTGTCAGCTACACTAACATTATTACGGTGGTGCGGGGAAGGTGCGGGTGAGATGTCTTTAGACGACGACCCACAGGACCCGATTCCAACGGACTACGATATCGCACAGGCGACCGACATGGAGCCGATCTGGGAGCTCGTAGAACCGTGGGGTCTCGGTCTCGACGACCTCCAATACTTCGGAGAGTACACCGCGAAGGTCAAACACCACGCCATAGACCGCCTCCGTGAGAACGCCGAGAACAAGGAAGAGAATCTGGTACTGGTGACGGGCATGACGCCGACGCCGAAAGGCGAGGGTAAGACCGTCACCACAGTCGGTCTGGGCCAGACCCTCAACCATCTGGGCGAGGACGCGATGATTGCCATCCGAGAGCCGTCGCTCGGGCCCGTGTTCGGCGTCAAAGGTGGCGCAGCAGGTGGTGGCCGTTCACAGGTGCTCCCGATGGAGGACATCAATCTCCACTTCACCGGTGACCTGCACGCACTGACGGCGGCACACAACCTCATCGCGGCGATGCTCGACGCGCGCCTCTCGCAGGGCAACGACCTCGACATCAACGTCAACGACGTCGCGTGGAAGCGCGCACTGGACATGAACGACCGCGCGCTTCGTGAGACGGTGGTCGGCCTCGGCGGCGAGAGCGGTGGTACTCCGCGTGAGGACGGCTTCAAGCTGACGGCGGCCTCCGAGTTGATGGCTGTCCTCTGTCTGGCGTCGGACCTCGAAGACCTCAAGGAGCGCATCTCGCGTATCATCGTCGCCTACGGCGAAGACGGCGAGACCATCACCGTCGACGACATCGAGGCGACGGGGCCGGTCACGATGCTCCTGCGCGACGCGATCAAGCCCAACGTCGTCCAGACTATCGAGGGAACGCCCGCGTTCGTCCACGGGGGTCCGTTCGCGAACATCGCCCACGGGACGAACTCGCTCATCGCCGACAAGGCCGCCTTCGGCATGGGCGACTACCTCGTCACAGAGGCCGGCTTCGGGTCGGACCTCGGCGCCGAGAAGTTCATGAACATCGTCTGCCGGTTGGGCGACATGACCCCAAACGCCGTCGTCCTCGTGTCGTCGGTCCGGGCGCTGCAGTACCACGGGCTGGACCAGTGGCCGGTCGACTTCGACGAGATCGACGAGTCCGGCGTCGACGCGGTCGAGGCCGGCTTCGAGAACCTCGACAAGCACGTCTCGAACCTCCAGAAGTTCGGCGTCCCGGTCGTCGTCGCTCTCAACCGCTTCCCGGACGACACCGAAGAAGAGGTGCAGGCCGTCATCGACCACTGTGAGGAGGACCTCGGGGTCAGAGTCGCTGAATCCGAAGTGTTCGAGAAGGGCAGCGAGGGTGGCGAAGACCTCGGCAACCACGTCATCGACGCCGTCGAGGAGAGCGACGAGGACGAGTTCGAGTACCTCTACGACGAGGAGGCCCCCATCAAGGAGAAGATAGAGACCGTCGCCACCGAGATCTACGGAGCCGACGGTGTGAAGTTCACCGGGGGCGCACTGGACGACATCGACCGCATGCAGGACCTCGGCTTCGACGACGTGCCGGTGTGCATGTCCAAGACGTTCCACTCCTTCAGCGACGACGCCAGCAAGAAGGGCGCTCCGGAGGGCTGGGAACTGGAGATTAGCGAGGTGTACCCGTCGGCCGGTGCGGGCTTCATCGTCGCACTGACCGCCGACGCGCTGACGATGCCGGGACTCCCCCAGCGACCGGCCGCCGCCGACATGGACATCGACGAGGACGGTAACATCTCCGGTCTGTTCTGAGAGGCACGGTCCGCCGCTTCAGCTCTTGTCTGTCCCGAGACGTGTTTTCACTGCCGGTAGGGTGGCTCACCCGCTCAGTTCAGCGTGCGAGGGAGTCGGAGTCGTGCGCCGAATCGGACCCGGAAAAACACTGCCCGGCACGCTTCTGGACCGTCCTTTAATTGTCCAGAGAATAGTGGAGGGGGGTTCTTCCACGACTGAGTGGAATCAATCCGTGTCGGTCGCGGGGAGAGCACCGCGTCTCGAACTCGGAGAGCAGACCATGACACCGTTAGCTGGATTACTACTCCAGTCGGGAGCCGAAGTGACCCGACCAACGTTCTGGCGCATCGGGCCGATAGGAAAAGTGCTGTTCTACTATCTCGCTGCCCTCGCCGTCGGCGTCTTTCTCGTCGGGAGCTACCAGCGCCTCCAGCAGTACAGGGCGGGTCGACCGGAATCGTTCCCGCGGCTCGACGAACTGCCCCACCGCGTCGTCACCGCCGCGAAGACGACGCTCTCGAATCGGTCGCTGTTCGACGGAGACGTCGTCGCCGGATTGATGCATGCGCTGATTATGTGGGGGTTCTTGACGCTCCTCGTAGCGACGACGATTCTCGGCATCGACATGGACCTCTACCGCCCGTTGACCGGAGATTCCTTCTTTACCGGACAGTTCTACCTCTCGTACTCGCTCGTCGTCGACGCGATGGGGCTCCTGTTCGTCGTCGGTCTGGGCGTCGCTATCTATCGAAGATACGGTATTCGTACCGAACGGCTCTGGGACCGCCACACCGGACTCGAGGACGGAGCGTTCGTCTGGGCGCTGTTCGGACTTGGCGTCGGCGGCTACCTCACCGAGGGTGTTCGCATCCTCGGGCAGTCGTTCCCACCGTTCGAGACGGTCAGTTTCGTCGGGTGGGGTGTCGCCGTGGCTCTCGAACAGGTGGGCGTGACCTCGGACGCCGCGGCGACGGTCTATCCGGCCGTCTGGTGGGCCCATTCGCTGCTCGCGCTAGCCTTCGTCGCGGCGATTCCCATGGGAAAACCGTTCCATATGCTCGCATCTTTCGCCACCGTCGTCACACGCGACGAGGACGCTGGCAGACGGCTTCCCGGCATTCCAGCGGACATCGAGGCGACGAACGCGGAGTCGATAACCGATTTCTCGTGGCGGGAGCTCCTCGACCAGGACGCCTGTACGAAGTGTGGCCGGTGCTCCTCGGTCTGTCCCGCGAACGCTTCGAGCCGTGACCTCGACCCACGCAACGTCGTGCTGGACCTGAAGCAGTACCGCGAAGCACGTGAGGCGGGTGCGGAAGCGGTCCCCATCGTCGCCGACGGGAAAGAGAGCGTCGTCGACGCCAGGACGATGGAGTCGTGCATGGCCTGCATGGCCTGTATGGACGCCTGTCCCGTCGACGTCGAGCATCTGAAGTCGTTCACGCGGCTGAACCGCCAACTGGTCGACGAGGGTAACGTCGACCCGAACCTGCAAGACACATTCCAGAACGTGATGCGCGAGGGCAACACCCTCGGCAACCCGCAGCGTGAACGCGCCTCGTGGACGGAGGAGCTGACGTTCGACATCGACGACGCCCGCGAGACGGAGGTCGAGTATCTCTGGTACGTCGGCGACTACCCGAGTTACGACGAGCGGAACAAGAGAGTGGCTAGGTCGCTGGCGACGCTCTTCGAGCGGGCCGACGTCGAGTACGGCATCCTCTACGAGGACGAGCAGTACGACGGGAACGACATCCGTCGGGTCGGGGAAGAGTTCCTCTTTCTCCAACAGGCCGGTCACCACGTCGAGACGTTCGCGGACTGCGAGTTCGACAAGATAGTCTGTACCGACCCGCACTCGTTCAACACCTTCCAGAACGAGTATCCAGAGGTCGACTTCGAGAAGTTCGCAGACGACCCGATGATGGCTGTCGACGTCGACGGCTCGTGGGACGGTGCACCGGTATACCACTGGACACAGGTCGTCGAGGAGCTGGTCGAGTCGGGCGCACTCGCTCTCTCCGGCGACGAACTCGACTACACTGTGACGTACCACGACCCGTGTCACCTCGGCCGGTACAACGACGAGTACGAAGCGCCACGTGACCTCATCGAGGCGACGGGGTGCGAACTCGTCGAGATGCCGCGCAACCGCGACGACTCGTTCTGCTGTGGCGGTGGTGGCGGCGGGCTCTGGCTCGATTTCGACGACGAGCCGAAGCCCAGTGAGGAGCGCCTTCGCGAGGCGCTGCAGGACACCGAGGCCGCTGCCGACGTCGAGAAGTTCGTCGTCGCGTGCCCGATGTGCCTGACGATGTACGAGGACGGCCGGAAGACCGGCGGCTACGAGGACGACATCGAAGTCGTCGACGTGGCCGAGCTGCTCGTCGAGGCGGTCCAACAGCGATCCGCAACCGAGACGCCAGCCGTCGCACAACCCGCGGACGGGTAGCCAACCCTCACCAGTCTCTGTTCGCTCGTACCTGTGACAGCGCCTCCTCGGCGGCCGCCTCTATCTCCGCCGACCGCCGTTCCATCTCCGCGACGAACTCCGGGTCCTCTATCGTCCCGAGGTTCGCGTGGACGGTAGACACGGAGGCTTCGAGCGCCGCGTGTGCGAACAGTGCGCCCGCGACGGCATCGGGGAGGGCGACGGGCGTCCCTTTCGCCGTCACCCTCTCCGCGTCGTTCAGAACGTCGAGACAGGTCTCGGCAGTCTCTAGCGGGACTGTCGTCGACTGTTTCGCAGCCGTCTGTATTCGGTCGGAGTCCTCCGACTCGAACGCCGCCTGCACTCGCTCGACCGCCTGTAAGTCGTCGTCGGCGAGTTCGAGTAACCGACTCCGACTCGTGGCGAGGCTCTCCCGAAGGTCGGCCATCTCGTCGGCGACGGCAGCGTGGTCGTCCGTCCCGAGGGTGTGTATACAGACCATCTCACAGAGCGCCGCACCCACCGCACCGCCGAGGCCGGCAGCAGCACCGCCGCTCGGCGTCACTGTCTCCGAGGCGATGCTGTCGAGGAACTCCCCGATGGTCCGGTCGGCGAGGGTCATGGACGCCCTCCGTGAGTCGGTCGATGCGCCGCGGAGAGCGACCGACGAGTGCTATCCGGATATAGACGCCCTGCGGTCCAGTAGCAATGCACAGGCGATTTTCATGGCGCCCAGTCCTAACTGTTACGCTGAAAGTGTTCGGGCGGGGCCCGATGTCAGTGCTCCCCGCCAAGCGCCGCGTTCAGTTCGGGCACGACCTCGTGGAGGTCACCGACGACGGCGTAGTCGCCTTTCTGCATGATTGCGGCTTCCGGGTCCGTGTTGATTGCCAGAACGTTGTCGGCCCCCTTGCAGCCGACCATGTGCTGGACCGCGCCGCTGATGCCACAGGCGACGTAGAGGTCAGGGCTGATCTTCGCGCCGGTCTGGCCGATCTGGTCGTCGTGCGGTCGCCAGCCCTCGTTGACGGCGGCCCGCGACGCGCCGACCGTACCGCCGAGGTGGTCCGCTAGCGTCTCCAGTATGTCGTAGTCCTCCGGCCCGCCGACGCCTCGGCCGCCGCCGACGACGACCCGGGCCTCGCCCAGAGCCACGCCGCTCGTCTCGGACTCCTCGACCCTGTCGACGCTGACGCGGAAGTCCGAACCGTCGAGTTCGGGGGTGAACGGCTCCACGGTCGTGTCGGCGACGGTGTCGGCCTCGGACGGCGAGAACTCGTGTTCTGCGGCCGTCAGCAGTTTCGTCTCGCCGTCCAGTACGGCGTGCTCCACGAGGCTCCCGCCCCACCGCTGTCGGGCCAGTTCGTACGTCTCTCCGGCCTCGACGTCGGTACAGTTCGCGACTACGGGGAGGTCGTGCTTCGCTCCGAGGTGGGCCAACACCTCCTGTCCGCGGTCGGTCCCCGGAGCCACGACGGCCTCCGGGTCGACGGTGTCGACGAGCTGGCCGACGCTCTCGGCCCACGCCTCGGGTGCATACGTGTCCAACCGCTCGTCGTCGGCAAGGTGGACCGTCTCGACGCCGTAGGTGCCGAGACGGTCGGCAGTGGCCGCTCCTTCGGCACCGAAGACGACGGCGTCGAGTCGGGATGCCGTGTCGGCCGCTAGTTCGCGGGCCAGCGTGAGCGTTTCGAGCGACGCTTCCGTCGGGGTCCCGCCGGTGTGTTCGACGAACGCGAGTATCATCTCAGGTCACCTCCAGTTCGTTTTCGAGGAGGTCGACGATGGCCGGGACTGCGTCGACGCCCTCGCCGAGTACCTCCGCGGCTCCCTCTCCGGTATCCGGGGCCTCGAGTCGGAGTTTCTCGATACCGCCGTCGAAGTCGCCGGACGACGGTTCTCGGCGCCGAATCGACTGCTTGCGTGCCTGCATCTTCGCGCGCATCGAGGCGTAGCGGGGCTCGTTCACACCTTCTCTCACGCTTACGGCCGCCGGGAGGTCCAGTTCGTACACCTCCATGCCACCGCTTACGTCGCGCTTCGCGACGACCGTGCCGTCGTCGACGTCGAGGTGCGAGACGCCCCCGACGAACGGGACGTCGAGCGTCTCGGCGACACGCACGCCGACCTGATGGTTCCCGGCGTCGGCCGACTCGTCACCGAACAGCAGGAGGTCGAAGCCGAGGTCACCGTCCGCGTCGTCCCGCACGGCGTCGGCTATCGCGGCCGCCGTCTCACGTGGTCGCCACTCTTCGCCGTCGGTCTCGAGGAGAACGGCGTCGTCTGCGGTCATCGCCAGCCCAGTCCGGAGTTGTTCCTCCGCGTCCGGCGGACCGAGCGAGAGTACCGTCGCGGTGCCTTCGTGGGCCTCTGCCTGTTGAATCGCCGCCTCGATGGCACACTCCTCGTGTGGTGATATGGTGAACCCGAGGTTGCTGGCGTCGATGTGCTGGTCGTCGTCGGTCAGCGTTATCTTTGCACCCGTATCCGGGACTCGTTTGATGCACGCTAGCGTGTCCATGTCGTAGCTCCTCCGTTGTCGAATAGTTCTACCATACCGTTTCAGCTCCTGATTCGCTCGTTCTCCGGGTCGAACAGCGGTCGACTCCCGACGACTTCGACCGTCACCGGGTACTCTTGCCCCATGTACTCTACCTGTAGGCTGTTCCCCTCCTCGGCGTACGACTGTGGCAGGTACGCCATCAGGAGGTGTTTCCCGACGGTGGGCCCGGTGCCGGCGCTGGTCACGTACGACCGACGTCCGTCGTCGTCGACGAGGACGTTCCCCTCCTCGTCAAGCACCGGTTCGTTCCCGAGCATGAACCTCCGCTCACCGTCATCCGGAGCGTGGTCGTCGACCGAGAGCGTACACAGCGTGGCCGTGTTCTCCCGGTCGAGTGCCTCCGCGTAGGCCTCCTTGCCGATGAAGTCCGCGTCCTTGACGCCGTGGAAGGTCAGTCCCGCTTCGGCGGGGTCGTACTCCAGTTCCAGTTCGTGACCGAACAGCCGGTAACCCTTCTCCATGCGACCGGTCGTGCCGTAGACGCCCATCCCTGCCGGGCGGACGTCGTGTTCCTGACCGGCCTCCCAGAGCACGTCCCAGAGCCGTCGGCCCTGTCCCATCGGGGCGTAGATCTCCCAGCCCTGTTCGCCGATGTAGGAGAGTCGCATCGCCCACGCGTCGACTTCGCCGATGGTGACCGACTGTGCGGTGTAGGGCTCGAAGGCCTCGTGGGACATGTCCTCCTCTGCGACGCTGTCGACGAGGTCTCGAGCGTTCGGGCCCCAGACGCCGAGCGTACACAGCGACTCCGAGCGGTCGACCAGCGTGACGTCGGCGTCGTCAGGGATGTGGCCGTCGAACCACGCCCGGTCGGAGCCACCCGCGGCCCCGCCGGTCACGACTCTGTAGTGTTCCGGACCGAGTCTGGCGATGGTGAGGTCCGAGACGAATCCGCCGTTCTCGGCGAGTATCGGCGTGTAGACGGTCTTGCCGACGTCGACGTCGACGCGACCGACGGCCATCCGTTCGAGGTAGTCGACGACGTCGGACCCGTGGAAGTCGAAGATGCTGAACCCCATGTCCCCGATCATGGACACGTGGTCCCGCGTGTGGAGGTGCTCGGCGAGGATAATGGGCGACCACCACCGAGCGTCCCACTCGTTGGGCCGTCGGAGGCCGTCCAGTTCGTCCTCGTACCGCTCCAACAGGTCGCTGTTGGACTCGTACCACTGCGGCCGTTCCCAGCCGGCGGCTTCGAAGAACCGCGCGTCGAGGTCCTGCTGTCGCTCGTAGAACGGACTGGTCCGAATCTCGCGTGCGGACTGGTACTGTTCGGCCGGGTGGACGATGTCGTAGATCTTCTGGAAGCCCTCGCTGGCCCGGTCTTTGACGAACGAGCGGGACGTGCCGTACTCGTAGAAGCGGTTGACGTCCGCGCCGTGGAGGTCGACGTCCGACCACCCGCGCGTCATCCACTGGGCGACCGCCTCGCCGATGGCCGGGGCCTCCTTTATCCATATCGCCGCACACGACCACAGGCCGTCGACGTCCTGCAACGGACCGAGGAGTGGCCCACCGTCAGGGGTCTGCGAGAGCAACCCGTCGATTTCGTGTCGGATGCCGGCCTCCGGGTCGTCAAGCAGGTCGGGCACGATCTCCAGCGCGTCCTGCATCGACTGCTCGAAGGCGTCGTCAGTCAGCGGCGGTTGCGTCGGGGACAGCGGCGCTTCCTCGATAGACGGCACGTCCTCGACATCCCAGAGTATCGGTCGATGCTGGTAGGACCCGACTTCGAGGTCGTTGCCGTGCTGTCGCTCGTACATCTGGGTGTCCATGTCGCGGACGACCGGGAACGATATCTCGCCGTCGTAGTCCTCGAAGAAGGAGATTGGGCCGACGCTGACCATCTGATGGACCGCCGGCGTCAGTGGGATGTCGACGCCGGCCATCTCGGCGATTTTCGGACTCCAGAGTCCCGCTGCGATGACGACTTCGTCTGCGGCGACGGTGCCCCGGTCGGTCTCGACGGCCTGTATCGCCCCGTTCTCGACGTGGAGGTCCAACACTTCCGTGTTCGGCGAGACGGTCAGGCCGCCGTCGGAGTACTCGTCGGCACGGGCCCGCATCACTTCGCCAGCACGGAGCGGGTCGCAGGTCCCGGCGCCGGGGCTGTAGAAGCCCGCCTCGACGAGGTCGGTGTTCACGTACGGGACCATCTCCTCGACCTCGGACGGGGTCAGTAGTTCGGCCGGTTCACCCCACGCCTTCGCCGACTGGACGCGTCGTTTCAGCTCCTCGACGCGCTCGGCGGTGCGTACGACCTCGATACCGCCGCTGTTGGTGAACGTGTCCATGTCCTTGTACTGCTCGATGCTCCGCTGTGTGAGATGGGTCATCTCCTTGGAATGCTCGACCGGCATCAGGAAGTTCGAAGCGTGGCCGGTCGAACCCCCCGGATCGGGAAGTGGTCCCTTATCCACGACGACGATGTCGTCTCTCCCCATCCGCGTGAGATGGTACGCGAGGCTGTTGCCGACGATGCCCCCACCGATTATCACCGTCTCGGCCTCAGATGGGACTTCGTTCGAACTCATCGACGACTCACCTCTGGTTTGTCCCGCAAATCGCTGAACAACCGATCCGCAACAACGGCTCGCGGTGTGGTAGCTCTCCTCATCATGCGTTCCGTTTCGAACGAGGAATGTCGGGGGGGTGAATCAGGCACCACCGTTCTACGGGCCTTTAAACATTGAAAGGCGATTCTCCCCGGAAAACCGGTAAACGGGCTGTCTTCGGTGACGTCGTGTCTTAGTTCCCAGATTAGTCTTTGAACGGTCTCTTGGCCGATATCTGGAGTGGAACGGCTGTGTTGAACGACGAAAAGGTCGTGGGTGTGCGTGTGGTCGCCCCCTGTTGCTCCGGGCGAACCTCAACTTAACCTGTAACCTGGGTGTGAAGTTGGGGAATCACCCCTGCCTACCGGTTCAGTGGCCGTCCGAAGTGGTGCCGTGGCGTCGTATGGCTTCGCGAAACTGCTCACAGTCGGGGTCGTGGAACGTCCCTGCCTGTTCCCTCGTCGTCGTCTCTGTCGACGTTTCGACACCGCGCATGACTTCACACATGTGCGTCGCCGTTACTTCGACGGCCACACCGCGGGCACCCAGTTCCTCGGCGAGCCCCGTCGCGATGTCTCTGGTCAGCGCCTCTTGCGTGGTCAACTGTCTCGATTGCCACCGGACGTAGCGAATGAGCTTTGAGAGGCCAACTATCTCCTCACCGGGCCGGTAGGCGACGTGAGCGACGCCGTCGAAGGGCAGCATGTGGTGTTCACACATGCTGTGGAGTGGGATACCGGTCTTGACCACCAGACTGTCCGTCTCCGCCTCGAACGTTCGCATGACCGGTTTCTCCTCGTGTCGCGTCCCTTCGGTGAGCGTCCGCAGCATCTCCGGGACACGGCGGTTCCACGTATCGTAGATACCCGCCTCGTCGGGGTTCCGCCCGACCGCCTCCAGGAGGAGTCGTGTGCCCTCACGGGCCTTCTCTTCGTCGAATCCGGTCATCGGACCGGTCGTCTCGCCGCCAGTGTCGTACTGGAAGTCGGCCTGCTGTTCCTGCGAATCCATTACGTCGGACAAACGGAATCCAGCGTATAAATCTACTGTCGGCCCGAGTGAAGACAGCGTGTATCCGGATTTCCTAACACCATTAGTGGTGTGAAAATCATCTCAAAAGGACTGAACTACCACGAACCGTATATCTGGAGTTTCGTGAAATTCGGTCGAAGAGCTCAGTCGTCGCCAGCCACGCTCCCCGCTCCGGCGTCGGGGGTCCGGAGGACAGCCTCGTCCGTATCCGGACCGAGCGGTTCGAGACGGACGCTGGACACCTTGTACTCCGGAATCCCTGCAGTAGGGTCGAACGTCTCCCCGGTGAGCTTGTTCACCGCGCCGGCGGCGAAGTGCATCGGGATGAACAGCGTCCCCGGCCCCACCCGGTCGGTGACCTGCGCTTTCACGACGATGGACCCACGGCGGGACTCCACCCGGACGTACTCCTCGTCTTCGACGCCCAACTGCTCGGCCGTCTCAGGGTGAATCTCCACGAAGCTCTCACCGACGTGGCTCATCAACCCCTCGACGCGCCGCGTAATCTGGCCCGTGTGCCAGTGGTACAACACGCGCCCGGACGTCAGCGTCAGCGGGAACTCCTCGTCCGGCACCTCGCCGGGATGGCCACCGTCCGCGGGGACGAATCTGGCCTTCCCGTCGTCGTGGTTGAAGTTCCCTTCCTCGTAGTCGTAGAGGTACGGCGTCCCCGGGTGGTCCTCGTCCCAGCAGGGCCACTGCAGCCCGTGTTCCTCGCCCGATTCCAGCCGTTCGTACGTGACCCCGCCGTATATCGGTGCCAGCGAGTTGATCTCGTCCATCACCTCGCGCGGGTGGTCGTAGTCCCACTCGTAGCCCAGCCGATTGGCGAGCGCCTGCGTGATCTCCCAGTCCTGACGGGCCTGGCCCGGCGGCTCGGCCGTCGGGCGCACGCGCTGGATGCGCCGCTCCGTGTTCGTGAACGTGCCGTGTTTCTCGGGCGACGTCGCGGCCGGCAGAATCACGTCGGCGTACTCCGCGGTTTCGGTCATGAAGATGTCCTGCACGACGAGGAACTCCAGGTCCTCTAGAGCCTCGGCGGCGTGCTGGATATCGGGTTCGGACAGCGCCGGGTTCTCCCCGACGACGTACATCCCACGGAGGTTCCCCTCGTGGGCTTCGGCCAGCATTTCGGGCACTTTCAGCCCAGGCTCCGCCGGCGGTCGCTCGCCCCACACCTCGGCGAACTTCTCGCCCACGTCGTCGTCGGCGGGGTCCTGGTACCCCGGGAGACTCCCCGGGAGCGTACCCATGTCACCGCCGCCACCCTGCACGTTGTTCTGGCCCCGGAACGGCGACAGACCCGCACCGGGCTTGCCGAGTTGGCCCAGTAACAGCGCGAGGTCGGCCATCGCCAGGAGGTTCTCGGTACCGTGGGACTGCTGAGTCATCCCCATCGCCCACCCGAAGACGACCGTGTCGGCCTCGGCCAGCGTCTCGGCGGCCGAGGCGAGCTCTTCGGGCGGAACGCCGGCCAGCTCCTCGACTTTCTCCGGCGTGAACGCCTGTACCTTCTCTTTCAGGTCCTCGAAGTTCTTCGTGTTTCGCTCGATGAACTCCGTGTCCTGCAGGTCGTTCTCGATGATGTAGCGCATCAGGCCGTTGAGCCACGCCACGTCGTAGCCCGGATTGGTCCGGGTGTACTGGTCGGCGTGTTCGGCGATACCGACTTTCCGCGGGTCGAACACGACGAGGTCGGCGCCGTCGCGGACGTTCTGCTTGATTCGCGTCGCCAGTACCGGGTGCGATTCCGTGGTATTGGACCCACTGAGGAGGTAGGCGTCAGCTTCGCCGATATCCTCGTTGATGCGGTTGGTCATCGCCCCGTAGCCGACGGTCTGCTGGAGGGCGGCCACGGTCGAGGAATGACACAGGCGCGCGCAGTTGTCGATATTTTTCGTCCCGAGCACCTGCCGCGCGAACTTCTGGACGAGGTAGGCCTCCTCGTTGCTTCCCTTCGAGGAGGCGAGACAGCCGAGCGCGTCGATACCGTGCTCGTCCTGTATCTGCGTGAGGCGGTCGGCGACGTGGTCTAACGCCTCCTCCCACTCGACGGCCTCGAACTCGCCGTCGTCGTTTCGAACCATCGGTTCGGTCACGCGCTTTTGACTGTTGGCGAACTCGTGGCCGAACTTCCCCTTCACACAGGTCGAGAAGTTGTTGGCCGGTGCAGTGTCCGGGTCGTCGACGGGCACGACGCCCAGCGAGTCCCCGTCTTTCCCCCACATCTCGAACCGACAGCCGACCGCACAGAACCCACAGGTCGTCTCCTGTTTGTCTATCTTGCCGAGGCGGTACTTGCTCACCATGCTGGCGACGTCGAACAGACGGCCCTCGGGAAGCGTGTTCGCGGCGATGCTCTCGGCCGTGTGTTCGGCGGCGAGGAACGCCTCGTTACCGAACTGCTTGGCGAGGTCGCCGGCGTTGCGCTTGGCCTTCGAGACGAACTTCGCCAGTCCTTTTTTGTCGCCGTCGAGCGGTTCGGCGGCCCCGAAGGTGCGGTTCGGTGCGGTCGTGTCGTCGATGGTCTCGACGTCCTCGTGTTCGATGACCTTCCCCACTGAGTTGCGTTGCGTGAACCCCGGAAGCGGGAGCGTCGCGGCCCCACCGATACCCTTCTCCGTGAGCGAGCCAGTCGGACACACCGTGGCGCAGTGCCCACAGGAGACACATTCCGAGTCGCCCATGGTCTCGGCGTCGGATTGGAAGCCGATGCGGGTGTCTTCACCGTGACCCTCGATACGGAGGACCCCCTCGACCTGGACGTCGTTACAGGCGTCGACACATCGGTTACAGAGGATGCATTTGTTGCGGTCTATCTGGATGAACGAGGACGTGTCGTCGATGGGTTCGTACTCGTCTCGTTCGTCGAAGACACCGTACCGCGGGTGGTCGACACCCTCGCTGATGGCGGCGTCTTGCAGTTCACACCGCCCGTTGCCGTTGCAGGTCGTACACCGGAGATTGTGATTCGAGAGCACCAGGTCGAGGTTGACGCTCCGGGCCTCCTCGGCATCGGGTGTGTCGGTTCGCACCTCGAGTCCGTCCTCTGCAGGGAACGAACACGAGGGGACGAGGCCGTGGTCGTCCGTCTCGACCATACACGTGCGGCACTCGCTACGAGGGCCGACCTCGTCGCTGCAGTCGCCCTCGCGGTCGTAGTAACAGAGCGCGGGGACGTCGGCATCTTCGAGGCCGTCGGCGCCGGGGTCGACGGAGACGCCACTCGCCGCTTCCATGGCGTCGACGAGCGTTGAACCGGGCGGGACAGTGATGGGTTCGCCGTCGACGGTGACGGTAGTCGGTGCGTCGCCGGTGGTCCCAACATCGGGGTCGTTGGCGGTGCCAGTCTCGAACTCGGCCGTGACCGGCGTCTCCGACTGCGGGTTCGTGAGGTCGGGAACGCCGGGAAGTGCGTCGTCTGTGCTCATAGTTGCTCCGTGCAAGTGCCGGCCGGACAGCGGCCGTCGGTGTGCGCGCGAAACTCCGGTTCGAACTCCTCAAGCGCCGTCGTCACTGGACGGGGCGCGTGGGCACCGATCTGGCAGTTACTGGTTCGGCGCATCACTCGCCCCAGTTCGCGTAGTTTGTCCGTCTCGAACGACCCATCGTACACATCACGCAAGAGTTCGGCGAGCTGTGTCGTCCCTTCACGCCCGGGGACACAACGGCCGCTGTTCTCGGTGGCAGCGAACCGTGCTCGCTCACCTACGGTTGCGAGCGCACAC
Organism: Haloarcula sp. MBLA0163; assembly: GCF_055632435.1. Lineage (NCBI taxonomy): Archaea > Methanobacteriati > Methanobacteriota > Halobacteria > Halobacteriales > Haloarculaceae > Haloarcula > Haloarcula sp. MBLA0163. The sequence continues at coordinate 298,601 of NZ_JBVMVV010000004.1, forward strand.
CGGTCGTCGGCGAGCAGTTCGACGACACCATCGGTGCCGAGACCGGCGGCCCGCAGGGACTGTGCGGTCGGGGCGACGTCGAGGTCACGGGTGATGCCCCCGAGGACGCCACCGACACAGGCCATCTTGAACGTGCCGCCCATCTCGACGGCCTCACGAGCAGTATCCAGACTCCCGTCCGACCCCAGTTCGACGGTCGCCCTGGCAGCTACGTCGCCGGTGACCGTGACGAGACGAGTACCGGGATCTGCAGCGTCCGCGTCGATCTGTTCGGGGGCCCGGATGGCTTGTCTGATCTGCGCGACAGTCCGGGGGGTGTGAATCACCGTCGGCCGACCGTAGAGGCCGCGTTCAGCCGGGCTCGGTGGCTGTAGGCGGGGTTCGATTCGGTCGGCACCCTCCAGGGCTTCGAGTGCCGCAGTGGGTTCACCGGCGCGATACTCGTCGGGTCCAGCCACCAGTTGTGGGACGACGGGCAGCTCCTCTGAAGCAGCGTCGACGGCCCGCTGCAGATGCCGTTGGAGTCGAGTCTCAGCTTCGTTCAGATAGAGGACGGCGTCCTCCGCACCGACGTACTGGGCCACAGCTGCCAGCCCGTCGAGGACGGCGAACGGGGCCGCGTCGAGAAGCGTTTCGTCTGGCCCCGGTAGGTCGCTCGCGTCGTTCGCATTGACGACGACCACCGGTTCACCGTCTGCCTCACGTGTCGTCTCCCAGACGTCCGCCACAGGGTCGTCGGCGGCTGCATCGCCGCGACCACGCCCGAGGATGCCGGAATCGGTCGCCGCCTCGGCCGTGCTGCCGGCGGAGACGAACGACCAATCACCCGGTGCGAGTGGATCCGCCCAGCCACACGAGCCGAGGACGGTTCGCCGGCCGACTGAAAGCGGTCCCGATGCAGGCGTCGGGAGCGTCTGCGTCTCGGGGTCGTGCTCGACCACGCTCGTAGCCTCGTCGGTCGGGAGGGTCCCGTCCTCGAGTGTCTCGACAAGTTCGCGAACGAGCGACGGCGCCGGGTCGTTCAGGAATACTGTCTGTCCCGCCCTCGTCAGCATGAGCAGCGGGTCGTACTCTGTGATACCGGTGGACCCGGTTCTGACGACCGGGACCGAATCGGCGGCCTCCTGTGCCGCAGTTACGACCGCCTCTCCCGCGTCCGTCCGGACGTCTGTCGAGACCCGGACGAGAGGTGAGCGGCCGACGGCACCTGTGCCTCGTGTCATTGACTCGCACGTCGGGCCGGAGGGATAAAAATCCCACACGCGGGCCGGCAGTCGTCCGCCGCCGACCCGGAGAGAGTGGCAGATGACACAACGAGTTCGTCCGCCGATACGTCGACGGTCGGAACTACAGGGCCTGTCCGACCGAAGCGATTAGGGGGCTCTGTCGCGGTGACACTGGTGATGACCAATCCGCAATTCGAGACGGTCAAGACGGATGCCGCGGCGGCCATCACGGAGGACGACCTGCACTCGGTCTACGCCGGCCTCGTCCACGAGGATGGTCGACACGAGTACTACTTCGGCAACGACACGGAATCAGCCGAGGAACTCCGCGAAGCTGCCGCAGTCCAACTCGGCATGCTGGTGCGCGTCCTCGCGGACCGTTCGGACAGCAGCGTCGCGGAGATAACCGACCTTGCCGCAGAGCGCGCAGAGAACATGGAATTGCGCTAGCGGTGCGAGCAGGGTCCTACGTGGTGATCACTCTGTCGTGGCGATAGCCTCTATCTCCACGGCAGCACCCTTCGGCACGGCTCCGGCGCCGACAGCGCTCCGCGCCGGAGGGTCCTCGTCGAAGAACTCGCTGTAGGCCTCGTTGAACGCATCGAAATCGTCGATATCGTCCAGGAACACCGTCGTCTTGAGCAGGTCGTCGAGCGAGAGGCCCTCCGATTCGAGGATCGCCTCGACGTTCTCCATGCACTGGCGTGTCTGGTCCGCGACGGATTCGTCGTCCAGCAGTTCGCCGTCCGTCGTCAGTGGGAGTTGACCCGCCGTGATGAGGATGTCGCCGTTAGTCGTCGCCTGACTGTACGCGCCGACCGCCGCCGGCGCATCGTCGGTGCTGATTGTGCGCTTCATGAACGGTCGTTGCCGGGCCCGTTTCATAAATCCCGGTCGAGCGGGTGGCTGTCAGCACAGCACGTCAGTGAGACGAACTGTTGAGTGGGCGAACGACTACTGGTTGATGACGACGATGGCGGTCAACGCGAGCCCGATGCCCGCGACTTTCTGGACCGATACCGGTTCACCCAACGCGACGGTACTGATGACCGCCGCCGTCACGAAGTACATCCCACCGATAGTCGAAACGACCGCCGTAGAGCCAATTGAGACGCCGATGAATGTCGAAACGACGCCGATTGCAGCCGCGATTCCCGCTGCCCCAGAGTACACCAATCCTCGGTTCGTGACCGCGAGCGACACGTCTGCGGTGACGACGTAGACGCCGGTGACGACAGCCGCGGTCGCGTAAGAGAGGAACGCCGCCATCACTGGGTCGATACTGTTCGAGGCCACGTTACCGAGGACAATCCAGAACCCCCACGCGATCATTGTCCCGAAACCGAACAGGACAGCTGAGTTCATCGGGAGTCACCCCACAGAGAAGCCGCAAAGTCTCTCTCGAACATATCGGTCCGAAACTGCAAGCGAGTCACACACGCCATTCGATGCATCAACGGTAGTTCTTCCCCGGGGATATTGAGTCCCTTGCCAGCAGAACACGAACGGAACTGCGCGAGTATTTTTATACAGAGCCACTCTATACCATGACAGTGGTTGACGTGTCGGACGACCCCGGAGAACCAGCACTCGAGGAAGTGTTCTATCCGACAGAGCGGGTGCCGTTCGTCGAGTGGGAACAGTTCTCCGGGGCCAAACCCACCGTGGTGTTGACCGGCGTCACCACCCTCCTCGCGTTCGTGACTGGGATGTCGAATCTCAGCCAGCCGGCGCTTGCCGTCGACGGACCGCTCACCGCGATATTGACGGTCCCAGACGGGTTTACGCAGTTCGCAGGCGTCCTCTTCGCCTTCGTCCTCGGACTGGTCACGGTCGGGTTACAGCGCCGGAAGCGACTCGCGTGGCGCGTTTCGCTGCTCGTGCTGCCGGCCCTGGCACTCCTCCCGCTTGCGACGCTCCAGACGACAGACGTGCCGCTCTTGGTACTCGTCGTCCTCACCGTACCGTCGCTGGTATGGAACAGGGATGCATTCGACCAGTCAGTCGACCTCTCCCCGTTACAGATAGCGGCATTGGCCGCGATGGTCGGTGTGGGCCTCTACGGGGTCGTCGGCGCCTACGCTCTCAGAAACCAGTTCCTCGAACTCGACACCTGGAGCGATGCGGTGTACTACGTCATCGTGACTATCGCGACAGTTGGATACGGAGACATCACGCCGGCGACGGTCCAAGCGCGATGGTTCTCCCTCTCGATTATCCTGTTTGGGACGGGTGCATTCACCGTCGCAGTGGGGGCTCTCGTCGGCCCCCTCATCGAATCGCGGATGGCAACAGCGTTCGGAATCATGACTGCCGCAGAACTCACACTCTTCGAGGACCACGTGGTGGTGCTCGGGTACGGCGACGTGACAGCATCGCTGTTGAACGAACTGGCGCCGGAGACTGAGGTCGTCGTCGTGACCGACGACGCCGATACGGCCGCCGCCATCACGTCGGACGACGTGAGTGTCCTCACAGAGGACCCGACAGACGAAGGAGTCCTGCTGGACGCGTCCGTCGACACAGCACGCGGAGTCGTAGTCGGCAGCAACGACGACGCAAAGGACGTCCTCGCCGTCATCGCCGCGAAGAACGTCGCACCGGACGTGCGGGTCGTCGCGGCCGCGACAGAGGAGAAACACGTCGACAAGTTCGACTCGGTCGGTGCCGACGAGGTCATCAATCCAAGAACCATCGGCGGCCGTTTGCTCGGTCAGTCGGTACTGGGCGAGTCAGCCACGCTGTCGGAGAACGGGGGCGTCGACACTGAAGGGTCGAAGAAGCGGGGCAGCGGCGACACCGGAAACTGATTTACCCGTACGGCCGCAAGTATGAGTAATGGTAGCACAACGGGAGGGGGTCGGCCTGTTGACTATCGGGACGATTTTCGTCGTCGTCTTCACACTCATGTACGGTGGCGTCGAACTGTCACAGGGTGAGTTGCTCCCGGCGGACACTACCAATCAGACGGAAGAAGACACCCGTGCGGCGATGTGGACGGAGATCAACGAACGGCGGGCCGCACGGGACCTCTCACCGATGCCGTCGGATCGGTTCGTCCGCGGTATCGCACAGGACACGACCGATACGCTCGTCGACGACATCGGTTCGAACGGGACGGAGCCCACCGAGAGACCGCTCGCGAACACGCGTCTGTTCTGTGCGCAAGTTCCAGCGAGCGTCGAACGTTCGAACGACACGGCCGCAACAGCGAACGCCCTCGTTGACGAGTTGGACGAGTCACCCGAACGAGAGGTCCTCTATCGACCGTCCGCACAGTTCCGGTCGGGAATCGGCATCGCTATCGACGACGGCCGGGTGTACGCGGTGTTCCGGTCCTGTGAGCAGGTTGATACCTGACGGTCCGAGCCCGGGCTTGAATCGGGTCGTGTGGTCAGGACCGAAGTGGTGGCTACGGTACTACTATACGGGTTCGATACCGAATGTAGCCGTATGGCCACGTCAGCGGACGGCAGCGTCCAGCGAGTCGTCGCAGGCGTCCTCGCACCACTGTGTGTCGTCTCGGGGGCTATCGTCCTCTCGGGGTTCTTTTTTCCGGCCTTCGTCGGTGAGGCGGTCAGCGGTGCGGCCTGGCTCGCACTCTCGCTCGTGTTTTTCAGTTCTGGGCTGGGGTATCTCGCTGTGTTACCTCACCGCTCTGACGACGTCCAATCGGCGGACAGATATCTGCTGAAAGTCAGACAGACGAAGGTACGAACCGCAATCCAGACGTTCGTTGCTGGACAGGACCCGTTGACGATTGGACTGCCCGTCGTCGTCTTCGCCCTTTTTTTCGGTCTACAGGTCGTCGCTCCGAGTCGGACGTCGGCTGCTGTGGACGGCGCCACGGGCACGGTGTTGCAGGCCGGGGGACCGCTGTTCCTTCTTGCCGTCTTCCTCGCCGTCTGTTACTGTCTCGTTCTGTTGCTCGGACCCTGGGGCGACATCAAGTTGGGCCCGACTGAGACGGAACCTACGTACACCTATCCGACGTACTTCACGCTCGTGTTCACCGCCGGTATCGCGGCGGGACTGGTGTTCTGGGGGCCGGCCGAGGCACTCTTTCACTACGGCGAGCCACCGCCGTACTTCGGCGCCACGCCCCAATCGACGGCTGCGGTCGGGGACGCACTGGTGTATAGCTTGTTTCACTGGGGCATCTCGGCCTGGAGTGCCTACGTTGTGATCGGCGTCCCTATCGCGTACTTCGTGTTCGAGCGGGGTGCGCCGCTCCGCGTCTCGACGATTCTGGCCCCGTTCCTCGGCGTCGACGGGTTGGACTCGCTTTGGAGTCGGCTCGTCGACACGCTGGCCGTGTTCGCCACCATCGGCGGCATCGCGACGTCCGTAGCGTTGGTAAGCCAGCAGTTCCTGGCGGGCATCTCGTTTCAGTGGGAGGTCGGCGTCGGTCCGACCGGCCCATTGTTGTTCGTCGGTGGCTTGACCGTCATCTTCGTCCTCTCGGCGGTCACGGGAATCCACCGTGGTATCCGCCGCATCGCCGTCGTGAACGTCGTCCTCTTCGGTCTGTTCTCACTGTTGCTCGTCGGGGTCGGCCCGCGTTCGTTCGTCGTCGAACACGGTGGACAGGCACTCGGCCGATACGTCGTTCACTTCGTGCCACTCAGTCTGTACTCCGGTGGGGAGTGGGTCGCCAATTGGACCGTTTGGAACTGGTCGTGGTGGTTCTCTTGGGCGCCGTTCGCGGGCCTCTTCATCGCCGCCCTCTCGAGAGGCAGGCGTGTCAGGACCGTCGTCTTTACAAGTGTCGTCGCAACCGCGGCCGCGTCCATGCTCTGGTTTCTCCTGTTGGGTGGCACGTCCCTGTTCGTCCAACAGGCCGGGCGGGCCGACGTCCTCGGAGCGATTGCCAGCAGTAGCGCCTCCGAGGCCGTCGCCGGCTTCGCGCTGTTCGCGTCACTACCACTCGGTCGCCTCCTCTCGTTCCTCTTTCTGGCGCTCATCGTCGTCTTCATGACGACGTCGGCTGATACGTCGACGCTGGTCGTCTCCTTACTCTCGACGCGGCGTGGACAGGTCCCGTCGACGGGTAGCGTCGTCTTCTGGGGCGTATTCCAGGGCGCGGTAGCCACGGCGGTTCTACTCGTCGGCGGCGCGGGGACGTTACAGGCACTCGCCGTGCTCACCGGTGGGCCGTTCGCGGTCATCTCCGTGGTCGCGGTGGGTGGGCTGACGTTGACCTGGTACCGGCACGAACGGGGACATACGTCGGTTATCAGACGGTGGCTGGGGAGACTGCCGACGGTGCAGACACATCACGACGTCGAACCGCCAGACGAGGAGTGAACGGGCGGAGAGTCGCTCAGACGCGGGCGACGTTCGTACAGAAGTTCTCGACGATCTGCTTCCCAGCGTCGGTGAGGATGCTCTCGGGATGGAACTGCACGCCCATGTGCGGGCGATCGACGTGCTGGACCCCCATCACGATGCGTTCCTCGTCGTCTGTGTGAGCCGTCTCGACGAGTTCGTCGGGGAGGTCATCGTCTTCAACGGCCAACGAGTGGTAGCGACCCACCTCGAATGGGTCGTCGACGCCCTCGTAGAGATCCGTGTGGTCGTGTTTCACCTCGGAGGGTTTGCCATGAACCACTTCGGGAGCGTGGCCGACCGGCGACCCATGGGCCGCACAAAGTGCCTGATGGCCGAGACAGACCCCCAGCGCCGGATAGGTGGTCTGCGCGAACACGTCGATAGAGACGCCCGCATCGGCCGGCGTCCCCGGACCGGGCGAGACGACGATACCGTCCGGATCGAGAGAACGGATGTCCGCGACGTCGACGTCGTCGTTGCGCCTGACCTCCACGTCGTCGAACTCGCCGACGTACTGGACGAGGTTGTACGCGAAGGAGTCGTAGTTGTCGATGATGAGTATCATCGGACCCCCTCCATCGGGTCCGCAGTCGACTCTACGGCGAACGACCCCTGTTCACCGAGCGCTTCGTCCACGGCGTTGACGAGCGCTCGGGCTTTGTCCAGAGTCTCCTGGTACTCCTTGGCCGGTACCGAGTCGTGAACGACGCCACCACCGACCCGCAGGCGATACTCGCCCTCGTGGCGGACCAGTGTGCGGATCGTGATGTTGAGGGTCGCTTGGTCGTCGAAACCGAAAACACCAATGCTCCCCGTGTAGGGCCCGCGACGAGTCGTCTCGACCTCGTCGATAATCTCCATCGTACGTGGCTTTGGCGCGCCAGTGATAGTGCCACCAGGGAAGACGGCCGCGACGGCGTCGGCGATGCTCACGTCGTCGCGACGTCGGCCCTCCACCAGCGAGACGAGGTGCATCACCTCCGAATAGCGGTCGACGCGCCGGTACTCGGCGACGTCGACGCTGCCGTACTCGCTGACCTTGCCGAGGTCGTTCCGCTCCAGGTCGACGAGCATCGCGTGTTCGGCCCGCTCCTTCTCGTCTGTCGTGAGGTCACGCTCCAGCTCGTCGTCTTCCTCGGGCGTGTCACCCCGGGGGCGCGTGCCCGCGATAGGTTCGGTCAGCAGTCGGTCGCCGTCGACGTCCAAGAGGAGTTCGGGACTGGCGCTGACGAGGTCCACACCAGGGAACTCCAGTAGACCCGAGTACGGCGCAGGGTTCACCCGCCGGACGGCGTCGAAAGTCTCGACAGGGTGGACCGCCGCCGGTGCTGTCAATCGATGGGAGACGTTCGTCTGGAAGGTGTCGCCGTCGCGGACGTACTGTTTGATCTGCCTGACTCGTTCTGCGTAGGCCGCTTCGCCGCACTCGCTTTCGAATGTGGCCTGCTGGCTCGCCGTAGGAGGGGACTGGACGTGCCGGTCGCCGTCGAGGGCGGATTCTGCGACAGCCGTCGCCCGTTCGAGCCCGGCATCGTAGGCGTCTTCGGCGTCGTCCTCGACCACCGGACACGCAGTTACCCGGAGGGTTACGTCCCCGTCGTGTGGCTCCTCCCACGCGACGACGCAGTCGAAGACGCCGAGTTGGAGGCGCGGAAGGCCGTCCGCGGCAGTCGTCTCGGGAATATCTTCGAGTTCGCGAGCCACGTCGTAGGAGAGCCATCCGAAGGCACCACACGGATAGGGCACGTCACACTCGCCCCGGACGAGGGTCTCGCGGTCCAGGACGGTATCGATGGCCTCGATACTGGGACTGGTATCGCCCTCGGCTGTCGCCTCGGAGCCGACTTCCACGTGTTCGACCGGGTCGACGGCGAAGTATCCCCACCCTGATTGCCCACCTGTGGTCTCCAGATAGATGCCGTTCTCCCCCGAACGAGCACGCCGATATGCTTCGAACGGGTCGGCGACGGTGATGCGTACTTCGACTGGGACGCGGGCACCCGGGGGTGCCGACGCGGCAGTCTCGACGAACGTTGCTCGTTCAGTGACGGTTCGTATATCACTCATCTGGTACTAGGGCCTCCGCGAGGGCCGATATGCAGCCCTCGGTGTGGTTGTGTAACACCAACTATTGGACCCGACAAAAACTTTGCGTGAACGGTAGATTCGGACGAAACAGTGCCGGTTTGGGAACTGAAAACGGTCAGTTTTGGTACGAACATCCGACAGTACTTCAACGGGTGGACTATTCCCCATGCCCTGTTATGTCGACCGGGACTGAGTGGGTGAGCGAGTGCGGTGGCCACACAGTCGGGGCTCGACTGGTGTCGGCCCCAGCCCGCTCCAGCGGCGTTTCGGGACCGAGCTGGGCCACCCACATCAGTGACATCACTATGACCACGATAATCGACGGCAACGAGATCGCGGACGGAATCCGGGCGGAGGTCAGTGCGTGTACCGACACACTCGCGGAATCAGACGTGCGACCGGGACTCGCGACAGTGCTCATGAGCGACGACGGCGCCAGCGAGACGTACGTCTCCATGAAACAGCGCGCCTGTGAGGAGACGGGTATCGACGGGTTCCATCACGAGATCGACCCGGAGGAACCTGCAGAGGTGCTGTTCGACCGTATCGACGAACTGAACGCCGATCCGACAGTTCACGGCATCCTCGTACAGATGCCGGTACCGGACCACGTCGACAAACGGGAGGTACTAGAGCGTATCGACCCAGTCAAAGACGTCGACGGCTTCCACCCGGAGAACGTTGGGCGACTGGTCGCGGGCAACGCCCGATTCAAGCCATGCACACCCCACGGCGTCCAGAAGATTCTGGCCGCCGAAGGCATCGAGACGGAGGGGAAAGACGCCGTCGTAGTCGGCCGGTCGGACATCGTCGGGAAGCCGATGGCGAATCTCCTTGTACAGTACGGCGAGGGCGGGAACGCGACGACGACGGTCTGCCACTCACGGACACAGAGCCTCGCGGAAAAGACACGGGACGCCGACATCGTAATCGCGGCCGCCGGCGTCCCGGAGATGATTGACGGTGAGATGATTCAGGAGGGTGCGACTGTTATCGACGTAGGCATCAACCGCGTCGATGCGAACAACGAGAAGGGGTACGAACTCGTCGGTGACGTCGACTTCGATAGCTGTCGCGAGAAGGCGGGCGCAATCACGCCGGTGCCCGGCGGCGTCGGACCACTCACGATCTCGATGTTGCTGTACAACACAGTCAAAGCCGCGAGCATCCAATCCGGCGTTCCTGTCGACCTCCCGTAGTCGGTACGCCGTCGCAGGGTCTCGTCGCCCCTCCCACGAACGTTTAATACTTTGATAAGACGAGGTTCGCCCGGACGGGCAGCTCAACGCGTCTCGACTGCGCCACACTCTGGACAGACAACTTCGACCTCGCCTGAGGAGGCCCCTATCCTCTCTATCAGATTGTGCCCCTCAGCGCACTGTTCGTGTAGATACACCTCGTGGTTGCCGTGCTGGTTGAGGACGATGTGGTCTCGTTCAGAACCAGAGACCACTCCGTGACAGTAGTGGCACTCGCCGCTCATACCGAGTAAGTCACAATCCGTCGATAAATAACTAGCCCCGGGAGCCAGCAGGACCTCCGTTTGTGGAGTTGGTAAGTCGGCTTAACACTAGCACAACTAAGGCTATGCAGCGGAAACTTCAGGTATGGAATACGGATACACAGGTGACGCTCACGAACGGCTGTTCGAGTCCTACGAGTCTGACTCGGACCCGTTTCCAGAGCAGACGCCGATGGAGTTCCCGAGGCGTGAACATCGGCGCAAGGAGGTAGATATCCTCAAGCGATTGTTTTTTCCCACCTGCTGGAACTCCGACGAGCTGATACAGGACGAATTAGCGGTGCTGAACAATCTCGACGCGCTCGGTGCGCTCTTCTACGCGGGCATGCGACCGTATTCGAGCGGCGACGTCTCCAACACCGTAGCAGAGACGATCGACCGTCTCCCGGACATCCGCCGTCGCCTCAAGAAGGACGTCGAAGCGGCGTACAAGGGCGACCCGGCGGCCAAGACCTACCTCGAGATAATCAGGTCGTATCCAGGCTTCCTCGCCATCATGGTCCAGCGGGTAGCCCACGAGCTGTACGAACTCGGGGCGACCGAGTACGCCCGCGAACTGACGGAGTACGCAAAGACCGAGACAGGTATCGACATCCATCCGGGCGCTGAGATCGGCGATTACTTTTTCATCGACCACGGCACCGGTGTCGTCATCGGCGAAACGGCCACGGTCGGAGAATGGGTCCGTATCTATCAGGATGTCACGCTCGGTGCGCTTCACTTCGAGGAGGAAGAAGGGGAGGAACATACCCTGAAGAAGGGATACAAGCGCCACCCCGACATCGGCGACCACGTCGTCATAGGCGCCGGGACCAAGGTGCTGGGCGATATCGAGGTCGGCGACCACGTCAGTATCGGCGCGAACTCGTGGGTCACGGAGGACATTCCCGACAACACGAAAGTGTTCGTCAGTGAACATCCAGAGCAGGTGCGAAAGCGTAACGACTAGAGAACCGGCGTCGTCGACTCAGTCCGCGGGGCGTTGGCGGTGCCAATTGCACGAGCGACAGACGACCAACCCCGAGCGGTGTTCGAGTGTTCCGTGACACGTCGGACAGACAGCTGGTTCGTTCACACGCTTGACCCCGCCATCCCCATCTGTTCGCACGGACCGATGGACCATATCTAAACGAAGTCTCTCCTGACCGTTCAAGATTGACGGTCACATGTACACCGATTTATACACTCCCGGTCAGATAGTTGCCTCGGCGTACGGTGGCAGCCAGAGGCCAGATAGCCAGATGATCGTGGGACACGGCAGCCTGTGATAGCAGCGGCAATTCTCGGGGCGTCGATGACCACGTCCCGAGTCGACGGCCGCCGGCCGTATTTAAACTGCACCGTATCTCCCGACCCACGTTTAAGTAGTCGGTCCCTCTCGACTGGGATGGGTCCCGTGAGCGTCCGAGCGTCGTAGCCCACTCCCATACGCCGGTAGCGGACCCGCCTGGCATACTCGTGGATGCCTCGATCGCATCCACGTTTTCGAGACCATCGCTCAGGAGCGACTGGGTCGGAGCAGAGTACGACCGACAAAATATTGTCGGATGGTAACATATGTCAAAGCATGGAACGGGGCACAGACTGGGAGTACGAGGCTATCCGCAAACAGTGGGCAGACAGAGAACGGAAGCGCAGAGTGACGACACGGCTTCTGGCTGGCGGTGGGCTCGGTATGTTCGGGTTCATCCTCGTTTCGCTCGGTGTCGCCTCCGAGGCATGCCTGGGTGATGCAGGTATCCCACCAAGGTGCACTACGATTACGACTGGCTCGATCGCGCTCCTCCTGATTGTATCCGGTCTCGGGGCACTAGGAGCAGGGCTTTGGCTGTGTTGGTCGCATCCAGCGAAGTAGTTGGTGATGTTTTCATTGTACTCCCGTCGTCCCGAGCAGTGACGTCGTCGTCTATACTGGGAACGGCAGACCCCGAAAGTGTTCTATCCACTCACATCAGTTCGAAGACGTGGATCGGCCACTCTGCCTCGTAAGACAGGTCGAATTCCGGATCGATATCGGCCGTCTCGGGATCTTGAACTCGGAGTTCAACACGGTCGCCGATAGTGACGTCCTCGATAGAGGCCCTGACCCGACCTGTCAGCCGAGCCGAGGAGTCGAGTTCGACCACTGCGACAGTGATCGGCGCGAGGTGATCGAACGCGGAGGGTGGTCGGTTGACAGACGTGTACGAGACCACCTCGCCGGTCCGGGGCTGTTCCGACAGCGTGACCGCCCGGCTGCCACAGTTGTAACAGGCGGGGCGAGGCGGCAACAGGTGTGTCTCACACTCAGTACAGCGAGCGGCCATCAAACGACCCTCGGCTAATGCCTCGAAGAAGCCCGGGAGCGTGAACGGCGAGTCGGCGGTGATGTCTTCCGGCGCGAGCGGTCCCGTCGTCGTGAAATCAGAGTCTGTCATCGGTGAATTTCTCTCTTCGGTCATTGTGCAGTCAGGACGTGTGCCACGGTGTGGGCGTCCGCGACGCCACCCTCGTTGATGAGTAACGCGGTGTCAGCGTCGGCCACTTGTCGTTCGCCCGCCCGTCCGGTCAATTGTTCGTGAGCTTCGACCGCCTGCAACAGCCCGGTCGCCCCGATCGGGTGTCCACGGGCTTTCAGTCCGCCGCTCGTGTTGATCTGTACGTCGGTCCAGCCCGCCGACCGGTCCTCTGGCTCCTCGACGGTCTCGATTCCGCGGCCCTCCGGGGCGAACTCGGCCGCCTCCGCCAGCAGTGCCTCACAGACCGTGAAGGCGTCGTGGACCTCCGCGACGTCGATATCCGCGGCACCAACGCCGGCGTCCTCGTAGGCAGTCGAAGCGGCGACGTTCGCCCCCTCAACGAACGTCAGGTCGCGCTCCGCGACGGCGAGGTTGTTGGCCGCCGAGCCGACGCCGGCCACGCGGACCGCGTCGGGACGGCGCTGCAGGTCGGCTGCAACCTCGTCGTTCGCGACGACGACGGCTGCGGCACCGTCGGTAACCGGCGCACAATCGTACAGTTTCAGCGGGGGAGCGACATCGGGTGCATCCATGACAGTCTCGATATCGACTGCCCGTTGGTACATCGCTCGTGGGTTGGCAGCCGCGTTCCGGTGGTTCTTCACGGCGATTTTGGCCAAATCTCGTTCCGTCGCGTCGGTCTCGTGGAGGTAGCGTCGCGCGAGCAGGGCGTACGTAGCGGGTGCGGTGATTCCGGAGCGCTGTTCCAGGGCCCGCTCGAAGGCAGCTCCCAGCGCGTTCGTGGCGCCTTCGGTCCCGCCGGCGGTCATCTTCTCGACGCCACAGGCAAGCACTGCATCGTGGACACCCGCCCGAACGTCCCGGACTGCGTTCTTGAGTGCCAGCGCTCCGGCGGCGGCACACGCCTCGACGCGCTCTGCGGGGACGTTCCGCAGGCCGGCCCATTCGGCCATCAGTGTGCCCTGCATGATCTGGTTCTCGTATCGTTCGGATTGGGCACCGACGTACAGCCCGTCAACGACATCGGCCGGATCGGGCAGCTCCTCGAACGCTTCGGCCACCGCCTTCGAGAACAAGTCTCGTCCAGGAAGGTCGGTTTTGCCCAGCGGAGAGGAACCGACCGCGATAAGGTGAGCTGTGGACATCTACTGTATCTCCTCAACTGGTGCTGTTAACAGTTTGGTCGGATAAACATCATAAGTCCGACTGGTCAGCGTGGCTGAATGTCGTGTTCCCGAATCCCAACTTGAGAAAGAGCTTTACCTTTCACAGTCACCTGTTGGCCCACTATGCATCGACCGATGACGACGCTCGATTTCCTCGACAGGGGGGTCGACGTCTACGGCGACGCTGTGGGCATAATCGCCCACGACGGCACCGAGTTCACCTACAGAGAGTTCGGCGAGCGGGTCGACCGTGCCGCAGCGGTGCTCTCGGACCTCGGCGTCGAGCACGGGGACCGCGTGGCTCTGCTCTCGCCGAACACACACTGGTTTCTGGAGACGTTGTATGCGATCAACGTTCTCGGAGCGATATCGGTCCCACTAAATTACCGGCTCATCCCAGAGGACTACGAGTACATCCTCGAGGACTGCGGGGCTCGGGTGGTTGTCGCCGATCATGAGTACGCAGGAAAGGTCGAGTCGATACGCGACCAAGTCCCGGCCAGTGAGTTCGTCGCCAATCCGGCCGACCGCGTCGATGGCGATTGGCTCGACTACGAGTCACGACTGAGCGGCGCCGACCCGAGCCAGGTCGAACGTCCGGACATTTCGGAGGACGAACCCGCGACGATCAATTACACGAGCGGGACGACCGGTGACCCGAAGGGCGTGGTCAGAACCCACCGCAGCGAGCATTCGCACGCTCTGATCACCGCCCACCATACTGAGATCAGTGACGACGACTCTTACCTCTGGACGCTTCCGATGTTCCACGTCAACGGGTGGGGGTATCCCTACGTCATCACCGGCGTCGGCGGGACCCACGTCTGCCAGCGACACTTCGACGCCGAGGGTGCCTTCGACCGCATCCACGCCCACGACGTGACCTACCTCTGTGGCGCGCCGACGGTGCTCGACAAGATGATCGACCACTATCAGAGCCACGACATCGCGGCGACCGGTGACAAGCCAGTCAGGATCGCGACCGCGGCCAGCCCGCCACCCGAGACAACCATCCGGACCGTCGAGGACGAACTCGGCTGGAACATCTTGCACGTCTACGGGCTGACCGAGACAGGTCCACTGATCACGACAAGCAACTCGCCACGCCGGATCGAAAGCGAGGGCCGCTTCGCGATCAAGACGCGGCAGGGCCACGCCATGCTCGGGACCGAACTTCGCGTCGTCGACGAGAACGGTGAGGACATCGCGCCCGACGACGAGACGATGGGCGAGATTATCGTCCGCGGCAATCAGGTCATGGACCGCTACTGGAACAAGCCAGAGCAGACACGACAAGCCTTCGACGGCCGGGTCGACGGGTGGTTCCACACTGGCGACATCGCGTCCATCGACGAACGCGGAATGATCTCGATAAAGGACCGCAAGAAAGACGTCATCATCAGCGGCGGCGAGAACATCTCCAGCGTCGAGGTCGAGGACGCGCTTTACAACCATCCCGAGATAGACCGCGTCGCAGTCATCGGTGTCCCACACGAGGAGTGGGGCGAGACACCTAAGGCGATCGTCTTGCCCGCCGCGGGCGCAGACCTTACAGAGGAGGATGTCATCGAATTCGCTCGGACCAACCTCGCGCACTTCAAATGCCCGACTGTCGTGGAGTTCGTCGACGACCTCCCCGAGACCTCGACTGGCAAGATTCGCAAGGTCGAACTTCGAGAGTCCCATTCCGAGCCCGTCGGGTGACGAAGACGACGCACCACATAGGGCGGGCCCTCGAAAATCCGTCTCAGGCTCCCAGAGAGTAGCGACGGTGAAAACCTTTCAGTTTAACCGAAACAGTATACATGGAGTATTCCAGAGTAGTATCATGAGTATTTTACTGGAGTTTACTATCGACGCAACGGAGTTCAGACTCGGTGATGTGTTGTCGAGTGCGGCACCCTTAGACTTCGAACTCGAACGAATCGTCCCGACTGGTAACTTCATCATGCCGTTCGTGTGGGCAGCTACAGACGATAATCCGGAGGAGATACTCTCTGATTTCGAGTACAACATGCGGAATAATCCTCGTATCCACGAACTCCTCTTACTTGATCGGGTAGAAGACGGGGGGCTATATCGCATCGAGTGGGAATCGAAAGGAGAGCAACTCATCGAAGCGCTCGGCGCAACTGAGGCAACTGTTCTCGAAGCCTGGGGAGACAGCACGTGGACCTTCCGAGTTCGGTTCACGGATCAGGATCGTCTCACTGAGTTCCATAATTACCTCACCGACCGCGAAATCACAATCCACATCGAGCGAACCTATACGTTCTCACGAGAAAGTGCACGCAGACGTGATTTCGGTCTTACGTCAGACCAGCGGGAAGCGCTCGTCCTCGCCCTCGATAGAGGTTACTTTTCGAATCCGAAGGATGCGGACCTGAAAGATCTCGCCGAGGAACTCGAACTCAGTCAACAAGCGGTCTCGGATCGTCTCCGACGGGGGAACGAAAAAATCCTCCAGATGGTGTTGCTATCATACACGAGCGGCTGAGCGGAGACCCTTATAAAGGGGTTGAACGTTAAAAAGTAGCCCTGTTCCGTTTCGCTCCCGTGTCCGTGACTAACTGATGGTGTCTGACCCCGAGCCAGAGCCGGTGACGGTTCGCGAGGACGAGGGACGACTCCCGCAACAGCAGTATCAGACGATTTTCGACAACATTGCGGACGGCTGTTTTATTCATCCGGTGGACTCGGATGAAATTCTGGAAGTCAACCAACGGCTGGTAGAGATACTCGGCTATACTCGAGATGAATTACTCGGTATGAGTGTCTCAGATATCACGGCGGATGATTGGAATCCTCCGGTCAGTCCGCAGGAGCGTATTCATCAGGCCCGTACAGAGGGGCAAATCAAGTTTGAGTGGCGGGACCAGCGCAAGGATGGAACCGCCTTTTGGGCCGAAGTCAATCTCACAGTTGTCGAACTAGATGGGGTCGAGCGGGTGCTCGCTAGCGTTCGGGATATCTCTGATCGTAAAAAACAGGAACGGCGTACACGAGCAATCTTCGATCAGACATACCAGTTCACCGGATTGATGCAACCGGATGGAACGCTGATCGAAGCCAATGAGACTGCCCTCGAGTTCGGCGATCTCAAGCGGGAGGATGTCATTGGGAAACCGGTCTGGGACTGTTACTGGTTCGAATACGACGAGTCCATCCAGGAGCGAGTTAGACAAGCCGTGGCAACCGGGTCAGAGGGGGAATTCGTTCGCCAGACGCTCGAAGTCCGGGGCTCCGACGGAACTGAGATGATTGATTTTTCCGTTCGTCCTGTGACCGACGAACGTGGGACTGTGACCCTGTTGATTCCCGAGGGTCGAGTCGTCACTGAACTCCTCGAACATCGACAGCGATTACATGTCTACAACCGGATTCTGCGACACAATATTCGGAACAAATTGACCGTTGTCAACGGGTTGACCGGGCACATACGGGAGTCGACGAACGACACAGAGATCTCCGACCTTGCGACACGTGTATTGGATGCAAGCCACCGAATAGACAGAATAACCGAACAGATCCGGGAATTCGATCGGATTAGACAGGGCGACATTGAGCCGAAATCAGTCTCCGTCGATACTGTCGTCGGCGATGTGGCTGAAGAGTTTGCAGAGTCTACAGAGTCCACGACGATCCTAACCGACATCGAAGAGGATCTAGCGATCCATTCGAATCCGGTTTTGCTGGAACTGATTGCAGAGCAACTGGTCGATAACGCAATCACTCACGGAGGGTCAACAGTTCGAATCGGCGCTAGTGAGATCCCGGACCCCGATTGGCAGATCAAACTCACTATCGCTGATAATGGAAGCGGTATCACGCCCGATGAGTTTGAACCAGTACTCAATGACGTGTCGACACAGCTAGAGCACACAACCGGGATAGGGCTACTCATCGTAAAGTGGAGTGTCGATGAATTGGGTGGTGAAATGGAGTTCCTGACCGAGGACGAGAAGGGTACGACAGTAGTTGTCCGGTTACCGCCTTCCATTTAGACTGTTCGGCAGACGAGTATAGGTGGCGAACACTCGTTTTGACCCTATCGAGTCCCGACGAATGTTTGCCGGTCAAAGGCGTCACATTCCTCGGGGTGCAGTATTCCTGTCTACCACACTGAACATGGAACTCTCTGATTTTGTATTCGCTTCCTGTCGTATTCCTGTAATTTCAGCGGAGAGGTACGTCCTGAGGGAGAAATTTCGTCCATAATTACATGTCGTAGCTTTCCTAATAATGCTGTACTATTTTCAGATTAGTGTCTCTATGCTGTCTATGTGACTGCCAGTCCGACCCTGTTATACAAACCCGACGACGACGAGGAGTTGAGTACTGCTATCGTGTCGGCGCTCTCCGAGGCAAAAGGGCGAGACGTGAGTCAGGACGAGTGCGTCCTGTACGACAGCATTGACCCAGATGCACTGGATAAGCTGTTCAGACGAGATAGCGACGAAGATACGGTCAAAGTCGAGTTCACAACCCACGGCGCGATCGTGATTCTGTGGGGGAATGGCGATATCACGATCCAGGTGGAGGACCTGGAATCAGACCCGAACTACGCCTGAATCGCTCTCGGGGCACTGCTTCACTGTTCTCTGTGGGGGTGGCAAGTGCACCGGCGGCCACTAGTCGGGAACAAGAACGAAGACCCCCCTGCTCGTTAGTACTGCTATGCCATCACAAGAACAAGCAATCGTCGAAGACGTGATGTCCACCCCGCTTGTGACCATCGCGCCCGACGCGACGGTGGTCGATGCTGCCAAAGAGATGCGACGACGCGATATCAGTGCGTTGCTCGTCACGACCGCACCACCCTCTATCGTGACGAGTACCGACATCATCGACGCCGTCTCCGAGGAGCGAGATACGTCGCAGCTAGACGTCGCCGACATCATGACCGAGTCGGTCGAGACGGTCCCGCCTGACCTCCGTCTCGTTGAGACGGCAGCGATGATGGAGAACTTCGGAATCAACCACCTCCCAGTCGTCGAAGACGACTTCATCGGGATGGTGTCCTCGACCGACATCACCGCCACCCTCTCCTGACCCCCTGCCGAGGCGTTCTCGAGGGCCGGTTAGAGGGCAAACACACCGTGTATTTTTGTGTATACGTCTGGTTTCCCGGTACGTGAAAGCGACCACCCTCACGCTCCGTGGGGCGTCCGCCGACCGCTTCGCTGACGCCTTCGTGGACGAGAAGGCCGAGGAGAGCCGCCGGTCCTTGAACAAGCGAGGTGTGCGAAACATCCACCGATACGAAGGGGCCGGCGTCACGCAGATCGCCTACGAGCGGGCTGCCGCACATTTCGATGCATGGCTGTTGGTCTCGCTCCTCCTCGAACCAATCGACGGGGAGACCGCGACGCTCGTGGTTATCCTCGGCGGCGGTGGACAGGGGCCGTTCAAATTGGACGAAGTGACCCTCAAGCGAGTGCTGGATGGCGAAGAGGCGGTCGGGGCAGCGGGGCGATTGGCGACCGTCCTGAAAGACGTCCGGGCGGTCTGCGAGTCACTCGACCTCGATGTCGAGACCGAGTGGGAATCGGACCCCGAGGCGGGACTCGCCGAGAAATTCGTCGCAGAGATTTTCGAGTAGTGAGCTGGGAGCCCCAGTACCGGTCAAAACCGCTCGGCCGCCGCCTCGAACTCTTCGTACGTGTTCAGATTCTCGAACGTCTCCATGGTGGTGTGGTTTTCTATCTCTTCTCGGTCGATCACGAGATAGTCCAGTTCGAAGAGCGCTTCGACGATTCTGTGCTCACCCCGTTCGAGCGCGCGGTCGCAAGCCGACGCCATCGCGTCGGCCCGATACACCGCCTGTGTCGTCTGGAACCACTCGTCGGGGCGTGGGACCGCGGCGTCGTATCCCTCAACCCGGTCGAAAAGGAACGACACGAACGACGAGTCCAGGAACGGCATATCACAGGCGACCACGAAACCGTATTCGCTCTCAGTGGCACGGAGGCCACGGCCGATGCCCGCCATCGGTCCTTCGTCGGGAGTTTCGTCGAACGCGAAGGTCGGTGCGATGCCACACCCGTCCAGCGCCGCTTCGATGGCATCTCCCTGATCGCGCCGACAGTTCACGACGAGCTCGTCGACGACCGGCGTGAGCCGGTCGACGACTCGCCGAATCATCGGCGTTCCCGCTAATTCGGCGACGGCCTTGTCCTGGTCACCAAATCGTGTCGACCGACCACCGGCGACGACGACGCCTGCACCCATACACCGAACTTCTCGACTCGCGCTGATGAAGGTTGCTCACCGCGGTCGCTATCGAGTGCGCTTCCGCGAATGAAACCGTTCTCTCCTCCCCTGGCTCACAACAGCCATACAACACGACCATGGATAGGACAGGGAATCAGGAGAGACTGTTGCTACCTGATTCTCTTCGACACCGAGCGGATAGCGTCCGAACTATCCTCGTCGAATTCTCTCGGGTCTCGTTCAGCGGTTCAGCACGCTGCCACTCGACCACACACTGTTTGCAGAGGCAGTTACGACAATTTCGCGACAGTCGATAGGTCGATGAATGTATACTCGAAGGAATGACGGCCAGAAATTCGAGAAAGGACCCGATCTGTTGCGTATATACTGCTATGACACCAGTCTGCATCTATTATAGAGTTTACACTCGTACGATTGGATAAAATAGTAGTAAAGTTGGCTCGAGTTGTATCACCGTAGCTCTCACGCTTCGATGTGTTTGTAGGTATGCCTTCACTTGCCATAGGTCCGTCGTAGAGAGTCGAGACACCGAGGTCGTCGGGACGTACTGTGACAACGCACTTCCGCCCGGGGCACGAAGTGAGGCCAATGAGTGAACGCGATGGTGCGCTTTCCGTGGCGGAACTGGTCGATTACTGCCAGACGCAAGCAAGATTGCTGTGGGGACGGGTTGAGATACTCGGTGAGGAGACCGAGGAACTGCTGGCGGAGATCGACGATGAGATCGCGAACGCGCGAGAGGAGATAACGGACCACTCTACGGGAACCAACCCCGAGGCCGGTGGTCCACGGTCGACAGACGAAATCGAGGATATCGAAGTGCTCGAATCCGAACTCGAGGAGAAGCAGGCAATCGTGAAGGCGAAACAGGCCCGTCGCGCCGCGTTTCAAGACCTAGCGTCGGCCTACGTCGATTTAGCTGAAGACCTCTCGGCCAACGTCGGTGACGGCGAGGAAGCACTCGCTCGAATCGTCGAGTTCGAACACGACAACGACGCACCAGCCTATTTCGAAGACCGACAGACAGTTCTCGAAGCCGCGAGTAGGTCAGAGACGGACGGTGAACAGTGAACCTTAGGGGTCAGGCACCGAGTCACTCAGTCTGTTCCGGCTGTAGACAAGGTCACAAAGTAGGTCATGTGGGCCATGTCCCGGAGGCCAGCGATAGAGCCGATTCCTAACTAAGGTACATCCGTTATCAGAGGCATAGTCCTCGCAAAATTGTTGCTGGTTCTGGGGCTTCCAACCTCGTCCTGTCGACACACGCATCGGTCGTGGGACGGCCATTCAACACCATTTTTTATGTACCGGTGGAGCGGTATCGTAGTTAGATGCCAGTAGCTTGGTTGAGTGCGATTGGTACAAGCGACGTCAACAGCGCCGGTGGCAAAGGAGCCTCGCTCGGCGAACTGCGCGACGCGGGACTTCCGGTCCCCCCGGCGTTCGTCGTGACTGCCGACACGTACCGGACGTTCATCGAAGATGCCGGAATCGCCGAAGCACTGTTTGACGCCGTAAACGTGGATAGTGAGGATTCAGCGGCGCTCGCCGAAGCGGAACAAAAGGCCCGGGAACTCATCGTCGACACGGACATTCCCGAACACGTGGAGTCGAGGATTCTATCTGCGTACGACGATTTCGAGGGTGACCCGTTCGTCGCCGTTCGGTCGTCGGCGACAGCCGAGGACCTACCAGATGCCTCGTTCGCCGGCCAACAGGAGACCTTTCTCAACGTCGACAGAGCGGACCTACTGGACCGAATCAAGCGGTGCTGGGCGTCCCTGTTCACCCAGCGTGCGATCTACTACCGGAACGAACAGGGGTTCGCCCACGAGGACGTCGACATCGCCGTCGTCGTCCAGCGGATGGTCGACGCCGAGAAATCCGGGGTCATGTTCACCAGGCATCCCTCGACCGGTGCACCCGAGATCACCGTCGAAGCCGCGTGGGGCCTCGGAGAGGCGGTCGTCTCCGGGGCCGTCTCACCCGATAACTACACGTACGACCGGGAGGCCGAGTCCGTCGAGGCGGTCACAGTTGCGACGAAGAAGACAAAACACGTCCGGGACGACGAGACGGGTGAAACCGTCGAACGAACGGTTGCTGAGGACCGGCAGGACGAACGCGTCCTCAGTGAGAGTGAACTGGCTGAGTTACACTCGCTCGGGGAACTCGTCGAAGAACACTACGAGCAACCACAAGACGTCGAGTGGGCCATCCGCGACGACAGCGTCTACCTCCTCCAGTCCCGGCCGATAACCACCATCGACGAGAGCGTCGACGAGTCCCACGACGGCCGTGCGGACGCTGACGCCGACGAGTCGGGCGACAGCGACGTGCTCGTCGACGGGCTGGGTGCGAGTCCGGGAACGGTCACCGGCACGGCTCGGATCGTCGGGACGCTCGATCAACTCGACAAGGTCAATCAGGGCGATATCATCGTCACAGAGATGACGACGCCTGATATGGTACCCGCGATGAAACGGGCGGGCGCACTCGTCACCGACGAAGGCGGGATGACCAGCCACGCAGCCATCGTCTCCCGCGAGCTCGGTGTTCCGGCCGTAATCGGCTCCGAGACGGCCACGGCGACGCTCACCGACGACCAGATGGTCTCGGTAGACGGGGACCGCGGGGTCGTCGTCGACGGCCACCGAGACCCAACGAGCGACGACGGAGTAGAGTCGGCATCGGGCGGCAGTCCCGACCGGTCGGGCCCGGCTGGCAAGCCGATGACCGCGACCGACATCAAGGTCAACGTCTCGATTCCAGAGGCGGCTGAGCGTGCGGCCGCGACGGGAGCCGACGGTGTCGGTCTGCTCAGGATGGAACACATGGTGCTGTCGACGAACAAGACCCCACAACAGTACGTCGCCGACCACGGTGAGGACGCGTTCATGAACACGCTTACGGACTCCATGCGAACCGTCGCCGAAGCGTTCTACCCCCGTCCAGTCCGCGTCCGGACACTCGACGCACCTTCCGACGAGTTCCGCCAGCTGGAGGGCGGTGAGGACGAACCCAGCGAGCACAACCCCATGCTGGGGTATCGTGGTATCCGTCGGTCGCTTGAAGAGCCGGAGACGTTCAAACTCCAACTTCGCGCGTTCAAGAAACTGTACGAAATGGGCTACGACAGCCTGGAACTGATGCTCCCGCTCGTAAACGACGCCGAGGACGTCAGTCGAGCAAAGTCGCTGATGCGTGAGGTCGGCATCGACCCAGCGAAACGTGATTGGGGCGTGATGATCGAGACGCCCGCGAGCGCATTGTGCGTGGAGGACCTCTGTGAGAGCGGAGTGGACTTCGTCTCGTTCGGCACGAACGACCTGACCCAGTACACACTCGCGGTCGACCGCAACAACGGTACCGTCGCAGATCGATACGACGAGCTACACCCAGCAGTGATGCGCCTGCTCACGGGCGTCATCGAGACGTGTCGTGAGTACGACGTATCGACGAGTATCTGTGGTCAAGCCGCGTCCAAGCCCCGCATGATTCAGGAGCTGGTCGATGCTGGCATCACCTCTGTCAGCGTCAACGTCGATGCTGTCCAAGACGCCCAGCAGGAAGCCAAGCGCGTCGAGCAACGCCTCATTCTGGAATCGGTCCGGGACTGATCTCGTTCGTTCGGCTGCCCGATTGCTATCCAAGCCACCAGTACATCAGTAACTGACCAATACGAAACAGGATATGCGTGTCGGAACGAGAAGTATGAGTGTTCCTCGCGCGTTTTCAGTTCCGATATCCCGTATTTGTGTGATTTTTGACGTTCGTGAGGATGTTTCGTCTCTTATGTATCTAAAGAGAGTTTTTTAGAGTGTTCCTTGCTCGATTTACAACCATTTTTTGCCCACTAGACCCATTACCATCGCCCACATACATGCAACCACGGCCATGAGCTATGGGCGACCACGAACATTCAGCCGAAGACGGGTACTCTCCGCACGACCACTCCGAGCATAGCAGTGGTGAGCACTCGGGCGAGATTGCCGATAACCGAGATATCGACCCGGCCGGACAGCGGACGGTCGCAAAGGGGCGGACAGACGACGGACAGACCCACCACGCGATGAGTCACGGAGCGGCCGGACACGGAAGTGGTCACGACGGTCACGGCGGAATGCACGAAGGTCACGAGCAGCTGTTCCGGCGACGGTTCTCTGCTTCGGCACTCCTTTCTATTCCGGTCCTTCTGTACAGCGAGACCCTTCAAGGGTGGCTCGGATTCTCGGTCCCTCAGTTCCCGGGGAGCGAATGGATCAACCCTGTTTTCGCCGTTATCATCTTCGCCTATGGGGGGCTGCCGTTCCTCCGGATGGCTCGTCCGGAACTCGAGAACCACTCCCCGGGGATGATGACGCTCATCTCGATGGCCATCACTGTCGCGTTCGTGTATAGTCTCGCCGGCGTCGTGTTCCCGACTACCTCGGCGTTTTTCTGGGAACTCGTCACGCTGATCGACATCATGCTGTTAGGGCACTGGATCGAGATGCGGTCGGTCCGTCGAGCGTCGAGCGCCCTCGACGAGCTGGCAAAATTGATGCCGGACGAAGCCGAGCGGATCACTCAAACCGGCGAGACCGAAGCCGTGCCGGTCGGCGAACTGTCGGAAGGCGACCTCGTCCTCGTTCGCCCTGGGGCGAGCGTCCCGGCCGACGGCATCGTCGAAAAAGGTGCCTCCGACGTCAACGAGTCGATGATCACCGGCGAGTCGAAACCGGTCTCGAAGGAACCAGGCGACGACGTCATCGGCGGCACCGTCAACGGCGATGGGAGTCTCCGCGTCCGAATCGACGCGACTGGTGACGAAACGACCCTCGCTGGAATCATGCGGCTCGTCGAGGAAGCCCAGAAGAGCAAGTCCAAGACGCAGGTCCTCGCCGACCGCGCCGCAGGTTGGCTGTTCTACGTCGCCGTGGGCGCGGCAGCCGTGACCGCTATCGCGTGGACCCTCGCAGTCTCGTTCGACGCCTCGGTTATCGAACGCGTGGTAACTGTCCTAGTCATCGCGTGTCCCCATGCGCTCGGGCTCGCCATTCCCCTCGTCGTCGCGATCAATACCTCGCTCGCGGCTCGAAACGGCATGCTTGTCCGCGATCGAATCGCCATGGAGGACGCACGGAACCTCGATGCGGTCATCTTCGATAAAACCGGGACGCTCACGCAAGGAGAACACGGAGTCGTCGGGATAGCAACTATCGATGGAGTTGATGAGGACGACGCTCTGGCGCTGGCTGCCGCCGCCGAAGGAGACTCCGAACACATGATTGCGCGGGCGATCCGTGAAGCGGCCGACAAACGTGGCATCGCTGCCCCCGAGGTGGTCGATTTCGAGGCGATGAAGGGACGAGGTGTCCGCGCGACGGTCGACGGCGACGAGGTGTACGTCGGCGGTCCTAACCTATTGGAGACCCTCGACACCGACGTCCCGTCCGATCTACGCCGCTTCGCCGACGAAGCCGGCAACGACGCGCAGACGGTCGTTTACCTGGTTCACGAGGGAGAACTCATCGCTGCCTTCGCCATGGCTGACGTGATTCGCGAAACGAGTTACCGGGTCGTGGATGCACTCCACGAACTGGGCATCGAAGTCGCGATGCTGACCGGGGATTCACAGACTGTGGCTGACGCGGTGGCCGACGAACTCGGTATCGATACCGTGTTCGCCGAGGTACTGCCGGAGGATAAGGACACGCGAGTCCAGGAGCTACAGGACCAGGGAAAGCTCGTCGCGATGGTCGGCGACGGCGTGAACGACGCGCCCGCTCTGGCCCGGGCCGACGTGGGTATCGCTATCGGGAGTGGGACAGATGTGGCCGTTCAGTCGGCGGACGTCATCCTCGTACAGAACAATCCGATGGACGTGGTTCGGCTCGTGAAACTGAGTAAAGCGAGCTACCGGAAGATGCAGGAGAACATCGTGTGGGCCGCCGGCTACAACGTCTTCGCCATTCCACTGGCAGCAGGGGTGCTGGCTCCGATCGGGATTCTGCTCTCACCGGCAGTCGGTGCGCTCTTGATGTCGCTGAGTACTGTCATCGTCGCAATCAACGCGCAACTGCTCCGACGCGCGGACCTGTCCCTTCCGTCGCCCTCGGACATCTCACCGGCAGGGGAGCCCCAGCCCTCGAACTGATGGACCGGTACCGCCCTGCTTACCTGCCTCGTACACCGGGGGACGACACGCTCGGCAACAGGTTCGTCTCACATATACTCGACTGTCACAGCTCGGACGGCCCCAACCGCACCTCGTGGCCATGACGCCAGCCACGAAGCGAAAGGGCGTCAGGGCACCACACGTATGAGACGGCGGGATACGGTTCCGAGACCCTGAAGCACGTCCCGGTCACAATGCGGAGCCCAGAGTGCCAAGGCAAGACCGCTGTTCCACAACTGCCTTGCCGTCCCCAGGCCTTGTCGGACCCATGTCTCCTATTGGGAACCGGGCGCCCTACGGTCGGCGGTTCGGTGTATCACTGCTCATGGGCCTCCCGGGCATCGCGGCGCTGGTCGGCTACATTTATCTCACGACGCCACCCACGGGTGTTCCGGCCGGGCTATCGCTCTCGACTCTCGCCGTTCTCTCGGCGCTCAATCCCCTGCTCCTCCTCGCAGTAGCGTGCCTGCTCGGGGCTTACGCTGCGCCGCGAGTGGGGTTGCGGTCGTATCTCGTCGACGGTGTCGAGAGTGGTGATGGGGTTTGGCGGTGTCTTCGAGAGGAGGCCGATGTGGCTATCGTGACTGGTATCGTTGGGGGTATCGCTATCGTCGCCCTCGACGCTGTGATGATGCCGCTTGTCGCTCAAGACCTGCCTCAGTCTCTAATCGGAGCAACGGGACCGAGCGTCCTGAATGTGCTCTCGTACGCACCTGTCCGATTCCTCTACGGGGGAATAACCGAGGAGTTGATGCTCCGGTTCGGCCTCATGTCCGTGCTCGTGTTCATCGGGTGTCGCATCACCGGCTCCCGGTCCGACGGTCCACAACCGACTGTCGTGTGGCTTGCTATCGTCGTCTCCGCCGTTCTGTTCGGTCTGGGTCACCTCCCGGCGCTCGCCCAATCGGTCACCCTCACGCCAGCGTTGATCGTCAGGACGGTCCTCTTGAACACCGTCGCCGGCGTTCTGTTCGGCTGGCTCTACTGGCGGCGAAGTCTCGAGGCGGCGATGCTGGCTCATGTCTCGTTTCACGTTCCGCTGTTGGTACTCTCAATCGTACAGGTCGCCCTGCTGTGACAGACTGTGCTTTTCGTTCGCTTCCCCAAGCGGCTATCGGAAACAGCGCTATGTTTCGGTTTCAACACCGGTAATCTCGAACCGCGCACCGCCCTCCTCGCCAGTCGTGATGCCTATGTCCCAGCCATGGGCAGCCGCTATTTGTCGTGCAATACTCAATCCGAACCCCGTTCCTCCGTCGGTACTTGAGTAGCCCGCCTCGAAGACGACCTCTTGATTGTCCGTCTCGATGCCGGGTCCATCATCCGCAACGTAGAACCCATCGTCAATGTCCCCAACGGTCACGGTCACCGTCGTGCCACCGTGTTCGATTGCGTTCCGAATGAGATTCTCGAGGAGTTGTTGGAGTCGCTCGCGGTCGGCCTTGATCCGCCGTTCGGTGTTCGTTCGCAGCACCGCGTCGGCTGTCTCGACTGTCTCCCATGAACTCTCAGCTATCGATCCGAGCGACACGAGACCGATGTCGCTGACCTGCCGTCCCTCGCGTGACAGTGCCAGGATATTCTCGATCAACTCCTTCATCCGGTCATGCGCCTGTGCAACCTTGTCGAGGTTTTCGTCATCAGCGGTCCGTCGGGCGAGTTCCAGATTCCCATCAGCGACGTTGAGCGGGTTCCGAAGGTCGTGGCTGACCACAGAGGCAAACTGCTCTAACTGCTGTTCGCGCTGCTTCTGGGCCGAGATATCTCGACTGATGACGATGAACCGCTTCTCGCCATCGATGTCGTGCCGTCTGATATGAATCTCGACGGGAAAGTCACTCCCATCCTTTCGCCGATAGCGGCCGGTTACCCTCGTCTGGGTGTTTTGCTCCATCTCTTCCAGGGCAGCTCTGGCGTCCTCCCGAGTGATCGATTCATCGAGGTCCCAGATCTTCATGTCTCTCAGTTCGACCTCGCTGTATCCGGTCTGCTCACAGAGACGTGGATTCGACTCGATAATGTTCCCGTCTATGTCATGAATATTTATCATGTCTGGCGATTCATCGAACAGTGCCTCGAGTCTCGCGGTGGTCTGTCGCAGCGTTTGCTCCCGTTGTTTCCGCCTCGTGATGTCCCGGCTGTTGACAACTATCCCGTCGATGTCTGCTTTGTCTCGGTAGTCCGTGCCTCTGACTTCGAGCCACCGCCAGTCGTCGTCCGCTGTTCGGAACCGGAACTCGACACTGACCCGCTGTTCCGAACTCGCCACAATTCGTTCGAAGGCTTCGGAGGCCGTCTCCATGTCGTCGGGATGGACGAAAGCGAACGCGTCCTCACCGAGTAACTCGCCTGCCTCGTAGCCGAGAATACGTGTGATGGATGGACTCTGATACTGAATCCGCCCAGCTTCATCCACCACAGTGATGATATCGGTGGAGCCTTCGAGATAGGACTTGTATCGTTCGAGCTGTCGTTGTCGCTCTCTACGGTCGGTAACGTCCTGAAACAGTGAAATGATGGTCACGACGTCACCGTCGTCATCGGTGATGACACGGTTGTGCCATTCACAGATGATCCGAGCGCCGTCCCGCCGAACGTTCTCGTCGATGCTGTGGAACCCGCCCTCGGCCTGTGAGAGGTTATTAGTCACTCGGTCGACGTTTTCGTAACTGTCCTCGCTCACGAGTTTTTCCCAGGTCTCGCCGAGCAGTTCCTCCTCTGAGTAGCCGAGAATCGACTCCCCAGTCTCGTTCAACCGGACGATCTCGAACGCCTCGTTGTACTCCAACACACCGATCGGCGACTGTTCGATGAGCAGCGCGAGCCGTTTCTGACTGCTCTTGAGTGCTGTCGTCGCTTGTCGCTGTTCGACGGCGTTGGTGATTCGGTTGGCGAGGACCGTGTACTGCCCCGAACCCGTCTCCTTCTGGAGGTAATCCGTAACGCCACTGGAGATGGCCTCGCTGGCGACCTCTTCCGATCCCTTTCCCGTATACAAGATGAAAGGCAGGTCGGGATATTCCGCTCTGACGATAGAAAGGAATTCGATGCCGTTCCGCTCTGGCATCTCGTAATCGGAGACAATACAATCGTACTGCTGGTCCTCGAGGAGACTGACCGCTTGGTCGACACTGATAGCGGTCGTCACGTCGAGGCGGTCATCCTCACGCTCGAGATACGTCGCAGTCAGATCAGCAAGGTCCGGGTCATCGTCCACGTGGAGAACGTGTATGGACTCCAGCTGTTCCACAGCGTCGACGACATCCGGTCTCATCGGCGCCACCGAACCGTCGAAACCAGGCTCACCATCGACTCACTGGGAACCGAGACGTGGATGGAATTACCCTGGTCGACCGAGAGCGGTGTGAGCGTGCCATACTGCACCGAAGACGCGAACGCGTCTGGTGTGACAGTGGTGACGAGCGAGTGCAGCAGGGATTGTAAGGTGTCATTTGGTCTCCAAACGGTTCCGTTGTGGTCTAGTCAGACAGCCACAGTTAAATAATTTAGAGCAGCACAGCGGACAATCAATCGGAACTTCCAATGAGTATCGGATATCTCCCACTGGGTGGCGTTGCTTTACAGTTCGAGATGGTTATTGTTCGGTGCCCACGGTCAGGATACCCTGTACGTAGTCTCGTAGGACACACTGTCAGAGTCTCTTCAGTTCCAGTGTCTTGACGCGATACGACAGACTCCTGCCGGAACTCTCGGGTAGCATACAGCACTGCCCAGAAAATATCAGTGGTACCCAAATAATGATAAGATATGGACTGGTTGGATAGCAAATGTAATCGATGGCTACTGTTGACCGACCTGCGAACCATCGGGAGGAGTTGGGGGTTATCATAGACGCTGCCGGGTCCCGGTTTGCCACGGGAGCCGCAGTATTGTTCCTCGGGGCGCCGGCCGTAGCGTACCTGTCGGGAAGTCCACAGGCCCTGTTCTACGTCCACGTGGGACTGGGTGCGTTCTGGTTCGGACTGGATTTCTTCTTCAAGTTCGTACTGGGACCATCGCTGGAAAGCGTCACCGACGAGGTC
Source organism: Haloarcula sp. MBLA0163 (assembly GCF_055632435.1). Lineage (NCBI taxonomy): Archaea > Methanobacteriati > Methanobacteriota > Halobacteria > Halobacteriales > Haloarculaceae > Haloarcula > Haloarcula sp. MBLA0163. The sequence goes on from NZ_JBVMVV010000004.1 coordinate 328,830, forward strand.
TCTGGAGCAGTGAATCAGCATCTGGTACCGAGGATGACGGTCGTCGCAGAACCGTTGAGCCTCGGTGTGATCGGCTCGGGGATTGCACTGGCGGATCTGATGGGCTACTGGGCTTCGCCCAGCCACTGGCTGTGGGGGGCACTCGGGATCGGCGTCCTCATGTTGCTCATCGGATTCGGTCCGCTCCATCTGTTGACCACACGGATGAGTGTCGAACTGTCGATGCCGGAACCGGACGGAGACCGTCTCGACGAACTGTTCGGCCAGACGATGAAGTGGGGCCTCGTCCAGACGGTCCTCATGTTGGCCATCATCGCCATGATGACCGGGCTCCGCTGGCAAATTTAACGTCATCCTGGGTCTCGTCAATCGAGTATTTTTAAATATAACACTCTCAGGTGCTCTATCCACACTGGTATTTAATACCCCACCGGACGTTCGTATGCTCAATATGACCGATGATTCCGAAGATCATGGAGAAGTCGGAACCGATTCCGAGAATTTACCAAGCGAGGACACTCATCCCTCAAGAGACATTTTGGAGTTAGATCACGTTTACGAGGCACTTGGCCACCCTCGACGCCGATACCTCTGTTACACACTTCTCGAAGAGAGAGCGTGGTCGCTGACCGATCTGGCGACGAAAATCGCGGCTTGGGAGAACGGAATTCCCGAATCCGATATCTCAGAGTCCGAGCGAGAGCGAGTGTACGTCTCTCTCTATCACGCTCATGTGCCCAAATTAGCCGACGAGGGCGTCATCTCCTTCGACGAGGTGACGGAGACGATCACCCCAGCAGAGAACGCCGAGCAAGTCCTCGCTGCGCTGGAGGGGATGGGGGCAACCCTCGACAGCTTACAGGAGACGCACGCGCGTGGTGATATGGATGACCGATAGAGTGGAGACCGATGACGACCCCGCTCTCAATCGGGAGAATCAGTGGCAGCAAGTCGTACAACGGCTTTACGAGCCCGCTGGAGACAGCGGACTAGCGACCGATATCGTACTGGCCATCGCAGAGGCACGAGGTGTCTCTCCGAAAGAGGTGCTGTCCCCACCCCTGTACGAGGTGGTCGATATCGCGGGTATCGAAGCCGCGTTCTTCGGTTCGAACAACAGAGATACCGCTCGACAGGGCACAGGAACTGTCGAATTCCACTACACCGAGCATCTCATCAAGGTAAGAAGCGACGGATGGATCCAGGTGTACGAACCGTCGGAGGCTGCTTGAAGCGGTCTCTGATTTTTGTATCCTCAAGTGGCGGCCCTCCACAGACGCCACAGATGTCGTCCTGAGCGGTAGACTGAAATAGACTGGTACTGTCACAGACGGACACGAGGCAATTTCGTACAGATGGATATCCCCACACGCTTACGATGTTTGTTTACTGCTCAGATCGAGGAGGCTGACGACTCGTTTGTAGTCGAGATTCCGAAAGGTGAACTCGAGGCCGGAACCCTTGCCGCTGGCCACTCGTATCAGGTCGCACTCCTCCCTGCAAACGCACAGCCCGGACAGGCCGAGGAGCAACCACAGTCGTACGAACGACAGCAGTCCCAACCACCGGTCGAAGAGGGGGAAACACGACGCGTCGAGATAGAGAGCCTCGGCGATCAGGGCGATGGCGTGGCGCGAGTCGAACGCGGCTACGTCGTAATCGTTCCGGACACTGAGGTAGGTGAACGCGTGGCCATCGAGATCGAAGCCGTCAACGAGAACGTGGCCTTCGCCTCAGTCAGCGAACGAATCAGCTACTACGATTAACGGTGTTGCCGAACTCAGTACTGCGCAAACTGCTTCTGGCGGAGGTGCCCGTGGATGTGCGTCTGAATCGGACGCAGCCGAACCTGGTCGGCAATCGCTCACTGCTCCTCATCGAGGGAACGAGTCAGTGCTTCGGTCGGAACTGTATAGAACAATGATTGCCTGCCGCGGAGAACTCATTTAGGCCCCGGGAGTCTAGGGTCAAGCAATGGAAGGTTCGCGCTCACGAGGGCCCCAGTCTCGTATCTACACGCTGCCGCGGATAGAAATCTCACAGAATCAGGGCAAGTTCCGGATCCACTTCAACCACCCCGGCCGAGCCGTCCCCGAACACGGCGATCACGGTTACGGGCCGCTTGCGACAGTCGTCGAATCGTTCATGGACCCTGGAACGCTGATCCGGATGCACCAGCACCGCAACGAGGAGATCATCTCCTGGGTACCCGAGGGTGTGATGCGCCACGACGACCGGCAGGGCAACGAGCTGGTCACCGATTCCGATCACATGCTGGTGATGAACGCCGGCAGCGGCTTCTGGCACGCCGAAGAGACACTCGCCGACGACCCTCCGTTGCGCATGCTCCAGATTTTCGTCCGCCCGCACAGTCTGGACCTCGAACCGGGCATTCAACACGAAGCGATTCCGGAACCTGCTGCGAACCAGTGGCGACACCTGTTCGGTCCACAGGGGACCGACGCGCCGCTGTACGTCCGCAACGACGTCGACTGTTACGACTGCCGACTGACCGCTGGGGCCACGACCTCGCTCCCGTCGCGGCCGGACTGGCACACCTATCTATACGTCTTCGACGGCGCAGTTGACGTCGGCGGTGAGGCTGTGGGGTACACCGAGAGCGCTCTCGTGGCCGAGAGTGGTGAAATCCCCGTGACTGCTGTGGAGGATTCTGTTATCGTCGCCTTCCCTATCAACCCGGACGCCCCAGTTACCCGTCAGGGAACGATTGGTCGCTAACCAACAATCGACGGACTCCGTTCCCGATGTTGGTTAGTCAGGACAGGTCCTGTGGTTGGTCCCTGAATTTAGCCTCAGGCACACGGGTTCCCCGTCTGTAGACAAGGTCCCAGTTCCCGGCGTCAGACTCAAACGACTGTTTGTCGTGATGGAGAGCAACGGTGCAAGGACCTGATTCAATCGTTAGACTCTGCACGATCTTTGTCGGTACCTAGTCCGCGTAGTCGCCGACGAAACCGGAGAAGTTCTGCACCGACGACCTGCCGTTCGATCAGAGCGAACCCGGCGACGACTACCAGGAAGCCAACGCCGGTCCAGATCGAGACACTCGTGTCGAGCAGTATCCAGCCGCTGATGGCAGCGAAGACTGGGACGAAGTAGGCTACCAGGTTCGTTCGGACCGGGCCCACGCGCTCTATGAGTCCGAAATAGATCGCATACGCGACAGCGGTCGATGGTATCCCGACAGAGAGCAGACTCAGTACCGTCACTGGTTCAAGCGAGAGCAGGTTCGCCTGCTGTTCCCCGAGTGCGAAACTGCTGGCGTGGAGTATCCCCGCACCACCGGCCATGGCCCACGCAGTCAACGAGACACTTGCCATCCGTGGCTGGATGCGCCGGAGTAGGACGCTCCCCAGAGCGACGGCGCCAGCGGCGCCAAGGACGAGTAGCTGCCCAACGGAACTAGCATCGGTAATCGTCGACGGCGACGGCTGTACGATGATGACGACCCCACAGAGCGCGATTCCGATTCCGATAGCACCCAGTGCGGAGAGTCGATCCCCGAGCAACCACCACGCGAATACGGGTGCCAGAATCGGATTGAGCCCGTACATCACCGACGCCGCGGCGGGTGTCGTCGTAACCTGACCGAGGAACAGCAATCCGTTGTTGAGCGCTACCAGAAACACAGCACCCGCTCCGACTCCGAGGTAGTCGCTGCGTGTTTTCGGCACCCACGCAGCCCGGTCGCTCGTCAGCGCTATGTACGTGAGTAAGACGACGGCAGCGACGTCGAACCGGAGGCCTGCGAACAGGAGCGGTGGCAGTTCCCGGAGACCTGTCTTTATAGCGACGAACGAGCCGCCGAAGAGGGCGGCGAGGAGCACGAACAGCGCAGCATCGCGATAGCGGGGTGAGCGGACACTGCTAGACCAACGGACCGTGGACACACGGTTGCTACCGGCTCAATCAATAAATGGACACGGATTGTGTGTAATCTGAGATGGGATTATAGACACCAGAACTGCCCAGATATATACTCACCCAGTCGTGATTGGTTAGCCGATATAGGTTTACTGAGATGGATGACAGTCGATGTTGACTAACGCGGCAACTGTGTCAACACCGTCAGAGTCCTGAAGCGGCGTTGTCAGTATCACGATGACCCGACTGTGTCAGCGATGACCGTGAGGTCGGCTTTGCGGAACGCACGGTCGGCACGGTCGACGTCGTCGGCGTCGAAATCGTCTATCGCGTCGAATATCGTGGCACGCATCTCAGGCTTGGGCGGGAGCCGTCCCGATTCGACTTCGTGGCCGACGGCCTCGCAAATAGCCGCGAGGGCCTCTTTCGTGAACGCCGTCGATTCGACGCGTTCGTATCGGCCGACTTCCCGGCGAATCTCGTTACGAAGTTCGTCTACGGTTGGAGACATACGAACATCGAGGGCCGACGGCGACGTGTAGGTTCTGGTTCGGAATCCGTGTTAGCACTCGACCAACCGGTTTGAGGATTGGCCCATACGAGCAGGGTCCTATCCGATTCACTCGAAGTGGATGAGTGGCTTGATGATCCCGTCGGCTTTCTCGTCCATCATCTCGAAGGCAGTTTCGATCTCTTCGAACCCGAACTCGTGTGTCGTCATTTTCGTCGGGTCGACGAGGTCGTTCTCAAGCATCCTGAGGAGGCGACTCATCCGAAGCCGGCCGCCGGGACAGAGGTCGGTGACGATTTCGATTTCGGACATGCCGACACCCCACTCCTCGCGCGGGATGTGACGGAACTCGCCTTCGCCGTGATACCCGACGTTGGAGACGGTCCCACCCGGTTTGACGACCTCGATGCAGTCCTGGAACGTCTCGTCGGCCCCCAAGGCTTCGATTGCCGCGTCGACGCCGCTGTCATCGGTCAGTGACAGTATCTCTTCGACAGGGTCTCCCTCCTGGAAGTCGACGATATGGTCGGCACCGTACTCCCGCGCAAGTTTCTGTCTCTGCTCGACAGTCTCGACAGCGATTATCTCGCCAGCACCCTGCAGTGCGGCACCCTTCGTCGCCATCAGTCCGACCGGTCCCTGTGCGAACACGGCGACGGTCCCACCCATCGGTATGTCGGCGTTCTCTGCAGCCGCGAAACCCGTACTCAACATGTCAGCCGTGTAGACCGCTTCGTGATCGGTCACGTCGTCAGGGATATGTGCGAGATTCCCGTCCGCGTCGTTGACGTGAACGGCTTCCGCAAACGTGCCGTCTTTCACGTTCGCGAACTTCCAGCCTCCGAGCGGGCCGTTAGATTGCGACGGGTGCCCGTCCTGTGCCGCCATGGAGTTCCAGTCGGGTGTTATCGCGCCCACTGCAACTCTGTCCCCGGGTTCGAAGTCGCTCACGGCCTCCCCGACATCGTCGAGGACCCCGACGACTTCGTGGCCCAGTGTCAAGTTGTCACGGTCACCGATTGCCCCGTGTACCGTGTGACAGTCAGAGGTACAGATGAGGCCGACGGTCGGTGAGAGTATCGCGTCGGTGGGACCGGGTTCCGGCCGGTCTTTCTCGACGAGAGCTGTCGATCCGATGCCTTGCATGACAAATGCTTTCATAGCGCTCCTTCGTGTTATTCAACCGTCACGATAATATAGTCTCGTGTTCGCGAGCGCTGTAGTATGATCCTTACATCTGCCTGCCTGAGATATTGTCGACAGCAAAGCAAACGACTCACTGAATCTGGGAGGGTTCGCTGATGGCGTCAGAAGTGAACTACCCCTGCCTACTCGCCGCCTCCTGCAGCTCCTTGAGGCAGGGGCTTCCTGTATCCGCGACGCACGTTGCAGATACAGGCGTATCCACAGGGAGCGCAGTCTCCACAGGCGTTGATTCGGAGTATCCCACTCCTACATCTTTGAGGCCGCGAGAAAGGTTGTTCCACGCCGCGTTCGCATCCCTGTCCGCCTCGAACCCACTCGACGGACATGAATGTTCGCGTACCCACAGCGGTTTCTCGGTCGAAACGCCGCAGGATGCACACTCTTTCGTCGTTCCACGAGGATTCGCCGCGACGAAGTGCGTTCCTTCGCGTTCGCACTTGTATTCGAGCATCCGCAGGAACGTCCCCCACGCCGCGCCAGCACGGTTGCGGGAGTTGCCCGGTAGTTCCACCAAGCCCTTCGCGTCCAAGTCCTCTACGGCCACAAGGTCGTATTCGCGGGCGTAGTAGTTCGAGAGTTTGTGGAGGAAGTCACGGCGCTTGTTCTTCAACTCGGAGTGACGTTCGGCCACAACCCGGCGCTGGTTCTCGCAATTCGCAGAGCCGTGCTGTTTCCGGGGAATCAAATCAGACAGGAACTACCGGGACTTTCGACGACCGGATGACTCGGTCGGTGACCGATCCAAGGTGTGGGGCTTCGACACCCGCGGCACCGCGCTTGCCCATCACGACGACGTCGATGTCGTTGTTCTCGACGTACTCCAGAATCGTTTCGTGGGGGTTGCCTCGACGGACGTCGTCGAATCGATGCCCCGCTGGGTAGCTGCTTCGACGACGTCTTCGACCATTTCTTCGGCCTCGTTGGCGATCTCTTCGAGAAATGCCTCGTAACTGCTAAGCGCTGGCGTCGTTCCGTAGACGGATCCGTCGACAACGAACAACACGTGAAGGTGGGCAGCGTTCCCTTCAGCGAGGTCCATCGCGTGCTCGATACCCCGTTTGGTCGCGTCTCCCGTCGGTGGGCACGAGGATGTACTCGTAAATGGGGCAGTCCTGGCATCCGGACAACATTAACTAGCCGGCGATACGCCTCTCGCTGCAACAACGAACACAGTCACCGGAGGTGGACCCCCTAGACAGCGGCACTACCTTCAAACGGACACAGGACAAAAATTCCCCATGCGCGTTCGGAGAACTCGTTCTCGTCGAACTCTGGTCTTTGTCTCGACCATGGTGCTCGTTCTCGCTGCGGTTGTTCCCTCCCCGTTCGAACGGCGGTCGCAATGGGAGTGGGTCGGACCGGACAAGTTCTTACATCTCGTCGGGCATGGGGTGTACGCAGTGCTGGTCGCCGACCTTGTTGCTGCCGACATCTCGTCCGATCGCAGTGCTGCCGTGGTGGCAGTCTGCGTCTCGACGGTACTCAGTCTCGTGACCGGACACCTACAAAAGGCCGTTCCCGGCCGAGCGTTTGAACTCGCAGACGTAGTCGCCGGACTGGTCGGGTCAGTTTGCTGTACCTACTGGTGGTGCACTCTCAGGCAGGATACCGACATCCAGGACTGACCGACTGTGGGTTGACAGTGCATTGCGTTCGGCGCTGCATTGCTGGGCGGAGGTGGTTCTAAGAGAAGCTGTTACGTGTGACGCTATCACTCCGAATATCCCTCTTGCAGAAATGTGCCCTCCGTCTCGTACATCGAGACGAGTTCCTCTATGAACTCCTCCGTTGATTCGTCCTCCTCGAGGTGGCTTTCGAGTCGGTCCATGAGGTCGTCACTGATTTCGAGTGTCTGTGTCATCTTGGCCCTCCAGTTGGCGCATGTATCGATACTCACGGCAGCCACATATAGCCCGATGCATGTCTGTCGGTTCGGCCTTCGAGTCGAAACCTATTTTCTCCATATTTGCGTTCTACTATTACATATTTGTCGTTTATGCCCTATATCCGACTTTTTGGCGATGTATAGATTTTTTTGAAGTCAGATACCCCACGGCAATGCTGCTTTTATGCCATTCGTACTCCAAGCCGGGGAAATATAGTCCAAATTGTTCCCCACATAGTTACACTGCCAGTCTGGGATTACTTCGAGTGCCACGACGATAGAGACGGCAGAGCCCGAATCCACGAGAGGCGGAAACTTTCCTCACAGATGGTGAACCAAGCTGGTGGTCACCAGTGACAGCGTGTCCGACAGGATTGGATGGTGTCGACCCATTCGGCGACAACAGCGAGGACCGGACAAAGCGTCTCGTACTCGTCGTAGAGGTACCGTGCTAAACTCGTTTCGTCGACACCGGAGAGTGTTATCCCGGACCGGTTGTGGATGCGTCGCTGTCTGTTACTCGCGACGGTCTCACATTCACTTTCCAGTTCGATCAGGCGGGCGTCGAGCTGGTCTCGAGTCGCCGAGTCCGGATTCGTTTCGAGGCGGGAATATATTTCGCTGAGAGTCTGTTGTACGTCGGTCAACGCCCGTCGTGAATCGGTGAGAGATTGGTACTCGGTCGTTATCGACGAGTGGAGATCGCTGCGTTCCCGGATTGCAGTAGTACCAGATTCGCGGATGAGTTGGTGGAGAGCAGGCGTGAGTGTCGTCCCGTCGGTAAACCGTCTGGCAAGGTCCGGCCCGAACTCGGCGGTCATATTCTCTTCGAGCGATTCCCCGTACTCATCGTCGTAATGAGGCGTCGCCATGACTGTCTCACGGTACGCAGTTCTAACTTGCCGCAGTCGTTTGCCGGTAGTTGGTTGCTTGACGGCGACGGTGCGTACCCCTCCGTCACCGATAGACTCTGTCGTTCCGGTAGTCGCTCCTGCTGGTTCGATGTCGTCCAGTCGGCGTACGAAACTTCGGAAAGCCAGCCGCTCGGTCTCTAGTATATCTCGCTCCCTAGTCACGAGGTCTATCGCGTCGTCGATGTGTCGAATCGATGGTTTAGTCATGAGACGATTGGCAGGCGTGAGTCAGTAGTTGAAACATTCACAATCGGCATAGTCGAACGGACGAGCCCGTGTGATACGTTCGGAAGTAGTTCTGAGTCGGAGTGGACACAGGAGTCGATACTCCAAGGACGCAATTGAACACTTCTAGGAGGGATACATAGTACTTGGTTCGAATCCAGAGGTGTCGATAGAACGACCAGCGAGGGCGAATCGGGATGAATAGAGAGGAACTGAGCTATCACACACACCTCTATCGATGTGTGATTACGAGAGGAATGCATGCCCTTCGACCGGGAGCTACTTCGAGGAGGAGGCGGACAACCGCAGGACGGGAATGTAGCGATAGAAATCGGCCACACACAGACACCCCTCTATCGAAGTGTTCGAACCGAAGGTTTCGTCGGGGTGTACCGGTGACAGCGATGGTCCATGATTGTGAGAAGTCGTAATCTATTGACTGAGGCTATGAGATGCATGAATCCGAAGTACTGGATGATTCCGACGGAGCAACTCTTAGAAGAGGTAGAGAGATAAAAGCGCGGTGACGTTCAGAACACATCGAACACTTCGATAGAGGGGTGTGTGTGTCTAGTTACTAGCTAGACTAGAAGAAAAAAGAAGAGAATGAAACAGAAAGCACTGCTAGAACAACTCTGAAGCGACCTGACTCCAGAATCAGTCAGAGAGAAGTCGACTCCATCAAACAGGCGTCTGGCTCTCGGCTCGACTGGCAAGAAGACCCCCCTCACACTCCTTCCCCGAAACACATCGATAGAGGGGTGTGTGTCTCGACCGGACTCCTCCTTCGGCAACTCCACTAACACTTCGTCAGACCTTCTTTCGACTCTCGAACACGACCCTGATATCTGGACGAATCATCGGGATAGACAACCTCGATCGGATGAACACACATCGATAGAGGTGCCAAGATTTTTACTACGTCCGTGTTTGTTCACCTTATGGACACCGACGACTCCGAACACCCCGCCGACCGGTCGGGGTCATCGGACGACGAGGAATCGTCGACGGAGGACCGGTCTTCTGGGGACCTCTCCACGGTAGAGGAGGGTACCCAATCGACGCTCGACACGGACGCGAACTCTTCGAAAGGTGATCCGTCGATGGAAGGTGCATCCGGCTCCCAATCCATCGAGGAGATGCTCCTCGAGTTCGACGAACAGGAGGGGTTGATCCGAGAACGGACACTACTCGACCCGAACTACGTCGTGGAGGAAGACCGTATCGTCGGCCGCGACGACCAGTTACAGGAGGTCACCAAAATGCTCCGGGTCGCTCTCGGCGACAACCGTCCGCCGAACCTCTTTCTCTACGGACCGTCCGGGACCGGTAAGTCGCTCATCACGAAGGCTGTCTGTAAGAACATCAGTCAAATCTGTGAACCGCGGGACATCCGTTTCGGGACGATAGAGGTCAACTGCCAGGACCTGGACACGCTCGGGGTCGCCGTCTACGAGCTCGTCTCCCGTGCCGCCGACGAGGCCGGCGTCGAGGTACAGGTCCCGAAACACGGTGTCGCGACCAAAGAGAAATGGGACGAACTGTTCCGAATCGTCGACGAGAATTTCGACTCGCTCGTCTTCGTTCTGGACGAACTCGACATGCTCGTTGGTCGACGGGACAAACAAGACCCCGCGTTCTCTCGGCTGCTCTACCAACTTTCTCGCGCGGGCGCAGACGGTGAGTTAGAGACGTTCATCTCCGTCGTCGCCATCTCCAACGACACGAAGATGATGGAGTCCGTCGGGAGCCGGGCACTCAGTTCGTTCACACCCGAAGACGTCCACTTCGGAGACTACGACGCCAACCAGTTACAGGCGATCCTCCGTCGCCGACAGGACGCCTTCTACGACGACGTCCTCGACGACGATGTCATCCCACTGGCGGCCGCCTTCGCGGCACAGACCCACGGTGACGCGCGGAAAGCCATCGACCTGATGCGAGTTGCCGGCGAACTAGCGGAACGGGAAGGCGACCAGCGGGTCAACGAAGGACACGTCCGCGAAGCTCAAGACAAGGTCGAAAAGAACCGAGTCCTCGAGGTCGTCCGAGGCATTAGCACCCAGAAGAAGCTCTGTCTCTACGCGACGGCGGCCGTCGCTGCGGAGTCCAACAACGGTGCAGCACGCAGTACGACCGGCTACAAGGTGTACCAGTTCCTGACGGATTCGATAGACGCCGACCAGTACCATCAGGAGACCTACGTCAACAAGATGAAGGAGTTGACGACGTACTCGCTCGTCGACTTCGAACGGCGGAGCCACGGTCCGAGTTCCGGGATGTTCCTCGAGTTCCAGTTCGGCGAATCACCCGCAACGATTCTGGAGACGCTTCGCGAGGACTCCCGTATCGAGATGGTGTCTCAGGACGAGGTCGCGTCTGTCGTACAGGCACAGATACGGAACGAAGGGTGACGCAGTCGCTCGATAGACACGCCTCTATCGAAGTGTTCCTGCCGGATTGTCACACACCTCACCGTCGAAGCTACACGATACGTCCCTGACCGGAGACACACCTCTATCGAAGTGTATGGGACAGTCTGAAGGGCTACAACGACCGAAATGCGGTTGTCTGTGGTTCTACACTTCCAGATGAAACGGTGATACGAAACGCCGTCCACAGAACGATCCGGTCCGGGAGGTCGGTGATACACACCCCTCTATCGAAGTGTATTCACCGTGCCCGAATTTGGGGTGGGGGAGACACCTGTATCGAAGTGTTCGAACTGTCGTCAACCGAACTACAGCGTGGGGCCAGTCGAGCGCGATTCACTGGTTCGGGCAAGAACCGCGAGGGTAACTCGCTTGGGATAGCTAACCAACAAATCGGGATAATTTCCACAGGATGTTGGTTAGCAACTTCGGGGCCCAACTCTCAGTTTTGCATCGGCGGAAAATTCCGACCACACGAACGCACTCTGAAGAACAGTCCTACTGGGCACTGTTCCCGCTCGGTAACTTCGGAATCAGCCACGATAGGAACGCGTCAGGACTCCGCGTCTGTGTCCACACCGTTCCCTCACCGGTGAACTCACAGACCAGCCCTTCCCCGCTGAACAGCGTCGACTTGAGACCACCGACCTTCCGGACGTTGAAGTCCAGAGAGTCCTCGAATGCCACGATGTGGCCGGTGTCGACGATTACGGGGTCACCGTTCGAGACAGTCAGTTCGTCGATAGCCCCGTAGCTAGAGATGAATGCCGGGCCGGTCCCGGTTAGTTTCAGGAGGAACAGTCCCTCACCGCCGAAGAACGTCTTGCCGCCACCGAACTTGGTGTCGACATCTATAGCTGGGTCCGAAGCGAGAAAAGAGGTCGACTGGACGAACAAGGTCTCGTCATCCAACTCGTGGTGTTGGACGTCGCCAGACAGGGCCGGAGCGAGTCGAAGCGTGCTGGCCTCCGAGGCTGTGAACGTGTTCATGAAGAACGATTCCCCGCCCAAGACGGACCGCGACAACGATTTCAGTAGTCCACCTTCGGCCTTGGTCTCGACGTCGATACCGCTCGAGTGACTAACCATCGCGCCGCCTTCAGACCGGACCGATTCACCGGGCTCTAACGAGAGGCTCAGCTGTGCGTAGGACGGCCGATGGGTTATCTCGTGTTCCATAGAGTTCTAATCGCTTGACTGATATATAGTAGTAATGCAGGGAAATGGTCGGTTTTTGACACAGTCAGCTGTTGAGCGTATGATGTAGACGAACGCTCGACGATTATGTCAACGTGTGATAATTTGGTAAGCAACTGGCTAAGAATATCCGCTCGCAACTACGTACCCGACGGTAAAACGTCTGTAAGGGGGCCGTTTCGGCATATGACAGCGTGACGAATCACAACTTCACGAGATGTTATAATCTATATAATGTCGAGAAACGGCTCTCTGTCTGGTTTTCAGCCGGTTCATTCTAAGAAGGCTATCCTTCGAGGGTACCCTCGATGCCAGATAGGCAATTCAGACAACGAACACTCGCGGTCACGTTATCGGTATTAACGATACTATCGATCGTTGCCAGTGGGACAGCTGGCGCGTTCGTGGCCGCACCGGACGCAACAGGCTCCGGACAGGAACTCCTGCAGACGACAGACAGCAACGCCGCATAAACGCGGATGGACTGAGGGTGGTAGCGAGCTCAGGCCCGAATTGGACCAGTGACGGGGCCGGGAGACCGTATAGCTCAGGCGAGAGTACGTATACAGGGATTTCACACTCGAGTGGCGATACCAAGAATCCAACCAGCGCGCTGTTGAATGTCATCGGCGCGTTTCAGGGTCGTCACTTGCCGTTCGAGCTTCGCCGGGAGCCAGTAGTCGTCGTCGTCGAGAAACGCCACGTAGGCGCCACTCGCGGCTCCGATGCCCGTATTCCGTGCTGCGTTTCCACCGCGGTTCTCGTCGTGTCTGATAATCGTCGCGTCCGCTACAGCACCGAGGTCGACGTCCTCGAGAACCTCCTGCGCTGGCGTCGGTGATCCGTCGTCCACCACCAGTAATTCGATAGGCTCGTAGGTCTGGGCGAGGACGCTCTCAACTGCCTCGATGAGCAGACGGTCCCGGTCGTACGTCGGCACGACGACGCTCACCGTCTCTGATTCCAACACACCCGATCTCTCCGACCGATACCGGGTCGGCGGATTGTTTTGTTAGTCACGTTATAACATGGCTGGCCATCGGGTTCCCCGCTACAGACGTCCGCAATCCCGGGAGGGCTCTCTGCCAGCTTTAGCTAACCAACGTTGGCGGCAGTATCGGCAAACTGTTGGTTAGTAGCTCACGACAACGCGAGCAGGTGGGTCGAGTCCGGTCCGGTCTCCGCTACGACGTACAGCGTCCCGTCGTCGAGCACCGGCCCGGGCCCGACGCGTCCGTGAAACGAGCGCTCGTACCGCACCGCCGGACCAGTGCCCAGGATTGCCTCTTTCGGCGTCGGGTCCAACGCCCACAGACGGTCGCCGCCGACGAAGAGCGTATCCCGCCCGATTGCCGGGGCCGTGTGCCGCCAATCACCCAGCTGATGGCTCCAGCGGACGTCCCCGGAGTCGCTATCGACGGCGTGGAGGTCGCCCGCCGTACCCGCGAACACGAGGCCGGAATCGAGGGCGATACCACCTGGGCCCCACCCAGTCTCGACCGACCAGAGACGTGGTCGACTGGCGCTCGTGTCACCCGACAGCGCATAGGTCGTGCCGTCCTGGCACGTGACGTACACTGCATCCGTGTCGGCGGACGGTGGACAGGTCGGCGTTGCCGGGAGTCGGAACCGCTGCACTCCAGTGCCGTCGGCGAGCCTGAGCAGCGAGACCTCACCAGCCTCGGTCGCGACGGCAGCGGCATACCCCTTCCACACCGGCGGGCTGGGTAGAGCGGTGCCGAACACCTCTTGCGACCAGATCTTCTCTCCGGTTTGCGGGTCGAGTCCGTAGACCTGTTCGCCGGCGCCGACGACGAGCGGTGTCCCGGGATACATCGAAGGTCCGACGGGTCTCGTGTCCGTCTCGACTGCCCACCGCTCGTCGCCGGTATCCGCGGCGAGCGCTCGGACTGCGTTCTCACGACCGTCTGCTGCGAACACCGTTCCGTTACGGACGACCGGTGCATCGCTGATGCCGTCGGTCTGCCACAGTTCCGTTCCGTCGCTTGCATCGTAGACACACAGACCGGATCGGGTTGGTAGATAGACTCGGCCGTCGGCCACGACCGGCGCACTTCGCTGGTAGGCGGTGACGGGGACTCGCCAGTCCTCGCTGACGCCGTCGACCGGCGCCTCACCCGCGTTGATGCCGTGAACGCTCCGTGTGTTGCCGGCGTTGCAGCCGAAACTCGACCAGTTGCCGTCGGAGCCGTAGATCTGCTTGTCGGCGTCGAGGGCAGGGGTTGCCGGCGCCGGTGGGTCGTCGGCACTCGTCGTACAGCCCGCTATTCCACCGAGCGCACCGGCGGCGAGCGAGGCGATGAATCGTCGTCTGGAGGGCATGTACCGCGCCACTCTCCTCGCGCACAAATGTCTTGTGTCCCGCGTACGGGACCGCTAACGGTCGCTCTCATCTCGGACTGTACCGCGACGCTCCGGGATGAGATCAAGTTCTCCGTCGACGTCCCCGAGGACGAACAACGCGTAGTACCGCAGATAGGTCACCACGGGTACCTGTACGAAGGTGGCGACGACCACTATCGACAGGGCGAACCCGAGGCCCACGA